>NZ_JAAKZI010000019.1 GCF_011045165.1 Arthrobacter silviterrae
CTTAATGACGCCAGCCCGACACGCCCTCATGAAACACCGAGGTTAGAACCTGTTCGCGGAGAACACGCGGCACAGAAAGCCGATCACCCAAGGAGGTTCCGCCGTCGTACTTCATCCATGGCAGCGCCCCGCCCACGCCGCCGGGTCAGCTATACCGGCGCCCGCCCAGCCAGCTGACCATGGCGGGGTCGCGGTGGTCGAAGAACTGGCTGACGCCGGTGTCCAGGGTGGCGATCCGGGCCATTTCCCCGTCGCTGAGGGTGAAGTCGAATACGTCCAGGTTTTGGGCCATGCGGTCCGGGCGGACCGATTTTGGGATGACCACCACGCCGCGCTGGGTGAGCCAGCGCAGCACCACCTGGGCGACGGACTTGCCATGGGCGCCACCGATGGCGCTGAGGATCGGATTGGTGAACAGGCCGTTCTTCCCCTCCGCGAAGGGGCCCCAGGATTCAATCTGGACGCCGCGCTCCACCATCAGGGCCTGGTCAGCAGCGCGCTGGTGGAAGGGGTGGGTTTCAATCTGGTTCACGGCCGGGGCCACCTCGTTGTGGTCGATGAGGTCCACCAGGCGGTCCGGATGGAAGTTCGACACGCCGATTGCCCGGGCCAGTCCGTCCTGGTTCAGCTTCTGCATGGCCCGCCATTCGCTGTAGTAGTCGCCCAGCGGCTGGTGGATCAGGTACAGGTCAATGTAGTCCAGGCCCAGGCGGCGGAGGGACTCGCCGAAGGAGCGCCGGGTGTCCTCTTCCACGCTGCCCGCAGGGGCGTGCTGGATCCACAGCTTGGTGGTGACGAAAAGGTCCGCCCTGGCAATGCCGCTGGCCTTGATGGCAGCGCCCACGGCCTCCTCATTGCCATAGGAAGCCGCCGTGTCCAGGTGGCGGTACCCGGCAGCGAGGGCGGCTTCGACGGCGGCCTGGGTTTCGACGTCGGGAATTTGGTAGACGCCAAAACCGAGGATGGGCATCTGGACGCCGTTGTTGAGTGTCACGTTTTGCATGGAAGTTCCTTCGACTGTGGGTGAATTGCTGCTGGTACCAGAAAACCAGTCCCGGAACCTGCAGGGAAGAACCTGCCGTGAGGTGTACTGCCAGTTCCTGTTGGGGCCGGCACGGGCGCCGTAAAGTTGAGTCCATGGACAACAGCCAGGACGTCCGAGACTTCCTCACCAGCCGCCGTTCGCGCATCACCCCCGCCCAAGCTGGCCTGCCCAGCTACGGCGGGACCAGGCGGGTCCTTGGGCTCAAGCGTGAGGAAGTGGCCATGCTGACCGGCGTCAGCACCGAGTACTACGCCAGGCTGGAACGCGGCAATTTGCGGGGAGCATCCGAAAGCGTGTTGGAGTCGCTGGCCGCAGCGCTCCGCCTCGATGAGGCAGAACGCGCCCACCTGCTCGACCTGGCCCGGGCCGCCGCGCCCTCCCGGGCACCGGGAACGCGGCGGGCCCGCGCCGAAGTCCGCCCGGTAGTGCAAAGGATCCTAGCCGGAATGGCGGGCATGCCCGCCTATGTCCGCAACTCGCGCATGGACATCCTGGCTGCCAATGACATTTGCTTCGCGCTCTACGCAGGCGTCCTCAGCCCAGGGTCGCTGCCGTTGAACATTGCCCGGTTTATGTTCCTGGACCCCCACTCCCGGGGCTTCTTCGTGGAATGGGAAACGCTCGCGGACGATCTCGCCGCCGCGTTGCGCAGCGAGGCCGGACGCAGCCCGCAGGACAGGGCGCTGAACAGCCTCATCGGGGATCTGGCCACAGGAAGCACCGAATTCTCCACGCGCTGGGCCCGGCACAACGTTCGCTTCCACCGCTCCGCTCGCAAGACGCTCCACAGCCAGCTGGTGGGCAATATTGAGCTCACCGGGGAATCGCTGGAGGTCCCCGGCGACGGCCTCACGATCATTGCCTACACCGCGGAGCCGGGGAGCCGTGCCCAGGAACAGCTCAACTTCCTCGCCAGCTGGAGTGCCTCTGAACAGCGCACCCCGGGGCAGGCGCCCGTGGGCCTCCGCGCCAAAGCAGAGCCGCCGGAAGGCAAAGAATGACGCCGGCCGACCGGTAAGGTTCCCGGACGGCGCCCTGATTCAGTGCGACCACCCGGGGGGCCCGGACTACCGGCGACGGGGTGGTCCGGCGGGTGCACCCGCGCGATCGACCCGAGCACCCGCCCGGACTGGTACTGGTCCCGGCCCCCCTCCTACGCGGATGCCATGGCGGCTGCCATACCGGTTCCGGGCCTAATTGGCCGGCGTCATCTTTCACATAAGTTTGGTTAGCCTTAGCTACTATTGTAGGGTTTTTGAAATTAGGTCACTTGTTTGTGACCTAATGGTAAATCCGACCACAATACTGAATTTGAGGAGCCCCATGCCCCCTTCCACCACGGTCCAGCCAGCCCGCGCCACCGTCGCGTTTCCCGGCACAACAGCCCTGAGAACGCTGGCCGCGCTGCGGATCCTGCTTGGTGCGGTGCTTCTGTGGGCCTTCATGGCTGGGCTCCTTTTGGTGGGGCTGGCACTGGTGTTGGGGGTTGCCCTGCGCGCGGCCGCGGTTGGCGGCACTGCACTGATGGTGCTGATGTGGCTGAGCGCCTTGCCGATCAAGTCCAATCCTGCAGTGGACGAACACATCATCTACGCTGCCGCCATGATTGCCGTCGCTGCCGCCGGCGCCGGCCGTTCGTGGGGGCTCGGGCCTCGATGGGAGCTGATTCTCCGACGGGCACCGCAGCCCCTGCGGACCGTGCTCACCTGACCGCACGCGGGGCGCCGGAGTAATGGTCCGTCCGGCGCCCCGACACCTGTCTCCAACCGGGCGAGCTAGTCAGCTATGTCACTGGAACCGCGACGCAGCAGGATTCCAGCCATCAATGCCGCGGCTGCAACCAGCAGCGCCAGCGTCCACAGCCCTGCGGCGAGGCTCGCGGCCGTGGCGATGGCACCAACAATCAGCGGCCCGCCGGCGTCGCCCATTTCCCGCCCGATTTCCGCACTGCCCATGGTGCGGCCCATGCGTTCTGCCGGCGTCGTGCTGGCAAGGTGGGCGAAGCCCAGCGGCGTGGCAATGCCGATTCCGCAGCCAATGGCCACCGCGGCCACGTACAGCGTTGCCGGCACGGGGACGGCGGCCAGCAGCGCAATTCCCGCCGCGACCATGGCCAGGCCCAGGGCCATGCCGGCGCTGGAGGTGATGCGCCCCGTGTCCCGCAGCCGGCCGGCCAGCGGCTGGATGAGCGTGGAGGCGAGCGCCAGGACGGCCACCACGGCCATGCTGGCGATCAGCGGCAGGTGCAGCGAGCTTCCCAGCAGCGGCAGGAAGCCGACGGCAACACCCAGCGCGCCTGTGGCCGCGGCCAGGGAAAGGGTGGGCACCAGGAAGGACCGCTCGGTGCTTTGGCGCAGGAGGTCGGCCACGGTGTAGCGGCGGCGGGGCAGCACGGGGAGCCGCGGCATGGCGATCGCCACCCAGACGGCAGCCGCGGCCGAGATGACGGCCATGGACAGGAACAGAGCCGGAAATCCGCCAGTCCAAATGAGCCCCGCTCCCAGGAGCGGGCCCAGGACATACCCCAGGCCCTTCCAGGACCCGTACTTGCCGAAGTGGCTGCCGGCCGCCGCCGGCCCGGCAAGACGGGCGACGGCGGCGGAGGACGCCGGGGAGAATGCCGAGGCCGCTGCGCCCTGGCCCAGGCGGGCAATGCCAATGACCAACGGCGCGGTTCCGAGGGTGCCGACCAGCGAGGCCAGTGCGAATCCGGCGAGGCCGGCGACTATGACCGGCTTGGCGCCAATCCTGTCGCTGAGGGAGCCGAAGACGGGTTTGAGAATCACCTCGGCGACGTCGTACAGGGCAAGAAGCACTCCGAAGGTGAGCAGGCCCAGCCCGATGCCGCCGCTTTCCGCGCCGAGGCCTGCCGCGATGCTGTGGGCTCCGAACGCAGTGGTGAAGCCCGCGGCGTAGAGCGGGGCCAGGGCCCGGGCGGAGGGTCCGGGCGTAGCCGCCTCGGGGGCAGCGGACACGGTGGGTGCAGTGGGCGCGGTGGATGGCACCGCCACAATCCCAGCTTCATCGTTGCGGGGCCGGGGGCGGCTCATTCGCCCTCCCCGCCGTGGACGGCCTGGTAGACCTGCTCCGCGTAGCCGTCCAGCACGGCGGCGCAGTCCCGCAACGTGGCGTCCGCAGCCTTCGCTTCGGGCAGCTCCAGGACGTCCCGCTTCTTCAGGTCGCGGTACCAGCGCCGCAGCCGCTCCAGGCTTTGTTCCTCCTCCTCCAGCTCGGCAAAGGTGAACTTCGCCTTGCCGATTTCCTTGGCGATTTCCGCGTCAAACTTGCCGCAGTCCGCCATGAATTCGGCCCATTCGTCAAGGCGGACCACGGCGAAGGTGTCCCGGATCAGGGCGGCGGTGGCTTCATCCCGCGGGGCGGCATCAATCACGGCGAACGTCCCCCCGCCCTTGCGGCACAGTTCACCGGCACGGTCCAGGTCGGCCTGGAACGCCGGGCCCGCAGGCAGCGCCCACACGCCGGAAGACAAGGGCACGGCACCGGCCTTGCGCAGCTGCCGCCACACGGCCACGCGGTGCCGGGACGGCTCGGACGGAATTTGGGGCATGACCAGCACCCAGTCAATTTTTTGTGTCACAATTGAAATTGTAACAGCGGTTACATCTAGGAGGAATCGTGGCCAAGGCAATTTCCAACAGCGCACTGCTCGACAAAACCTTCAGGATCAGCCTCATCCTGAAGGGCCTGGACGGCGTGCTGGAACTGGTGGGCGGGGTGCTGCTGCTGCTCGTCTCGCCCGTACAAATGGGCTCCGTAGTCCGGTTCCTGACCCAGCATGAACTCTCCGAAGACCCCCACGACCTTGTGGCCACCACCCTGGTGCACCTGGCCGGAACACTGACCGTTTCCGCGACGCTATTCGGCGCCATCTACCTCCTGCTGCACGGCCTGGTCAAGGTGGCCCTGGTCTGGGCGGTGCTCAAGGACAAACTCTGGGCGTACCCGTGGATGGTGGCGTTCCTGCTGATCTTCATCGCCTACCAGGGGTACGAGTTGGTGGTTGCCTTCACATGGGGCATGGTGCTGCTGACCGCCTTCGACATCTTCATCGTCTGGCTCACCCTGCACGAATACAGGGCCCACAAAGCGCGTTCGGCCACACCCGGCACCCAGTCGCCTGAAACCCGGAAATTCCCGGCCCGGAAACGGTAACCTGAAAATACAGGGTTCCGACAATCACAAGCAACGCCCCCGGGTCTCAACGCCCGCTGCCGGACCACCGGAACAAGCTCAACCATTGAAAGCAGGCCCCCATGCCCCACTTTGACCTGGTCATCATTGGCACCGGTTCCGGCAACTCCATCCCCGGGCCGGAATTCGACCACTGGTCCATCGCCATTGTGGAGGACGGCCTGTTTGGCGGCACCTGCCTGAACGTGGGCTGCATCCCCACCAAAATGTTCGTCCACCCGGCAGAACTGGCCGACGCCGCCCGGCACGGCAAGCCCCTGGGCATCGACGCCCAGCTCAACTCCGTCGACTGGCCGGAGATCCGGGACAGGATTTTTGGCCGCATTGACGCCATCGAGGCTGGCGGGCGGCGCTACCGCGAGGGGCCCGAATGCCCCAACGTCACCGTCTACCCCGGGCGCGCGCGGTTCACCGGTCCCAAGGCCCTGCACCTTGACCTGCACGACGGCGGCACCGCCGAGGTGACGGCGGACAGGTTTGTCATTGCAGCAGGATCGCACGCCGTGGTTCCCGACATTCCCGGCTTGCGCGACGGCGCGGCGCCTTTCCACACTTCGGACACGATCATGCGCCTTGAGCAGCTGCCGGCCAGCATCGCCATCCTGGGTGGCGGCTACATCGCCGCCGAGTTTGCCCACGTGTTCTCCTCCTTCGGAGTGGCCGTCACCCAGATCGCCCGGGGCGAGCGGCTGCTCAAGTCCCAGGACCACGACGTCTCCGTCCAGTTCACCAGGGAGGCCGCGGCGCGCTACCAAGTCCTGCTGCACACAAAGGTGGGCAGCGTGGCGAAGGCGGGGAACGGCGTCGAACTTCAGGTGGAAGGGCCGGACGGGCCCGGGACCATCCAGGCGGAGCTGCTGCTGGTGGCCACGGGACGGCAACCCCAACGGTGCGGGCCTGGACGTGGGGAAGACCGGCGTGGGACTGGACGGGCACGGCCGCGTGGTGGTGGACGAATTCCAGCGCACCGGCGTGCACGGGATCTTCGCGCTGGGCGACGTCTCCTCCAAGTTCCAGCTCAAGCATGTGGCCAACCATGAGGCGCGGGTGGTCAAGCACAACCTGGCCCACCCGGACGCGCCCATCAGCTCCGACCACCGCTTTGTGCCCGCTGCCGTATTCACCGATCCGCAGATCGCCTCGGTGGGCATCACGGAGGCGCACGCGGTGAAGGCGGGCATCGCGCATGCTGTGAAGACGCAAATGTACGGCGACATCGCGGCGGGCTGGGCACGTGAGGACCAGGGGCACTTCCTGAAGGTCATTGCCGACCCGGCCACCGGGCTGCTGCTGGGCGCGCATGCCATTGGTCCGGAGGCGGCCACTGTGATCCAACCGCTGATCCAGGCCATGCACTTTGGCCAGACTGCCCACGATGTGGCCAAGAAACAGTATTGGATCCACCCGGCACTTTCGGAGCTGGTCGAAAACGCGCTGCTGGGGCTGCCGGAGCCGCAAGGGGACTGAGGGGGCCGCGAGGGCGGGAACCGGCGTCGTGCGGGTAGCGTATATAGCTGGACCGATCATTGCCCAATTGGAGCTGTTCCCATGCCGAAGACTGCCCGCGAACGACTTGCGCAAATACTTTCCGACGTTGAAGCGGACGGGGCGGACAGCGCCATGCTCCGGCTGCCAGGCAGTGTGCTGGCACTGGAGGTCGACGGCGTCGGGCCGGTGCAGGTCCCCATCCGTGCGGCCCAGGCGAAGCAGCTAATGGCGGCGGGCCGCCCGGCCGGGTATGGGCGGGGTGCGCAGACGCTGAACGACACGTCGGTTCGCGACACGTGGGAAATTGCGCCGGACCGCGTGAGCCTGGGCGGCCCGTCCTGGCAGGCTTGCCTCGACGCGGCACTGGAACAGTTTGGCGAGGAGCTTGGCCTGCCCGAAGGCACGTGGCTGACCGCCGGGCTGCACTCGATGCTGGTTTACGGCAAGGGGCAATTCTTTCTGCCACACCAGGATTCCGAAAAGCATGCCGAGATGGTCGCGACCTTGGTGGTCATGCTTCCCTCCGTCCATACCGGCGGCGAGCTGGTGGTGGACGACGCCGGAAGCGAACAGGTATACCTCGGATCCCGGGATGACCTGGTTCTGGTGGCGTTCTATGCCGACCGCCGCCACGAAGTCCGGCCGGTCCGTTCCGGCTACCGGGTCTCGCTGACGTTCAATTTGCTCCTCAACCGCCCGGATGGAACACCCGAAACGGGTGGGCGCGCGGCGGGGGCCGCATCCTGCATTAAGGAGCATTTCGAAACGCGCGCGGTCAGCCCGTATGGCGGGGCGGACCTGGGCGTTCCCCTCCGGCTCGCATTCCTGTTGGACCACGAATACACCGAGGGCGGTCTGGCCGCCGGACTGCTCAAGGGCGCCGACGCCCACCGCGTAGCCCTGCTGCAGGACGCGGCGCGGCAGGCGGGGTGCGAAAGCATGCTGGCCCTGGCCGAGATCAAGGAAACTTGGGATGTGCTGCCGGATGAATACAACGGCCGGGGAGGCTGGTACGGGGCCGAGGGCGGCTACTACGACGGCGAGGAAGCGCCCGACGACGACTTCGAAGGCGGCTTCGACCCGGACGCTGACGACTCAGAAGGTGGAGCACACCAGCTTAACTCGTTGATCGAGGGTGAGATCTCGCTGGGATGGTGGATCGGCACTGACGGCTCCGGCGCCGAGACGATCCAGCTGCCACTTGGCGACTACGAAGTCTGCATGGTTACGCCAACGGAGTCTATTACACCGTACGAGACCGAGTTTGAAGGCTACATGGGCAACTACGGCAACACCCTGGACAGGTGGTACCGGCGGGCAGCAATGGTCATGTGGCCGCGCGAAAAGGCCTTCGCTGCACGAGCCGAGGCGGGATCAGCTTGGGCCATGCAGACGCTGCTTGACCGGATCGATGCCGGTGAGCTGGAAGGTGCCAGGGCGGATGCCGCATCGCTCAAGCCATTTTGGACCAATTTGGCCGTGGACGTCTTCGCTCCCGCACTCCAGGTCGCCGCTGCCTTGGAGGACGCCGCGATGGCGCATATGGTGGCGGCCCCGTTCCGACTCCAGCTGCTGACGGCAGACCATGCCCCACTTCTTGCTGCGCTTGCCAAGGCATATGGCGATCAGTGGACGCTGGAACTTGTGGGCCATTGGCATTCCCCGAACCGGTCCGCGAGGCTGGACCTGAGCTCATGGATCGTGGAGAGCCTGCTCCCCTTGTGCCAGAAACTGCACCAATGCGGTGCCGGCCCCGTCTCGGACGGGCTCGCAGTGTTGGCTTGGGAATCTGTACGGAGCGGCCTCGAAGCGGCAATTAGTCACAAGCACCCCGGGCGGCGCCGGGAGTACCTGGGCGACCTTGGCGAACCCTTGGCCCGAACATTGGAAGCCGCGTCAGGGGAGCTGGGCGCTGCCATTGCCGAGTTTCTCCAACCACTGGGCGGGGCCGCCGTCGAGCTTCTGGTGCCCGTCCTGCGCGCCCTCCGGCTGCCGCCAACGCCCGCTGTCCTTGCGATCGCAAACAACTGTAGGGAGCGGTTGTCACTCCTTGCCGGCCAGCCGGCGCGGACCGCGGACGACTGGTCAATTGCCTGGACCGGATGCGGGTGCGGGCTGTGCGACCGGCTCGCAGGCTTCCTGTCCGCTCCCACCGAACACACCCACGAGTGGCCATTGGCTACGCCCGGCCGGCAGCACGTCCACCAGCAGATCGACGCTTCCGGCCTGCCGCTACGGCATGCCACCCGGAGGAAGGGCCGGCCCTATACCTTGGTTCTGGAGAAAACCGACGAGCTGTTCCGGCATGAAGACGAGATGCTCCGGAAGGCCCAGGCCGACTTCGCCTGGCTGATGGAGACGTTCGGGTAAGGCAAGCCGGCCGCCCTGGTCGCCGATGGGAGCAATCACCGACGCCGCTATTCGCCACGATGGTCAAACTCCGGAATTCCGCAGTCCGCCTACAGCCGCACGTACGCCCAGCCGTCCCACTGCCGCTGCGCCAGATGCACCACGGCGGACGGAACCGGGGAGACTCCGGTCAGGAGGCTGGCGGCGTCAACAGCCGCCGAGCGCATGCTGTTTTCACACGCCCGGACTGCAACCCCGCCCTCCAGAACGCTGGCAACCGGGCCGGCCATGCCGCCGTCGTGCGTCAAGGCAGCGACAGCCGGGCCCTGGATGACAATCTCCACGGCGGCGCCAGGCAGGCCCGCCGCCTGTTCCGCGCCGGTGCCGAATCCGTGCATGAGCAGACCCTTCGGGGCTCCGTTGCTGTCAGCCATGATGTGTCCTTTCGGTCGGGACCTTGACCTTAGCAGCGCCGGCCTTCCGATGCTTGACATGCAAGTAACCACTTGCCTATGCTGAGGCCATGGGCGACGTTTTCAAGGCTTTGGCTGACGAAACACGCCGCGCCATCCTCGATGAATTGGCCCTGCGGGATGACCAGACGCTGTTTGAAATCTGCTCCCGGCTGGCCATGAAACACGGCCTGGGCTCCACGCGGCAGGCGGTTTCCCAGCACCTGGACGTGCTTGAGGAAGCCGGCCTGGTGCACAGCGAGCGCCGCGGCCGCTACAAATTCCACACCCTCGACACCTCCCCGCTCGCGCAGATCGCCGAGCGCTGGCCCCCAAAGGACACACCATGAAGATCACGCTCCTGAGCATCTTTGTTGACAACCAGGACGCCGCCCTCGCGTTCTACACCGAAAAGCTTGGATTCCTGCCCGCTTCAGACATCCCGATGGGCGAACACCGCTGGCTGACAGTGGTTTCCCCGGAGGCCCCGGACGGCACGCAGATCGTCCTGGAACCCTCCGAGCACCCCGCCGTGAAGCCGTTCCGGGACGCCATCGTGGCGGACGGGATTCCCTTCACCTCCTTCGGCGTCAAGGACGTCCAGGCCGAGTACGACCGCCTGCTTGCATTGGGCGTCACGTTCACACAGCCGCCCATGGTGCAGGGACCGGTCACGACGGCGGTCCTCGACGACACGGTCGGCAACCTCATCCAGATTGCTGCCATGGGCGGGGCGTAAGCGGTCTGCAGCGATTCTGTCGCGGTCCGGATGCGGTGGTTGATTCCGTCGAATCACGGAGATCGGGCGGATCAGGATCCAGGCAGTAGGGCTTTTTAGGGCCTATTTTGGGTGTTGCTCCCTCCACAGGCCGATCAGACCATCGAGTAGTACACATGTTCAGGTAAGTAGCTGTTTTTGTCAGTGCTGACCGGTAGTGTGTTTGGTATGGAAGCAACGGCAGGGACGCCGGGAAATCCCGGGTCCACACGGACAGGCAGGGGCGTTGGCGGACATGTCCGCCAACTCGTCGCCCTTGCCGAAGCCCTGACCCGCGCCGCCGCCTCAGCCGCCACTGCCCCTGACACCACCAACTCCACGGGGACGGCCACGGCTACTGGTTCTGGGGCTGACACCGGCGCTGCCGCCGGCACAGCCGCGGGTTTGGTGGAGTCCCCGTTGGGTGTGGATGTGGAATCCCTGAGCGACGCCGAGGCCGTGGCGTGGGCGCAGGACCTTGAGCATCTGGGCTCGTTCCTTTCAGCCTTGCAGGTGCAGGTGGCCGGGGACCTGGCCGGGCGGGTGCGGGCAGGCCGCTTCGACGGGGTGAAGAACCCGGCGGAGCTGTTCGCCACCGCACTGTGCCTGGACCGGCGGGCAGCCGGGCGGCGGCTGCGCCTGGCCGGGCGGTTCCTGCCCGTCCGCGATGACCTGACCCAAGTGAGGACCCCTGCCGCGCAGCCCGTGGCCGCGTCCGCGTTCTTCAGCGGCAAGCTCTCCGCCGAGCAGGCCCTGACAGCCTCGGGCCACATCGAGGAAGCACAACACCTCACCCAGGGCGGGCGGATCACCGGTCAGGAAGCCCGGGACCTGGAAGAAACCCTCACCGCCCACGCCACCACCCTGGACCCGGACTCCCTCACCCGCGTCGGGGTCCTCGCGGTCAACCTGCTGGACCCCGACGGGCAGCAGCCCACCGCGGGCGAACTCACCGCCAAACAGGGCATCACCTTCCGCCAACCCCGCAAGGGCCTGGTCCACTTTGAGGGCTGGGCCACCGTGCCCCAATACGAAATCTGGATGGCCGCCACCGGCTCAGCCGTCAACCCCCGCCCTCACCTCGAACTCAACGACATCAACCCCAACGGCGACAACAACGCCAGCACCGCCACCGCCACCAAGGGAAACAGCGCCAACCCCAACAACGCCAACAGCGGCAAGAGCGGCTCAAACAACAAAACCAACAGGAGGAACAAGCGCAAGAAGAACAATAAAAAGAACAAGAGGAACTGGAAGCACGCCAGCGGCGGCCAGAACAATACGAACGGAGCCGGTGGCGGGGAGGTGCCTGGGCAGCTGGACCTTGACGGTCTCCTCCAGGGCCCGCCCCCGAACTGGGCCCTGACAGCAGCCGCACCACCGCCCCCAATCACACCCCCAGGGCATGATCCAACCCGGACCGGCCAGGCGGAACGCGGACCGGAGGCGCCGTGGCCGCACCTGGTCAACGGGGTCTGGGTGCCCGCGCCGGGCTCCGGACAGGAACTGCCCGGCCTGGACCCCATCGACCCGGCCAACACCAACCCCGTCCTGGCCGACCGGCGCACCCGCGCCCAACGACTCCTCGACGGCATGATCGACTGCCTGGACCTCGCCGCCCGCACCAGCAAACTCCCCGACAACGGCGGACTGAAACCCCAACTCTTCATCTCCACCACCGAAGCCGACCTCCAACGAAAAACCACCGACGGGCGTCCCGGCGGCATCGCCTTCCTGCCCTACTCCGGCCCCCAACCCCTGGGCCTGTTCAGCACCGAACTCTGCGACGCAGACGTCACCACCATGCTTCTGGGCAACGGCCAGGAAATCCTCAATGTCGGACGCACCCAACGATTCTTCACCAAGGCGCAACGCAAAATCCTCATCGCGCGCGACAAGGGCTGCTCACACCCCGGCTGCACACGCCCCGCCTACTGGTGCGACGCCCACCACATCATCCCTTGGATGGACGGCGGGGAAACCAGCATCGCGAATGGGGCCTTGCTCTGCCGAGCGCATCACATCGCCGTCCACCAGGGCCTCTGGAGCATCAAACTCACCAACGGCACCCCCTGGTACACACCGGCCTACAAGCTCGACCCGACCCAAACCCCGATCCGCAACAGCTACCACCACGGCCTCCCCACCACCACATACCACACGCCATGACCCCGCCAATTCACACCACCGGGAACTGTCGACACCGCGAGCCAACACCGCGGGCCGACACGTCTGGCCCCGCCGATGCACCTACTTCAAGCGGCGGCCTGCGGAGCCAAGCTGTTGCGCCGCATCCACCACGCGGCCGGCCATCGCCTGTTCAGCCGGCTTCCCCCACGACCGCGGGTCATAGGATTTCTTCACCCCGACCTCGCCGTCGAGCTTGAGGACCTGGTCATACCGGGAGAGCATGTAGCCGGCAATGGAGCGGGTGAAGGCGTACTGCGTGTCCGAGTCGATGTTCATCTTCACCACCCCATGCCCCACAGCCTGGCGAATTTCGTCCGCAGTGGAGCCGGAGCCGCCGTGGAACACCAGGTCCAGCGGGCGGTCAATGCCCGTTTGGTCCGCCAGGGCGGCCTGGATTTCGCCCAGCAGGGCCGGCCGGAGCTTCACATGGCCCGGCTCGTACGCGCCGTGGACATTGCCGAAGGTCAGCGCGGCCAGATACCTGCCCTGTGCCCCTGTCCCCAACTCCCCCACCAGCCGGCGGGCGTCGTCAATGGTCGTGTAGAGCCGCTCATCCATGGCACCCTCAACACCGTCCTCCTCGCCGCCCACCACGCCCACCTCCACTTCCAGGATGGTCCTCGCCTGCTGCGAGAGCTCCAACAGCCGGCGGGCCACCTCCAGGTTCCTGCCGAGGGGAAGCGCGGAACCATCCCACATGTGCGACTGGTACAGCGGCAACTGCCCGCCCTTGACCCGCCGGATGGAGTGGTCCAGCAGCGGGAGCACCCAGTCCTCAAGGTTGCCCTCCGGACAATGGTCGGTGTGCAGGGCAATCCTCACCGAGTAGTGGCAGGCCACCTCGTGCGCGTAAGCGGCAAGTGCCAGCGAACCGGCCAGCCGGTGGTTCGCCGCCCCGGAAAGATACTGCGCAGTCCCCACGGACACCTGGATAATTCCGTCGCTTTCCGCCTCCGCAAATCCCCGCAGGGCCGCATTGAGGGTCTGGGAGGAGGTGACATTGATGGCCGGATACGCAAAGCCCGCCGCCTTTGCTGTATCCAGCATGTGGGCATATTCGTCCGGGGTGGCAATGGGCATGGCAGGCTCCTTGGTCAATCGGTGCAGCCGCAGGAATTTCTGTGGTGGTAGATGGTCTTGGTGCGCAGCACCTGGCGCGGTGCGGCCTTGCCGTCAATCCTGTCGATCAAAAGGTCGACGGCGGCGCGCCCCATGGACTTCACGTCCTGTTCGATGGCTGTCAGCTGCGGCTCGAAGACGTCCGCCCATTCGAAGTCGTCGTAGCAGGCCAGGGCCACGTCGCCGGGCACCTTCAGGCCCAGGTCCTTCAGCGCCTGCATGGACCCGATGGTCATGGCGTTGTTCAGCACCACCAGTGCAGTGGGGCGGGACTCGGCGTTGCTGAACAACTTTGTCACGGCCCGGTAGGCGTCCTTGGCCTTCGAATTTCCCACGGCCATGACTGACTGCACCCCGGGCCCCGCGGCGGCTACGGCTGCCCGGAAGCCTTCGATGCGCTCCTCGGTGGACTGTATGCCCGGCAGGCCCGTGATGGCTGCGATGTGCCGGTGCCCGTGCTCAATGAGGTGGGCGGTGATCAGTCGTGTCGGTTCCACATTGTCCGGCGCCACCTGGTCGCAGTCCACGTCGGCATGGCGGTCAATGAGGACCACGGGCGTGCCGTCCGCCAGAATGCGCGGCAGGTTGGCCGTTTCGCTGTGCGGGGCCGGGGCAATGATCATCCCGTCCACCCGCCGGTCCAGCAGTGTGCCCAGCAAGGTCCCCTCCACCTCGGCGTCGTCGTGCGAATCCCCCATGACCAAGCTGTATCCCCGGGCTGAGGCGCGCTTCTCAATGGCATGGACCAGGTTGGCGAAGTATGGGTTTTGCAGCGCGGAAATCGAGAGTCCGATGGCGTGCGTGCGGGAGGTGACCAGTGCCGTGGCCAGGGCATTGCGCCGAAAGTGCGTGGCGGCCATGGCGTCCATGACCCGTTGCCGGGTGTCAGGGCTGACCGGGCGCGTCTCATTGAGGACATGGGAAACAGTGCTGATGGAGACTCCGGCTTCCCGGGCGACGTCGGCCATGGTACCCAAGAGTCCTCCTCAATTGACTTCGTTCAGTATGTGGCACCTCTCACAATATTTTAATTCAAACGCTTGCGCAAGCGTTTGCGAGGTGCTTACAGTGGAGCCACTCGACGGCAGGTCCCTGCCTCACTGGTCGAAGGAGTCCAGATGACGAACATCAGCAGTTTCCGGAAAATCACCCACCACAGCGGCATTCACCGCTCACTTTCAGCCCTGGTCCTGGCGGGCGCCATTGCCATGACGGCCTCGGCGTGCGGCGGCTCCAGCACCCCCGGAACCACCAACAGCGGCGGCGGGGCGTCAGCCAATGTGAAAGTCGGCCTGATCACCAAGACCGACACCAACCCGTACTTCGTCAAGCTGCGCGAGGCCGCCAAGGCCGAGGCTGCCAAGCAGGGCGCCGACCTGATCGCCCTCGCCGGGAAGTTCGACGGCGACAACGAGGGCCAGGTGACCGCGATTGAGAACCTGGTCAGCCAGGGAGTCAAGGGCATCCTGATTACGCCCAACTCCTCCACCGGCATCCTGGCCGCCATCAAGTCCGCCCGGGACGCCGGCGTCGTCGTTATTGCCCTTGACACGGCCACCGACCCTGCCAACGCCGTGGACGCAACGTTTGCCACGGACAACAAGCAGGCCGGCGTATTTGAAGGGAAATGGGTCAAGGGCACCCTCGGCGCCAAGACGCCCAAGCTCCTGATGCTCGACGGCACCCCTGGCGGCACGGTGGATGACTTCCGCCACAACGGTTTCCTGGAGGGCATGGGCATTGCCGCAGGCTCGCCGGAAATCGCCGGCATGGAGAACACCAACGGCGACCAGACCAAGGCCCAAACGGCCATGGAAAACCTGCTCCAGCGCGTTCCCGACGCCAATGCCGTCTACACGATCAACGAGCCGGCCGCGGCTGGCGGCTACCAGGCGATCAGCGCGGCCGGCAAGACCGCCCAGATCACCATGGCCTCCATTGACGGCAGCTGCACCGGCGTGGCGAACGTGAAGTCCGCGAAGATCGGCGCCACCGTAATGCAGTTCCCGGCCAAAATGGCGCAGAAGGGCGTTGACGCCGTTGTGACCTTCGCCAAGGATGGCACCAAGCCCAGCGGCTTCATTGACACCGGTGCACAGCTGATCACAGACCATCCCGTCGCCGGCCTCGACTCAAAGGACACCGCCTGGGGCCTGCAGAACTGCTGGGGATAGCGGAATTTAGGAAGGTAAGCCATGACTACCCGCACCGACACCATCAGCCCCGCACCGCCCCGAACCCGCCGCGACTGGACGTGGGTTGCACGGCAGCCGCTTGTGGGGCCACTGGCGGCACTCATCCTGGCCGTGGTGGTGTTCTCCATCGGCTCGCCGCGGTTCCTCAGCCCCTACAACCTGTCGCTGATTGGCCAGCAGTCCATCGTGATTGGCATCCTGGCCGTGGCGCAGACCATTGTGATCCTGACCGCAGGCATTGATTTGTCCATCGGTGCCATAGCGGTCCTGGGCACCATCGTGATGGCCAAGACCGTGCAAAGTGCCGGAGGGGTGGGCGCCCTGCTCATCGCCCTGGTGGTCTGCGTGGCCGTAGGCGCCATCAACGGATCGCTGGCGTCATTCCTCCGGCTGCCGCCGTTCATCGTGACCCTTGGGACGTTCACGGCGGTGGCAGCTGCCAGCCAGCTCTATGCCGGTTCCGCCACCTACCCTGTGACGGACCCGCTGCTGACTTTCTTTGGCCAGGATTTCGGCATTGGCGCCTGGCGGACCACGCTTGGCGTGGGCCTGCTGGTGGTGGTGTATGCGGTCACCTTCTATGTCCTGAACCAAACGGCGGGCGGCAAGCACGTATACGCAGTGGGCGGAAATCCGACGGCGGCCCGCTTCACAGGCATCAAGATCAACCGGACGCTGCTCATGGTCTACATCATGACGGGAGTCATTGCGATGATTGCCGCCTGGGCCGCACTGGGGCGCATTCCGAATGCCGACCCCAATGCGTACCAGACGGCCAACCTGGACACGATCACCGCCGTCGTCATTGGCGGGACCAGCCTCTTTGGCGGCCGCGGATCCGTGGTGGGCACGCTGATCGGGACGCTGATCGTGGGCGTGCTGCGCAACGGGCTGACCCTGATCGGGGTGGACAACCTGTACCAAAACATCGCCACCGGCGTCCTGGTCATCCTGGCCGTCGCGTTTGACCAGATCGCCCGCAGGAGGACGCAGTGACCAATTCACCCACAGTGGTCCTGGAGGCCAAAAACCTGGTCAAGCGGTACGGCTCGGTCACGGCCATCAACGGCGCAGATTTTGAGTTGCGTGCCGGCGAGGTGCTGGCCGTGATTGGCGACAACGGGGCGGGAAAGTCCAGCCTCATCAAGGCACTCTCCGGGGCGCTGGTGCCGGATTCCGGCGAAATCAGGATGGACGGCGAGCCAGTCCGGTTCCGGACCACACTGGACGCGCGGCACCACGGCATCGAAACTGTCTACCAGGACCTGGCCGTGATCCCGGCGCTGGACATTGCCAGCAACGTGTTCCTGGGCCGGGAGCTCCGCAAGAAGGGGTTTCTGGGCACCGTGCTTCGCCAGCTGGACAAGCCGCGGATGAGGGCCGAATCCATGCAACACCTGACGGACTTGAAGATTGGCGTCAAGTCCGCAACCCAGGCGGTTGAAACGCTTTCCGGCGGGCAGCGGCAGGGTGTGGCAGTGGTCCGTTCCGCCGCATTTGGCAAGCGCGTCATCATCATGGACGAGCCCACCGCTGCCCTGGGCGTGCGGGAATCCGGGATGGTCATGGACCTGATCCGCCAAATCCGCGAGCGCGGCCTGCCGGTGATCCTGATCAGCCACGACATGCCGCACGTTTTTGAGGTGGCTGACCGCATCCATGTCCACCGCCTCGGCAAACGCACCGCCGTGGTGGACCCCAAGGTGCGCAGCATGGCCGAGGTGGTGGCACTGATGACGGGAGCCCTGGAGCCGAGCGAGGAAGAGAAGAACGGTGGAGCCTGAGCCGCCGTCCGCCGGCAGATTTCCGCACGGCGTTTTTGTGGGGCTTTCCACCCTGGACATCATTCAGCGGGTCAAGGAGTTCCCCGGGCGCAATGCCAAAGCCACGGCGCTGCGCCAGGATGTGGCGGGCGGCGGGCCCGCACTGAATGCCGCCGTGGTCTTTTCGGCCCTGGGCGGCCGCGCCACATTGGTGACCCGGCTGGGCCACGGGAGCATTTCCGCCGTGGTCCGGGAAGATTTGGCGGCGCGGGGCGTGGCCCTGGTGGACCTTGCCGACGCGGGATACCAGCCGTCCGTCTCCACCATCACGGTGGACGACGCCACGGGCGAGCGGCAGATTGTCTCCACCGATGCCCTGGGCAGGCAGCGCCAGCTGGCGCACGCCCCGTTGCCTGGCAAGGCAGATGTCAAGGCGGCGCTGGACGCGCTGGGGAGGGCCGACGTCGTCCATCTTGACGGCCACCATCGGGACCTGGCGCTGGCCGCCGCCCGCTGGGGCCGTGAACGGGGCATCCCGAGGGTGGTGGATGCCGGGCGCTGGAAGGACGTCATGGCGGAGCTGGTGCCGCTGGCCACCGAGGTGGTGTGTTCGGCGGACTTCGCCGTCCCGGACTGCGGCGGCACGCTCCAGTGGATCCTGGACCGGGGTGCGGAGCTGGCCGCCGTCACTGACGGGCCGGCACCCGTGCGGTGGCTGGGCCGGCAGTGCGGGGGCTCCGTGGACATGGAGCAGTTCCGCGCGGTGGACACGCTGGCTGCCGGTGATTTCTTCCACGGGGCATATAGTTTTGCACGAACGTTTGGCGGTGCCGGCCGGCTGGAACCGGCCGCGGCGCTGAAATTTGCGGGCCACATAGCGGCGCTCAAGTGCGCCTGGCCGGGCACCCGGGAATGGCTGGGCGGGCTGGCCGGCAGCGGGCCGCTTGACTACTTGAGGACGGTACGACCATGACCACCGCGGTCCAGATTGACGAGCTAGTTGAAAGCGCGTCCGCCCTCGCCGCCCGAGGTGGCAGGGCCATCCTGGGCATCACGGGAGCCCCCGGCGCGGGCAAATCCACGGTGGGCAGCCGCATTGTTTCGGCGTTGGGCCCGGAGCGGGCCGTACTGGTCCCGATGGACGGCTTCCACCTGGCCAACGCGGTGCTGCTGGCCAAGGGGCTGCGCCAGGTCAAGGGCGCCATCCAGACCTTCGACGACGCCGGATTCGCGAGCCTGCTGCTGCGGATCCGGGCCCAGCAGCCAGGCGAGGTTGTCTATGCGCCCAGCTTCAACCGCGACTTGGAGGAGCCGATAGCCGGCAGCATCGCCGTCCTCTCGGAGGTCCCTCTTGTGGTCACCGAGGGAAACTACCTGCTGGCGGAGGCAGGCGCCTGGCCGGCCGCCCGCGCCTGCCTCACGGAATCCTGGTTCCTTGACCCGGACCGGGACCGGCGGCACCACTGGCTCATCAACCGGCACATGGACTACGGGAAGTCGGCGGCGGACGCGCGGCTGTGGGCGCTTGGCTCGGATGAGAACAATGCCAGGCTCATCGAGTCGATGGCCCACCGGGCGGACCGTGTTCTGCGGGTCAAGGGCTTGTAGCTTCCCTGCGGCGCGCACTGCCTCATCAATGGCTGACACGGCCCGAGTCGCGGGCCCGCCCCGCGGTAAGCTCGCAGCCCGTGCCCGCGAAGGCCTTGCCCGCATGGGGTTCCCGCGCGCCGCCGCCATGGCTAAAGTTTTACCATCGCCGTGCCTCACCGGGGCCACTCCCCCGGCCGCCAACACGCACGGCAGCCACACAGGGAGGCCAGCAATGGGCCAGCAGGAAGCTTCACGGCACAACGAAATTCACGAGGGCGGGTACGGCTCCCCCATGCCGGAGGATGAGATGCCCGCTCCCCCGAACCCAACAGGCAGCCGACAGCCTGCGGAGGTGCCCGGCGTCGAACCCCAGGGACCTGGGACACCGGACGGCGACAAGCTGCCTTGACGGTCCTCCAATGGGCCAGTTTTACCGTCGGGGCCGTGGGGCTGCTGCTGACCTGGATCAGCGTGATCGGAACGTTGATTGTGCCCCGGCCGCTGCACAGCGTGCTGTCCCGGGTGACAGGCATAGCCACCATGAAGGTGTTTTTCGCCATCCTGAAGCCGGTTGAGACGTACGAAATGCGGGACCGGTTCATGTCCTGGCAGGCCCCTATGTCCCTGTTCCTGCGCCTGATCCTGTGGGTGGTGCTTTTTGACCTGTCCTTCACGCTGATGCTGCTTCCCTTTGTGGACGGGGACGTGTGGAAGGCTGCCAGCGAGGCTGGTTCGGCCATGTTCACCCTTGGCTATGCGGCTCCCACCAATGCGGGCAACACGGTGCTGGTCTACGCCGCCGCATTTACCGGCCTGATTGTCATCGCCCTGCAGATCAGCTACCTCCCCACACTTTATTCAGCCTTCAACCGCCGCGAGGCTGAAGTGACCCTCCTGGTGTCGCGCGCCGGATCACCGTCATGGGGCCCCGAGCTGCTGGTCCGAACACGGTTTGGCCGCGCCGCCCAGGACAGCACCAACGAGCTGGCCGAGCTGTACCAGCGGTGGGAACGCTGGGCCGCCGAAGTGGCCGAATCGCACAGCACCTACCTCACCCTGGTGTGGTTCCGTTCCCCGTCCCCGCAGTCAAACTGGCTCATTTCGCTGCTGAGCGTGATGGACGCCGCCGCGCTGCAGCTGGCCCTGAGCCCGGGCACCGTCCCCAACACCCGGGCGCGGCTGGTGATCCGCATGGGGTTCACCTGCATGAACCAGGTGGCCCGGGCCATCCGCATCCCGGTTGACGAAGACCCGGACCCGGACGCCCCGCTCAATGTCACCTTCGAAGACTTCCAGGGTGCCGTGAACATGCTGCGCAGCGTCGATTTCCCCGTTGAGGTCACCCCCGAACAGGCCTGGCCGCATTTCAGGGGCTGGCGCGCCAACTACGAAAAGGTGGCCTACGCCCTGGCCTACGCCATCGACGCCCCGCCTTCCATGTGGAGCGGGCCGCGGCGGTTCGCCTTTGCGCCCGTCATGCCGAACCGGCCCAAGAACCGCATCGCCAAAGAGGTCCGCCCGGACGATCCGCAGATGCTGGCACGGCGGCGAAAGGACTGAGTTTGGGCCCGGGGATGCCGATACGGACAATTGAGGCTGATATATCAGGATCTATAGTCCGTATCGGCATCCATGGGGCCATTGGGACCGTTCCACAGGGGCGCGGGCCGGGCTCACGGCGTAGGCGAAGGGCGCTCCGCCTGACAATTTCTCCCGTTCACCTTCGCGTTGGGCGCAGTTTCCCCAGTTCAGCACGGACTCCCAGACGGCGGTCATAACTTTCAAAGGCAAGCTATTTCCGAACCGAAGGATATTACCCATGCCTGCCATGCCCCACTTCAAGCGCACCTCCCTGGTCCTGATCGGCGTCTGCCTGACCGCCGCCGCCACCTCCGCCGCGCTGCCCGCCTCCGCCGCCAACAAACCCGAGGCCCCCAAGACCACCGGCTACACGGTGAAGTCGTTCCCCGCCGTCGGCGCGGAGACCGGCCCTGACGACATCACACGCCTGGGCAATTCGGTGTACGTTTCCTTCCAAAACGGCGTGGGCCCCCTGGGCGAGGCCGCCAAGTCCGGTGCCACCGAGAGCACCATCCAGCAGTACGGCCTGGACGGCAAGCCCGGCAAGTCCTGGCAGGTGAGCGGCAAGGTGGACGGACTCACCGCCGACCCCGCCCACCACCGCCTGCTGCTGACCGCCAACGAGGACGGCAACTCCTCCTTCGCCACTCTCTCCCCCGGGGCGGCCGTGCCGCTGGCCCGCTACAGCTACTCCGGCCTGACCCATGGCGGCGGCACGGATGCGATCACGCTCCGGCACGGCAAGATCGTTGTCAGCGCCTCCGCCCCGAGCGACTCCACCGGCCCTGCCGCCTACTCGGTCTCCCTGCAAGGCACGACGGCGGCGCTGACGCCCCTGTTCGCCGACAACGCCACCGCCACGATCGCGAACGGCCCGAACGCCGGATCGACCACCACCCTGGCCCTGACCGACCCGGACTCCAACACCATGGTTCCGCGCTCGGCGCCGCGCTTCAAGAACGCGTTCATGCTGGACGCCCAGGGCGACCAGCAATTGATCTTCGCCGCCAACCTCGGCAAGGCCGGCCAGAGCCTTCAGGTGCTCAACGTGGCCCAGCCGCTTGACGACACGGCCTTTGCGGCCCGGGCCAATGAAACGCTGTGGATCACCGACCCGTCCGCCAACGCTGTGTACTCCGTGACCGGACCCTTCAAGGCGGGCCAGGCCGTTTCCACAGTGGCCCCCGACGCCGGCGCCAACTCGCTGAACACTCTGGACCTCACCACCGGTGCGCTGACACCCATCCCGGAATTGGCGGCCATCCACCCCAAGGGCCTGATGTTCACCTCCTCCCGCGACGACAACCACGACGGCGGCCACGGGCACGGCGACCAGAGCGGGCAGGACGGCCACGGCGGCCACGGCGGCCAGCGCCAGGACGCAGCCGACTCGCAGAACTAGCCACGCGGGGCAGGCAACTGACCCAAAGTAATGGCCGGAGCCCCGGGGAGGCTCCGGCCATTTTCGTGTTTACGGTGGTTTGCTGCAGCTGCCAGTGGCCGCCCTTCGCCCCGCCGAAGTTGGAGATAACCACGCCTCCACCTGTCGAGATTGGAGATCACCACCGATCCCATCGTTGAAGTTCGAGATAATCCCCCACAAGGAGTTGGGGTTTATCTCGAATCTCGATGGGGCGAGAAGTGGTTATCTCCAACTTCAACGATCAGCGGGGAGTCGGGGAGATTCCCAGCCAGCGGCCTTGACTCAAGCACGACGGCGGCCGCCCCGCCACCCAACCCGCCTCACCTGGGCTTCCCGGCGGTGATGTCCACAGCGCTTTCCACGGGGCTTCCCGACGGTGATGCCCACAGCGTTCCGACAGGCCTTTCCCACAGCGTTCATCCCATGTCCCACCAGGCTTCATGGGCTGTTTTAATCCGGCTGGGACCATAGCTTTGCCAGACCAGCAATCACGAGAAATGAGACCAACGGATGATTTCCGCAAACCGCCGCCAGTTCCTTGGGGGCGTTGCAGCCGCAGCAGCCTCCATGGCCCTGCCCGCCTCGATCAGCCGGGCCGTTGCCGCCGAGCCGGACGTGCGCACCGGCACCATCAACGACATCGAGCATGTGGTGGTCCTCATGCAGGAGAACCGCTCCTTTGACCACTACTTCGGCACCATGAGCGGTGTGCGCGGCTTCGGCGACCCCCGGCCGTGGATCCTGCCCAATGGCGACACCGTCTGGCACCAGCCGCCTGCCACTGTGCAGACCTCTCGCTACCACGCCCGCGGCTTGCCCTCCGACGCCGCCCATGTGCTGCCGTTCCCGCTGAACTCCGAGCGGACCAGCGAAAACATTGCCGGCACCGACCACGGCTGGAGCAGCGGCCACCTGGCCTGGAACGACGGCCGCTGGGACCAGTGGGTCAACCAAAAGCAGGATGTGCTGACCATGGCGTACCTGACGGAAAAAGAAAACAGCTTCCACCGTGCCCTGGCTGACAACTTCACCATTTGCGACGCCTATTTTGCCTCGGTCCACGCAGACACCGCCCCGAACCGGATCGCACTGTGGACGGGAACCATTGACCCGCAAAACCGGATGGGCGCCAAGCCCAACGGGCCCGGCCTGGGCGAACGGAACGTCACCAACGGCTACACGTGGACCACCTATGCGGAGCGGCTGCAAAACGCGGGCGTCAGCTGGCGCGTGTACCAGGGCGGCACCGGGGTCCCGGGCCAGCCAACGGACAATTACACCGACAACTCCCTGGAATTCTTTGCCAATTTCCAGAAGGCACAGGGCGCCAGCGGACCGTTGGTGGACAACGGCGCCTCCACCCACACGCTCGCCGAACTGAAGCAGAACGTGCTGGACGGGACGCTGCCGGCCGTCAGCTGGGTTGTTTCGCCCTACAAGTACAGCGAGCACCCCTCGGCCTCCCCCACGGACGGCGCCTACTACATTGACACCGTCCTGGACGCGCTCACCACGGATCCGAAGGTCTGGGCCAAGACGGCGCTGATCCTTAACTATGACGAGAATGACGGCTTCTTCGACCACGTGGTCCCACCCATGCCGCCCGTGCAGAACCGCCCAGGCACTGACGGCCTGGTTTCGGATTCCCTGGCCGCCAGCCTGGCCGATGAAATCCTCGACCTTGACCTGCACCCGGGCGAGGCACACCCGCTGGTTCCCGGAGCCGACCCCCTCGGCAAGCAGCCCATCGGCCTGGGGCCGCGCGTGCCGCTGGTGGTGGTTTCGCCCTGGAGCAAGGGCGGCTGGGTGTGCTCTGAAGTGTTTGACCACACCTCCGTCATCCGCTTCCTGGAACAGCGCTTCCTTGTGGCCGAGCCCAACATCAGCACCTGGCGGCGCTCCGTGGTGGGCGACCTGACCTCCGCTTTCGACTTCTCCCGCACGCAGGCCAACTTCACCGCCATCGCGGCCCCGGCCCCGATCAAGGGCCTGGGCCAGCCGTTCTCCGTCCAGGACCCGCAGTCCATGCCGCTCCAGGATCCGGGCACCCGGCCGGCGCGGCCCCTGCCCTACCGCTTCGGCGTGGACTTGGTGCGCCTCAGTGGCACCGAGCTGCAACTGGAATTCGCCAACCACGGCACCGCCGGGGCGCCGTTCCACGTCCGCAACGGCCTGGCCCCGCAGGATGCGCCGCGCCGCTACCAGGTGGCCGCGGCCGACACCGTCAGGGATTCCTGGGCCGGCGGTCCGGACTACCAGCTGGGCGTGTGGGGTGCCAACGGCTACCTCGCCGAGTTCAAGGGTTCCCTGGCCGGAGAGCCTGAGGTGCAGGCCGGGATGGAAGACGGCGGCACCCGGCTGGTGCTGGTGAATGCGGGCAGCCGCCCGCGCAAGCTGCACATCAGCAATTCCTACAGCACCGACAAGGCGCGCAAGGTGGTTGTCCCCCCGCGCAAGACTGTGGTGAAGGACATTGACTTCGGTGCCAGCCACGGCTGGTTCGACGTATCCATCACGGATGAGGACGCGCCCGCGTATTTCCGCCGCTTCGCCGGCCACGTTGAGGACGGCAAGCCAAGTTTCAGCGACCCCGCCATGGCGGGCGGCCAGGCCGGGTAGCGCGGCTGCCAGGGACGTACCGCCGGTGCCGCAGTGACCCTAACCTGGGCCGCTGCGGCACTGAGGTTTAACTCCCCCGCGGGCTGCGCGGGCTGTACCGGCTTTGCTTCACGGCCGTCCAAATCAAAGTGGACGGGCCGCGGACCTGGAAGTCGAGGGAGGCTATTGCCTGTACCCCTCAACTTCGTCGGCCGAACGCAGCTGGGCGCCGTCGGGGCTTTCACCGGCATGGACCCGGGCCTGGCGCTGGCGGAGCAGGTCCCAGCACTGGTCCAGCTGGACCTCAATGGACTGCAGCTTCGCCGCCCGCCCCGCCAAGTCCGCCTGGTCCGGAGCGGATTCCCTCAGCTCCTGTTCAGCCTTGACCAGTTCCTCGATCTTGTGATGCACCTGGTAGTCGTCCATGCCGCATCTCCCTGCCGTATTCCGGGCCGCTGCCCGGAGCGCTTGTGCTGTCGAGACTTACGTTAGTGCGCTTTCGCACCCGCGGCGAGACCTGGGGCAAGCGATTCGGCCAGGCCGGCATCGGCATCCAGCAGGACCTTCGCCGCCACCTGGAGCCCCTCGATGCGGCCCAGCTCAACATCCTCGTGTTCGATGTTGACCAACATCTCCGGGTCCACCTCATGCAGTGCCCGCAGGAACTCCGTCCAGAACGCCGTGTCATGGCCTTTCCCGAGGGCAACAAAGTCCCAGGCAGCATCCTTGGGCCACTCGTTGGCCCATTCGTCCCCGCCCAAGTTGGTCCGGGCTTCGTCCGCCCCCAGCCGCCGGAAGCGGTTGTCGAGGACGCCGTAGATGGCGGCGGCGGGGTTGATGCGGACGTCCTTTGCCGCGGCGTGGAACACCAGGGGCCCCAGGTCGCGGACCACGGCTACCGGGTCCATCTGCTGCCAGAAGAGGTGCGAGGCATCCAACTCGACGCCCACATGCGTGGCACCGCTCAGTTCCACCAGCTTGAGGATGTCGGCCGGGTTGAAGACCAGGTTTTGCGGGTGCAGTTCAAGGGCCACCTTGACGTCCAGCTCGCGGGCCAGCCGGTCTGTCTCCCGCCAGAAGTCCGCCGCAATCCCCCACTGGTAGTCCAGCACGTCCAGCGCCGCCGAGTTCCACGCGTTGACTATCCAGTTGGGTCGGGTGGCCCCGGGCTCGCCCCCGGGCAGCCCGGACATGGTCACCACGCGGTGCTGGCCCAGGCGGTTGGCCAGGCGGATGGAGCGCCGGATGTCTTCGGCATGCTTTTCCCCAATGGCGCGGTTGGGGTGCAGCGGGTTGCCGTTGCAGTTCAGCCCGGCAATGGCCACGCCCGTCCCCTCAAAGAGGGCCAGGAAGTCGTCGCGCGCGGCGTCGCTTTCCAGGATCGCGTCAAAGCTCGGAATGTGGACGGCAGGCAGGAAGCCGCCGGAGTTGAGCTCAATGCCCGTCAGACCCAGGTCCCGGACCACCGTGAGGGCCTCGGGGAGGGTGCGGTCATGCAGGACCGCGTTGTAGACGCCCAGTTTCATGCTGCAGCCAGCTTTCCTGCACCGACGGCGACGGCGCTGCCGCCGGCCTGGGCGGACCGGGCCACGGCGTCGAGGAGTTCCATGTTGTGGACGCCGTCGTCGAACGTTGCATTGCGCGGCAGGGCATCAGGACCGTCAAAGCCGGCCACCTCTTCCAGGAAGGCCCTGGCCTGGTAGCCGAAGGCGTCATTCTGGCCGAACCCGACGCTGGGGGCGTCCATGGCGAGGCCGCCGCCTATGTACGGGTGTTCGGGGCCCAGGATCACCTGGCGGTAGCCGCGCTGCGATGAGGCGCCCTCGTTGAGGAACAAGCTGATTTCGGAAGGGCGGCGCTGGTCAAAGGTGGCGGCACCGTTCTCACAGAATACCTCGAAGATCAGGCTGTTGGCGTGGCCGGCGGCAACGCGGGACACCTCAAAGCTGCCCACACCCTGGTCAAACGTGGCGGAAAAGGCGGCGTAGTCGTCATTCTCGACCGCCTCGAAGGTGTCGCTGACGGCTGCATGGTCGTGACCCATGACGGCGCCCAGCGGCAGGGGCCGTTCGCCGATGACCGTGCTGAGCTGGCCGCCGTCGACGGAGCGGACGTCGCCGCACAGGAATTCGGCAACATAGGCCAGGTGGCTGCCGACATCGGCCAGGGCGCCCGACCCGGCCGTGCCCTTGTAGCGCCAGCTCATCGGCGCCTGCGGGCTGGAGCCGTAGTCCGTCCAGTAGCGACCGCTGAAATGCAGCACCTTGCCAAGGACCCCGGACTGGATGAGGTTGCGAATGTAGGCAATGCCGGGGGTGCGGCGGAAGGTGTAGCCGATCCGGGCAACGGAACTGGCGTTGCGCGCGGCGTCCGCCATGGCCCGGGCATCGGCCAGCGTGTCGCTGAGCGGCTTCTCGCAGAGCACGTGCTTGCCCGCGGCGAGGAGCCCCTCGACCACCTCCCGGTGGAGGGAGTTGGCGATGACCACGCTGACCACGTCGATGTCGTCCGCCGCGGCGATGGCCTGCCAGGAGGTGTCGGACCGTTCATAGCCGAAGCGCCGGGCGGCGAGGCTGCCAAATTCTGCATTGACGTCGCCAATGGACACCAGCCGCACGGGCGGCAGCACCGGGCTGTACAGGGTGGAGGCGGCGCGGTACGCCGCAGCGTGCGCCTTTCCTGCCATGCCGGCACCGATGACGGCCACGCCTAAACTTTGGGGCATTGGGATTCTCCTTGTGGATTCCAGCCGTTGCTCGGCTGTGTTGACGATTATTTGGAGCGCTACAAATTGTGTTGATTCAGTCAGATTAGTTTCATCCATTTGTCCTGTCAATAGGGCACGGTGGCGGTAGTCTCAGATGTCAGTGACGAAAGGATTTCCACCATGGCCTCCAAAGCTTCCAAGGCGCGGCGCCCCACCATCTCCGACGTTGCCCGGCACGCGGGCGTGTCCACGTCCCTGGTGTCCCTGGTGCTGCAGGGCTCCCCGCTGGTCCGGGAGCCCAAGCGCGCTGCGGTGGATGCTGCCATCAAGGAGCTGGGCTACCGCCCCAGCCGGGCGGCTGCCACCTTGGCAGGGGGCGCCAGCAAGACAATCGGCCTGATCATCGACGACTACCGCAACCTGTGGTTTGTCGAGCTGCTCCACGGCCTGCAGGCCGAGCTGGAGCAGCACGGCTACCACGTCACGGTGGTGGATTCGCCGGGCGACGAAACGCCCGGAAACGGGCCCATCGACCAGCTGCTGTCCCTGCGGGTTGACGGAATCGTGGTGGCCATGGACCCCCGCGATTCCATGCTGCCGGCCACGTGGGCGCCCACGGTTGTTGCCGGGTGGCGGGACCGCATCCCCGACGGGGCCGACCTTGTTGCCAACGACGACAACGCCGGCGGGCGGCTGGCAGCGGGACACCTGCTGGACCTGGGCCACACCCGCATCGCCCACCTGACCGGATCGGGCGGCGCTGCAGCGCACCGCCGGGCCGGCTTCCTCCTGCGGTGCGCCGAAGCCGGCCTGCCGGTGCGCCTGTGGGGCGAGGGGCACGGCACCAGCGAGGAGGACGGCTACCAGGCCGCCCGCGCACTCATGGAGCACTTCCCGGACACCACGGCAATCTTCGCCGCCAACGACATCATGGCGGTGGGGGCGCTGGCCGCACTGCGGGAGCGGGGGCTGCAGGCGCCCCGGGACGTTTCCGTCCTCGGCTACGACAACTCACCGCTGGCCATGTCCCGCTACCTTGACCTGAGTTCCATTGACGCCAAGAGCGGTGACGTGGGCATCGGCGCGGCACGGGCACTTTTGGCCCGCATGGAGGAATCCTCGCGCCCGCTGCTGCGCACGCTGATCCAGCCCGAGCTGGCCCCCCGGGGCACCACGGCGGCCGTGAGCCCCTGAGCCGGGCGCCGCCGTCGTTCTTGGCATTTGCTGGGCCTCGGGCCACGGGTCGAATTTGGAGCGTTGCAAATAATTTCCTAAAAAGCCTTGTGGATGCCCGTGGGGGCACGTACAGTTTTTCTCACGCCAGCACTTTGTCTTGACAACTTGTCTTGAATAGCTGATGTGCGGCGCCGGCCCACCCCACGGCCTCAACAGTCCCTGCCTGGACGCTGCGAGTTCCCAGCGAAAACAGCGTCCAAGGGCAGTCCCACACATCAAAGGAGATCAATTGTGAGGAAGTTTTCATGGCGCATGGCGGCAATGGCGGCCGCAGTGGTGCCAATGCTGGCGCTGAGCGCCTGTTCCAGCACGGGCGGCCGCCCAGCCACCTCGTCCGCAGCAGGGGGCGGCGGGCAGGTGGCCACCACGCCTCGACTGAAGATTGCCCTGATCACCCACGCCCCGGCCGGTGACACGTTTTGGGACATTGTCCGCAAGGGGGCCCAGGAGGCCGCCGACAAGGACAACGTCACCCTGCTTTACACCTCGGACACCGACGCCGGAAAGCAGTCTCAGCTGGTGCAGCAGGCCATCGACCAGAAAGTGGACGGCATTGCCGTCACCCTGGCCACGCCGGATGCACTCAAGGGCGTGCTGAAGAAGGCCGAGGATGCGGGCATTCCCGTGGTCAGCCTGAACTCCGGCGAAGACGTTTTCAAGAGCCTGGGGGCCTTCACCCACTTTGGCTCGGATGAGAACGTGGCCGGCGCCGCAGTGGGTGCCCGGCTGGCGGCGGAGGGTGTCAAGCACCCCATCTGCGTGATCCAGGCGCAGGGCAATGTAGGGCTGGAGGCCCGGTGTGCCGGTGTCAAGACCAAGGTTCCCGGCACCGAAATCCTCTACGTGCAGGGCACGGACATGAGCCAGGTCGACTCCACCGTGACGGCGAAGCTGCAGGCCGATTCCAACGCGGACGCCATCATCGGCCTGGGGGCGCCCATCACGCTCACCATTGTCAAGGACGTCACCAGCCTGAACCTGCAGGACAAGGTCAAGGTGGCCTCCTTCGACCTGAACGCAACCCTCGCCCAGTCGATCATTGACGGCAAGGTGCAGTTCACAGTGGACCAGCAGCCGTGGCTGCAGGGCTATGACTCCATCGACGCGCTCTGGCAGTACAAGCGAGGCGGATTCAAGGTGGGCGGCGGGCTTCCCGTGCTGACCGGGCCGTCCATCATTGACAAGAACAACGCGCCCGCCGTGCTTGCCTTTGCCAAGGAAGGCATCCGCTAGCATGGTCCGGCCCGGGGCCGCGCGCCATGCCCGGCCCCGGGCCCGGCTGTCGCCGCCAAGTTCGCGCCGGCCCCCTTGACAATGTCCCCTTGACAAGGCTCCTGCCCGGGAGGAATCTCGTGACTAACCATGCTGCTGCAAGGCCCGCCCGGACCACGGCATGGGCAAGGAGGCACAGCATCATGGCCAGAACCAACTCCCGGTACGGATGGGTCCCCGACCTTCCCGACCAGCGCGACTACCACTTTGCGGCACCGGCGGCCGTGCAGGCCAGCCTGCCGCCCGCCGTCGACCTGACAGCGAACTGCCCGCCTGTCTACGACCAGGGGCAGCTGGGCTCCTGCACCGGCAACGGCGTGGCCGGGGTGCTCCAGTTTGACGCCCTGAAGGAGGGCCTGGCGGACACGTCCACGCCGTCGCGCCTGTTCATCTACTACAACGAGCGCGTCATTGAAGGCACCGTCAAGTCCGATTCCGGCGCCCAGATCCGCGACGGCATCAAGACGGTGGCCGCGGCGGGCGCCTGCGATGAAACGCTCTGGCCGTACGACATTGCCAAGTTTGCCACCAAGCCCAAGGCGGCCTGCTACACGGCTGCCAAGAAGCACAGGGCCATCGTGTATTCACGAGTCGGCCAAACGCTCAGCCAAATGAAGGGCTGCCTGGCCGCGGGGTACCCCATCGTGTTTGGCTTCACCGTTTACGACAGCTTCGAAAGCCCCGACGTGGCCAAGACCGGCGTGGTCCCCATGCCGGCCGCCGGCGAAGCGGTCCTGGGCGGGCACTGCGTGGTGGCCGTGGGATACGACGATTCCAGCCAGCGCTTTACCATCCGCAACTCGTGGGGCAACGGCTGGGGCAAGGCCGGCTACGCCACCATGCCCTACGCCTACCTGCTCAGCACGTCACTGGCCAGCGACTTCTGGACTGTCCGCTCCACGTCGTGACCTGGCCGGGCCGTTCCGCCCGCAGGGACTGGCGACGGCGGCACCCCCCGGGTGCCGCCCCCTCCCGGGTGCCGCAGCCGGCCGCGGCCACCACAACTAGGTCGGTGGTCTGCTGGTCGACCAGCTTGAGAGTTCCCGTCCTGGCGCACACGATCCACGCCATCGCCACGGACGGCAGGGTTCGGCTCACAATTCCAGCCGCCTCAAGCCGGCCCCCGCGCCAGGACTCGATGGTGTCGCCGACGCGCAGCCCCCGGGGCTGGCGGATGGTCGGTCCTGCCTCGAGCGGCGTTGCCTGAAGTTCGGTCACGGTGCGGTCCCTTCCTGTGCTGCCCATGGCTCTAATCCTGCCGGAAGGCACAGTGCACGGTAAGGGGAAAGGTGGGCCTGTCCATCCTAGGATCCCCAGGTCCGGCCCCCGGACGACAGCATGGCGGAAGTGTCACTAAAGTAATACCCATCACATTAAACAGCGGGTTGCATCGCAACCGCGAGCGGCCCAGGAAAGATCGGAAGCACCACCATGGACAAGTCCATGCGCATCAGCTTTGTGGTTGACCAGACCCCGCAACAGGCCTTCTCGGCCATCAACAACGTCCGTGGCTGGTGGACGGGGGACATCGAGGGAGGCACCGAGAAGCTTGGCGACGAATTCACCTACCGCGTTCCGGATATCCACTACTCCAAGTTCCGCATCACCGAGCTCAGCCCTTCAAGCCGCGTGGCCTGGCTGGTTCTCGACAGCCAGCTGACCTTCGCCGAAAATAAGGAGGAATGGACCGGGACCACCGTGACGTTCGACGTTGCCGAGCAGGACGGCCGCACGCTGGTGACATTCACGCACGAGGGCCTGGTCCCGGACTTCGAGTGCTACGACAGGTGCGAATCCGCCTGGGGCGGGTACATCAACGGCAATCTCAAGACGCTGATCGGCCAGCAAGCCCAGGCGTGGCCCGCTCGCTAAACCCGGCCCACGCCGTCGAGCTTGTCCTGGAGCACGGCACGTTCGGCATCATTGCCGCACAGGCCGATGGCCCTCGAAAGCTCGGCCCGGGCTTCCCCAATGCGCCCCAGGCGCAGGAGCAGTTCACCGCGGATGGACGGCAACAGGTGCGTTTCCGCCAGCCAGCCGCGGGCGTCGATCGCGTCAAGCACGCCAAGCCCGGCTTCCGGGCCGGAAGCCATCGCCACCGCCACCGCCACAGCACGGTTGAGTTCAATGACGGGCGACGGGGCCAGCTTCCCCAAGGCCCCGTACAGTGCAACAATCCGCGGCCAGTCAGTCTCTTTCACCGACCGGGCCACGGCATGGCATTCGGCAATGGAGGCCTGCAGCCCGTAAACGCCCAGGCCTCGGCCGGCGGCCACGTCCTGGGCAAGCGCGGCCCGGCCGCGGCGGATGGCCGACTGGTCCCACAGCCGCCGGTCCTGGTCCTCCAGCAGCACCGGCCGGCCTGCGGCATCCAGCCGGGCCGGAAACCTGGCCGTGGTCAGTTCCATCAGCGCCAGCAGCCCGAACACTTCAGGTTGCGGGACCAGCCGGACCAGCACGCGGGCCAGCCGGCGGGCCTCCGAGGCCAGGCTGGTGCGGATCCACTCCGGGCCGCCGGACGCGTAGGACCCTTCAGTAAAAATCAGGTAGACCACTTGGAGCACGGAGCCCAGCCGCGCGGCACGTTCCTCCGGCGGGGGCACGGCGAAAGGGACGTTTGCCGCGGCCAGCGCCTTCTTCGCCCTCGTGATGCGGGCCTGGATGGTGGGTTGCGGGACCAGGAACGCCTTGGCGATCTCGGCTGTGCTGAGGCCGCCCACCACGCGAAGCGTCAGGGCAATCCCCGCCTCCCTGGCCAGGACGGGGTGGCAGGAGACAAACATCAGCGCGAGGATGTCGTCGTCGACCGCTTCAGGGTCAAACAAGGCGTCCGGTCCCGGCGTTTCGCCGTCGAGCCCGCGGGCCAGCAGCGCGTAGCGTTCGTCCCGCGCGGCCCGGCGCCGGAAGGTGTCTATCGCCCGACGGCGGCCCACCGTCAGCAGCCACCCCGCGGGCTGGGCGGGCACCCCGTCCACTGACCAGGAAACCAGGGCCTCGGCCAGCGCCTCCTGGGCCAGGTCCTCCGCCAGCGGGAAATCACCCGTGTAGCGGGCCAGGGCGCCGACGATGCGGGCGGACTCCATACGCCACACCGCCTCGACGGCGCCCCGGGCCTCATTCACAGCCGTTCCCGCCCTGCATTTCCATGGCGGATCAGAGCTGCCCTGTCTGTTCGCGCCAGGCGCGTTCCTTCTGGATCCACTCGTTGTCCTGCGGGAACTCGTCGATGGTGGGCACCCGGCGGATTTCGGCCTTGCTCCCCTGCATGTAGGGTGCCCGCTTGGCCCATTCCACGGCTTCCTGGATTGAGGCAACGTCAATGATGTAGTAGCCGTTGAACAGTTCCTTCGTTTCCCCGTAGGGCCCGTCGGTGACGACGGGAACCTCCCCCGTGAAGTCGACCACCACTCCCTCTGCCGGATCGGCAAGGCCCTCGGCGGCAAGCAGGACCCCGGCCCTGATCATTTCGTCCGTGAACTTGCCCATCGCGTTCATGATGTCGGTGAAGTCGATGTCCTGGAACTTTGCCATTGACGCATCGCTCGGGCGCCAGATCAGCATGTACTTTGCCATGATGCACTCCTTGGTTGTGGAAGGCCGCCTCTCGACCTTCTCACCCATTGGTCGAATGGCGCGAGGGGAAATCGACAACGGCCCAAAAAATTTTCGGCTGCCCGGTCCCGCCCGACGCCGGCAGCTGGAGGCTGCGAAGTCACTGCAAGCTTGCGGCCATGGTGCCTGTCAGTGGTCCCGGTTAGTCTGGAAATCTGAAAGCAATCCAGCTCCACCGACCAGGGAGAAGCACCATGACCACACTTGCGGACCGGCCCAACACGGCATTGATTGTCATCGACGTCCAAAACGGCGTGGTGGACGGGGCCCTTGGGCGAGACGCCGTCGTCGCCAACATCCAAGCGCTGGTTGAGAAGGCCCGTGGCGAGGGCGTTCCAGTGGTCTGGGTCCAGCACTCGGATGAGGAACTGCAAGAGGGCAGCGAAGCTTGGAAGTACGTGCCGGAGCTGGTCCGCCGGGAACCGGAGGCGCTGGTCCACAAGTCCTATGGGGACTCGTTCGAAGGGACGAACCTGGAGGACGTGCTGGCCCGCGCCGGCGTAGGCCGGCTGGTGGTGGCCGGCGCCGAAACGGACGCTTGTATCCGTTCCACCATCCACGGCGCGTTCACGCGCGGCTACGACGTGACGCTCGTGGGTGATGCCCACACGGCCGGGGACAAGACCGCCTGGGGAGCCCCGCCGGTGGAGGCAGTCATTGCGCACACAAACCTGTATTGGCAGTACCAGGACGCGCCCGGCCGCACGGCAGCCGTCACGCCGGCCATGGACGTCGATTTCAAGGGTTGATTCGCACCGCGTGGTACGGCGGCCCGATGACCGGTCCTGCCGCCGGCATGGCGGGACACATTGCCTGTGGGAATGTGCCGTCGCGGGCGGTAGTCTTCCCCACATGGTTGAAACTGATCCGAAAGATGTGCTCCAGCGCTACCTCGACGCCGCCCGGGAAGCCGTGCTGTGGAAGCTTGAGGGGCTGTCAAACTTTGACATCCGGCGCCCAAGGACGCCCACCGGCACCAACCTGCTAGGTCTCGTCAAGCATCTTGCAGGCTGCGAGCTGGATTATTTTGGGACGGTGTTTGGCAGGGCCGCCGACATCGTGCTTCCCTGGTCGGACGATGACGGCTCCAACGTGGACATGTGGGCGACGGCCGGCGAATCACGTGACTACATCACCGGACTCTACCGCGCGGCCTGCGCGCATGCCGACGGCACCATCGCCGCCCTGCCCCTCGACGCACCCGGGCGGGTGCCCTGGTGGGCGGAGGGCCGGCAGGAGGTGACGCTGCAGCAAATCCTGGTCCACATGATCGCCGAGACACACCGCCATGCCGGGCACGCCGACATAGTGCGCGAACTCATTGACGGAATGGCGGGGTTGCGCCGCGGCAACGAAAACCTGCCCCACCAGGACGAAAGGTGGTGGAAGCAGTACCGCCAACAGCTTGAGCAGGCCGCGAAGGAAGCACCGGAAGGCCCCTGAGGCCGGCCGCGCATGCCTCGGAGCTTAGCTCCGCGGCATCGCAGCACCACGCCTCCGCTGCACGGCGACCGTCACCAGGCCGGCAGCCAGCCAGACGGCGCCCACCAGCTGGGCCCGGTGGTTGACCAGCACCAGGACGGGGACCAACGTGGCCACGCCCAGTGCCGGGAACACCACATGGCCCACCCAGCGCCGGCTGCCGCCGCGCACCACGAAGTACCCCACCACGGAGGCATGCAGGAGCACAAACGCGCACAGGGCGCCGACATTGACCACGGACACCAGCAGGTCAAGGCCGTCCGGAGCGGAGGCGGCCCACACTGCCACTACCAGGGTGACGGCAGTGACTGTCACCGTGGAGACGGTGGGAATGCCTGTGCGCGCAGACACGCCGGACAAGGCCCGGGGCAGCTTCCCTTCCCGAGCCATGGTCAGCGCAACGCGGCCGCCCGCTGCCAGCGCAACCATTCCGGAGAAGGCGGCGCCCAGGGCCTTGGCCACCCCCAGGGCGGTGGCGAGCCAGGGGGCAACGGCTTCCCGCACGATGTCGTAATAAATGGTGCCCTGCAGCTCCGGGTGGGCTGCGAGTTCGGCCGGGGACGTGGGTGAAATCAACGCCACCAAATAGCTTTGGGCCACAAACAGCAGGCCGGCAATTACCAGGCACACCAGGGTGGCCCGGCCTATCAGCCTGGCGTCACCGGCGTTTTCTTCCGCAAACGTGGCAATCGCGTCAAAGCCCAGGTACGACAGCACGGCGATGGAGACGGCAGCAAGGACCGCCGTCAGCGAAAAGCCGCCCACCCCCAGCAGGGGTGAAAGCAGGGGCCGGGTGGCGCCGGCGGTGGCCAGCACCGCCACCACGCCCACCAGCACGGCAGCAAGCACCAGGACCTCCGCCAGGGCCACCACCAGGGCCGCGCGGGCTATGTTTTTCACACCCGTCAGGTTCAGGATGGTCGTGACCACCACGGCCGCGCCCGTCCAGGCCCAGGTGGGGACGGCCGGCACAAACGAATGCATGGCCAGCCCCGTGAACAAGTACGCCACGCTGGGGATCAGCATGTAGTCCAGCAACACCATCCAGCCGGCCATGAAGCCGGTGCCCGGCCCAATGCCGGCCGTGGCGTATGAAAACACTGATCCTGCCTTGGGCACGGCCACGGACATCTTGGCATAGGACAAGGCCGTGAAGCCCATGACGACGGTTGCCGCGATGTACACCATGGCAGTGGCCCCGTGGCTCTTCGCATCGAGCGGACCAAAAACGGCCACGGCGGCGGCCGGGCCGATGAACACCAGCCCGTTCATGACAAGGTCCCGGAAGGACATGGTCCGCTTGAGGGATGGTGTGGCAAAGGCACTCATGGGGTGTCCCCGCCCACCTTGCGCAAGAAGGATTCAACGTTTCCCTGCAAGGCGGCAATCCTTTCCACACGTGCGGCCTCCACGTCAAAGCCGAGATACGCCACGGGCGGCAGCCTGCGGACATTGGCGGAACATTCAAAGTTGGCACACACCAGGGTGGCCACAGTGTTCCCCTGTCTCCCCGGAGCCCCGGCCCGCTTGGTATTGAAAAAGACCACGTCGTTGGGCAGGTACACGTCCTCGCACCAGGCGCATTGGGGACGGCTGCGTGTTTTGCCCTCCACCTGGCGCAGGAGGACCCCCACGGGGCGCCCTCCCGTCCAGGCCACGGCGTAGCCAAGCTCGGGGTACTTTTTGTCGCCCCAGCCCAGGAAGTCCAGGCCGTCCCAGTCGAGGGTGTCAAAATTCTCGGGCAAGTTCATGTTGCTGCGCTCCCGTTGGGAGGCGTTGATGAAGGAGGAGCGGATGGTTTTTTCGTCAAGTGAAAGCATGGTGTGGTTGCCGTTTCTCGTGGTCCCTGCCGTGCGGCTGTGCCGCCTTGAACCGTGCAGGGACAGACTTGGGTGGAAAGGGGCGCCAAACGGCGCCGGGGTAATTCACCGGGGAAAACGGCGCTATCTGGCGTCGGCGAGTGATTCGCCGACAACCTCCAAACGCCCCAAGGGCACAGTCACTGTGATAGCCACGAAGTTGAGTATACGCCCAGACAAAACGTGGCGGCCCGCCGCCCGGTGTGGGCGTGTCCCTTCCCCGGCAGCGCCAGGCAACCGTACGATTTAGCCATGGACTTTGAGATTCCCGGGGAGATCGAGGGGCAGACCTCCATCGACGAGCTGCTCATCGAGATGGGCGAGCCGCCCGTGGAGAATTTTGTCCTGCCTGCCGTCCCGGATGACGCCTCCGAACTGTTTGGCAACACGCCCATGCTGCCCGGGCTGTGGCCCGAACGCGCCGGCTGACACCGCCTGAAACTTCACGGACCGGAGTTAGCGCGCCATTCGCGCCGCCGCCGAGAGAACACCTGGATGGCTCGCGGCGCCGAAGGAAATGATGTTGTCGCGCCCGGTAATGCGGCGCACCACGCTGTCCATTGTCGGGGCGTCATGTTGGAATGCCGCGTGGCTGGTGGCGCTGCTGCGTGAGCGGAGGGGGCCGGTGTCAGCAATCGACCAGACGGCGGCGGCCCGGTGCGAGCCCGAAAACAGCAAACGCAATTCCGCGTCTGCCAGCAAGGACTGCTGCAGGCCCAGGATGGGAGTGCCCGGATGGGGTTCCAGGGCTCCGCCGACCAGGTACAGCAGTGATTTTCGGTACAGTCCAAAGCAATTGTCGGCGCGAGCCACAGCTTCCTTCATGCCAAACACCGCGGTGGAGGCGATGCCTGCCCCCACCAGCGGCCGCAGCGTTGCCTTGTATTCCCCGGTGGTGAGGGCGGGTGCCAGCAGGGAGCAGCTGTCAAAGCCCGGTCCCGGACGCACCACGGCCGGGATGAAATGTGAATGGAACTGGGCCCCCGCGCTGTGGCCGGCAGCGTGCAGCGTCAGGGCGCCCGGCCGGGCGGCAAGAAACGCCTGCAGGCGCTGCGCCACCAGGGCCGCTCCCCCGCCCGCGATCGACGCCAGCCGCGCATTTTCCTTCATGGCTTCCCACACGGCGGGCCCGCCGAGGGCCCTTACGGCGTCCTCGATCACCGTGTCCGTTGAATCCGTCCAGGCCCCGGCCGGGCGCGCTTGCGCCGCGGATGTGCCGGTGACGTGGCTGGCCAGCAGGTCTCCGAGGGTGGCCCACAAGCCGGTGTGCCAAATGAAGTACACAGGATAAATGCCGTTGGCCAGCCACCAGGGAAGCAGCTGGCGGGCAGTCTCCAGCGCCTGGCCCTCGCCCACCAGCCCGCCGTGCGCCCAAAACATGACAGGCACGGGTCCGCCGCCCCGCGCCTGGATAAAGGCCGGGAGGTGCGTGGTGAAAATCGCGTCGACATCCGCCGCCGTCGTATTCAGCTGGGCCGTGGTGGCCAGGGCGCCATCCTGAAGCTCCACCACATGGGGCCGCAAGGCGTCCAGCTGGGCGTGTGTCAGCGCTGGGGCAAGTTTGTTGCCACCGTCAGGGTCCATGGCCATCTCCCGCTGCGTGGAATTGCTGTTGAGGCAATGCTGTCCACCGCCGCGGGCAGTGTCAAGGGCAGTGTCCGGGGCAGCCTGAAACGTCCGGGCGCCACCCTACTTTTTCGAGAGCAGGCGCTCCACCCGCGGCTTGACCTCCGTGGCCAGCAGCGTGATTGATTCCAGGAGGTGCTGGTGCGGCAACCCACCGATGTCCCCTTGCAGGAAGTGCCGCATGTGTCCCATGTACCCGTGCAGGTGAACTATCCGCTCTGCCACCTCATCAGGGTCGCCCACATAGTAGGCGCCGGGGGCCTCGGCCTGGGCCAGGTAGGCGTTCCTGTCCGGGGCGGGCCATCCGCGCAGGCGCCCCATCTCCACGTTGAGGTTGTGCCAACCCGGGTAGAAGCGCTCCAAGGCCTCCTTCTTGGTGGGGGCAACCAGTCCCAGCGCCGCCACCGAAACCTTGATGCCGTCCCCCGCATGCCCTGCCTGGGCGGCCGACTCCCGGTAAAGCCGGGCCAGCGGGGCAAAGCGGTGGGGTGCCCCGCCGATGATGCCGTAGGAAACCGGCAGTCCCAGGCTCCCTGCCCTTGCGGACGACGCCGGACTGCCTCCCGTGGCAATCCACAGCGGCAGCTTTCCCAGTATGGGGCGGGGGACGACGGCCAGGTTGTCAATGGCGGGGCGCACGCTGCCGCTCCACGAAATGTTTTCCATTTCAGCACTGTTGATGGCCATCAGCAGTGCCAGCTTTTCGGAGTACAGCTGGTCATAATCTGCCAGGTCGTATCCGAAAAGGGGGAAGGTTTCCACCGAGGAACCGCGACCTGCAGTGATTTCGATGCGCCCTCCGCCTGATACGGCGTCAGCCGTGGAAAATTGCTGAAAGACCCGCACAGGGTCATCAGTGCTGATAATGCTTGCGGCGCTGCCCAGCGTGATGTTTTTGGTGGCCGCGGCGGCCGCCGCCACCAGGGCGCCCGGGGAGGATGCGGGCATGGACACCGTGTGGTGCTCCCCCACTCCAAAATAGTCCAGCCCCACCCGGTCAGCATGGACGATGGCGTCAAACAAGTTGCGGATGCCCTCCGCAGTGGGGCGCGGCGAACCGTCCGCCTCCAGCGGGGTGTCGCCAAAACTGTAGGCGCCGATTTCCACAATTGCCTCCACACCCAGAAATTATGTTGTCACACAGATAGTATTCCACGCAGATCATCTTGGAAATCACGGAAGTTGTGGCGACCCAGGCTCGCCGCAGGCCTGCCCGGCCTGCGGCCCCTATTCCTGGACCACGCTGAGGACATTCCCCGCGGGGTCCTTGAACCAGGCGATCAGCGGCCCCCCGCCACGGAAGATGCCCTTGTCGTCGGTTTCAGCAGGCGTGCCCTCATAGTGTTCAAAGGCCACCCCGACCCGGGCAAGTGCCTCCACGGCGGAATCAACGTCCGGCACGGGAAAGTTCAACACCGTGAATGTCGCCGGCACGTGGGCCGGCCCCTTGGGGTAGAGAAGCACCTGGCCTCCGCCGGCCAGGTTCAGCTTGAGCATCCCGTGGTCCTCGCCCACGTCCAGGCCCAGGGTGCGGGAATAGAAGTCCCGGACCGTTCCGACGTCGTCCACCGAATATCCGCTAAATGCACGGCTGCCTGCCAACATGGTTTCCTCCCAGGGCCGGGGCGGTTTGCCCCGACTTTTCCTCTTCCAAGGCTAGCCTCGTGGCATCCTGCGGAACAGTGCCAGTGCACTGCCCCGCAGGAAGTTTTAGGGGTTGCTGCTGCCGGACCCGGAATTGCTTCCGGACCCGTTTCCGCCCGTGCCGCCCTGCCCTGGAATGGTGCCGTTGCCCAATCCGCCGTGGCCGTAGCGGAGCTGGCCGGATTGGCCAAAGCCGTGGTGCGGGACGCTTGCATGGCCGATGCCGTAGCCGACGGCGCCGCCAACTCCGCCTGACAGCAGCACGGCTATGGCCCCGGCAATGATCACCTTGGGGATGGTCCACCACCTCTTCTTCAGCGGCGCAGCCATGGTGGAGTTGGTGCCCCGCCAGACAGGGGGCGTTCCGGGGCCGGCCGCGCTGAACTGGGCGCCCGGGGGCTGGCCGGTGCTGGGCAGCGCCTGGGTGGGCGGGTTGTATGGTCGGGCGCCGCCGTCGCGCGCGTCAGGCACCCGGCCCGCAGCATCATTCTCTGGTGCTTCTTGGCTCACCGATACTCCTTAATTCCGTCTGGCCCTTGCCTGGCTTCTCCAGTAAATTGCCCCTTGCTGGGCGCGGACAGCACGGAAATTGCGTGTCTCCTGTGAGAAATGTCCACCGCTTTCCACCGTTGCAAAATTGGCATGAACATTCAGGGGACTTTTACCCTCGTGGAGCTATAGTTCAACTAAGAGTTCAAGGAGGGTGTCGAAATGATCACTTACGACCACGTCATCAAGGGCATGCTGGTTATTGACTCGGAGGGACGCCAGATTGGCAAGGTAAGCCATGTGGAACCGGCCAACGCGAAAATCGCTGATTTTGAGGAAGCCGCCAGCGTCTCCACCCAGGACCCGATCAACCTGATTCTGACCGCCATTTTCGGCGCCACACCGCGCGTGCCCAAGGAAATGTCCTCGCGCCTGTTCCGCGCCGGCTTCGTCAAAATTGCCGGCCACGGCGTGTGGTCCGGCAGCCGCTTCGCCCCGCTCAGTGCCATTGACAGGGTGGACGACAACCACATCTACCTCTCCCGCAACGTTCACCAGCTCGACGCCGCATAGGCCCGCCGCAGCCGGCCGGCGCGTGGGCCGCGCTGTGGCCTAGTTGGCTTCAGTCCCGTCCAGGCCCAGGCGCCGCCTGCGGGCCCGGGCTGACCGTTCGCTGGGCCCGGGCGTTCCCAACCCCCACCGCACGACGCCGAGCACCACCTTCGCAGCCGACCTCACCGGGAGCCGGACCCTTCCCACCCTGGGCGTGTCCAGGCGGAGCAGGGCACGGTATTCAGGAGCCATGGCCGCCACCGCCGAGGCAAAGAGAATCCTGTAGCCCAGCTGCTGCGAACGCGGCAGCGGCGGGTTCTTCAGGAAGGCCACGGTGTCCGCAACGCGGTGATCGTAGCGCAGTTCCGGGGTGAAGGCCGCCAGCTGCTGGTGAAGTTCGCGTTCCGTGAGCGGCGGATTGTTTACTGTCATGAGATGGCCTGCAACTGCCCAGTCGGCCACATAGGAATCCGGCCCTCCCGGCATGGGGCCACCCACATACCGGCTGGAGGCAAGGAACGCCTCGATGAAAGCCAAGTGCACCCATCGCAGCAAGTCAGGGTCATTGGCACTGTACTGCATCTCCTCCGCCGCGGCCGTGGTGTAGCGGCCGGTGATGTGGCGGTGGATTTTAAGCACCCGGGAGCAGGCAGCCTGCGCGGCGGCCGTGTCGCCGTAGGTCAGCGTGAAAATCCAGCGGATGGTCCCGGCCAGCCTGGAGAGCGGTTCCCTGGCATAGTCGGAGTGGTCGTGGACGCCGGCCATGGCCCCGGGGTGGAGTGATTGGATGAGCAGGGACTGGATGCCGGCCACCAGGGTTGCCGTTGATCCGTGGACGGCCCAGGCGGCGGAGTCGGGGCCGAAGTAGCCGCCGTCGTTCCCGTGCTCGAGGTCCAGCTCCCATTGGGGAATGGTGGGCGAGTTGGCGCTGAAGGTGCCCCGCAGTTCACTCCGCCAGCGGGCCAGGAATCTTTTCACGGCGCCACCATGCCTTAACTTTCGGCCTCCGGGCCGGGCGGGACGGGGTTGCCGAAGAGCGGTCCGCCTGCCGGCCCCGTTATTGGTCCGGGCAAGGGCCTCTTCGCCTGGAAGCCGTCGCTGTGGGAGCGGTTCTTCAGGCCCTGCAGCACCCACGGCACAAAGTACTCCCGTGCCCAGACCAGGTCCCCGGCCCGCGCCTCCCGCCAACTCCGCGCAGGCAGCGGCTTGGGTTGCTGGGGCACCATGGAATGGGGAACATTAAGCGTGTCCAGGACCATGGCCGCCACGGCATGGTGGCCCATGGCTGAGGGGTGAAGCCGGTCCGGACTCCACATGCGCGGATCGTGGAGCTCGGTCATGGCCCAGAGGTCTGCGACCACGGCGTCGTGGCGTTCGGCAATGCTGCGCACATTTTCATTGAAGATGGCAATCTTGGTCCGGAACTGGCCCATGACAGTGGACCTGCCCGAATCCGGCCCCACGAAAACCAGCACGGTGGCCCCGAGCGCACGCAGCTCCACCACGGCACCCTCGACGACGTCAGCCAGCTTGTCCGGGTCGGCACGGGGATGCAGGAGGTCGTTCCCGCCGGCCTGGATGGAAACCAGGTCGGGATGCAAGGCGATGGCGGGGGCCAGCTGGCGGTCAAACACCTGCCGGAGCAGCAGCCCGCGAACGGCCAGGTTGGCATAGGCAAAGTCTTCCCGGCTGGCACTAAGTTCCTCCGCGACCCTGTCCGCCCAGCCGCGAAAGCCGCCCGGGCTGCCTGGTTCCGGATCGCCCAGGCCTTCCGTGAACGAATCCCCCAGGGCCACAAAGCGGTGCCACGGGTGCGGCCGCAGCCCGTTCGGGTGCGCTGTGGCGCCAAGGTGATCCCGATCCCCGCCCATAACACCGCCGTCGTCGTAGCCCATGGTCCCATCCTGCACCTTCCGGCGTCGAAGCAACACCGCAGGCCGGCTTTCAGGCACGCGGGGCGGCCATCTGTTGCACAGCGCGCACGGCGCATAGTATGGGCGCATGTCATCATTCAACGTCACCCGCAGCGCACTCATCCAGGCGCCCGCCGAGGCCATCTACCCGTTTGTCGAAAGCTTCCGCGAATGGGTCAAGTGGTCCCCCTGGGAGACCATCGACCCCTCGATGACGCGCACTTATGACGGGCCCGTCAAGGGCGTGGGCGCCAAGTACGCCTGGAAGGGCAAAGGCAAGGCCGGTGCCGGCACCATGGAAATCACCGACGCGTCGGAGCCCGCCAGCATTGCCATCCGGCTTGAGTTCACGAAGCCCATGAAGGCCCTGAACCCCATCACTTTCACCTTCGCCCCGGAAGGTTCCGGCACCCGGGTCACCTGGGCCATGGACGGGGAAAGCAAGGGGCTGAACAAGGTCTTCATGCTGTTCATGAACATGGACAAGCTGGTGGGTGGCGACTTTGAAAAGGGCCTGGCGAAACTGGCCACGGTGGTTGCCCAGGGGTAACCCACCTACTTGCCGGTGAGAAGCTCCTCCAGGCGTTCGTAGCCTTCGGACATGCCCCGCTCCATTCCGGAGGCCACCATGCCGTCGCGGTCCTCCTGCGTCTGGAACGTGGTGTGGTTGACAATTCGGGTGCGCCCGCCCAGGTCCTCAAAGACCACTCGGTCCAGGCTGACGTGGCCGGGGAATCCGTCGTATTCAAACGTCTGCACAATGCCTGCATTGGGGGTCACGTCATGGAAGACGCCGCGGAACCCGTACGCGTTGCCGCTTGGATCCGTGTGGGTGTACGCCCAGGTTCCGCCAATGCGCGCATCCCAGGAAATGATCTCGATGGTCAGTTCCCGCGGCCCCATCCACTGGGCCACCAGGGCCGGGTCGGTGTAGGCGCGGAACACGTCCGCCACCGGGGCATCCACCTCACGGACGCTGTCCACGAAGGGCACGCCCGGCTCGGCGGTGACAACGAGGGTGTTTTGGCTAGTCATCTTTCCCAACTTCTTTCCGTGTTTCCTTGTTTGGCGGCGGGGCAGTTCTCATGGCGGCCAGGACCCCATCCAGCGCCCTGAAGCGCGCCTCCGCAGCCAGGCGATAACCGTCGATCCAGAAGGTGAGCTCCTCAAGGGCGGCCGGTGCCAGGTGGCACGGGCGGCGCTGGCCGTCCCGGGTCCTGGTGATCAGGCCTGCCTTCTCCAGCACCTGGATGTGCTTGGAAATGGCCTGTTTGCTCAGCTGGAACGGTTCGGCGAGCTCGTTCACCGTGGCCGAACTGCGTGAAAGCCGGGCCACCAGGCTGCGGCGGACGGGGTCGGCCAGGGCCAGGAAGGCCTTGTCCAGGCGGTCGTCGTAAGGTCCGGTGTCCTGCATGTGTCCACTGCCTATAATCAACTAATTCGTTTATCAACCAGTTGGTTGATTCTTTAAAGCTAAACCCGCCGAAAAGCGTTGTCAACAACTTTTTTGTGCCGGCGCCGCCCGGCTTAGTGGTGGAAGGCGACAGCCCGCTTGGCGGCGCCGGAAAGCCTGTCCACGCACTTGCCCATATCGACCAGCAATGACTCCGCCAGGTCAAAGGTGAAGCCGTTGCGCACCACCACCCGCAGCACGTCCACATCCGCCATCCCCTCCGGCATGGGATAGGCAGGCACAATCCAGCCGAAGCTGCGCAGCTCGTGCGAGAGGTCGTACACGCTCCAGCCGTCCGGCGCGGTGAGCTTAAAGGCGAGGACGGGCAGTTCGTCCCCGCGGCTGAGGAGGGTGAACGGCCCCAGCCGCCCCACGCCGTCGGCAATGGCGCCGGCAATGTCGCGCGAGCGCTGCTGAATGCGCCGGTAGCCGTCAAAGCCGTACCGGACCAGCACGTAATATTGCGCGATGACCTGGGCTGCGGGACGGGAGAAGTTCAGCGCAAAGGTGGGCATGGACCCGCCCAGGTAGTCCACGCTGAAGATCAGGTCCTTGGGGAGGTCCTCGGTGCTGCGCCACAGCACCCAGCCCACGCCCGGGTAGACCAGGCCGTACTTGTGGCCGGAGGAGTTGATGGACTTCACCCGGTCCAGGCGGAAGTCCCACACCAGCTCCGGGTCCAGGAACGGGGCAACGAAGCCTCCGGATGCAGCGTCCACGTGCAGCGGCACGTCCAGCCCTGTCCTGGACTGCAGTTCGTCCAGGGCTGCGGCCATTTCAGCAACCGGCTCATAGGAGCCGTCAAACGTGGAGCCCAGCACGGCCACCACGCCGATGGTGTTTTCATCACAGGCAGCGGCGGCCTGCGCGGCCGTCAGGTGGGTCGCCCCGTCAAGTGGGACCAGGCGCGCCTCCACGTCCCAGTAGCGGGCGAACTTCTCCCAGCAGACCTGCACATTGGCACCCATCACCAGGTTGGGCTTCGCCGTGTCCAGCCCGGCGGCCTCCCGGCGCGCCCGCCACCGCCACTTCAGCGCCATTCCGGCCAACATGGCGGCCTCCGAGGAGCCGGTGGTGGAGCACCCCACGGCGTCCGCTCCCCCGGTGGGCGCCGGCGCGTTCCACAGATTGGCCAGAATGTTCACGCACCGCCGCTCAATCTCGGCCGACTGCGGGTACTCGTCCTTGTCGATGATGTTCTTTTCCAACGACTCCTGCATCAGTGCGGCGGCCTGCGGCTCCATCCAGGTGGTGACGAAGGTGGCCAGGTTTTGGCGGGCATTGCCGTCCAGCATGAGCTCGTCCCGGACAAATCGCTGGGCGGCGTCTGCATCCTGGGTGCCGCGGGGCAGCCTGTGCTTGGGAATGGACCCCACGCCGCCGTCGAATGCCGGGTCCAAAACAATGGCGTCATGCTGGGGGTGGTGCTTGTGCAGGCTCACGGATGGCTCCTCATTGTGTGTCGGTCGGTCCCTCCCGAGGCTAGCCAGAATTCCCGTGCTTTGAAAGGACCGCCGCAGACGTCACCCCTGCCAACGACGCCGGCACCAGGCCCTTGCTTGCCGGGCTTGAGCCCTGGTGGGCCTTTGCTTGCCGGGCTTCAGCCCTGGTGGGCCGCCTTGACCCCGGTTCGCGGCACCACCACCACGGGGACGTGCTGGGTGGTGAACAGTTTCCGCGCCACGGAGCCGCCGACGAGCTCGCTGACGCCGGCTGCCACGCCGGGCCTGCGCGTCCCGACAACTATTGCCGATGCGGACATGGCCGCAGCCAGGCGGCCCAGTGCCATGGCGGGGTCACCGCCCAGTGTGCGGAAGGAATACTCCACGCCGCACGCACCGGCCGCGCGGCGGAGCAGGGCCTCGAGTTCATGGGCTGCCTGAAGCGCGTCGTCCTCCGGGTCAAGGGCGGGGTCCAGCGACTTGCCGTCGACATTTCCGTCCGGGTCCCACTCAATGAGGTAGCTGGCCGGGTCAACGTAGGCGCCGGCCAGCCGGACCCCTGTTGCCGCAGCCAGTTCGGCGGCACACAGCAGGACGGCCGGGTCCTGGGCCGGCAGCAGCCCAACAATCACGGCGCCTATGCCGAATCGGGATTCCATTGCCCCCTGCTTCCGTCCATGCCAGTTGCCTGGGATGACCCCATTATCGTCCCGACGGGGGCAACTTCACACGGCCTGCTGTGCAGCGGCAACCCGTCCGGCCACATGCCTGGCGTCCCGCCCCACCCCGCCCAACAGTGGGGACGTCAGCCCAAACTGGAACGGCAACCCCACAAAGAACAGCCCGGGCAGCCCGGCCGCCGCACCCCTGTCCGTCAGCGGCCAGCCGTTCCCGTCGCGTTCCAAGCCGGCAATCCAGGCATAGTCCGGCCTGAAACCGGTGGCCCAAACAACCGTTGAGATGGCCGGGGCGGGCCGCCCCGCGAAGGAAGGCAGGCCACGGTCGGTGACGGCCTCAAGGCGTGGCAGGAGAACGACGCCGGCGTGTTCGGCATCCGCCGTCGACACCGAGATCAGCGGGGCGCCATGGGCCACCACCTTGGGTGCCAGCTTCCTGCCCAGCGGCGTACGCCGGGTCAGTGCGCGGTGAATGAACTGCCAGTAGAGGGCCCCAGCGTACTTAAGCAGGGGATCGGGAACGTGGACTGGCGCCTTTCCGGCCAGCCACACCTCACGCGTTTCGGCCAGCTCAATGGCAATTTGCACGCCGGAGGTGCCGCTGCCGACCACCAGGACGCCACCGTGGGGAACTGAGCCGGGGTTGCGGTAGTCCGAGCTGTGGAGCTGGCGCAGCCCGGGGGCCAGCTCCCGTGACAGCTCCGGAATCCGCGGCACGGAAGTGGCGCCGGTGGCAACCACCACCCGTGCAGCAGACCGGGTTCCCCTGGAGGTGTCAAGCTCAAACCCACTGCCCGAGCGGCGAAGGGCGGTCACCGTTACGCCCGGTGTGACCGGCAGTTCTGCGGCATAGTCGTGCAGGTATGCCACCGTCTGGTCCCTGGCGGGGAAACTCCCCCGCGGCGCCGGAAACCGTCGGCCGGGCAGGCTGCAGTGCTGGGCAGGCGTGAACAGTTGCAGCGAATCCCAGCGGTGCCGCCAGGATTCCCCCGGCACGCCCCTTTCCAGCACTTCGCAGTCCACTCCCAGCCGGGCCAGGTGGAACGCCGTGGCCAGCCCCGCCTGCCCCGCCCCGATGACAATGGTCCCGCCTGTGTCCCGTGCAGCCATGATGCGCCTCCTGCGACTCCGTGGCCCTGTGATTTCATTAGAATACGCTTCCAGTGAGTGGAATGCTATTCTAGATTCATGATTGGCACAGCAGGATCATCCGGCCGCGCGGGGCGGCGGGAGTTGCAGGCGGCACAAACCCGCCTCGACATTGTCCGGGCGGCTGGCGAACTGTTCCTGACCCAGGGCTATGTGTCCACCACCATCGGGGGCATCGCGGCGGCCGCGGGCGTGGCGGTCCAGACCATCTACAATTCCGTCGGGAACAAACCTGCCCTCCTTTCGGCCGTCCTCGATGCCGCCGTCGCCGGCCCCAACGCCCCGGCAACCGTGCCTGAATTCATGCGTGAACGCACCTCCCGGGCCGCCGACTTCCCTGCCTTGGCGGGCGTGCTGGCCGACTGGTTTGCCGAGGGGCTGCCCCGCAGCGGCGCCGTTTTCACGGCCATTGCCCAGGCGGCCGCCGTCGACCCCGCCGTCGCGCAGCTGCGTGATGCCCGGGCCAGGCAGCGCATGGAGCACTACCGCGAGGCGGCCGCCGCCGTCCGGGAGCGCGGCGGGCTGACCGGCGGCATGGGCGACGGCGACGCTGCCGCCATCATCTTCACCATCGGGCACCCGGACACCTATGCTTCCCTGAGGGGCACCTTCGGCTGGTCGGGCACGCGGTACCGGCAATGGGTTTACGACTCGCTGCTCAAGGCGCTGGCGTAGCTGCCCGACCACCGCGCAGCTGTCCCGCCACCACCGTGCCATCCACCTCGCCACTGTGCCCCGCAGTGGCCGAAAAGCCGCCGTGTTCCAAGATCACCAGGGTCCGGGAGGCCTGCCTGGCACTGGTCTCCAGCAGGAGCCAGCCGCCGGGCCGCAGCCACCCGGGAGCCTCCGCCGCGATGCGCCGGTGCAGCGCCAGGCCGTCCGGCCCGCCGCTGAGGGCCGCCCCGGGTTCATGAAGCCTGGCTTCCGGGGGCATGAAGGCAATGTCGTCTTCCGGCACGTAGGGGGCATTGGCAACAATGGCCGTGAAGGAGTGGCGGAAGTCCTCCGGAAGCGGAGAAAACAGGTCCCCGCACTGGACGCGTCCGCCGTAGGGGGCAAGGTTTTCCACGGCACAGGCCGCCGCGGCGGGGTCAATGTCCGCGGCGTGGACGCCGACGCCGGGCAGGGCGGCGGCCAGCGCCGCGCCCACGGCACCGCTGCCGCAGCACAGGTCAAGGAAACAACCGGCCGGCGCCGTCCGAAGCACTTCCAACGCCCGTGCCACCAGGAATTCTGTCCTTCGACGCGGCACAAACACCCCCGGCGCCACCTTGATGCGCAGCCCGCAAAACCCGGCCCAGCCCACAATGTGCTCCAGCGGGTCCCCGGCCACACGGCGGCGGAGCAAGCCTGCCAGGATGGTGGAATCCCCGGCTGCCTCCAGGAGGATGCCGGCTTCCTCCTCGGCATAGACGCATCCGGCTGCGCGCAGCTGCGCCACCACTTCCTCGACCAACTCCACGCCAATGGGCTCCATGGAATACACATGCTAGACCCCTTCCCGCGGGGGAAGCCCGGCACGGCGCGCCGCCGTCGTCCATCAGCCGGAGCGCTCCCCGGCCGGCGGCGGTTAAGCTGTCCCCATGACCGACCGCGCCGCCACCCCAAACACCGCCTTCCTCGATTCCCTTCGACCCGCCCTTGAGGGGCTTGCCGTGCCGGGGAAGGCAGCGGGCATGGCGGCCTACATGAAGTCGGCAATGCCGTTCCTGGGCGTGCCGTCCCCCGTGGTGCGCCAGGCCGTGCGCGCCCTGGCCCGCAAGCACGGATTCACGGGTCCGCCAGAACTGCTGGCCACGGCGCAGGCACTATGGGCCGGGGCGGAATTCCGGGAGGAGCGCTACGCGGCCATCATGCTCACGGACTCGCGCACGGCCCGGGGCGAGCTGGGCTTCCTGCCGTTTTACACCGCCGTCATTGGCCAGGGGCAGTGGTGGGACTACGTGGATTCCGTGGCGCCCAGGCTCACCGGGCTGCTGTTGGCCGAACGGGCGGCCATGGACCCGCTGCTGCGGGAGTGGAGCGGGCATGCGAATTTTTGGTTCCGCCGGGCAGCCATCATTTCCCAGCTGCCCGCCAAGTCGGCAACGGACACGGACCTGCTGCACGATGTCCTGGTGCCCAACCTGGCGGAGCAGGAGTTCTTCATCCGGAAAGCGGTTGGCTGGGCCCTGCGGCAGTACGCACGAACCGATCCGGACTGGGTGCTGGATTTCGTGGGCCGGTACGGCGCCCGGCTCAGCCCGCTGTCACGGCGCGAGGCGCTCAAGCACCTGGGTTGACGGCGCCGCGACGGGCCGCCACCGGCCGTTCGGCCGCGGCGTCGCGCTCCTCGTCCCGGGCAGCCACGGACGGCCGGAACAGCCCCCGGACCTTCCTGTCCCACAGCATGATCCACAGCGCCCCCAGCACCCCAACACCAATGGCCACGCCACGAACCAGCACCACGGGGATCCACTGGAACACGCTCAACTGGTCGGTCAGCGCAATCAGCGTGAAGAACACGGACAGGAAATACACCACACGCAGGGGCCAGCCGTCCTTGACACCTGTGACGGCAAAAAACGCGAGCAGCCATAGCATGTACCAGGGCTGGATCATGGGGGCAAGCAGCACAACGGCCGCAAATGCCCAGGCCATCCGGCGCATGGCGGCGCGGCTGTAGCGGGTGTCGTCCACGGCGTCCGCCCGCCAACCATCCGCCCGCGGCGGGCGCACCTTCACCAGGGCCAGGGCCACCACCGCCAGAATGGACGCACCCTGGCCGACGGTCTGGATGACGCCGGTCACCACTCCCCCTGCCGCGCCCCCGCCCAGCAGGGTCACCATGAAGCCCACCGTGCGGGAGAACAGGCCGACAGGGGCGTACCATATCCACACGGCGCCCGGGGTGTTCAGGGCGGCCAGCCAGCCGAAGCCCAGCCCGTTGACCACCCCCATGGCGGCCATGATCCCCATGGAAATGGCAAGCGTGGCGGCCCACAGGCCGAACTTGCGCCGCCAGCCCGCCTGCGAGCCGGCCCACAGGAGGCCCACAAACGGCAGCGCAATGAGCGTTATTGGCTTGATGGCTATGGACAGGGTCACCAGCACAATTCCCACTACGGGATGCTTGGCGGACGCGTAGTAGATGCCTGCCACCACCAGGCCCAGCATCAGGGAATCATTGTGGACGCTGCCGATGAAGTTGATCAGCAGCACCGGGTTGAGCACCACCAGCCACAGGGTCCGCTCCGGGTTCAGGCCGTGCCGCGCCGCCAGCCGCGGAACGTAGACGGCCAGCAGCACCACGCCCAGCAGGCTGGCCAGGCGGAACGGTATCAGGGCCAGTTCGGGGCTGCCGTTGGCGAGCCCGACGGCGGCCTGCTCCAGCCACAGCCAAATCGGCCCGTACGGGGTGGGAGCCTCGGTCCACAGTGCGTCCGGCCCCAGGTTGTAGTAGTTGCTCAACGCCGAAATGCCGTTGGTGTAGGGATCCAGGCCCTGCTGCATGAGCCTGCCCTGGCCAATGTAGGCGTAGGAGTCCCGGCTAAAAAGCGGCAGTGCAGCCATCATGGGGGCGGTCCACAGGGCAAGGGCCTTGACCAGCACCCGGTGCGACGAGGGGTCCCAGCCCTCCAGGTGCTGGCGCAGGCGCAGCCAAGCCCGCAGCATGAGCAGCGCGCCCACGCACAGCAGCACGGTACAGGTGATGACGGCGGCCGGTGTGGTCCTGGCCAGGATGAACAGCCAGGTGCGGATCAGGGGGGAACTGCCCGTAGCCATCCAGCCAACGCCCAAGGAGCCGAGCAACAACATCACGGAGCCGGCAAAGCCCTGCCACACCGCGGACCTGGCGGTCACCCTGTGCACTGGCTCCGCAGCTGACACCGGACTCCTCGTCTCGAGCTCGGCAACCTCCGGGCTGGTCAAATACTCTTCTCCTGAACAATCAGTGGCATGCACAATCCGTTTGCCCTGTGGGCACCGGCGCGCACCGGGCGGCCCGTGGGCAAACAGCGGGCTGCGCTAACATGGTAAAGCCAAGGGGCACCTTATCTTGGCAGTCTACCCAACCACGCTTGAGAAGGACCCAACCATCTCCACGGACAAATTCTTTGCCGGCCTCTCCCACTCCCGGGACCGAATCCTGCCGGCACCTGCCCTCGCCTGGTTGAAGTCCCCCCAGGGAATGTGGAGCGTCTTTGCCGCCGTCCACCTGTTCTTCCTGGTCTTTGCCGGCATCCTTTCCCTGCGCGGCGAGGCGTTCAGCGACACCTTCATTTACCGCACATGGGTGGACGTGGGTTTTGACGAAACCCGCATCACCGGCCCCAGCCCGTGGGTTTACCCCATCCTGGCCCTGCTCCCCATGGCGGTGGCGCACGTGTTTGGCAACGCCCCTTTCCTGTTCCTGTGGGTGTTGATGATCACCTTCCTGAACTTCCTGGCCGTGGCGAAGCTCACCAGCTGGGGCCGGCGCCGCCAGGCCATTCCGGCGGCGTTGTGGTGGATCAGCTTCACCGGCCTGCTGGGCTGGCTCGGTTTTGCGCGCGTGGACGGCTTTACGGCCCCCGTGGTGCTCATCGCCCTGTCCCTGGGTGTGGCCCAGCCGTTCCTTGCCTCGGCCATCCTGAGCGCGGCGACGTGGATGAAAGTCTGGCCGGCCGCCGTCGTTCTTGCCCTCTTCACGGTGGTGAAACACCGGGTGCGGGTGGTCCTTGCCGGCGTGCTGGTGACTGTGTTGGTGGTGGGCCTGGCTCTGTCCATGCAGTCGCTGCCAAAGCTGCTGAACTTCCTGCTCCAACAGGGCGACCGCGGCATGCAGCTCGAGGCTACGTTTACCACTCCGTGGCTGTGGATGAGCGTGCTGGGTTTGGGCGGGGCGCGGATGTACATGAACCAGGACATCAACTCCATGCAGGTCGACGGGCCCGGCACCCAGGTCATGAGCGTGCTGATGCAGCCACTGCTGGTGGCCGCCGCACTGCTGGTGGCCGGGCTCATTTTCTGGGCCCTGCACACCGGCAAGCGCAACGGCGGCGCCGACCGCACCGAGCTGCTCCTGCTGGGGGCGCTGGCACTGGCCACGGCGTTTGTCGTGTTCAACAAGGTGGGCTCCCCGCAGTTCATGGTGTGGCTGTCCCCCGCCGTCGCCGTCGGGCTGGCCTACAGCTGGAAAGCCTGGCGGGTGCCGGCGGCCATGCTCATTGCCATCGGCGTGCTCACCTTTGTGGTTTACCCCCTGTTTTATGACGCCCTCTCGCACAACAACCCCGTCATGGCCGGCGTGCTCACATTGCGCAACCTGATGCTGGTGGTGCTGTTTGTGTGGTCGGTGCGCGGGCTGTTCCAGCTGGGCCGGCGGCCTTCCGCCGTTCCCTCCAAGCACGACGCCGGCGCCCCCGCCTGTGCCAAGGAGTCCTGAGATTTCCACGCCACTTTTCGACCGGGTCCTGGACCGCGCCACGGTGCTGCGGAACCGGCTGCTCCCGCCCGTCGTGCTGGCCTGGTTCCGCACGCCCGCCAGCGTGTGGTGGGGCTTCGCGGCCGTCCACCTGTACTTCCTGGCGTGGATGTTCTCCTTTTTCGTCCACGGCGACACGTTCAGCGACACGGAGCAGTACCGCGAATGGGCGCTGCTGGGCTACAACCCGGCCGAGCTGCACGGCGCCATCAGCCCGTGGGTGTACCCCGTGCTGGCGCAGGTGCCCATCTTCGCCGCCAACATGTTTGGCCCGCACTTGTACCTGCTCGGCTGGACGCTGATCCTGACCGCACTTGACGCCGTTGGGCTGGCGTACTTGACGCGCGGCACCCGTTCCCGCCGCGGCATCGCCCCGGCCTGGTTCTGGCTGGGCTTCACCGTGTTCATGGGCTACCTGAGCTTTGCCCGCGTGGAGGGCATCACCACGTCCATTGTGCTGATTGCGCTGCTCTACGCGGCGGACCGTCCCGTGGTGGCGGCCGTGCTGCTGTCCGTCGCGACGTGGATCAAGGTCTGGCCGGCCGCCGTCGTGGCCCCATTATTGATCGCCAGCGCGCGTCGGGTGCAGGTGCTGCTGGCAGGCGTGGTGGTCAGCGCCGTGGTCGCAGGGGCCACTGTGCTTTCCGGCGCCGGGCCCCACCTGCTCGACTTTGCCGTCAACCAGGGCCAGCGCGGCATGCAGCTCGAGGCCACGTTCTCCACCCCGTGGGTGTGGCTGAGCGTGCTGCACCTGGGCGGGTCCAAAATCGCGGACAACGTGGCCATCAACTCCACGGAAGTGTACGGGCCGGGCGCCCCGCTTGCCGCCCTGCTCATGCAGCCGCTGCTCATCATTGCGGCCGTGGCGGGCGCCCTGATCATGATCCGTGCGCTGCGCCGCGGCGCCGAACGCGAGGAACTCCTCCTCGAGGGGTCACTGCTGATGGTCACGGCGTTCATCGTGTTCAACAAGGTGGGGTCCCCGCAGTTCATCATCTGGCTGGCACCCGTGGTCATTGCCGGGCTCACGCACAACTGGGATCGCTGGAAGATCCCCGCCACGCTCCTCATGGGAATCGCGTTCACCACCTTTGTGATCTACCCGCTGTTTTACACGCCCCTCATCCATGCGAACCCGATCATGGCGGCTGTGCTGACCATCCGCAACGTGCTGCTGGTGACGCTGCTGGTGTGGGCAGTGCGGCGGACGGCGGAGTTGGGCCGGAAACCCTCTAGCGCCCCCGCGCCGTCCCCCGCGCCGAGATAGCGGGTCCCACACCTCCCCCGCGCCGAGGTAGCGGGTCCGCCACGAGACCAGCCCACATCTCGGCGAGTCTCGACGCGGACCCGCTAGCTCGGGAATAGTTGCGTCGGCCAATGGGCGGCCGCCACACGTTATCCACAGATCGCTGTTTGGGGCTGTTCCTGCTTTGTGCGTCCCGTCAGGCTGGATCCATGAACTCCTCCTCACAGCCAAACTATTCCGACACACCTCCACCGGCAGCTGACGGGGCCCGAACAGTGCGGCTGGTGCCGGCCGCTGGCCAAAGCACAGGCCAAAGCAACCGTGACAGTGCGGGCCCGCCCACAGCAACCCTGCCAGCCGACAGCCTGCCGGGCAACAAGCACGCCTGGCGGACCCGCCAACTCAATGAAATGGGCCTCAACGCAGCCTCCATAGCCGCGTTGGTGCGCGCACGCGTCCTCATCAGGGCCCGCCACGGCTGCTACGTCAGGGCCGAATACTGGGACAAATTCGATCCCCGCGGCCAGGAACGGCTGGCGATCCTGCTGCACGCCCACGCCGCGGTATCGTCTTCCTGGGCGCGCTCCGTTTACAGCCATGCATCCGCGGCGCGGCTTCACGGGCTGCCACTGTGGCGGGCAGACAAATTCATCCACCTGACACTCCCGGCCCAGCAATCAACCGTGGGGCGGGCACCCGACGTCAGGATCCACTGCCGCCCGCTGCTGGACTCGGAGTGCACTCAAATCGACGGGGTCACGGTGACTAATGTGCTGCGCACCTCGGTGGATTGTGCACTGACGATGAACTACAAGCAGGCCCTGATCCTCATGGACCATGCCTTGCGCACCGGAATTCCGCGGGCGGTGCTGCAACGCGAGGCGGCCGCCTTGGACGGCCACCGCGGCATCCGGATCTTCCGGGCCGCTCTGGATTTCGCCAGCGCCAGTTCAGAATCCGCCGGCGAATCCCTGACTCGGGACTTGATCGCCACGTGCAACATCGAACCGCCGGTGCTGCAATTCCCGCTTTCCACCCGCCTGGGTGGCTACCGCGCCGACTTTGCCTGGCCGCAATACAAAGTCATCCTCGAATTCGACGGCGAGGGAAAGTACTTCAACTACAGGCCCACACCGGAGGTCCTCCGCGAGGAGCGGCGCCGGGAAAACGTCTTGATCGAGCAGGGGTGGACAGTCATCCGAATCGGTTGGAACGATCTCTTCAACGAACGCGTTTTCAAAAGCCGCCTGCTGGCCGCGCTGCGCAAGGGCGGCATGAAGTGACCGCCGAACGCGCCGAGTTAGCGGATAAGCGCCGAAACCCCGCCAAATAATTGGCCCATCTCGACGCGGATCCGCTAACTCGGCGGAAGGGCGACGGGCGGGCGGTTGAACACGAGCCTGCGCGTGTGGACGTCGAGCAGCAGCAGGTAGGCCACGGCCGCCAGCGCGACCCAGTATGACAGGGCGTGGGCCGAGACGGGCAGCACCACGAAGTTCCACACAAAAACCTGGTCCTGGGCGCCAAACACCACAAAGAACCCCACCACCACATAGAGCACCTTGACCTGCCAGTTGTTCCGAATGCCCGTGACGGCCAGGAACGGCAGGAACCACAGCACGTACCACGGCTGGATGATGGGGGCCAGAAGGACGACGGCGGCGAAAGCGTACGCCAGGCGCCGCACCACCCGCTTGGGGTTGCCGAAGAGCACCAGCCAGGCTGCCAAAGCCATGCTGGCCAGGGTCAGCAGCTTCCGGAAGCCGTCCCCCATGGCTCCCCCGTCCAGGCCCAGGGCGTTGCCTGCCAGTTCCACCATTTGGCCGCCAAATCCCGACGGCGAATAGCCCGTGTACCCGGGCGTGGTGTCCAACAGCGCCCACGTCCAGCCGAAGCCCAGGCCGTGCGGCAGTCCGGCCAGGAACAGCAGGGCAGCGGACATGGCTGCCGTCCCGGCCCAACACGCGAGCTTCCGCTTCCAGCCGGCGGCGGAGCCGGCCCAGAGAAGACCGATGAACGGCAGCAGGACAATGGTGATCGGCTTGACGGCAATGGACGCCGTCACCAGCACGATTCCGAGCACCGGCTTCCTCACTGCGGCATAGTAGGTGCCGGCCACGGCCAGCCCCACCATGAGGGCGTCGTTGTGGGCGCTGGCCACGAAGGAAATAAGAAACAGCGGGTTGGCGGCCGTCAGCCACAACGCCCGGGCGCCGTTGATGCCGTGCAGCTGCGCCAGCTTGGGCACAAAGTACACGCACAGCGCCACACCGATGCAGGCCAGCACGCGGAACAACAACACGGACACATCGGGCTGGGCCCCCGTCGCGGCCACCACCCACCGGCTCAGCCAAAGGAACAGCGGGCCATACGGTGTGCGGTTCTCGGCCCAGGACGGGTCCGTGCCCAGCATGAACCAGTTGCTCAGCGCCGAAATGCCCGTGGTGTACGGGTTCAGGCCCTCCGCCATGAGACGCCCCTGCCCGGTGTACGCATACACGTCGCGGGAATAGATGGGGACGGCCACCAGCATCGGGGCACCCCATACCACGACCGCGCGGACCACGTGCCGCAGTGAGCCGGGGCCCCAGCCGTGCAGGCGCTGGCCCAGCCGCAGCCATGAACGCAACAGCACCATGGCGCCGAGCGTGAGCATGATGGTGGAGGCCAGCACGGCCGTACCGTCTGTGCGCATGGCTATGACTATTGGGTTTCGGATCATCGGCGAACCGTTGGCAATCCAACCGACACCGATGGAGCCCGCCAGGACCAGCAGGGAGCCGGCGAACCCTTCCAGTAACGCAATCCACGGGCGGATCCCGCCCGTCTCCACGGAACCGGCAGCGCGCGGTGCCGCGCTCAACGGAAGTCTCCGGCCGGCGTCGTACTGATGGGGTCTCCTTGGAAAACATGCGTGGCTGCCACACGGATGGTGGCCCTGCGATTTTACCAGCGCTGCCGGGGCGCATGCGGGTTCGCGGTACATTGGACGGGTGCCTATTACAAATGAACGCATTGTGTGGATTGACTGTGAGATGACAGGCTTGGATGCCGTCAATGACGCCCTGATCGAGGTGGCGGCGCTCGTGACGGACTCCGAGCTGAATATTCTGGGCGAGGGCGTGGATGTGGTCATCAAGCCGTCGGCGGAGGCCCTGGCCCAGATGGGCGACTTTGTGCGGAACATGCACACCACCTCGAAGCTGATTGACGAGCTCGACGCCGGCACCACCATGGAGGATGCCCAGGCCCAGGTGCTGGCCTACATCAAGGAGCATGTGCCGGTGCCCAACAAGGCTCCCCTGGCCGGCAACTCGATCGGCACGGACAAGGTGTTCCTGGCCCGCGACATGCCCGAATTGGTGGAGCACCTGCACTACCGGGTCATTGACGTCTCAACCATCAAGGAACTGGCCCGGCGCTGGTACGCCCGAGCCTATTTCCAGTCCCCCGCCAAGACCGGCGGGCACCGGGCACTGGGCGACATCAAGGACAGCATCAACGAGCTCAAGTACTACCGGGAAGCCGTTTTTGTGCCCGCACCGGGGCCGGATTCGGACACCGCGAAGAAGATTGCCGCCAAGTTTTAGCACCGGAATCCGCGTGGTTGCGCGGTTGCCGCTGGGCAAAAATGCGATCTGGACCACATTTTTGCCCAATCCCACGGTTTTGGTCATGACCACCGGGAAGACCGGGTAGACTAGTCGTCGTTGCCCAAAGCGCAGGATGCACTTCAGGTGTGTGCCTGCACGACGGCGGCTCATGGTGGGATTAGCTCAGTTGGCAGAGCGCCTGGTTGTGGTCCAGGAGGTCGCGGGTTCAACCCCCGTATCTCACCCCATGGTGTTCCTTGCGAACACGGAACACCCCGGTCACTTGATCGGGGTGTTTTTCATTCCCCCGCCGCCCGGGGAGCCACCCCTGGAAAGGACCCGCCATGACCATCCTCCCCGTGACCATCCTGGGCGAACCGGTGCTGCACCGGCGCGCCGAGCCGGTCCAGGCCTTCGACGGCGCCCTCAAAACCCTCGTGGCTGACATGTTCGAAACCATGGACGCCGCCCACGGCGTGGGGCTGGCCGCACCCCAAATCGGCGTGGGGCTGCGCATTTTCACGTACCAGATGGAGAACGACGACGGCGTCCCCGGCCGCGGCGTGCTGGTGAACCCCACGCTCACGCTGGGCAAGATTTCCGGCAAGAGCCCGGACCCCGACGAGGAGCTGGAAGGCTGCCTTTCCGTCCCGGGCATCGACTTTCCGCTCAAGCGGGCCGAGTGGGTGCGGGTGCGCGGCTTTGACGCCGACGGCGGCCCCCTCGATTTTGAGGCCACGGGCTGGTTTGCCCGCTGCATGCAGCACGAATACGACCACCTGGACGGCAAGCTGTACGTGGATCGGCTCAATGACCGCTACGCCCGCAAGGCCAAGCGGGCCCGCAAGGAACGCGGCTGGGGCGTGCCGGGCCTGAGCTGGATGCCGGGCGTGGACCCGGACCCGTTCGGCCACTGACTTTCGGTAGGCTGGGGGAATGATGCCGCACACCGCACTGTCCACCGAGCTGACTTTCGACTACCTGGGGGTTGCGGCGGAGGACCGGGCCGGGTGCCTGGCGCTGCTTGAGGGGGACACCAGCCCGGAGGCCGCCGTCGTTCTTGACTTCCTGGACTCCCAACTGGGCGCACCGGTGCCGGCAGGTGAGCGTTCCGGCGGCCTGCCGACGGCGGAGGGCCCATGGCTTGAGGCCATGCTCCGTTTTGTCCCGGCCCTGCAGCACTGGCACGCGGAGCGGGACATTCCCGACGCCGTCACGCGGGACACCCTGGCCGACTTTGGCCGCAACCTGGCCATCAACCGCCGCGTACACGGCCACTTCGGCATGGACACGTACAAGTGGCTGACCCACCATTTCGCCGGCCGGATTTTCCAGCTGGGCCGGCTGCAGTTCCTGCTCCACCAGCCCGCCGCCGGCATTCCGGGCGTGGCTCCCGGGGAGTGGGTCGCGGGGATCCACATCCCCGAGGACGGCGGGCTGGGCGTGCAGGCGGTTGCCGGGAGCCTGGCCGCGGCCGGGCCGTTCCTTGCCACGCACTTTCCGGACCGGCCAGTTGCCGTGGCCAACTGCGAATCCTGGCTGCTGGACCCGTACCTGGCGGCGCATCTGGCCCCCGAGTCGAACATTGCCCGTTTTGCCGGGCTCTTCACCCCTTACGGCACTCCGCGCGATGAACCCTCCGACGCCGTCTACTTCACGTTCCGAACGCGCAGCATGGAGAACCTTGCTGCGCTGCCGCGCACCACGGCGCTGCAACAGGTGGTGCTGGACCGCATCGACGCGGGCGGCACGTGGCAGCTCGGTTTCGGGTACATGCCCCTGCCCCACTAGCCCTGCGGTAAACTTGGGAGTTGGCATTTTGCCCCGGCTTCCGGCATGCCTGCCACGAATTTCCTTTTCCGCTAGAAAGTAGTCCTGTGTCCTTACCGGCCCCCACCCCCGCCCTCGCCACTGAAATCACCGGCCAGGCGGGCCGCCGCCGCACCTTTGCCGTCATCTCCCACCCGGATGCCGGCAAGTCCACGCTCACCGAGGCGCTGGCGCTGCACGCGAAGGTCATTGGCACGGCGGGTGCGACCAACGGCAAGTCAAACCGCAAGGACACCGTCTCGGACTGGCAGCAGATGGAAAAGGACCGCGGCATCTCCATCAGCTCGGCGGCCCTCCAGTTCTCCTACCGGGACACGGTCATTAACCTGCTGGACACGCCCGGCCACGCCGACTTCTCCGAGGACACCTACCGCGTGCTGGCCGCCGTCGACTGCGCCGTCATGCTGGTGGACGCGGGCAAGGGGCTGGAAACGCAGACCATGAAGCTGTTTGAGGTGTGCCGCCAGCGCAAGCTGCCCATCATCACCGTCATCAACAAATGGGACCGCCCAGGCCTGGACCCCCTGGAGCTGATGGACGAGATCACCGAGCGCACCGGGCTCACCCCCATGCCGCTGACCTGGGCCATTGGCATCGCCGGCGACTTCCGGGGCGTGTGGGACATCCAGCGCAACGAGTTCGCCAAGTTTGCCCGCAACAGTTCCGGCGCCCACATTGCCCTGACCCAGTACCTGACACCGGAACAAGCCGCCGATTCCGAGGGCGACGCCTGGCAGGATTCCATCGAGGAGGCGTCGCTGGTGGTCGATTCCGATTCCCCTTTGGACCTGGAGGCGTTCTACTCGGGTGCGGCCACGCCGCTGCTGTTTTCCTCGGCCGCCCTGAACTTTGGTGTGAAGCAGATCCTGGACACCCTGGTGGACTACGCCCCCCCGGCGGCCCCGCGCCCCGATGTCTCCGGCGGCACGCGGGCCGTGGAGGCGCCATTTTCCGGTTTCGTGTTCAAGGTCCAGGCAGGCATGAACCAGGCCCACCGCGACCACGTGGCATTCATCCGGGTCTGCTCCGGCAAGTTCGAGCGCGGCATGGTGGTGACCCAGGGCCGCACCGGCAAGTCCTTCGCCACCAAGTACGCCCAGCAGGTTTTTGGGCGGGAACGAGAGGTGATCGACACAGCGTTCCCGGGCGACGTCGTCGGGCTGGTCAATGCCTCGGCCCTGCGGGTGGGCGACAGCCTGTACGTGGAGGAGCCGGTGGAGTACCCGGCCATCCCGCTCTTTGCCCCCGAGCACTTCCAGGTGGCCCGCTCCAAGGACCCCAGCAAGTACAAGCAGTTCCGCCGCGGCATTGAGCAGCTGGAGCACGAGGGCGTCATCCAGGTGCTGCGATCGGACCTGCGCGGCGACCAGGCCCCCGTGCTCGCCGCCGTCGGGCCCATGCAGTTTGAGGTGGTCGAGGACCGCATGCACCACGACTTCAACGCCCCCATGCGCCTGGAGCGCCTCCCCTATTCCCTGGCCAGGCTGACGACGCCGGACGCAACAGCCACACTGGGCTCCGTCCATGGCGCTGAGGTGCTTGAGCGCAGCGACGGGGAGTATTTGGCACTGTTCAACGACATCTGGGCCATGCGCCGCGTGGAAAAGAACTACCCGGACCTGGCGCTGGCGGAAATCGGCACCACCCGGGAGTAGGCCCCGGCTGCGGTGCCGGTGCCTAGTTTTCCTTGGCCACGCGGTTGACGTCTGCGGCGGCGGTGTCGCGCAGTTCGTGGATCTGGTCCAGGCGTTCCTGGGTGATGGCGCCGGCGTTGAAATCCGCCGTGGCCTGGGCCAATTGACGGTTGGCCTCCTCCAGGTTGTCGTGGGCCAGCTGCATCGGGTTGGTGAAGTCTGATTCGCTCATACCGGCATCATCGCACCGATTCCGGCGCCTGGCCATCACCGCCGTAAATGTTTCAATGGGTGTGTCCCCCGGGGACCGCTACGGGCCGCCCTTGAAGCCCGATGGAAGCGTCTTTTCGCCCGGACAAGTGCCGAGCACGCGGGCCATGGCAGCCTTTTCCGCGGGAGTGACCCACAGCCGGTAGGCTGCCTTGACTGACACTTGCCGGGCCACGTACTGGCACCGGAATCGCTTGTTCGGGGGCAGCCAGGTGGCGGCGTCGCCGTCGGACTTTTCCTGGTTGGCAGGGCCATCGACGGCCAGCAGGTTCAAGGGTTCATTGGCCAGGCTTTGGCGCTGGACGTCCGTGAGCTGCTGGGCCCCCGTTTGCCAGGCGTTGCCCAGCGCCACCACGTGGTCAATCTGCACAGCTCCGCTGGTGTCCGCGCCCCGCGTGAAATGGATGTCGGAGCCCGTATACGGGTCCTTGAGCGTGCCCGACGCCACCTGGCACGGCGTGGCGGCCACCAGGACGGCCTTGTCCAGGTCCCGGCGCAGGATGTCGTTGCGGGTGTCACAGCCGTTGGCGTCGGCGTCCAGCCATGCCTGGCCAAAAGCGCTGCGGTCATAACCCGTCTTGGGAGCCCTGCCCTTCACCGGCAGGGTTTCCAGTGTGGCCAGGGCGGTGGCCGGTCCCACGTAGACCACGGGTCGTCCCAGTCCCGGCGGCGGAGTGGTGAACACGGGCGGCGGCCCCGGGTTGGGCTCGAACGGCCACCGCCCGCTGGCGTGCAGCCAACCGGCCACCATGACGAGCAGGAGCACGGCCAGCGCAGAGGCTGCCTGCATCAGCCGCGCCGCCTGGCTGGCGGGCCTGCGCCGCCGCCCAGCCATCCCGCGCTGCGGGGTGCGCCGCAGGCCGCGCTGCCGGCCGCGCTGCGGGCCGCGGGTGGGCGGCGGAAGCTGCACCGCATGCCTGAACATCCGCCGTCCTCACCCCATCCCGGTCCGGCTTCACCGACCCCCCTTCCCACGGCGGGGCCAGGAAGGGCGCGGCAAAATTTCGTTGATCGTACGAGTCTAGGCGCCATGCCGGGCCTGTGCAGGAAGTTATCCACACCCCGCGTCATCCACACCCCGCGCCGCATCGCAGGCCCGGAGTGAAACAGTCAGCCGGCCAGGAACTTGAACATGATGTGCAGCCCCACGGGCCCCAGCGACGGGTGGTCGAAGGCGCCGGGAATGGTCGTCATGATGTCGAAGCCCAGCGACTCCCACAGGTACACGGCCCCGGTGTTGGACTCCACCACCGCGTTGAACTGCATGCCGCGGTAGCCGTCCGCACGGGCGGCATCCAGCACGTGGTGGGCCAGCAGGCGGCCGTAGCCCTTGCCCTCGTGGTCGGGGTGGACCATGAACCCGGCATTGGCGATGTGGCTGCCGGCGCCGGGAAAATTGGGATGCAATTGGGCCGTTGCCACCACCATGGGAGGGGCGCCACCCCCTGTTTCCTCCGTGACCACGAAGGTGCGGCTCACGCGCGCGGAGGGGCCGGCGTCGTGCGTGGCAGTGGCTTGTTCAGGGGCGGGGAGCCAGGCGGCGTGCATGGCGGCCTCGGTGGAATCGACCGGGTAGGTGTATGTCTCCCCGGCGCGGATGGTGGGCTCCATGGCGGCCCAGATTCCGGGCCAGTCTGCGGCGCTAGCCTGTCGTATCAGCATGCCCGCAAGTCTACGCACCGCGCGCCCGCGCCACCTCAAGGCGTTGCGCAATGTGAAAGGATAGGGCAGCCTGTACGCCGGGTTTTGTCGTCCGACGCAGTTTCCCGCGGCGGAGAGGCAACCATCCATCTACGAACGCCGTTGCCGGCGCCCTCCAGCGGCCTACCCAGGCACTCGGGCGGACAGCCCTCAACCATGCCCTGTCTGGCCTTGCTCCGGGTGGGGTTTACCTAGCTTCCCCAGTCGCCTGGGGAACTGGTGGTCTCTTACACCACCGTTTCACCCTTACCCGCGCCGGCCGGAGCCGTGCGGGCGGTCTATTTTCTGTGGCACTTTCCTGCGGGTCACCCCGAGTGGGCGTTACCCACCACCCTGTCCTGCGGAGCCCGGACGTTCCTCGAGCCGCTTGCGCGGCGCGCGGTTGCCCAGCTGCCCTATCCAAGGCATAAGTCTACAGGCCGAGGGGCCCCGGGCGAGCGCAGCGAGCTTGGGGAGGGCTGGAGACGCTACAGGCCGAGGGGCCCCGGGCGAGCGCAGCGAGCTTGGGGAGGGCTGGAGACGCTACAGGCGTAAGGGGCGGCCAAAAACAAAAGGTGCGCGGCCGCCGTCGTCCGTGAAGGAACGACGGCGGCCGCACACCCTGGGTGCCGGACGCTACACCAGTGCGCGGGCCGGGACGGCGGCGGGTGCCGCAGCGCCGTCGACGGCGGGGAACTGGCGCGGGTGGACGCCGGCCATTTCCTCCATGACGCGCACCACCTGGCAGCTGTAGCCGAATTCGTTATCGTACCAGACATAGAGCACCAGGTTCTTGTCGGTGCTGATCGTGGCGAGCCCGTCCACGATGCCGGCGCGGCGGGATCCCACAAAGTCGGTGGAGACCACTTCGGGGGAATCGATGAAGTCGATCTGCTTGCGCAGGCCGGAATTCAGCGAAATGTCGCGCAGGTAGGTGTTGACCTCGTCCTTGGTGGTGCCCTTTTCCAGCGTCAGGTTCAGGATGGCCATGGACACGTTGGGGGTGGGGACGCGGATGGAGTTGCCTGTCAGCTTGCCCTCGAGCTCGGGCAGTGCCTTGGCCACGGCCTTCGCGGCGCCCGTTTCCGTCAGGACCATGTTCAGCGCGGCGGAGCGGCCGCGGCGGTTGCCCTTGTGGAAGTTGTCCGTAAGGTTTTGGTCGTTGGTGAAGGAGTGCACGGTTTCCACGTGGCCGTGGACAATGCCGTACTTGTCGTTCAGGACCTTGAGCACGGGCGTGATGGCGTTGGTGGTGCAGGAGGCCGCCGTGACGATTTTGTCCTCGGGCAGGATGGTGCCGTGGTTGATGCCGTGCACAATGTTCTTCAGCGCACCCTTGCCCGGGGCGGTCAGCAGGACGCGGGACACGCCCTTGCTCTGCAGGTGCTGGGACAGGCCCTCCTCGTCGCGCCAGCGGCCCGTGTTGTCCACGACAAGCGCGTCATGGATCCCGTAGGAGGTGTAGTCGATGGTGGACGGATTGTCCGAGTAAATGACCTGGATGGAGGTGCCGTTGGCCTGGATGATGTTGCGGTCCCCATCCACCGTGATGGTGCCGGTGAAGGGCCCGTGGACGGAGTCGCGGCGCAGCAGGCTGGCCCGCTTGGTCAGGTCCATGTCGCCGCCCTTGCGGACCACGATGGCGCGCAGGCGCAGGCCGTGGCCGCCACCGGAGTGCTCGATGAGGATGCGGGCCAGCAGGCGGCCGATGCGGCCGAAGCCGTACAGGACCACGTCGGTGCTGGTGCGCTCGTCTGCGCCGAAGCGATCGACGACGTCGGCCAGCTCCGTGCGGAGGAACGTTTCCAGGTTGGTTTCGCCGGAGGCCTTGAAGCCGGCGTTGAGGCGGGCCAGGTCCAGGGAGGCAGCACCAAGCTGGAGGGTTACCAGGGTTTCCAGGAGTGGCAGGGTTTCGGCGAGGGGCAGCTCAACCTCATCGATTTGCCGGGCAAAGCGGTGTGCCTTCACGAGGCTGATGACCGACTGGTTGATCAGCGATCGGCCGTGAATGCTGGTGATCACGTTGTTTTCGCGGTAGAGGCGGCCGATGAGCGGGATCATTGTTTCCGCCATGGTTTCGCGCTGGATCCAGGTGTCCAATGCGGCGTCGCTGGTCAGTGAAACGTTGTTGAGCGTCACGTCTAGTACCTTTCCTGGCTCAAAACACCCTTGGTTTAAGCCGTCACCATTCTAGGCGGCGGCCTGCCGTTACCCGCGAGTTCAGTGTCGCACTTCACTAGACCGGTCTACTGCTGCCATCTCTCCCTTTCCCCCTCCTCGCCCCTCTTCTCCCCCTCTCTTCGCCCCCTTCCTCGCGCGAACGGTCACTTAACGGGGGTGTTGCCAGCGAAACATCCACGTTAAGTGCCTGTTCGAGGATGTGTTGAGGGGTGCCGCTCGGCCAAGGGCCGCTGAAAGGCAGCCTGCCGAGTCTCCGCGAACCGGCAGTTAACGGGGGTGTTGCGGCGAAACCACCACGTTAAGTGCCTGTTCGAGGATGTGTTGGGGGGGTGTTCCGGCGAAACATCCACGTTATGTGCCCGTTCGGCGAGGGGCTGGGTGCAGGCGCCGGAATGGGTGCAGGCGCGGAAGCCGGTAAGCTCACAAGGTGTTGATTTTACTGCCCCCGTCTGAAGGCAAGACCCCCGCCAAGTCCGGCCCGCCCGTCGATTTGGCACAACTGCATTTCACGGATTTGACGGCGGCGCGCCAGGAAGTTGCCGGGGCCCTGGCCCAGGTTTCGGCCCGTGACGATGCCCTGTCCCACCTGGGTGTCGGCGCCTCGCTGGCCCATGAAGTGCTCCGCAACACGCGGCTCGAACAGGAGCCGGCAGCCCCCGCCCACAGCGTGTACACCGGCGTCCTCTACGACGCCCTCGGCTACCACCGCATGACCCCAACTCAAAAGCGCAAGGCCGACGCCGGCGTCGTGGTGGTCTCGGGGCTCTGGGGTGCGGTGGGCTTTGCGGACAGGATTCCCGCCTACCGCCTGTCCATGTCTGCCGGGCTCCCGGGCCTGGGCAGGCTGGCCAGCTACTGGAAGCCACGTCTCGGGGCCGCCCTGGAAGCGCACGCGGAAGGACACTTGCTGGTGGATTGCCGTTCCAGCACCTACGCGGCGGCCTGGACGCCGGCGGCCGGGCGGACCGTGTCGGTCAATGTGTTTACCGAACGTGACGGCACCCGAAAGGTGGTCTCACACTTTGCCAAGCACACCCGCGGCGAACTGGCACGCCACCTGCTCACACGCCGGGGCAAGGCGCCCGAAACACCCGCCCAGCTGGCCCGCGCGGCCGGCGAAAAGTGGGTGGTGGAGCTGGTCCCCGGCACGCTGCGCAGGCACCACGCGCTGAACATCATCCTGGCGGACTGACAGGCCGGGCAAGGCCCGCGCACCATGCACCGCCAGTCCGGCACAGGCACCAACTACGCCTCCGAACCGGCCACCAGCTCCACTTCGAAGCCGTCGGCATTCTCCAAATACGCCGCCCAGTGCCCCGAGCCGCCCGCGTACGGATGCCTGTCGGGAAACATCAGCGCCCAGCCATGTCCCAGGGCTGCCGCGGCAAGGGTCTCAACGGCCGACGCCGGCCCGGCAGCGAAGGCGAGATGGTTCAGTCCGGCGTGCTGCCGTTCATGAGGCCCTGAGACGTCCGCCCCGGCTTCCAGCACGATGTATTCGCCGGCACCTTGCCAGCTGCCGCCATGGCCCCATTCGGATTCCAGGGTGTAGCCCAGGCGGTCCAGAAGCCAGCCGAGGCTTGACTTTGCCCGGAGGTAGTCCTGCACCCAAATTTCAACGTGGTGAAGGCGTCCGCGTGACGGCGGAGGGGTTTCGGCAGGCCCAACCACCGCGGCAGGCCCAACCACCGGGACGGGACCGCCTACGTCCATTCCGGCGAGCGGACCAGGATTGCGCCAGAGTCCGGGCAAAAGACCACGTCGTCCGGGGCGGAACCCAAAATCTCACTCAAGTCGCCAGGACTGAGCTGCATGCCGGATCCTTCCGACGTTCCGTGGAACAGCCTGGCTGCGCCGACGCCGTATTTGGCCAGCGTGCGATCGTAAATGGCCAGCAGCGCCGGGTCAAAGGTGGCGGCCAATTCGGCACGTTCGGCGGCCGTGGCATCGCGTTCCATGCGCAGGCCGCCGAGCTTGCTGCGGATCTCCCCGACCACTTCATCCAGCACGGCCTGCATTTTTTCCACCAATGCCCGCTGCGCGCCCTGGCGTGCGGTGGCGTCCTCCAGCGCCTCCATGGCTTCAAGCTCCGCATCCTCCAGGACTCCGCGACGCTTGCCCAGGGATTCGATTTCATTTTGCAATGCCATCAGGTCTTTGGACAGCCCCGTGCCGCTGTTGAGCTGGAGATCGTCCTTGGCGATGCGGGCCGTGACCAGCGCCACGTCTTCCTCCGACTTGGCGAGCGTGCGCTCCAGGTCGTGGACCTCGGTGTCCAGCACCACAAGGTCGCTCTTGGCCGTGGTGACGCCCGCGTGCAGGTCCGGAAGGCGCGGATCCTCCTTCAACGCCTTCGCCTGGACGTCCAGGGCGCGCAATTTGCCGTCCAGGACCTGGATGTCGAGCAAGCGGAGTTGTTCCGCCGGTGCTGCCTTGGCCATGAAAGTTCCTCCTGCTAAATGCCAATAAGGTCAATGGTGTGCTGAAAAGCGTAGCGGCCCGGCTAGTTCCCGGGAGTCAAAATGAAATCCCACGGATCCGTGTTTGTCTGGCTGACGGCAAGTTCGGCCGCATATCCCTGGTCGGCGAGCACATTCGCCAGGGCGCTGGCGGCGGCGGGCAGCCACAGCCATTCGCTGGCAAAGTGCGAAAGGTCCACCAGGTACGGCCTGCCGTCGGGGCTGGCTTCCCGGACTTCCGACGCCGGATGATGGCGCAGGTCAGCGGTGACAAAGACATCGGCATCGCTGGCCCGGACGGCGTCGAACAAGCTGTCCCCGGCACCGCCGCACACTGCCACCTTGCGCACCAATGCATCGCGGTCGCCGGCCACCCGCACCCCGCCGGCCACTGAGGGCAGGGTCAGGAAGATGCGGGCCGCGAGCTCGCCCAGCTTTTCGGCCCCGGGCAGCAGGCCGACCCGGCCGATGCCCTCCTCCACGAGTCCGTGCGCGGCCGGCATCAACGGGACGGCGTCAACCAGTCCCAGCGCGTCGGCCAGGACGTCCGACACCCCTCCCACGGCACTGTCGCCGTTGGTGTGGACTGTCAGCAGCGCACAGCCGCCCTCGATCAGGCGGTGCACAGCCCGCCCCTTGCCTGAGGTTGCCGCCACTGAATTGACTCCCTTGAGCAGCAGCGGGTGGTGAGTGATAAGCAATTTGGCACCCCATTCCAGGGCTTCGTCAATGACGTCCAGCGTGGGGTCCACGGCAAACATGATCCGGTCCACCTCGGCTTCCGGGCGTCCCGTCACCAGCCCCACCCGGTCCCAGTCCTCAGCGAGGGACTCCGGCCACAGCTCCTCCACGGCGAGCAGCACCTCCGAGAGCATGGGGGTCTGAAGATCCCCTTCCTCCTCCGGCGTCGGGAAACTTTCCGCTCCCGCCACGGGTGCGGCCAGGCTTTCCGCCGCGGACGACGCCGGCGCCACAGCGGGCGGTTCCGGCACCGACTTGGCGGTTTCCGCTTCGGCAACCGCCAAGTCCGGCTCCGCCGCGGGCCCCGCGTGTTCCTCCCCGGCCGGCGCTTCGGTTCCGTCCATGTCGGTGCCGGGGGCACGGTGGCGGGAAGCGGCGTCGGGCGTGGGATCTGTTGGTTCCATGCTCATCGTTCCAGCTTAGTCGGGTGTGGGCCACGCAACGTTACGGGAATCAAATGGCACCATGGCGGCTTATAAAGGGATGTGAAGACCTATGTATTGGGCGGCGGGTGCTTTTGGTGCCTGGATGCCGTCTACCAGATGACAAACGGTGTGAAATCAGTGGTGTCCGGGTACACCGGCGGGGCCGTGCAATACCCCAGCTACGAGCAAGTTTGCTCGGGAATGACAGGGCACGCGGAGGTGGTGGCCGTAACGTTTGACGAGGACATCATCCCGGCGGACGTCATCCTGGACATGTTTTTTGCCCAACACGACCCGACCACACTGAACCGCCAGGGCTACGACACCGGGACCCAGTACAGGTCCTCGATGTTTTACGCCACCACGGAGGACGAAGCGGCCTTCCGTGCAGCGATCGTGCGCAACCAGTCAAACTGGCGCGACCCCATCGTCACCTCGCTGGAGCCCCTGGGCACCGTTTACGAGGCAACGGCGGAGCACCAGGACTTTTACGCCCGCCGGCCCGAAGTGGGCTACTGCCAGGTCATTATCAACCCGAAGATCGCAAAGGTGAGAAAACATTACGCCCAGTGGCTCACGGCGTAGAAAGTGGCCGCCCGCGGTCGATACGCTGGCGCTTTAGCACTTTTGCGGGCAGGCGGAACCGTCCGGCCCCGGCACGGCACACCCTCCAATTTTGAGAACAGGAACACCCATGGGACGTATTTACGACAATGTCACGCAACTGGTTGGCGGCACCCCCCTGGTGCGGCTGAACCGGCTGACCGAGGGGCTCAACGCCACCATCGCCGTAAAGCTCGAGTTCTACAACCCCGCCAACAGCGTCAAGGACCGCATTGGCGTGGCCATCATTGACGCTGCCGAGGCCTCCGGGGAATTGCGCCCGGGCGGAACAATCGTTGAAGGAACCTCGGGCAACACCGGAATTGCCCTGGCCATGGTGGGCGCCGCCCGCGGCTACAAGGTGATTCTGACCATGCCGGAGACCATGTCCACCGAGCGCCGCGTCATGCTGCGCGCATACGGTGCCGAGATTGTGCTGACACCGGGCTCGGAGGGCATGCGCGGGGCCGTGGAAAAGGCCAAGGAAATCGTGGCCAACACCCCGAATTCCATCTGGGCCCAGCAGTTCGCCAATCCCGCCAATGTCGAAATCCACCGGACCACCACGGGTGAGGAAATTTGGGAAGACACCAACGGGGCCATTGACATCCTGGTGGCCGGCATCGGCACCGGCGGCACCATCACAGGCGCCGGCCGCCTGCTGCGCAGCCGCAAGCCAGGCGTGAAGATTGTGGCCGTGGAGCCCAAGGACTCCGCCATCCTCAACGGCGGGGCACCCGGTCCGCACAAGATCCAGGGCCTCGGGGCGAACTTCATCCCGGAAATTCTGGACCAGGACATCTACGACGAGGTGCTCGACGCCACATTGGAAGACTCCGTCTCCGTGGCCCGCGCCCTGGGCAACCAGGAGGGAATCCTGGGCGGCATCTCCGCCGGCGCGGCAGTCTGGGGTGCCCTGGAGCTGGCAAAGCGGGAAGAAAACGCCGGTAAGCTGATTGTTGCCGTGGTCCCGGACTTTGGCGAGCGCTACATTTCCACCATTCTCTACGACGACATCCGCGGCTGAAAAGCGAACTGAAGGACTTCTGTGGGTTTTTTCGCCAGGTTACGTGAGGACCTCGAGGCCGCCCGGTCACATGACCCGGCGGCCCGCGGTTCCGCGGAGAACTTCTTTGTCTATTCCGGGCTCCACGCCATTTGGGTGCACCGCCTCACGCACAGGATGTGGGCCAACCCGCAGCTGCGTTTCCCGGCTCGGGCGCTGTCACAGCTGGCACGCTTTGCCACGGGCATTGAAATCCACCCGGGCGCCACGATCGGCAAGCGGTTCTTCATTGACCACGGCATGGGGGTGGTCATCGGCGAGACGGCCGAAATCGGGGACGACGTGATGATCTACCACGGCGTCACGCTGGGCGGGCGTTCACTGGCGAAGGTCAAGCGCCACCCCACCATCGGCAACCGGGTCACCATCGGTGCCGGCGCCAAGGTGCTCGGCCCGATCCACATCGGCGACGACTCCGCCATTGGTGCAAACGCGGTGGTGGTCAAGGACGCCCCGGCAAATTCCATCATCACCGGCATCCCCGCAACGTGGCGGCACCGCGACTCCAAGAAGGAGATGGCGCCCGCCGTGGACCCGGCGGAGTACATAGACCCGGCCATGTGGATCTAGGCCTCCAGTCCGCGGAGGCCAAGTCCGGGGAGCCCAAGGCCGCAGGCATCCGGACGGCTCAGGAGGCCTGGCGGGACCGCTCCCCCTCAGCGCACGCATTGCCTATTCCAGGTCCGTCGTAGACGGTCCCCCAAACATTGTCCAGGGACAGCCCCAGAACCATGGCCAGCATCGCCACCGTGGAGAACGACGGCGTTGGCACCCTGCCGCTTTCAATCTTCCGCAATGTCTCGGGCGAAATGCCGGCAGCCAGCGCCACGTCAAGCATTGGCCTGCCGCCGCGCGCCCGCCGCAGCAGCTCGCCAAGCAACTTGCCGCGCATGACTTCTTCCGGGGACAGGGGTAAACGGACCATGGATCCATCATAGCGGTATAGTATTACCGGTATTGTTATTGGAAACCTGGAAGGACAGCCCGTGATTGAAATCCTCACCCCGGCAGAGCTGGCCCGCGCCAGTGCAACCGGGCAGTTTGTTGGCCGCGTGCTGCATACCCTCCAGGAGCGGACGGCGGTCGGCACCAATCTCTTGGAGATCAATGACTGGGCCGCGGAAATGATTGCCGCGGCAGGCGCCACATCCTGCTATGTCGACTACGCCCCGTCCTTCGGCCGGGGGCCTTTCGGGCACGTCATCTGCACCTCGGTCAACGATGCCGTGTTGCACGGGCTGCCCCACGACTACGCACTGTGCAACGGAGACCTGCTGACACTCGACTTTGCCGTGTCCCTGGGCGGCATCGTCGCGGACGCGGCGGTGAGCTTCATCGTCGGCACGCCGCTCGGCACCGAGGACCAGCGCATGATTGACACAACACGGGCCGCCCTGGCAGCCGGAATTGAAGCCGCCCGGCCCGGAGCACGCATCGGGGACATTTCCCATGCTGTGGGCAGCGTCCTGTCCTCGGCGGGATACAGCGTCAACACCGAGTTTGGCGGGCACGGGGTTGGCTCCACCATGCACCAGGATCCCCACATTCCCAACAACGGCCGGGCAGGGCGTGGATATGTCCTGCAACCCGGACTGCTCCTGGCCATAGAACCGTGGCTCATGGCCGACACTGCCGAACTTGTCATGGACCCTGACGGCTGGACCCTGCGCAGCGCCACGGGCGCACGCACGGCCCACACCGAACACACCGTCGCCATCACGGAGGCCGGGCCGGAAGTTCTCACCGCCTGGCGGGGCTGACAAGTTCCGGAAGGCCACGGCACGCCGGCCCGCACGGTTGCCGGCGTCGTTCCTGGCCCTGAACAACCTGGTTAAACAGCTGTGGCGCAGCCGCTGCCAAAGGCAACCGCTGCGCCACGAGCCGGCGGGTCAGTGCGTGTCGACGGCGCTGACTTCGCTCTTGTCCCCGCTCCACTGGGTGTGGAAGGTGCCTTCAACGTCGACACGGTTGTAGGTGTGGGCGCCGAAGAGGTCGCGCAGGCCTTGGGTCAGGGCGGCCGGCAGGCGCTTGCGGCGCAGGCCGTCGTAGTAGGCCAGCGAGGAGGAGAAAACCGGTACGGGAATGCCCAGCTGGACTGCGGTGGAGACCACGCGGCGCCAGGCGGGGAGGACCTCGGCGATTTCCGCGGCGAAGGCCGGGGCGAAGAGCAGGTTCGCGGGCTTTTCCTCGGCGGCATAGGCCTTGGTGATGTCCTTGAGCAGTTCGGCGCGGATGATGCAGCCGCCGCGCCACAGGGACGCGATTTCATCCAGCTTCAGGTCCCAGTTGTACTCGGCGGCGGCCGAGGTGAGCATGTCGATCCCCTGCGCGTAGCTGATGAGCTTGGAGGCGTACAGCGCCTGGCGGACGTCCTCGACAAAGTCGGAACCCAGTTCCACGGTGCCTTCGTGCCCGGCCAGGACGTCCTGGGCGATGGCCCGCTGGCCGCGCTGTGAGGAGAGCCCGCGGGCAAACACGGACTCGGCAATGGCCGACGTCGGCGAGCCCAGGTCCAGGGCGGACTGGACCGTCCAGCGGCCCGTGCCCTTCTGCCCGGCGGAGTCCACGATCACGTCAACCAGCGGCTTGCCGGTCTTGGCGTCCACATGGCCGAGGACTTCAGCGGTGATCTCGATGAGGAAGGAGGCCAGCTGGCCCTCGTTCCATTTGGCAAAAATGTCGGACTGCTCGGCGGGCTCGATTCCTGCCGCGCTGCGCAGCAGGTCGTAGGCCTCGCCGATGACCTGCATGTCGGCATATTCGATGCCGTTGTGGACCATCTTGACAAAGTGCCCGGCGCCGTCGGTGCCGATCCAGGCGCAGCAGGGTTCGCCGTCGACCTTCGCGGAAATCTTCTCCAGCAGCGGGCCAAGGGCGTCGTAGGACTCCTTGGAACCGCCCGGCATGATGGAGGGGCCCAGCAGCGCGCCCTCCTCGCCGCCGGAGACGCCCACGCCCACGAAGTGGAGTTCCTTCTTGGCCAGGTCGGCTTCGCGGCGGCGGGTGTCCTGGAAGTTGGAGTTGCCGCCATCAATGATGATGTCCCCGGCCTCCATGAGCGGGACCAGCTGGTCGATCACGGAGTCGACCGGGGCGCCGGCCTTGACCATGATGAGCACGCGGCGCGGCTTCTCCAGCGACTCGACCAGCTCGGCCAGGGTCTCCGTGCGGACAAAGTCGCCCTCGGCCCCGTGGGCTTCCAAGAGGGCGTCCGTCTTTTCAACGGAGCGGTTGTGCAGGGCCACGGTGTAGCCGTTGCGGGCCAAGTTGCGGGCCAGGTTCGCACCCATCACGGCCAGTCCTGTGACGCCAATCTGTGCAGACATGCAGTCCTCCTCAGTGTTTACAAGCGGTTTCCCCCAGCTTATCGGGGCCCGCCGGGGTTCCCCATTCGGGGCGGGCGAATCGTGCCCAATATTGCGCGGACGGAACATGTGTGCAGTTTCCGCCCAACTTGGCTGCCCGACGGCGGCCCGTTCGCTTCATCCGGCCCAGGCTCCTCAGGCTCCTCAGGCTCAGGCGCCGAAGTTCAGCAGCACCTTCCCCGACGACGCCGAGTCCCGTGCCATCTCAAAGGCCTCCAGGCCCTGCGACAGCGGGAATTCGTGGGTGATGACGGGGTCAGTGACGAGGGAGCCGTCGGCAAGCGCGGCAATGACCTGGTCAATTTCATCGTTGAAGCGGAAGGATCCCACCAGTTCCAGCTCCCGGGTGATGGCCAGGGAGACAGGCACGGGCTGGGGTCCGGATGGCAGCAGGCCCACCATGACCACCCGGCCGCCACGTGCGGCGCCGTTGATGGCCGAGGCCAGGCCGAAGCGGTTGCCCGAGGACTCAATGACGACGTCGGCCTCCACGGCCGCGATGGCCGCTTCGTCGTCGCCCTTCAGCACGGCATCCGCACCCACAGCGGAAGCAGTGGCCAGCGGTTTGTCAAACATGTCGACGGCGGTGATGTGGGCGGCGCCGGCACGCTTGAGGACGGCGACGGCCAGGGTGCCGATGGGCCCGGCGCCCACCACGAGCGCCCGTTTCCCCTGCACGTCCCCGGCCCGGGAAACGGCGTGCCAGGCAACGCTGGCCGGTTCGACGACGGCGGCCCGCCGGAGTGGCAGTTTCGGCGGTAGCGGCCTGAGCATTCTGGCGGGCAGGTTGGCGTAGCGCAGGAAGGCGCCGTCCGTGTGGGGGTGCCGGGCGGCGCTGCCCAGGTACGTGCAGCCCGGGGACAGGTTGGGCCGGTCCGCCGGGTAGCGCGCGGCACCCGGTCCGGGGGTGGCCGGGTGGACGGCAACGGGCGTGCCCGCAGCCGGACCCGTGCCGTCCGCAGCGGCCCGGGCCACAATGCCCACCACCTCGTGGCCCAGCACCAGGGGGTCCCTGAGAATGGACTCCCCGGCAGCACCGTGCAGCCAGTAATGGAGGTCGGAACCGCAGATGCCGCCGTAGGCAATCTCGACGACGGCCTCCGCGGGCGCCGGCTGCTTCAACGGGACGTCCTCGATGCGGAGGTCGTCCTTGCCGTGGGCCACCACGGCGGGCGCGGTGGCGGGCAGTTCAGGAGCTTCGGTCATGGCGTTCCCTTTCTAGACAACAACGGTCATGCCGCCATCAATGAAGATGGTCTGGCCGTTGACAAAATTTGATCCTTCCGAGGCCAGCCAGACGGCCGGTCCCACCAGGTCCTGCACTGTCCCCCACCGGTTGGCCGGGGTGCGGCCCAGGATCCAGGCATTGAACTTCTCGTCGTCCACCAGGTTTTGGGTCATTTCGGTGTGGATGTAGCCGGGCGCAATGCCATTGATTTGCAGCCCTCCGGACGCCCATTCGGCGGTCATGGCGCGGGTCAGGTTGCGCAGCCCGCCTTTGGCTGCGGTGTAGGCGGCGATGGTGGGCCGGGCGAGGTCCGTCTGCACGGAGCAGATGTTGATGATCTTGCCGCGGCCCCGGGACAGCATGCCGCGGGCTGCCTCCCGGCCCACCAGGAAGGCGCTGGTCAGGTCGGTGGTGAGGACCCGGTCCCAGTCCTTCACGTCCAGGTCAAGGAGCGGCACCCGGTGCTGGATGCCGGCATTGTTGACGAGAATCGCCAGCGGCCCCACGTTGGCCTCAATCCAGGCGACGCCGGCCGCTGCGGCGGTGTCACTGGTGACGTCGAAGGCCCGGGAACGAATCCGGCCCGGCGCAAAGTCAGCCGCCATGGCCGCCTCCGCGGCGGCAAGGCGTTCCCCGTTGATTCCGTTGAGCACCACGGTGGCGCCGGCCTCGGCCAGCCCGCGGGCCAGCGAGTTGCCGATTCCCCGGCTGGAGCCGGTCACAAGGGCAACCCGGCCGGTCAAGTCAAACATTGCAGTCATGCAGGGATCCTTTTCGTTGTCACACGCTTCATCAAAAAATGGGCAGGCGGGGTTGGGCTGCCGTCAGGTGCGCGGTGCCAGCCGGGCGATGCTCTCGCGCACCACCGCAAGGTCCGCATCCCCCAGCCCCTGGTCTATCAGCGTGCCGTACAGTTGGCGACCGGCCGCAGCCATGGGAACGGCGGACCCGGCAGCGGCGGCACTTTCCAGCACAAATCCCAGGTCCTTGTGCATGAATTTTGCCGGGCCCGTGGGCGCATAGTCCTTGGCCATGATCCGCGGCCCCACGATGCGCAGCACCTGGCTGTCCGCCAGCCCGCCGGCCAGCACCTCAAAAAGGGCCGGCACGTCCATGCCGGAGCGTTCGGCGAGTTCGGCCGCTTCCGCGAGCGCGGCCGCGGTGGTTCCCACGAGCAGTTGGTTGCAGGCCTTGGCGAGCGATCCCGCACCGAGTTCCCCCAGCCTCCGGACGGTGGTGCCCATGGCTTCCAGCACAGGGAGGATCCGCTGGAAGTCGGCCTCCGCTCCCCCGGCCATGATGGCAAGCGTGCCTTTTTCCGCGCCCACGGTGCCACCGCTGACGGGGGCATCCACCACGGAAGCGTTCCCGCCGCTTGCCTCCTTGACCGTGGCGCCAAAGGCCTGCACGCCCTGCGGGGAAACGCTGCTCATGACCGCGACGACGGTCCCCGGGCTGGGCGGGCTGGCCCGCCAGCTGTTGAGCAGGGCCCCGGCTGCCTCCTCAATGAAGCCGAGGTCCGGGAGCATGAAGATGATGGTTTGGCAGTCGCGCAGGCTCTCGACGGAGGGGGCCGTCGCGGCTCCTTTGGACGTGAGGCTGGCGACGGCGGCCGGTGACCGATTCCAGACGGCCGTGGAAATGCCGGCCGCAAGCAGCCGCGTAGCCATGGGGGCGCCCATGTGGCCGAGGCCGGCAAATCCCACAGTGGGCGTGCCCGGCAATTGGACCGCGGAGTGAGTCATGGTGCACCTGTCCTGACAACTTTATGGCTTGGCGGGCGTGGCCCGGAGAAGAATCATTACCTTAATGTGTTCAGCATTCTATCCACAATTCAGTATGATGAACACCATGACCCCTGAAAATCTCACCGTTGCGATTGCCGTCCCCCTTGAAGCGGAGCACGTGCAGGCCATCCGCGCCGCGCACCCTTCAGTCACCGTCCTGTACGAACCGGAGCTGCTGCCCCCGGAGCGCTTCCCGGCCGACCACGCCGGCGATCCTGCCTTCGAGAGGACTCCGGAACAGGAAGCCCGCTATTGGGACATGCTGCGCTCGGCAGACGTGCTGTACGGCTTCCCGAACGAAAACGCCGCGGGGCTGGCGGAGATTGCGGCCAGCGGGAAGGTCCAGTGGATTCAGGCCATGGCCGCCGGGGCGGGCGGAGCGGTCAAGGCCGCCGGGCTGTCCAGCGGGCAGCTGCAGCGAATTGCCGTCACCAGCTCAGCCGGCGTGCACGGGCTGACGCTGGCGGAGTTCGCCATGATGGGCGTGCTCAACGGTTTCAAGCGGACTCCGCAGATGGCCGCCGACCAGGCCGCCAAGCATTGGCCGCCATTGCGCACCCCCACGCGTCTGGTGAGCGGCTCCAACGTGGTCATTACCGGGCTGGGCGAGATAGGCGTGGCAACGGCCCGCCTGGCCCGCGCCATGGGCATGAACGTCAGCGGCACGAAGCGATCGGTCGGGCCCGTCGACGGCGTGGATGAGGTGACCGACACGGCAGGGCTGCCAGGGCTGCTGGCGAACGCCGACGCCCTCATCAATACACTACCCGGCACGCCGTACACGGAAAGGATGATCAACGCCGAGGTGTTCGCGGCGATGAAGCCCGGAACGGTGGTGGTCAATGTCGGCCGCGGGACGGTCATTGACGAGGAGGCCCTGCTGGAAGCGCTGGACAACGGCCAGGTCTCCTTCGCCTGCCTGGACGTTTTTGCCGTGGAGCCGCTCCCCCAGGACAGCCCCCTGTGGTCGCACCCGCGCGTGATGGTTTCCCCGCACACCTCGGCCCTGAGCGTTGCGGAGAACCGCCTGATCGCCGAGCGCTTTGCCGACAACCTGGCCCGCTTCCTGTCCGGCGAGCCACTGCTGCATGTAGTGGATCCCGTGCACTTCTACTGAGCCCGGCGCACCGCACCGCCCACAAAGAGGGAGGGAGCCTCCGGCCGGAGGCTCCCTCCCTCTTTGGGCGCCCTGGAAATCTGCACTCCGCCCTTGGCGGACTTCAGGCCCAGGCGGCGGCTGCGCGGACAGCAACAGGCGAGCGGCCGCCGTCGTTCGCTTTCCCTAAGCCGGGACACGCAGAAGGCGCCCGCCGGAGCGGACGCCTTCCGGGATTGCCTGCTCAGGCGTCTTCGGTGAGCATCAGGTCGCGGCCCACCGTTTCAGGGGTGGCGAAGGTGGCCGCAAAGGAGATCCCGGCCAGGACCAGCGAATAGCCAGCCAGCACCATCCACGACTGGTGGGTCAGGCCCAGCAGCAGGGCGCCCACGAACGGGGCGATGCCGCCGGCAAACACGGCCGAGATTTCACGGCTCATGGCCACGCCGGTAAACCGGTGGGTGGAGCCGAACAGTTCGGGCAGCAGGGCGCACTGCGGGCCCAGCATGGACTGCACGCCCAGCGCGATGCCCACGGTCATGACAATCCAGACCAGGGTCACGTTGCCCAGGGAGATCAGGTAGAACGCCGGAAAGGCGAAGAGCAGCTGGAACAGCGCGCCGTAGCGGTACACCTTGACGCGGCCCACGCGGTCGGACAGGGCACCGAACGCAACCACCATGATGGCCGAGAAGCCGGCGGCAATCAGCAGGCCCACGGGGCCGATGAACTTGTCGCCCTCGAAGATGCCGCCCTTGGCCGCCATGAAGCCCACCAGCAGAGTCGAGTAAATGGTGGAGTTGCCGTTTTCACCCATGCGCAAGCCGATTCCGATCAGCACGTTCTTCCGGGAGGTTCGCCACAGCACGCCCAACGGGTTGCGGGTGACGTCCTTGTGCTTCTCCAATTCCTGGAAGACGGGCGTTTCCTTCAGTTTCAGGCGGATGTAAATGGCGATCGCAATGAGGATGGCGCTGGCCAGGAACGGCACGCGCCACAGCCAGCCGGTCAGCACCTCGGGGTGGGCCAGGCCCATGAGGGCGAAGGTGCCGGCGCCGAGCAGGGTGCCCACCTGGATGCCAACGAACGGCAGGGCGGCAAAGAAGCCGCGGCGCCGGCGCGGGGCCACCTCGGAGATCAGGGTGGTGGCGCCGGCCTGCTCGGCCCCGGCCCCGAGCCCCTGGATGATGCGCAGGATCACCAACAGCACGGCGCCCAGCATGCCGGCCTGGGCGTGGGTGGGCAGCAGCCCAATGCAGAACGACGCCGTTCCCATCAGTCCGATGGTCAGCAGCAGCACCTGCTTGCGGCCGAAGCGGTCCCCGATGTAGCCGAAGATCAGGCCGCCGAAGGGGCGCGCGGCAAAGCCGACGCCGTAGGTGGCGAAGGAGGCAATCAGGCCCCCCGTGGGGCCAAGAGGGGAAAAGAACAGCGGGCTGAAAATCAGCGCCGAGGCCAGGCCGTAGATGTAAAAGTCGTAGTATTCCAGCGCTGATCCCACGGAGCTGGCCAGGGTGGCACGGCGCAGCTGCTCCGGATCCACCGGGATGGTGTCATTGTCCGCGGCTGCGGCCTGGGCTTTTAAAGGCTGTGTAGTCACTGCTTCTCCCTCGAAACTTCCGGGACCACCGTTGGTCCGGACGGGCAACAACGAGCTATGAGCTCGATCACTATGTTGAACAGCGTACATCATGTTGAACACATCGCCAAGGGTGGCAATTCATCCAGCGGCCATATTGCGGCAGCCCGGCCCGGCTACCCCATGGGATTTCCAAGGGCGCGGGTCAATTCACGCAGTTCGCCCACCATTGCATCGCGCTGCGCATCGGAGAAGGTGGCCTTCAATGCGGTCACGGAGACGCCCAGGCTGGGCCCATGGGCGCCGCGGGTTGGCACGGCCATGCCCAGGCACACCACGCCAAGGGTGGATTCCTCATCCTCGAAGGCGTAGCCCTGGGCGCGGACTTTCAGGATTTCCGCCTTGAACGCCTTGCCCGTGGCCAGCGACTTGGGGGTCATGGCCGGCAGCTTCAGCGCGTCCGGGTAAAGTTGCGCGATGTCGTGGTCGTGCAGCCGGGCCACCAGCGCCTTGCCCACCGCGCAAACGGACACCGGCATCTTGTCCCCGATGTTCGACGTCAGGCGCACTGCCGGGTGCCCTTCATAACGGGCCAGGTAGATGACATTGTCGCCGTCGAGCATGGCAATGCGGACCGTCTCGCCCCTGAGCGTTGGCGCCTGCTCGCAAAACCGGTAGAACTCCCTGACTTCATCACGCCGGCTCAAGTAGGCGGCACCGAGTTCCACCAGCTTCACGCCAAGGGCATAGTCGGCCCCCTGCCGGCTGATCAGCTCGGCATCCTCCAGCGCCTGCAGGAGGTTGGAGGTGGACGACTTGGGAATGCCCAGCCCCCGCGCCAGGTCGCTGAGCGTCAGCCGTCCGGATTCCGATTCCGCCAGGGCATTGAGCACGGCGGCCGCCCGTGTCACCGCCGGTGCCGGTGTTGCGTGCGCGCGTGATTCGCCGCCCTTGGCGTGCTCGGCATTAGCCTGCTTGAGCTGGGTGTCGCCCATGAAATCCTCCGTGCTTGGGGGCTGGCAGAGGCGCCGCCAGCCGGTGCGCCACCGCATGCAATGGTTCATTGCAGTGAACACTCTCCATCATACTGGCCCTTGCCAGACGTAGAACGTCCGCTATTGTACAAATCCGGCAGGCAGGGTATATTCTTTTTCAGGTCCTCCACTGTGGCGTCCCCCAATAGCCACAGTGGAGGACCCTTCCATTTAAGCCTTCAATGCGCCGGCTAAGCCTTCAATGCGCCGGCGCGGTCCGCGGCCTGATCCCAGGCCACGCGGCAGCCGCCGGCGAGGCAGCCCAAAAAAAATTACATCCGGAAATTCTGCGTGTCAGTTTGCATCTGGGCCGGGCACCCTATATATTTTTATTACTGGCTCCTCTCCACAGCGTCCCCCAATAGCTGTGGCGAGGAGCCTTTCAGTTTAAGCTAGGGCATCGTGCGGCACACAGACGGTCAGGCAGCCTTATGTCCAAGCCCGCAGTTGCCACCCACCACCCATTTGGTCGCGCTCCAGTTCAAGGGTGGCCAGGTCGCTGCGCGGATTGCGTCCCAGGCGCGCCTGGACCCGCCACACTTCAACGTCAATGCGGCCCTGTCCCCGCGGCATCCGGGCCGAGCGCTCCCACCAGTTGATGCGCTCAAACCAGCGCAGGGGTTCCTCCGCCACCAGCCACTGGCGCCCGCCCCGCTCAACGGCCACCGGCTCCCCGGCCGGGGTGGTTTGTACAAGTACGTGCTCAGGAAAGTTCTTCATGGCTGGAACGTTACGGAGGGGGTCTGACATTCAAGGCGGCGGGCAGCAGAAAACCCCGCCGTTCCGGGCCGTGAGGCCGCGCAATGGCGGGGTTTTTCGTGGTGGGTCCTACCGGGATCGAACCGATGACATCCACGGTGTAAACGTGGCGCTCTACCAGCTGAGCTAAAGACCCAAGGTGCTGTTTCGCCGGCCCACTTTACGCGTGCCGGGCGGACCAACGAGAAACTACTGTACCCGATGCGGCAACTAATGCACGAATCGGCCGGGCAGGGCCTCGGCAAGGTAGGTCAGCGATTCGCTCACACCGGCTTCGAGCTTGCTGCCCGCGAGCTCGTCGCCCCGCGTGGGGCCTCGGTTGATGATGAAGACGTCCTTGCCATCCTTGGCCGCCCTCCTCACAAAGCGCAGGCCGCTCATGACGGTCAGCGAGGAGCCGGCCACCAGCAGGGCCCCCGCCGCATCAAGCATCGCAAAGGAACGCTCCACCCTGTCCTTGGGCACGTTTTCGCCGAAGAACACAAAATCCGGCTTGAGCATGCCCCCGCACAGCGGGCAGCGGGCCACCCGGAAGGATTCAATCAATTGCTCATGGTCCAGGTCGGCATCCGCATCCGGTCCCGCGGCAACACCGCCTGATTGCGCCACCTCCTCCAGAAAACCCGGGTTGAGCTCGGCCAGGACCACGGCTATGAAGGAGCGGGGGTACAGCTCCCCGCACTGCAGGCAGGCTACTGTGTCGAAGCGGCCGTGGAGGTCCACCACATTTTCCGCCCCGGCCGCTTCATGCAGCCGGTCAACATTTTGGGTGATGACCCCGGTCAGCAGTTCGGCCCTGTCCATGGATGCCACGGCAAAATGGCCGATGTTCGGCTCGGCGTGGCGCATGGTGGCCCAGCCAATGTGGTTCCGCGCCCAATAGCGGCGCCGCAGGGCCTCATTGCCCACGAACTCCTGGTACGTGAGCGGGTGGCGGGGTGCGGCGTTGGGGCCCCGGTAGTCGGGAATGCCCGAATCCGTACTGAGGCCGGCCCCCGTGAGCAGGGCAAATTTTCCCGCGCCAAGGACGGCGGCCATTCCGTCGAGGGTTGCCCGCGCGGCCGCGTCCAGGGGCTGGGCCAGCCCCGCCGTGTTTTGCACCAGGCCGGTCAGGCCAATGCCCGGGCGCACCGCGTCCCCGCCGGGAATTTCCGCCTCAGCCACCGCTCCCCCTTGCACGAACACCTGGAAAAACTTCGGAACTATTTTACCAACGCCGGTGCAGGCCGGCTAAAGTGCCGCCAACGCCTGACGGTATCTATCCAGCGGGCGGGCCTGGCCCGTGGGCGTGCTGAAAGCATCGCGCACCACACCTCCGGCGTCAATGACAAAGGTGCTGCGACCGGCCATGCCGCGGTCGTCATCAAAGACGCCGTAGCGCCGTGCCACGTCGCCGTGGGGCCAAAAATCCGCCAGCAGGTCGAAGGTGTAGCCCTCGGCCTGGGCATAGGCCCGCAGCGTGTACTTGCTGTCCACCGAAACGGCCAGCAACCTGACCCCGGCGGCGGCAAACTCCGCGAAGTTGTCCCGCAGCTCGCACAGTTCACCCGTGCAGATGCCGGAAAAGGCAAATGGATAAAAGACGACGGCGACCGGCCCGCCGCGCAGTGCAACCAGGGACACGGGTTCGCCAAACTGGTTGGACAGCGAGAAGTCCGGAGCCGTGTCCCCGACCCGAACGCCCAAGGGTGCGCCGGCGCGGTCCATTACTGGCGCTTGCGCGGAACCAGCCGGGTCGCTGCCCAGTCGGCGGAAACGCCGGCAGTGGTGGTCACATGCAGCCCGGCCGTAGGGGCGGCCTCCTGGATTTCAGCCGGCGGAACGTAGCCGTCGCGGCCGGACTTCGGCGAGAGGATCCACACCACGCCGCCCTCATCCAAGGTGGTCAGGGAATCCACCAGTGCGTCGACCAGGTCGCCGTCGTCCTTGCGCCACCAAAAAATAACGGCGTCAACCACGTCATGGTCGTCCTCATCGAACATCTGTGAACCAATCAGGTCCTCAATGTTGTCCCGAAGCAAAAAATCAACGTCGTCGTCGTATCCGAGTTCCTGGACGAGATCCCCGTCCTTGAACCCCAATTTGCCTGCCACCTTGGCTACAGTGCCGGCGTCGGCCTCGCTCACTTGATTCCTCCTGCGTTCAACGCTTCCGCGTTGGTTTACGTTTTACCTGTCCCAGTCTAGGGGGTGCGCCCATATTGCCTCTACACCGCGCCGCAGATCAGCTTCCGGGTTGCAGCGCCCGACATGGACGTGATTTACATTACGCCGGCCATTCCGGGCTGCAAGCGCTGCCCCCGCCGCTGCCGGGGGCAGCGCGGCGCCAATCAGCGCGATGTGGGGCTGAAATCCTGTGCTGCCGGCACCATCCCCGGGCCCCTCCTTATCTTTAACGCACGACGTCGGCGCGACCGGCGGTTTCTTCATGGACGGGCTCCGGCTACGCACAAGCCGTTGCGTCGGTCTAGAGTGATTGGTAAACGCCCACGACCACAGTTCTGGGCGCCCACACTGCTTTTAAGAGAGGTTGGACGTGGCTGCAG
>NZ_JAAKZI010000002.1 GCF_011045165.1 Arthrobacter silviterrae
CGGCTAGCCGTCGCGAGCCAAAACAGCCCCCCAAATTTCACCGCCCCCAGACCTTGACGTGACGCGGACAACACAGTTACGGTGATCGTATATGATTTCGTACCTGATAGCCGGAACTGCCGGGTTCCGCACGACAACCACCCAGGAGTGTCCCGTGGAACAAGTCACCGCAGCCACCTTCAAGCAGGCCGGCAAGGTTGTCGCAGTCCACGTGGCGTACCAGTCCAGGGCGGACCAGCGCGGACGCACCCCCGCCAAGCCGTCGTACTTCCTGAAGGCTTCGTCATCGCTGAGCCCCAGCGGTGCGGACATTGAGCGCCCGGCCGGCTGTGAACTCCTGGCCTATGAGGGCGAAATTGCCCTGGTCATCGGCACCGCGGCCCGGCGGGTCAGCCCCGGGGACGCGTGGCGGCACGTCGGCTACGTCACCGCCAGCAACGACCTGGGCGTGTACGACCTCAAGTACGCGGACAAGGGCTCCAACGTCCGCTCCAAGTCCGGCGACGGCTTCACCCCGTTCGGCCCGGCACTCATCCCGGCGGCCGACGTCGACCCCTCCTCCCTGCGCGTGCGCACCTGGCTCAACGGCGAACTTGTCCAGAGCGACACCTCGGCCGGCCTGATCTTCCCCTTCAGCCAGCTCGTGGCGGACCTCTCCCAGCTCATGACGCTGGAACCGGGCGACGTCATCCTCACCGGCACCCCCGCCGGGTCCTCCGTCGCCGTCCCCGGCGACGTCATCGAAGTCGAAGTCGACGACCCCGCGGCAGGGCTGTCCACGGGGCGGCTGCGCACCGCCGTCGTGCAGGGAAGCAGCGAACTGGCGGACTTCGGCAACCAGCCGAAGGCCACCGACACCGACCGCGTGGACGCCTGGGGTTCACCCGAAGCGGCCGGACTGGCACCAACGGGCCTCAGCGCGGAACTCAAGCGCAAGCTGACCAGCGTCGGCACCGCCACGCTCAGCGCCCAACTGCGCAAGCGCGGGCTCAACAACGTCAGCATCGACGGCCTCAAGTCCACCCGTCCCGAGCTGCGGATCGCCGGCACCGCCCGCACCCTGCGCTTCGTGCCCAACCGGGAGGACCTCTTCAAGACCCACGGCGGCGGCTTCAACGCCCAGAAACGCATCATCAATGACCTGCACGACGGCGACGTCCTGGTCATGGAGGCGCGCGGGGAGCCCGGCACCGGCACAGTCGGGGACATCCTGGCCCTGCGCGCGCAAATCAACGGCGCCGCAGCCATCGTGACCGATGGCGGCGTGCGCGACGTGGCCGCCGTGGCCGCCCTGGACATGCCCACCTTCTTCACCGGCGCCCACCCGGCCGTCCTGGGCCGCAGGCACATCCCGTGGGACACCGATCTGACCATCTCCTGCGGCGGCGCCACCGTCCAGCCCGGTGACATCATCGTCGGCGACGCGGACGGCCTGCTGGTGATCCCGCCGTCGTTGGCGGAGGAAGTCGCGGACGGCGCCATCGCCCAGGAACACGAGGAAACGTTCATCGCCGCGATGGTGGCCGAAGGCCACAGCGTGGAGGGCCTCTATCCCATGAACGCTGCATGGAAGGCGCAGTTTGCGCAGTGGGCGCAGACGCACCCGAACCCGGCGGCCCAGCCATGAGCAGCGAGGCCGGCACGGAGGCCGCCAGCAAGTCCGAGCGGGCCTATGCGGCCATCAAGGAAAAAATCCTTGGCGGCGAATACACGCCCGGCTACCGGCTGGTGCTGGCCAAGCTGGCCGGGGACCTCGGCTTCAGCGTGGTCCCCGTGCGGGAGGCCATCCGCCGGCTCGAGGCCGAAAATTTTGTCACCTTTGAACGCAACGTGGGCGCCACGGTGGCCGGGATTGACCCCACCGAATACCTCTACACGATGCAGACCCTCGGCATTGTCGAGGGTGCCGCCACGGCACTGTCCGCCCCTCTCATCACGCCGGCGGACATTGCCCGGGCCCGCGCCGTCAACGCCCAGATGCGGGAGAGCCTGGAGCACTTCGACCCCGTCCGCTTTACGGCGCTGAACCTGGAATTCCACAGCATCCTGTTTGAAAACTGCCCCAACCCGCACATCCTGGATCTGGTCCACCGCGGCTGGAACCGCCTGCAGGCCCTGCGCTCCTCCACCTTCAGCTACGTCCCAGGCCGCGCCAGCGATTCGGTCAACGAACACGAGGCGCTGCTGCAGCTCCTGGAAGCCGGTGCCGATGCGGACACCGTGGAACACGCCGCCCGCGCCCACCGGGCGGCCACCCTGAACGCCTACCTGGCGCGCAGCGGGCCCGAAAAACCAGCCCGGCCCCCGCTGGCAACCACCTACTAGAGGCACCCACCGAACACCTGAAGAAATGGACTTTTCCCATGGCTGAGCACTACCTTCCGGACAACCTGCCCTCCCACATCCAGCACTACATTGACGGAAGCTTCGTCGATTCCGCGGGCGGGGAGACCTTCGACGTGCTGGACCCGGTCTCCAACAGCAACTACGCCACGGCCGCCGCCGGTCAAAAGGCGGACATCGACCTCGCCGTGGCTGCCGCGACGAAGGCCTTCAACGAAGGCCCGTGGCCGCGCATGAAGCCGCGCGAACGCGCCCGTGTCCTGAACAGGATCGCCGACGCCGTCGAATCCCAGGAAGCCCGCCTGGCCGAGCTGGAGACCTTCGACTCCGGCCTGCCGATCACCCAGGCGCGCGGCCAGGCGCTGCGGGCGGCGGAGAACTTCCGCTTCTTCGCGGACTTGATCGTGGCCCAGTTCGACGACGCCATGAAGGTCCCGGGTGCCCAGATCAACTACGTCAACCGCAAGCCGATCGGCGTGGCCGGGCTCATCACCCCGTGGAACACCCCGTTCATGCTCGAGTCCTGGAAGCTGGCCCCCGCCCTGGCTTCCGGCTGCACCGTTGTCCTGAAGCCGGCCGAGTTCACCCCGCTTTCGGCCTCGCTCTGGGCCGGAATCTTCGAGGAAGCAGGCCTCCCCAGGGGCGTCTTCAACCTGGTCAACGGCCTGGGCGAGGATGCCGGCGACGCCCTGGTCAAGCACCCGGACGTGCCGCTAATCTCCTTCACGGGCGAAACCACCACGGGCCAGACCATCTTCCGCAACGCCGCCACGAGCCTGAAGGGCCTGTCCATGGAACTGGGCGGCAAGAGCCCCTGCGTGGTCTTCGCCGACGCCGACCTCGACGCCGCGATCGACTCCGCCCTGTTCGGCGTCTTCTCCCTCAACGGCGAACGGTGCACCGCCGGCTCCCGCATCCTGGTCGAGCGGAGCATCTACGACGAGTTCTGTGAAAAGTATGCCGCCCGGGCCAGGAACATTGTGGTGGGCGACCCCCACGACCCCCGCACGGAAGTGGGCGCGCTGGTCCACCCGGAGCACTACGCCAAGGTCATGTCCTACGTGGAAATCGGCAAGACCGAGGGCCGCCTGCTGGCCGGCGGCGGCCGCCCCGAGGGCCTGGAGACCGGCAACTACGTGGCACCCACCGTGTTCGCCGACGTCGCCCCTGAAGCGCGGATCTTCCAGGAGGAGATCTTCGGCCCCGTCGTGGCCATCACGCCTTTCGAGAACGACGGCGAGGCGCTGGCCCTGGCGAACGGCGTCAAGTACGGCCTGGCCGCCTATATCTGGACGCAGGACCTGACCCGCGCGCACAACTTCGCCCAGAACGTGGAGGCCGGCATGGTGTGGCTGAACAGCCACAATGTCCGCGACCTGCGCACCCCGTTCGGCGGGGTCAAGGCCTCGGGCCTGGGCCACGAGGGAGGCTTCCGCTCGATCGACTTCTACACCGACCAGCAGGCCGTCCACATCACGCTGGGCCCGGTCCACACCCCCAAATTCGGCGCCCCCGCCGCCCACTAGCCACCATGCTCAACGAGGAGTAACCCAATGACTGACTTCATCCCCACCCCAGCGCTTCCGGCCCCGGACATTGTCCGCAGCGCCTACATGGAACTGGTGGTCACCGACCTGGCCAAATCCCGCGCGTTTTACGTGGACGTGCTGGGCCTGCACGTCACCGAGGAGGATGAAAACACCATCTACCTCCGCTCGCTGGAGGAATTCATCCACCACAACCTGGTGCTCCGCAAAGGCCCCGTGGCCGCCGTCGCCGTGGCCGCGTTTCGGGTCAAGTCCCCGGCGGAGGTGGACGCCGCCGAGGCCTACTACCGGGAGCTGGGCTGCCGCACGGAACGCCGCAGGGACGGATTCGTCAAGGGCATCGGCGACGCCGTCCGCGTGGAGGACCCCCTGGGCTTCCCCTATGAATTCTTTTACGAGACCACCCACGTGGAGCGCCTGACCCGCCGCTATGATCTCTACAGCGCCGGCGAGCTGGTCCGCCTGGACCACTTCAACCAAGTCACCCCCGACGTCCCCAAGGGCCGCAAGTACCTCGAGGACCTGGGCTTCCGCGTCTCCGAGGACATCAAGGACTCCGACGGCGTCACCTACGCGGCCTGGATGCACCGCAAGCAGACCGTCCACGACACCGCCCTGACCGGCGGCGACGGACCCCGCATGCACCACCTAGCCTTCGCCACCCACGAAAAGGCCAACATCATCGCTATCTGCGACAAGATGGGCGCCCTGCGCATCTCCGACCGGATCGAACGCGGGCCCGGCCGCCACGGCGTGTCCAACGCCTTCTACCTGTACATCCTGGACCCCGACGACCACCGGATTGAGATCTACACCCAGGACTACTACACCGGCGACCCGGACAACCCCATCGTCACCTGGGACGTGCACGACAACCAGCGCCGCGACTGGTGGGGCAACCCCGTGGTCCCCTCCTGGTACACGGAGGCCTCCCTGGTCCTGGACCTCGACGGGAAGCCGCAGGCAGTAGTCAAGCGCACCGAATCCTCCGAAATGGCCGTCACCGTCGGCGCCGACGGCTTCTCCTACACCCGCGAGCCGGGCGAAGAGCGCGGCTTCAAAATGGGTTCGCAACTCTAACTCGCACCGAAGGGGACACACCATGCTTGATGATGAAACCATCGCTCGCATTGCCGACGAGCTTGTGGAGGCAGCCCGCAGCCGGGTGCCGGTGCCGCGGCTGACGGCCCGGTACCCGGAGATGACCGTGGAGGATTCCTACCGGGTGCAACAGCTGTGGAGGGACCGCGGCGAAGCGGCCGGGCGGGTGCTGGGAGGGCACAAGATCGGCCTGACGTCCAAGGCCATGCAGTACGCCACGGGCATCACGGAGCCGGACTACGGGGTCATCTTCAAGGACATGATCCTGGACAACGGCGCCACCGTGGAGTGGAAGCAGTATTCGCACCCGCGAATCGAGGTGGAGCTGGCGTTCCTGCTCAAGAAGGACATCAGCGGCCCGGACGCCACGCTCTTCGACGTCCTGCGCGCCACCGAATACGTGGTGCCGGCACTGGAAATCCTGGACTCCCGCATTGAGATGGAGGGCCGCACCATTGTGGACACCATCAGCGACAACGCGGCCATGGGCGCCATGGTGGTGGGAGGCACCCCGGTGCGCCCGGACGACGTCGACCTGCGCTGGGTGGCTGCCATCCTGTTCAAGAACGAAACCATCGAGGAGACCGGCGTGGCCGCCGGCGTGCTGAACCACCCGGCACAGGGCGTGTCCTGGCTGGCCAACAAGATCGCCCCCCACGGCGATTCACTCAGGGCCGGGGAACTGATCCTCGCGGGCTCCTTCACCCGCCCCCTGTGGGTCAATGCAGGGGACACCGTTTTTGCCGACTACGGAAAGCTGGGGACCATCACATGCCACTTCAAGTAACTCCCGACCCGTCACTGAAGGACGCCCTCGCCGCCGCCACCCGACCGCTGGTTGGCATGTGGGTGTGCTCCGGCAGCGCCCTCATGGCCGAGATTTGCGCGGGGGCGGGACTGGATGCGGTGCTGATCGACGGCGAGCACAGCCCCAACGGGCTTGAGGGAATCCTGGCCCAGCTCCAGGCCGTGCGCAGCTATCCCGTCACGGCCGTGGTGCGCCCGCCCGCCAACGACACAGTGCTGATCAAGCAGTACTTGGATCTGGGTGTGCAGTCCCTCCTCATCCCCATGGTCCACACGGTTGCCGAGGCGGAGGCGGCCGTCTCCGCCGTCCACTACCCTCCGCGCGGTGTCAGGGGCGTGGGATCCGCGCTGGCACGGTCCTCGCGCTGGAACCGCATCCCCGGCTACGTGGCAGGGGCATCGGAGACCATCACCGTGATGGTGCAGATTGAATCCGCCCAGGCCGTTGAAAACGTGGAAGAGATCCTTGCCGTGGACGGCATCGACGCCATCTTCCTGGGCCCCGCGGACCTCGCCGCGTCCAAGGGCCTGCTGGGACAGCAGGAACACCCCGACATCGTGGCCGCCGTCGAGCACTGCATTGCCGCGGCCAAGGCGGCCGGCAAGCCGGTGGGCGTCAACGCCTTTGCCGAGGCCACGGCCCGGCACTACATGGAGGCCGGCGTGGACTTCGTCCTGGTCGGCGCGGACGTTGCCCTGCTGGCACGCGGGAGTGAAGGCCTCGCCGCCCGCTACGTCCCGGCCACGGGCACCGGACCCATGGCCAGCTACTGAGAGTCAGGCCCTGGTTTCGACAAGCTCAACCACCGGCGGCAGGCCCAACCACCGGTGTCAGACGCGCGCGCCCGAGTGGATCCGCGCGAAGTACTCGCCCAGCTCCGCCGTGGCAGTGAGCGGCAGGATGTTCGCCACGTACTGGTCCGGGCGGACGACGACGACGACGCCGTCGCGGCTGAGCCCGCGGGCGTCAAAGATGTCCTCGCCCGGGACTGTCCCGTAAACCTTTTCATAGTCGACCAGCCCGAACGGCCCCACCAGCGGCTTGAAGACTTCCGGAACCTTGTTGATGTCAATGTCTTCATGCGGCTGCTGGTAGATGACCTTCACGTCAAACCAGGCGTCGGCGTCGAGCCCGTTCGGCGTGGCCGCGAGCGGTGAGTCCGGCGAGCCGGAGAGCCACTCTGCGAGGTCCGCCACGGGCCCGGGATCACCGGCCGGGGCCGGGTCGGCGAAGACGTAGATGCGCCAGCGGCCGTCCGCCGTGGCATGGTGGCCCAGGTGGATCGGGTTCGTGTCGCAGACGCGGGAGGCCATGGCGGACTTGAAGCGCTTGCCCAGCGGGAAGCCGGCGGCAAGGCCCTGGTGGGTGGCGGCGCCAGTGATCAGCGACGGCGCATACTCGGTCATGAAGCCTGCAGGGAACTCCGCGGTGCGCACGTAGAAGTCCTCGAGTTCGGCGGGGTCCTCAAATTCCTCCGGCTTCTTGGCCATCATGGTGGACCAGGTCCTGTCGAAGTCGATGAGGTTCCTGGCCACCACCTGGCGCTCGGCCGAGTAGGTGGACAGCAGGGACTCGGGGCTGCGGCCCTCCAGGACGTGGCCCAGTTTCCAGGCGATGTTGAAGCCGTCCTGGAGTGAAACGTTCATGCCCTGCCCGGCCTTGGCGCTGTGGGTGTGGCAGGCGTCGCCGGTGATGAAGACGCGGGGCGTGCGGAGGCCCACCTGGCCGGGGACGACGTCGTCGAACCTGTTGGTGAGGCGGTGGCCCACCTCGTACACGCTGTGCCAGGCAACGTTGCGCACATCCAGGGTGTAGGGGTGGAGGATCCGGTTGGCGTTGGCGATGATCTGGTCCATGGAGGTGTTGCGGACGGCTCCGTTGTCATTTTCCGGGACCACGCCCAGGTCCACGTACATGCGGAAGAGGTGCCCGCCCTCGCGCGGGATCAGCAGGATGGAGCCGCCGTCGTGCGACTGGATGGCGCACTTGGTGCGGATGTCGGGGAAGTCGGTGCGGGCCAGGACGTCCATGACGCCCCAGGCGTGGTTGGCCTTGTCGCCGGCCATGGTGCAGCCGATCGCGTCGCGGACCTTGCTGCGGGCGCCGTCGCAACCCACCACGTACTTGGCGCGGATGGTGCGCTCCGCGCCTTGATCGGGGCCGGCGCTGCGGACCAGGGAGACCGTGACTGGATGGTCGCCGTCGTCAGCCACCTCCAGGGTCTGGAATTCCCAGCCATAGTCGGGGACCAGCCGGGTGGGCGCATGGGCCGCGACCTCGGCAAAGTAGTCCAGGACGCGCGCCTGGTTGACGATGAGGTGGGGGAATTCGCTGATGCCGGTGGTGTCGTCCACGGCACGGCCGCCGCGGACAATGTTGTGCGGATTATTGGTGTCGGGGCGCCAGAATGCCATCTCGGTGATCCGGTAGGCCTCGGCAATGATCCGCTCGGCAAAGCCAAAGGCCTGGAACGTTTCCACGCTCCGGGCCTGGATGCCGTCCGCCTGGCCGATCACCAGGCGGCCGTCGCGGCGCTCGATGATGCGGGTGGTGATGTCCGGGAACTGGGCAAGCTGGGCCGCCGCGAGCATGCCTGCAGGTCCCGATCCGACGATCAGCACGTCCACCTCGTCCGGAAGCTCGGCGGGGCGGCCGATCCCCGTCCCTGCCGCGGCCTGGATGCGCGGGTCACCGGAAACGTATCCGTGGTGGTGAAACTGCACGGCACACTCCTTTCGTCTGTGTGGGCGGCGCGTTCACCACCGCTAATTAACTATTCGTTATTTGAACACCTAGTTCTAATAACGCACACTAAGCCTAATTGTGTGCGCCAGCTCACGCAAGGGACGGGGGCGCGGCCGGCGGCGGATGCCGAGACGGACATTCGATCCTGCTAATTCAGGCTCAATTCGCCGTTTCGGCATCCTGGGCGGAAACGGAGATTCCCGTTCCCCGGAAGCTCCCAGACGGGCACGGGAGAATTCAGGCATGCTAGAGGAATATTCCAGGGAAAGACTTGTGCCCGAAACCGCGCGGCCGGCAGCCGTCCGCAGCGTGGTGTCCAAGGTTCCGGAGGTCACGGCGCTCTTCTGGATCATCAAGGTGCTGACCACCGGCATGGGCGAAACCACCAGCGACTACCTGGCCCACACCCTCGATCCCGTCATTGCCGTGGGCATCGGAGCGGCCTGTTTCGCCGCAGCCCTGGTGCTGCAATTTGCCGTGAAGCGCCACATTCCCTGGGTGTATTGGCTGGCCGTGGCCATGGTCAGCGTCTTCGGCACCATGGCGGCGGACGTGCTGCACGTGGGCCTGGGCATTCCCTACGTGGCCTCCTCCATTTTCTACGCCGCGGTGCTGGCCGCCGTGTTCATCCTGTGGCAGCGAACGGAAAAGACGCTGTCCATCCACAGCATCCATACGCCCCGGCGCGAACTGTTCTATTGGGCCGCCGTCCTGGCCACCTTTGCCCTGGGGACGGCGGCGGGCGACCTCACGGCCGTCACCCTGAAGCTTGGCTACCTGGGCTCCGGCGTGCTGTTTGCCGCGGCCATTGCCGTCCCGGCCCTGGCCTATTGGAAGTTCGGGCTCAAGGCGATCCCCGCATTCTGGGCCGCCTACGTGATCACGCGCCCCCTGGGGGCGTCATTCGCCGACTGGATGGGCGTCTCCCACGCACGCGGCGGCCTGGACTGGGGCACCGGCACGGTGAGCATCGGCTGGGCCGTGGCCATCGCCGCGCTGGTGGCGGTGCTGGCCCTGCGGCAGCGCAAACAGGCCACTCCCAGGGTCTCGGCCTAGCCAACGCCGTAGCCAACGGCCCTAGCAAACGGCCCTAGCCAAGGCCCTACGGCATCCGCCCGGCAAACCCCATCGCCACCTCCAAAAGCTGCGGCACGCCCTGCTCCAGCACGGCACCGAGCCCCTGCCCGCCGTCGTCGCGCTCGCCCCGCTGCCACCGTGTGTAGATGGCCTCGCTGAAAATGGCGGCCTTCCACAGCGCCAGCACCTGGTACCAGGGCAGGGCGGAGAGGTCCAGGCCATAATGCTGGTTGTACCGCAGCGCCAGCTCATCCCGCGTGGGGTAGCCGGGCTGGGCCGTGACGGAAGTCAGCTCCATGAACGTCCCGGGCGAGCCGGCCTGCGCGTACGTCGCAGTCAGGTAGCCCAGGTCCGCGAGAGGGTCCCCCAGCGTGGCCATTTCCCAGTCCAGCACCGCCTGTATCCGGGCAGGTCCGGACTTGGCAAACATGAGGTTCCCGATCCTGTAGTCGCCGTGGATCAGGGCGGTGCGCTGCGTGTCCGGCCGGTTCGCCTCGAGCCATTCGGCCAGCTCACCCACCCGGGGCAGCGGACGCGTGGCACCCAGCTCCCACAGCCCGGCGAAGCGCTTCACCTGGCGTTGCAGGTAGCCGTCAGGGCGCCCAATGTCCGCAACGGCCCCATGGGAAATGTCCACCGAATGCAGCCGCACCAGCATGTCCGCCGCGGCCTCGCCGGTGGCACGCCGCTGCGCAGGGGCGTCCAGGTGGGCCGGGATGCTGTCGGTGACCACCACGCCGTCGAGGAACTTCATGACGTAAAACGGCACGCCCAGCACATTGGGATCCGCGCAGACGGCCAGAATCTTCGGCACCGGCACCCCCAGCGGCGCCAGGACGTGCTGGATCCGTGCCTCGCGGACCATGTCGTGCGTGGACGGGGGCAGCGGCGGGCGCGGACCGCGCCGAAGCACGACGTCGGCCCCCTTGCGCCTGATCCGGAAGCTCACGTTGGACTGTCCCCCGCCAATGCGGTGCCAGTGCAGAGGACCGGTCCCGATGCCTGACGCATCGAGGAATTCCTCGGCCCGGTCCACAATCAACAGCGGCGGAATCTCCAGCGCGTCCGCCTCGGCCTGGGTCCTAACCACGTCCACCATGCCATCCATCAGCGTTCCCCTTCGTGCAGCTGGGCCGTGCCCAGAAACGGTTCCCCGGCGTCCACGGCGCGGCGCCGTGCCGAGGCCGCCCGGCGGGCAATGGCCCATTTGTGGGTTTCCGTGGAGCCGTCATAGATCCGGAACGGGCGAACCTCGTTCAGGTACTGGGCCAGCGGCAGCCCGTCGGAAACTCCGTCGCCGCCGCACAGCTGCACGGCGCGGTCAATGACCCGGTAGACGGCTTCTGAGCAGTGCACCTTGGCCACGGAGGACAGCGCCGAGCCGGCCTTCGCATCCACGCCCAGCAGGGCTGCGCACTTGCCGATGATCGCATCCGAGGTTTCGATGTCCAGCTCCGACTGCGCAATCATTTCCTGCGCGATGCCCAGTTGCGAGATGTGCGCGCCAAAGATTTCGCGGGTGTTGGCCCGGTCCAGGGCAATGTCCTGGGCGCGGCGGGCCAGCCCCAGCCAGCGCATGCAGTGCGTGAGCCGGGCCGGGCCCAGGCGGAGCTGTGCGTATTTGAAGCCGAGGCCCGCCTCGCCGAGGACGGCGGTATCAGGCACGCGGACGTCGTCGAACATCACATGCGGGTGGCCGCCGGGCAGGTACTTGTCCATGGTGTGGATGGGCGTGCCCAGCCGGACCCCGGGCGTGTTCATCGGCACCAGAAACATGGTGGCGCCGGCCGGTGCGGCGCCCGCGGCCCCCGCGCCCGCGGCCCCCGCAGCGCCGGCGCCGTCGGCAGCGGTCCGGGCCATGACGATGGCAAACGCGGCAAAGGTGGCCCCGCTGGTGAAGCGCTTGTGCCCGTTGATGACCCACCCCCGGCCGCTGCGGACCGCCGCAGTGGTCAGTGCTTCAGGGTCGGAGCCGGCGCCGGGATGGGGCTCGGACATGGCAAAGCAGGAGGTGGTTTCCCCGGCGGCCAGAGGGGCCAGGAAGTCGCGCTTCTGCTGCGCCGTGCCGATCAGCGCCAGCATGTGCATGTTCCCCTCATCCGGCGCCATGCAATTGAGCACGGCGGGGCCGATCGGGGAATAGCCTGCCTCCTGAAACACCGGGGACCAGTGCTGCACGGCCAGCCCCTGCCCGCCATATTCCTTGGCAACGTGCGGGGCGTAGACGCCGGCCGCCTTGGCCGCCTCCCCGAGTTCGCGCCGGACGGCCAGGTTCAGCGCCTGGCCGGGGCGCGGTTCCGCGGCCATCACGGTGCCGCGGATGAAGTCCCGGGTGCGCAGGCGCAGCTCCTCAACCTCGGCCGGATAAAGACCGTGCGGAACGGATGTGGTCACTGTGTGCTCCTGGTTGCAAGGGGTGGAAAGGGTCAGCCGAGTCCGCCGGCATTGAGCAGGCCGCCGTCGAGCACCAGCACCTGGCCGGTGACCCAGGAGGCGTCGGCGGAGGCGAGGAAGCAGACCGCGGCGGCGACGTCGTCGGGCGTGCCCAGGCGCTGGAGGGGGTAGGCGGCGGCCACCTCGGCCTCGCGCCCCTCATACAGCGCGCGGGCAAACTGGGTCTTGACCACGGCCGGGGCCACGGCGTTGACCCGGATTTCCGGTGCCAGCTCCACGGCGAGGGTGCGCGTGAGGTGGGCCACGGCGGCCTTGCTGATCCCGTAAAGCCCGATCCCCGGCGCCGGCACCTCCCCGCTGATGGAAGACAGGTTCACCACGTTGCCGCGCCGGGCCCGGAAGTCCAGCCCGGCATGCACCAGCACGGCCTGGGTCCAGGCAAGCGTGGCGAGGACGTTCACGTCGAAGATTTTGCGCGCAGCGGCCAGGTCCACGGTCTCCAAGGGCCCGTAGGCCGGGTTGATGCCTGCGTTGTTGACCAGGATGTCCAGCCCGCCAAATTCACGCACGACGGCGTCCAGCACCTCCGCGCGGTGGCTTGGGTCATCCGCGTGCCCCTCCAGGGCCAGGGAGCCCGGCCCGAGGGAGGCGAGCGCCCCTTCCAGCGGTTCGGGGTGGCGGGCGGTGATGCACACCCGGGCCCCGCCTGCCGCCAGGCGCTGGGCGATGGCCAGCCCTATCCCCCGGCTGGCGCCCGTCACGATGGCGGTTTTGCCTGTAAAGCTGCGCGTTGCGGCTTCCTCGCCCATGCTGCCCCCTCCGTCGGCTGCCGGCGGCCAGCCGGTACTTGCCAGCATGGTGCGCTTCGCGGCAGCGGTCAAGGGGCGGGTCAAGGGGCGGGCCAAGGGGCGGGCGTTCAGGGAGGGACAAGGGGCGGGCGTTCAGCCCTTGTCGCGCAGGGCGTTGCGGTGCGCGATTGCCGCGACGGCCGAGACGTGCAGCTGTTCGGGTGTGCGGCCGTCGCGGTTGAAGGGCGGGAGGAGTTCGGTTCGCAGCTCTTCCTCGAGACCGGCAACGCTGTCCAAGTCCTGAACCACACAAAAGGATGTGCCCAGGTTGCTGACCATCCAGGCACTGAGCAGTTCCTCGTCTGGATCGGTCAGCCTCGGGTGGGCGGATCTTCCGTGCCACTGGGCCTGAAGTCCCAGAACGGCCGCCAGGGAACGGCGGAACGTGGACTTGGACGTTTGCACGTCGTGGTGCTTGGCCCGGCTCCGCAAATTCGTCGCCTTGCCCACGTACAGCAGGTCACCACGCTTCAACGGCTTCAATTCAGCGGGCCATTCCACGTTCTTGGGCAGCCCGCCCGTCAGGTAACACTTGTAGAGGCCGGGAGCAAAGGGCATCGCCGACCACGCAGTTTTGGCAGGGGCGGTGGCTGTCCATTTGAGTTCTTTCATGGCCCTGACTTTACGTCACCGGCACAGCAACCCCTTGCCCCGGCGGCCGGGGCAACCCCTTGCTCCGGCGGCCGGGCCCCCAATGCTTTAGCGGGGCCGGGCCGCCGGGGCGGCCGGGCTACGCCTCGATAAGCTCGTCGTCGTCCTCGAACTCCACGGCGGCAATGATTTCCTCGGTCTCCGGGTTGATCATGAACGCCTCGTCGTCCTCTTCAATCATGGCGAAGTCGCCGTGGTCAGTGGTGAAGTGCCAGGCCAGGATGGTGCGGCCGTCAAACTCAAAGTTGGGGTCGCCCATGGTGATCTTTTCGAGCTTGTAGCCGGCCATCGCGCAGAGTTCACGGATGATGAGCTCAAACTCGGGTGCGTCCTCGGCCGCCTCGGCCTGGCGCTCCCCCAGGTTCGGGACCTGGGCCACGCGGGCCGAGATGTGCTCTTCCAGTTCCGCTTCGCTGAGCACCAGCAGGCCTTCCTGGCCCCGGAGCCACGCTGCGTTCAGGCCCGTCACGTCCTCGGTTTCGAGCAGTTCCTCAAATTCGCCGTCCAAGGCTTCGATGGCGTCGACGTCCCCGGAGCGGCCGCCCACCTCGTCGAGGTCGCCGTCGAGGTAGGTCTCGGCGTCGTCCTCGGAGAGCGAATCGAAGAGCTCGGCGGTGCGGTTGAAGAGTTCCAGGTGCCGCGTGGCTCCCATGGCTTCCAGGCCCTCGCGGATGTAGACGTCCAGTTCAGAGCGGTCCGGGGACATGAAGACATACTGGGCAAAGCCGCCGTCGAGCGCCTGAGCCAGGTAAAAGTCCACGAAGTAGCTGCGGAGCGCGTTGGGGGCGATTTCCTCGGAATTGAGCAGCGCACGGTACATGGCGTTCACCACGGACACATTGTCGCCAACAACGTCTTCGTTGCTGGCGGCAGCGCCCTCGGTGGTCAGGATGACGGGGAATTGGGTGCTGGTCATGGTAATTCCTCACTGCTGTGGGCCGGTGGTGCTGCTTACGCCTTCACGCTACGTCGCAGCAGTGTCCCGTTTGCCGGCCTGGACATGAACGTCCGGCGAAGATTGGGCAACCAGCGCCCCCTGCCGCAGAGCCCCGCGGACGGCAATCCGGCCCGACGGCGGCCTACCGGCCCTCGTGTGCCGCCAGGAACTTGTACACCTCGGTTTCGTCCACGCCGGGAAATGCTCCCTGCGGCATGGCGGCCAAAAGGTGCGAGTTGGCGCGGGTGGACGGCCACGCGTTGCCGGCCCATTCGGCGAACAATGCTGCCGGCGGCCGGCGGCAGCACGCCGGGTCCGGGCACCGCGACTGCGAGCGCTCCGTGGTGTCCCGGCCCCGGAACCACTTGACGTGGGCATATGGCACGCCGATGCTCAGCGAATACTCCCCCGAGGAGTGGCGTTCGGTCCGCGCCGTGCACCAGTAGGTTCCGACGGCGGTGTCCGTGTACTGGTTGAACGCACGGAACTTGTCGGGCACGTCGAAAACGGCGCGGGAGGTCCAGAACCGGCACACGGCCTGGCCCTCGATGGCTCCGGTGTGGTCGGCGGGAAAGTTGACGCCGTCGTTCTCGTAGGCCTTGTGGATGATCCCGGACTCGTGGACTTTTTGGAAGTGCGTGGTGATGCCCAGGTGCTCGGTGGCCAGGTTCGTGAAGCGGTGGGCGGCCGTCTCATAGGACACGGCGAAGGCGTCGCGGATGTCCTCGATGGCCAGCTCCTTCGCGGCCTTGGCCTCCTTCAGGAAGTCCACGGTGGCCCGTTCAGGCATCAGCAGGGACGCGGCAAAGTAGTTGGTGTAGACGCGCTGGCGCAGAAAGTCCGAATAGTCGCGCGGGGTCTGGTGGCCCAAAAGGTAGTGCCCCAAGGCCTGCAGCAGCACGGACCGGGGGTCATGGTCGGAGCGCTGGCCCTGCGTGAGGTAAATTCGGCGGTTCTTCAAGTCCGTCACGGAACGGGTGGAATGCGGCAGGTCGCCCACGTAGTGCAGGTCAAATCCAACGTGCTCGGCAATGTCGGCGGCCACGTGGTGGGACAGCGGCCCGCGGTCGTGGCCCACGGCCTTGAGCAGCTCCTGCGCCTGCACTTCAATCTCCGGGTAGTAGTTGTTCCGGTCGCGCATTTCCAGGCGCAGCACGTTGTTGGCGCGGCGGGCTTCCTCCGGCGTGGCGGACTGCTCGTCGAGCCGGCGTTCCAGTTCGTTCTGCAGCCCCACCAGAGACTCCAGCACTTCCGTGGAAAGCCGCGAGCTGACGCGGACTTTGGGCAGTCCCAGCGACTGGTACAGCGGCCCGCGCTGAGCCCTTTCCAGCTCGATTTCCAGGGCTGCCCGGCGGCTGGGCGGCTCGGCCCCGAGCAGCTGTTCAAGCCCGACGCCGAGTGCCCCGGCCAGGTGCTGCAGGAGCGTCAGCTTGGGCTCCCGCTTGCCGTTCTCGATGAGGGAAAGCTGCGACGGCGCAGCCCCCACCTTCGCGCTCAAATCGTCCAGGGTCATGCCGAGCTTTTTGCGCAGGTGGCGCACCCGCCGGCCCAGGGCAATCACGTCCAGTTCGCCGCCGTCGTCCGCTTCCTTGGCGCTGCGGGCGGGGGCAAGGTTCCAGCCTTCATTGTTCATTTCTTGAGAATAGCGGAAGAAGTGCAAATCTTTCCACCATCTGCCCCTAGCTACCCCTTGAAAACACCGGAATAGTGGAAATCACAAAGAAGGAACACCGACCCCGGAACTAGAGCAGCTCGAACACAGACAACCGGGACCGGCCACCAACCGCAAAGGAGCGACCCCCATGACCGCAGCATTTGAACCCGCAAAGACGCCGGAGCAGAGCAACGCCGAGGCCGTCGCCGCCCTCGAACTCGAGTGGTCCGCCAACCCCCGCTGGGACGGCCTGGAGCGCACCTACTCCGCGGAAGAAGTCATCAAGCTGCGCGGCCGGGTCCAGGAGGACCACACGCTGGCCCGCCGCGGCTCTGAGAAGCTGTGGGACCAGCTGCGCAACGCCACGCCGGGCGCCTACACAAACGCACTTGGCGCCCTCACCGGCAACCAGGCGGTCCAGCAGGTGAAGGCCGGCCTGAAGGCTGTTTACCTCTCCGGCTGGCAGGTCGCCGCCGACGCCAACTCCAACGGCAACACCTACCCCGACCAGTCCCTGTACCCCGTGGACTCGGTGCCCAAGGTGGTCCGCCGCATCAACAACGCACTCCTGCGCGCCGACCAGATTGAGTTTTCCGAAGGCCTCCAGAGCGTTGAGGACTGGCTGGTGCCGATCGTGGCCGACGCCGAAGCCGGCTTTGGCGGGCCGCTGAACGCCTACGAGCTCATGAAGTCCATGATCGTCGCCGGCGCTTCGGGAGTGCACTGGGAAGACCAGCTGGCCAGCGAGAAGAAGTGCGGCCACCTGGGCGGGAAGGTCTTGATCCCCACCGCCCAGCACGTCCGCACCCTGAACGCCGCCCGCCTGGCCGCCGACGTGGCCGGCGTCCCGTCCGTCATCATTGCCCGCACCGATGCCGAGGCAGCCACCCTGATCACCTCCGACGTCGACGACCGGGACAAGCCGTTCCTCACCGGGGAACGCACGGCCGAAGGTTTCTACCACGTCCAGAACGGCCTGGCGCCCTCCATTGCCAGGGCCCGCGCCTACGCCCCGTACTCCGACCTCATCTGGATGGAAACCGGCACCCCCGACCTGGAGCACGCTAAGAAGTTTGCCGAAGGCGTCAAGTCCGAATTTCCCGACCAGATGCTCGCCTACAACTGCTCGCCGTCGTTCAATTGGAAGAAGCACCTCGACGACAGCACCATTGCCAAGTTCCAACGCGAACTCGGCGCCATGGGGTACACATTCCAGTTCATCACCCTGGCTGGTTTCCATTCCCTGAACTACTCGATGTTTGACCTTGCCCATGGTTACGCCCGCAACGGCATGAGCTCCTACGTCGAACTGCAGGAGCGCGAATTTGGCGCAGAAGACCGCGGCTACACCGCAACCAAGCACCAGCGCGAAGTGGGCACAGGCTACTTCGACCTGGTCGCGACAGCCCTGAACCCGAACAGCGGCACCCTCGCATTGGCCGGCTCCACCGAAGCCCAGCAGTTCCACTAACACTTCCCCGCACTTTTTGCCCAGGAGACTCCCATGAACTCGACGAACAGCCTGAACGGAATCACGTTCAACGGCATTACCCTCACCGCTCCCCCCATCCACCGCCAGGAAGAAATCCTGACCCCCGAGGCCCTGGACTTCATCGCAGCGCTCAACCGGACCACGACAGCGCGCCGCCACGAGCTGCTTGCAGCCCGCCAGGTGCGACGCCGCCAGATCCTCAGCGGCACCGACCCCCGCTACCTGCGTGAAACGTCCGGCATCCGCGAGGACCCGAACTGGCGCGTGGCCCCTCCGGCCCCTGGCCTGGAGGACCGCCGCGTGGAGATCACCGGCCCCGTCGACCGCAAGATGACCATCAACGCCCTGAACTCCGGCGCGAAGGTCTGGCTGGCGGACATGGAGGACGCCTCCACGCCCACGTGGGGAAACGTGATCCGCGGCCAGCTGAACCTGATCGACGCCCTGGAGCGCCGCATTGACTTCACCAGTGCCGAAGGCAAGGACTACCGGCTCGCACCTGCCGAGGAACTGCCCACCATCGTGGTCCGTCCCCGCGGCTGGCACCTGCCGGAGAAGCACCTGCTCATCAATGGCCGGCCCCTGGCTGGCGGAATCGTCGACTTCGGCCTGTTCTTCTTCCACAACGCCCGCCGGCTGATCGCCCAGGGCAAGGGCCCGTACTTTTACCTGCCGAAGATTGAAAACCACCTGGAGGCACGGCTCTGGAATGACATCTTCATCCAGGCCCAGGACCTGCTCGGCATCCCGCAGGGCACCATCCGCGCCACCGTCCTGATCGAGACCATCACGGCCGCCTTTGAGATGGAGGAAATCCTCTACGAACTGCGCGACCACGCCGCCGGCCTGAACGCGGGCCGCTGGGACTACCTGTTCTCGGTGATCAAGAACTTCCGCACCCGCGGCCCCCGCTTCGTGCTGCCGGACCGCAACCAGATCACCATGACGGCACCATTCATGCGCGCCTACACCGAACAGCTGGTGCGTGCCTGCCACCGCCGCGGCGCCATGGCCATTGGCGGCATGTCCGCCTTTGTCCCGAACCGCCGCGATCCCGAGGCCAACGCCAACGCCATGCGGAAAACCCGGGCGGACAAGACCCGTGAGGCCAATGACGGCTTTGACGGTTCCTGGGTGGCGCACCCGGACCTGGTCCCCGTGGCCATGGAGGTCTTTGACGACATGCTGGGCTGGAACCCGAACCAGATCTCCCGGCTCCGCGAGGACGTGGAACTGGACGACCACGCGCTGCTGGACGTTGCCGGCACCCAGGGCACCATCACCGAACAGGGCATCCGCGACAACATCTGGGTGGGCATCCAGTACATCGAGTCGTGGCTGCGCGGCCACGGCGCCGTCGCCCTGAACAACCTCATGGAAGACGCCGCCACCGCCGAAATTTCCCGTTCGCAGATCTGGCAGTGGATCCACAGCCAGGCCATCACGGACACGGGCGAGCTCATCACCTTTGACTGGGTGAGGGAAATGCTGGAGGAGGAATTCGCCAAGATGCCGCGCTTTGACGCGGACCGCTTTGACGACGCCCTGGAGATCTTCGAGACCGTTGCCCTGGGCGAGGAATTCCCCACCTTCCTGACGCTCACGGCCTACGCGAAGTACCTGCACGCAGCCCCGGAGCAGCAGCCCGCCGAGACCCGGGTGCTCGCCGCCGCATAAGTTTGGTTGTTCCATCGGACGCGTCGCCACTGCAGGCCCGACGGTCGGGCCCCGATGGACAGCCTTAATCCCCCCAACGGGCACTTAACGTGGATGTTTTTGAAGAACATCCACGTTAAGTGCCTGTTGGCGCGTCTTGTGCCGTGGAATAAAGCGGCACCCGCTGCCCGTTGCCGAGAGTATGAAGATTGAGATCTGGTCCGATGTTGCGTGCCCGTGGTGCTACATCGGCAAACGCCGTTTTGAAACTGCCCTGAACGATTTTGCCCACAAGGATTCCGTGGAGGTGCAGTGGCGCAGCTACCAGCTGGACCCCACCCTCCCCGAGCACTACGACGGCACCGAGATCAGCTACCTGGCCGAGCGCAAGGGCATGGACCCGGCGCAGGTGAAGGGCATGTTTGCCCACGTCACCGAGCAGGCCAAGGGTGAGGGCCTGGACTACAAGTTCGACGACGTGGTGGTCGCCAACAGCTTCAACGCCCACCAGCTCATCCACCTCGCAGCCACCCAGGGCAAGGCCGACGCCGTCAAGGAAGCCCTGCTGTCGGCCCACTTTGAGCACGGCGAAGACATAGGCAGCCGCGAGTTCCTGGTGCGTGCCGGTTCCGCCGCCGGCCTGGCCGAGGCTGACATCAACGATGCCCTGGACACGGACAAATACGCCGACGACGTCCGCCACGACTTCGCCGAGGCCCGCGCACTGGGCGTGAGCGGGGTGCCGTTCTTCGTCATTGACAGGAAGTACGGGATCTCCGGCGCCCAACCATCAGCCCTGTTCACGCAGGCCCTCGACGAGGCCTGGCAGGAAGCCCACCCGCTGGCCATGGTTTCCTCCGGGGATGCCAACGGCGAGGTGTGCGGCCCCGACGGCTGCGCCATCTAGCCGACGGCGGCCCATCTAGCACGGCTGTACCAGCTAGCATCGCCGGGCCCGCACCGCCGGGCCCGCTCAGCAGTGGACGGGCTGCCCGCTTGCAACGGACGCCTGCGCGGCCTTGACGATTTCCAGCGTCCGCAGGCCGCTGCCGCCGTCGGGCTGCGGCTGGCGCCCTGCCTGGATGGCGGAGATGAACTCGTCGATCATGAGCGAATCGAGATCGGCCCCGTAGGGCAGCCAGGCCGCACCCAGCGCGTCAAAGCCGCCCACGTGGGACGCGAAGGGGTCGATCCTGACCGAACCCTTGGTGCCCGTCACGGTGAATGTCAGCCCGCCCCAGGTGGGCGCACTGGCCGGCTGGCTCCACGAACAGTCAATGGTGGCTATGACCCCGCCCTGATACGTGATGGTGACGAGCCCCCCGGTCTCCACGGTGACCCCGCGCTGGGCGTGGAGGATGCGGTTGGACACGGCGTGGATGCGCTGGGCTGGGACGCCCAGCAGGTCATCGAGCAGGTCCGCGCAGTGGACCACATGGTCCACCAGGGCGCCGCCGCCCGCCAGTTCGGGATCGGTGAACCAGGCCCTGTCGGAGGGCATCCAGCCGTTGTTGGTACCCACCACGGACACAATGTCGCCCAGCTCACCGGCCCGGACCATGCCCCTTAGTTCCTGGTAGGCCGGTGAAAACCGGACGGGGAAGGCTGTCATCAGCCTGACCCCCGCCGCGGCGGCCGCCTCCAGGGCAAGCTCCGCATCCGCCACGCTGGTGGCCAGCGGCTTCTCGCACAAAACGTGCGCCCCGGCAGCCGCAAACTGCTGGACCAGCCCGGCATGCTTGGAGTTCTCGCTGCAGATGACCACAGCGTCGGGCCGCCAGTCCAGCACCTCCTGGTAGCTGTCGGCATAGGCGGCGCCGTGGGCTGCGGCAAACGCGGCACCCCTGAGCTCCCCCTCCGGAGACTGGGCGCTGTCAGGGTCCGCTGTCAAAAGTTCGACGTCGGCGCGCCCGGCAAGGTGCCGGATGTAGCTGGCGGCGTGCGTGTGGGCGAAGGACAGCACGGCCACCCGCAGCCGGCCGGGGCGGATGGGGGCGGTCATGAAGGCACCTCTTCGCTGGTGAGGACGTGGGTGGTTGAGAAGGGGACGGATTGCCCGGTGCGGAGGGATTCCAGCGCCGCTTCGGCGATTGCCACGGCAATGATGCCGTCCTCCAGCGACACCCGCGGGGCCGCGCCGCCGGCAAAGGCGTCAGCGAACTCGCGAATTTCGGTCAGGTACGGGCTTTCCTCAACCCCGGCGGGAGGCAGGTAGGAATCCGCCACCCCGGCCGGCAGGTTCCTGACCACCGAGGTGTCTGCGGCAGAGTCGAAACGCAGGGCGCCGGAGTCCCCGGCAATGTCAAAGGATGTGCGGAAATCCATCCCCGGAGGCCCCCACACGCCCTGGATGTGGGAGATCGCACCGGCTACATGGGTGAGGGTCACGTGGGCGCTGACAATGCGCGCCGGCTCCCCGTCCCCAGCGCCGTCGGCGCCTGCCGTGTTTTGCACCGCATAGACGGCGGTGATGTCGCCGGCCAGCCAGCGGGCCTGGTCGAGGTCGTGGATCATCTGGTCCATGATGATGCCCCCCGACTGTTCCACATCGTAAAACCAGGGGCTGGCCGGGCCGGCGCCGCCACGGTTGAACCTGAGCACGGCGGGAGTGCCCACCCTGCCGCCGTCGACCGCTTCCTTAGCTGCGGCGTAGGCCGGAAAGTACCGGACCACATGCCCGGGGTAGAGCTGCACACCGGCCTCGCGGACCGCGCCCAGAATGGCCTTCCCGTCCACCACTGTGCGGCCAACGGGCTTTTCACACACGATGTCCTTGCCTGCTGCCGCCGCGGCCACCGCGATGCTGCGGTGGCTGGTGGTCGGGGTGCAGATGTCGACAATGTCGGCGCCGGCCAGCAGTTCCTGCAGCGATGCCGCCACGGACAGTCCGTACTGGGCCGCCAGCTCCTCCGCGCCCTCGAGGGAGAAAACGGTGACTGTTGCACCGAGTTCCAGCCAGGCAGGCACATGTACATGGGTGATCCCGCCGGAACCGACCAGTCCTACTCGAATCTGTTTCATGGCTGGAGACTACCAGCGGCTAGGGCTGGGACGTGGTTATCTCGAATCTCAGCTGCGCCCAAGCACCTCCACCGCCTCCGCGCGCTGGCTGGTCAGCCAGAGCCGCATAGAGCTTGTGGGTGTCCCTGGGATTGATCCGCCCCCGCACGGACGCCATGTACTTCAGCGGATAGGTGCACAGCACTGCCCGCAGGGTGCCGAGCGCCTTCGGCCGCGCCGACCACGGCAAAATTGCTCTTCATGCTGGTGTTCCGTCCTGTTGTTTAAGTACGACGGCGGCACCAGGGCGGGTTTTGCAACTCGCCCGGGTGCCGCCGTCGTCCGTCTTGAAAGGGGCCGCTACTTGACGGCGCCCGCCGTCAAACCTGCCACGAAGTTCTTTTGCAGGAGCAGGAAGCCGATCACGATCGGGATGCTGACCACCACGGAGGCGGCCATGATCTGGTTCCAGTACACATTGGTCTGCGTCGAGTAGAGCTGCAGGCCCACGGCCAGGGTCCGGTTGGCGTCGGTGGTCATGACCGAGGCGAAGAGGACCTCGCCCCAGCTGGTCATGAAGCTGTAGATGGCCACGGCGACCAGGCCGGGCCGGGCGGCGGGCAGGATGACCCGGATGAGTGCGCGCATCGGCCCGCAGCCATCCACCTTTGCGGCCTCGTCCAGCTCGCGCGGGATGCCGTCAAAGTAGCCGGCCAGCATCCAGATGGAGAACGGCAGCGAGAACGTCAGGTACGTGATGATCAGCCCGGTCCGGGTGCCCACCAGCTGCAGGCCGAAGTTGGTGTTGATGTTGACGAAGATCAGGAACAGCGGCAGCAGGAACAGCACGCCGGGCAGCATCTGGGTGGACAGGACAGTGGTGGAGAAGATGGTGCGGCCGCGGAAGTTGTAGCGGGAGATCGCATAGGAGGCGAAGATGGCGATGATCAGCGAGAGCACGGTGGCCACGCTGGAGACGATGACCGAGTTGAGGAAGTAGCTGGCCAGCGGCACCGTCTGCCACATGTCGATGTAGGGCTGGATGGTCAGCGTGCTGGGCCACCAGGAGAACGCTCCCTGGACATCCTTCAACGGTTTCAGGCCGGAGATGACCATGACCCAGATGGGGACGATCGTGAAGATGCTCAGCAGCGTGATGGTGGTGATTCTGAACGCCTTGGCGCTGGTGGTTTCATGCACGGTCTTTCCTCCGGTTCATGATGAGAAGGTAGATTCCGCTGACGACCAGCAGGAACAGCAGGAGCAGCACGGACATGGCCGCACCGGAACCGAAGTTCCACGTCAGGAACGACGCGTTGTAGATGTGGAAGGAGATCAGGTCCCCGGCCGGCGGGTTGGAGCCGCCAAACAGCACAAACGGGGTGTTGAAGTCGTTGAAGGTCCACAGGAACATGACCAGCAGCAGCACCATGTTGACGGGGCGCAGCATGGGCAGCGTGATCGCCGACCACTGGCGCAGCGGCTTGGCGCCGTCCACGGCGGACGCCTCGTAGACGTCGTTGGGGATCGACTGCAGCCCGGCCATTAGCATGAGGAAGGCAAACGGCCACATGCGCCAGATGGCCACGATGACCACCGCCCAGAACGCGTTGTTGCCGATCAGCCAGAATGGCCTGTCGCCGGGCAGGCCCAGGTTGTCGAAGAAGAAGTGGTTGATGGCCCCGTTGTCCTTCTGCAGCATGAATTTCCAGGCAATGACGCCGGCGTACATGGGAAGGGCGTAGGGAATCAGGAACAGGGTGCGGAAGAAGCCGCGGCCGAAGAAGGATTTTTGCAGGGCGACGGCGGCGGCCATGCCGAGCCCCCACGAAATGCCGACCACCAGGATGGTGAATGCGGCCGTGATCAGGAAGGACTTCAGGAGCCCGGAGCCGACGGCGGAATTGAAGTCGAGTGCGATCTGGTAGTTCTTCAGGCCGGTGACCGGGGCGTTGCCCCAGTTGGAAATGAACATCTTGGTGAGCTTGAGGAAGCTCATCCAGATCCCGGTCACCATGGGAATGACGTGGATGACCAGCTCAAAAATGACGGCGGGGGCAAGCAGCGCATAAGGCAGCCACCAGCCGGCGCGGCGGCCTTTGCGGTTCTCGCCGCGAGGCGCCTTGGCTGACGCCCCGGACTTTCGGGTGGTGGTGGTTGCAGACACTGCGGACACTCACCTTTCTGGGAAGGACTTGGTCGGTGAAGGGGCGGGGCCGGCTGCGCGGGCCCCGCCCCTTCACCGCCTGGTTGGGCTGGACAACTGACGGTTAGCCGGCGGCCTCGACTGCCTGCTGCGCGGTGGTCAGGGCCGCCTTGATGTCTGCCTTGCTGACGGTGCCGCCGGAAGCAACCTTGGCGAACATCTGGTTCATGGCCTTGCCGACAGTGCTCTCAAACTGGTCCTCGGCCGCCACCAGCGGGAGGGGCTTGGACTTGTTGGAGTAGATGTCCTCAAAGGTCTTGGCCTGCTCCGCATTGGTGGTGAAGCTCGGGGTCACTCCCTGGAGGACGGGGAGTGCGGCGAAGGACTTGTCCAGGGAGGCCTGCGTGGCTTCGCTGGTCATGAACTTCACGAACTGGAGGGCGGCGTCCTTGTTCTTCGTGTTCTTGAAGATGGACATGTTGATCCCCGCCACCATCGTGGCAATCTGCTGCCCGCCGGCCGGCGCCGGGAAGGCGACCACGCCGTAGGCGTCATCCTTCATGCCCTGCGAGGCAATGGAGCTGTTGGCGTTGTTCTGGCTCAGCACCATGGCCGCCTTGCCGTTGGCGAAGTCGTTGATGGCCTGGGTGCCGTTGTCGTACTGGGCGTTGGAGGGGTTGACCACCTTGTCCGCCTGCATCAGGTCCAGGTAGCGGGCAATGCCGTTGACGATTCCATCGGAGGTGAAGGTGGGCTTGCCGTCGGGGCCAAAGAATTCAGCACCGTTCTGGGCTGCATTGATGAACGCGAAGTGGGAATTTTCCGTGTAGCTTCCTGCCGCCAGGGTCATGCCGTGGACGCTGCCGGCGGTCAGCTTCTTGGCGTCGGCCACCATCTCTTCCCAGGTGGTGGGAGGGGTCAGGCCGGCATCCTTGAACATGGCCTTGTTGTAGTACAGCCCGTAGGCCAGTCCGTACAGGGGGACGGAGGTGGGGTCCTGTCCGGGGACGCCGCCGGTGTCCATGGCCGTCTTGACGAACTTGGCCTTGCCGCCAATCGCGTCAAAGGCTGCGGAGTCGAACGGCATGAAGGCGCCGGTGGACTGCAGGGAAGCCGCCCAGGTGTTGCCGATGTTGAGCACATCGGGTGACTGGCCGGAGGTGACGGCGGTCTGGATGCGGGTCTGCAGGTCATTCCAGCCGATCACTTCAAGGTTGACCTTGATGCCCGTCTGGTCCTGGAATTTCTGCAGCTCCGGCGTGAGCACCTGCTTGTCGTTGTCAAGGCTGGTGCCCTGGTTGCTGGCCCAGTAGGTGAGGGTCTTTCCCCCGCCATTCGTGGCGCCGGAATTGCTGGTGCCACCGCTGCAGCCTGTTGCGGTTATTGCAAGGGCTGCGATTGCCGCTGCTGCGGCAAAAGTACGAATTTTCACTGTCGCGACTTCCTTGTCATTGTCGTGCGATTCCCGATTTTTCGTGATCTGAGCGTCCCGGGCGAACCCGTTCCCCTACGTGAGACCAAACCTAGATGAACTTATGTCGATCGTCAATCAAAAGTAATGAATCATTTTTAAGGCTATTGGATTGCAGTCATCAAATCTCGGCTGCCGGGGCGCGAAAATTCGGTAGCAGCTCGGCCAAAAACCTTGCAATCACGCGGTTTTTGGGATGAAAAATGGGCCACCTGCCGTGTGACCAGCTTAACTGAACCGGTTCAGCGCTGCGGCATCGTTACCGCTTTGTTATGATCCGCAGGCGGTGCCGGCAGGCCTACTGGGGCGCCGGGCCGAGGCTTTCGCGGGCCATCAGCGCGCCTGCCGGCATGGCAACATCGGCAGCCCTGTGACCATCCATGACATCCAAAAGCAGGGCGGCGGAGCGGCGGCCCAGCTCCATGGTGTTGCGTGCCAGTGCCGCGACGCCGGGCGAGCTGAGCTGGCACAGGAGCGAATCGTCCCAGCTCAGCGCGGACACGTGGGCCGGGACCGGCACGCCGAGCCGCTTCAGCGCCTGGAGCCCGCCCACTGCCATGAGGTCATTGCCATAGACCACGGCCGTCGGAAACTCCGGGGACCCCACGGCCAAGCCGGCGATGACAGCGGTAGTGGCCTTCCCGCCGTCGTCCGCGGTGTAGTCGGAGGCACTGGTCACGGCCGTCATCCCCAGCCGGCCGGCCGCGGCCAGGAGCCCAGCCCAGCGGGCGGTCTCGTGGGTGAGGGCCATGGGGCCGGAAACATAGGCGAAATGGCGGTGGCCCAGGCGGTGCAGGGCGTCAACCACGGTGGCCGCATCCCGCCCCTGGTCCACCGTGGTGTTGGCGCCATAGGCTGTGCGGGCGGCATCCCCGGCGGCGCCCACCAGCACGTGCGGCAGGCGCAGGGCGGCCAGCAGCTGCAGGCGGGGATCATCCGCCACATGGTCAAAGACAATGACGCCGCCCACGCGGCCCTCCCCGGCCCACCGCCGGTAGACGGCCAGGTCCCGGCGGGTTCCGGGGTCGGCTTCCGGGGTCACCATGCGCAGCACCAGGTTCAGGTCATGGTCGCTCAGGACAGCCTCAATGCCGGCCAGCACGTTCATGTAAAACGATTCCGAGCCCACCTCTTCGGGGGACCTGGCCAGCACTATCCCCACGGCATCGCTGCGGGACTGGGACAGGGCGCGGGCGCTGGAACTGGGATACCAGCCCAGCTCGGCCGCCAAGGCAAGCACGCGGGCACGGGTGGGGCCGCTGACGCCGGGCTGGCCGTTGAGGGCGTAGGAAACCGACGCCTTGGACAGGCCCAGCCGGGCAGCCAGGCCGGCAATGGTCACCTTGCCGGCGCCTCCGCCGGCGCCGGTTTCCCGGCCGGCGCCGTCCGTGCCCGTTTCCCGGCCTCCCCCGGCCCCGCTCATGCCTGCTGGTGCTCCGCCACCAGGCGCTCCACGCCGTCCGGTGCCAGCACATGGTCAATCACCATGCGCCCGGCACCCAGGACGCCCGCGTGGTCGGCCGCCATGGACTGGACAATGCGCAGCCGCGCCGTGGCCAGGGGCAGGGAGCGCTGGTACACCACTTCGCGGACACCTGCCATCAGGTATTCGCCGGCGGAGGACAGCCCGCCGCCAATGACAATCACGGACGGGTTGAGCAGGTTGACGCAGGCCGCCAGCACGTCCCCCACATCGCGGCCGGCCTGGCGCATGGCCTGGATGGCGGCCAGGTTTCCGCGGCGGGCCAGCTCCAAAACGTCCTCCCCGGTGGCCGCCGGCACGCCGCTGGCAGCGAGGGCTGCAGCCACGGCGGGGCCGGACGCCATGGCTTCCAGGCAGCCGTAATTGCCGCACCGGCACAGCACCTCGCCCCCGCGCGGCACCCGCACGTGGCCAATGTCTCCGGCCGTGCCGTCCGCGCCGCGCTGCAACAGGCCGCCGCTGACAATGCCAGCACCGATGCCCGTGGCGACCTTGATGAACAGGAGGTTCTCGGCGTCGGGCCAGTACACCGCCCTCTCGCCCAGGGCCATGATGTTCACGTCATTGTCCACCAGCACGTCGGTGTCGAAGCGGCGCTGGACATATGCGGGAACGTCAAAACCGTCCCAGCCGGGCATGATGGGCGGGCTGGCCGGCTTGCCCGTGGAATGTTCCACCGGTCCGGGCAGGCCTATGCCAATGCCCACCAGCTCGCGTTCATGCCGTCCCGCCTGCGCCAGCAGCTGCCCGCAGTGGTCCAGGACGGCGTCAAGAACGGGCACCGGTCCCGTGGAAATGTCAATGGATTCGCGCAGCTCGCTGAGCACCTTGCCGCTGAGGTCCGTCAGGCCAATGAGCACGTGCGTGGCGCCTACGTCGACGGCCAGGATCACGCGGGCGGTGGGCTGAAAGGCAAAGCGCGACGGCGGCCGCCCACCGGAGGAGACGGCCTCACCTGCCGGACCGATCAGCCCGGAGGAGGCCAGGGCGTCGATCCGCGCGGCCACCGTGGAACGGGCCAGGCCGGTGATGGCCGCCAATTCGGCCCGTGTCCTGGCGTGGCCGTCACGCAACAGCTGGAACACCTCGCCGGCCCGCGCGGAGCCCACCCCGGCCGCATTGGCCGCACTGTTCGGGCCGCCGTTCGGCGCGGTGGGTGCTGTGCGGGGAATTGCGGGTGACTTCGCCATCCCCAATAAATAACACACGGGCTTCTATCTGTCACAATTCTTGTCAATGTGATTTGGTGCCCAACTTTTGCTTGACGCTCGTCAAAAGTTCCCCTAAGTTGAAGTGGAACACTCTTTCAGCCTTCTCAGGAGACCCCAGTGACGTATTCCCTGCAGCTTTACACCGTGCGCAAACCGCTTGAGGAAGACTTGCCCGGCACCATTGCCCGCGTGGCTGAACTTGGCTTTACCAAGGTGGAGCCGTACAACTTTGTGGCCACCGCCGACGCCCTCGCCGAAGCCTTCGCAGTCAACGGCATCACGGCCCCTTCCGGCCACGCCCCGCTGTTGAAGGACGACCAGGATGAAATCTTCGCCGCCGCCAAGAAGCTGGGCATGACCACGGTGATCGATCCGTTCATCCCGGCCGAACAGTGGCAGAGCGCCGAGGAAATCCATAAGACGGCGGCCGGGCTCAACGCCGCCGCCAAGAAGGGCGCCCAATACGGCATCCGCGTGGGCTACCACAACCATGCCTGGGAGCTGGAGTCCAAGATCAACGGCACCACTGCATTGGAATACTTTGCAACGCTACTGGATCCGGAACTGGTGCTGGAGGTGGACACTTACTGGGTCTCCGTGGGCGGCGCCAATGCCGTGGACGTCCTGACCAGCCTGGGCGAGCGCGTGAAGTACATCCACATCAAGGACGGCCCCCTGACCACGGACACCAAGGCCCAGCTGCCCGCCGGCCAGGGCGCGGTGCCCGTCTGGGACGTCATTGGTGCCGCAAAGTCACTGGAAGTCGGCGTGCTGGAGTTTGACGACTACGCCGGGGACATTTTTGATGGCATCGCCCAGAGCCTTGCCTTCCTGAACCGCGGAAAGGCCTGATCCCCGTGGCAAAAACCGGACCCGTCGGCGTCGCCGTCATTGGCGCTGGAAACATCAGCAAGCAGTACCTGGACAACCTCACCACCTTCCCGGACGTGAAGGTGCTGGTCATTGCCGACCTCTTCGAGGAGGCCGCCGCGGCCCGCGCCGCCGAATACGGCATCGAAGCCTCCGGCGGCGTCAACGTGGCGCTGAACCACCCGGGCGTGGAAATCATCGTCAACCTGACCATCCCCGCCGCCCATGTGGAAGTGGCCACGGCCGCCGTCAAGGCGGGCAAGCACGTGTGGACCGAGAAGCCGTTTTCGCTGGACCGCGAAAGCGGGCTGGGGCTGCTCAAGGAAGCCCAGGCCGCCGGCGTTCGCCTTGGCTGCGCGCCAGACACCTTCCTGGGTGCGGGGCTGCAGACCGCCCGCCGCCTGATCGACGCCGGCGAAATCGGCACCCCCCTGACGGCCCTGACCATGTTCCAGTCCCCCGGCCCGGAATCCTGGCATCCAAACCCCGCGTTCCTCTTCCAAAAGGGTGCCGGCCCGCTCTTTGACATGGCACCGTACTACCTCACGGCGCTGGTCCAGACCTTCGGGCCCATCGCCGCCGTGGCCGCCGTCGGCAATACCGCCTTCCCCACCCGCACCATTGGTTCCGGGCCCAAGGAAGGCGAGGTGTTCGACGTCGAGGTCCCCACCCATGTCAGCGCCATCGCCAAGTTCACCTCGGGTGCGTCATCACACAGCGTCTTCAGTTTTGAATCCCCCAAGACCCGCATGGGATTTGTCGAGATCACCGGCACCGAGGGGACCATCTCGCTGCCGGACCCCAACAATTTCGACGGCGACATCCAGCTGTGCAAGCGCGGCGAGGACGGCTGGACCACCATTGCCGCCACAGGCCCGGCCAACGGTCGCGGCATGGGCGTGCTGGACCTGGCCCGCTCCATCCGCGCCGGCGTGCCGCACCGGGTCCCGGGCGAACTCGCCTTCCACGTGCTGGACGCCATGGTCTCGATTGCCGAATCCGTGGAAAGCGGCGAATTTGTCGCCGTCGACAGCACGGCCCCGGCCTCGGCACCGCTGCCGGCGGACTGGAACCCCACCGAAGCAACCCTCTAGGAATCCGAACACATGAACTCCCCCCAGACCCTGGCCAGCGCCCGGCCCCTCGGCGTCGCGGTGATTGGCTACGCCTTCATGGGCCAGGCGCACTCCAACGCCTGGCGCACCGTGGCCAACCACTTCGACGTGCCCGCCTTTGAACAAAAGGTCCTGGTGGGCCGGCACGCCGAGGCCGTGGCCACGGCTGCGGCGAAGTACGGCTGGAGCGAGTCCGCCACGGACTGGCGCTCGGTGCTGGAGCGGGACGACATCGACATCGTGGACATTTGCGCCCCGGGCTGGCTGCACGCGGAAATCGCGACGGCGGCCCTGGCTGCAGGGAAGCACGTGCTGGTGGAAAAGCCGCTGGCGAATTCGCTGGCGGAATCCGAGGCCATGGTCCGTGCCGCCCAGGCCGCCAGAAGCGCCGGGGTGCGGTCCATGGTGGGCTTCAACTACCGCCGCGTGCCCGCGCTGGCCCTGGCGCGCCAGCTCATCGCGGAGGGCAGGCTCGGCACCATCCGCCAGGTCCGCGCCTCCTACCTGCAGGACTGGCTGGCGGACCCTGACTCCCCCATGACCTGGCGCCTGCGCAAGGAAACGGCCGGCTCCGGAGCGCTGGGGGACATCGCCTCCCACGCCATCGACCAGGTCCAGTTCCTGCTGGACGACACCGTCACCGAGGTGAGCGGGCGCCTGCACACCTTCACCTCCGAGCGGCCGGGCCCGGACGGCCCGGAAGCGGTCACCGTCGACGACGCCGCCTGGGCCACGCTTTCCCTGGCCGGCGGCGCCGTGGCCAGCGTTGACGTGTCGCGTGTGGCACTGGGGCAAAAGAATGCGCTGCGGGTGGAGGTTTATGGCACCAGCGGGTCCCTGACGTTCAATTTGGAAAACCCCAACGAACTGTTCTTCCTGGACGGCACCGAGCCCATCGAGGTGCAGGGCTTCCGCCGCATCCTGGTCACCGAACCGGAACACCCCTACATGGTGGGCTGGTGGCCGCAGGGACACGTGATTGGCTGGGAGCACAGCTTCACCCACCAGCTCCGCGACTTCCTGCTGGCCATCCGCAATGGAACCGATCCCTCGCCGTCGTTCGAGGAAGGGCTCGGCGTGCAGCAGGTCTTGGCCGCCATCGAGGCCTCCTCCGCCGCCGGCGGCGCCACCCTCCCCGTGGTTGGGCCCGGTGGCCGGGCTGCCGGTGGTCGAGCAGCGAGCCCTGCGAGCGCGTCGAGACCCGAACCCGGTGGTCGAGCAGCGAGCTCCGGGCCCGGTGGTCGAGCAGCGAGCCCTGCGAGCGCGTCGAGACCCGAACCCGCCGAAACCCCGTCGTCCCTGCCAACAAGGAGTTAAACATGCCCCGCCCGTACACCCTGTTCACCGGCCAGTGGGCCGACCTCCCCTTCGAGGAAGTGGCCCGGCTGGCCTCCGGATGGGGCTATGACGGCTTGGAGATCGCCTGTTCCGGCGACCACCTGGACCCGTGGCGCTGGGACGAGCCCGGCTACGTGGCCGGCAAGCTCGCCACCCTGGAGAAGTACGGCCTCAAGGTGTGGGCCATCTCGAACCATCTCAAGGGCCAGGCCGTGTGCGACAACCCCATCGACTTCCGCCACCAGGCCATCGTGGGCTCCAAGGTGTGGGGCGACGGCGACCCGGAAGGCGTGCGCCAGCGTGCCGCGGAGGAAATGAAACTCACCGCAAAGCTCGCCCAGGCCCTGGGCGTCAAGACGGTGGTCGGGTTCACGGGCTCCTCGATCTGGCAGTACGTTGCCATGTTCCCGCCCGTCCCGGAATCCGTGATCGACGCCGGCTACCAGGACTTCGCCGACCGCTGGAACCCCATTCTGGACGTTTTTGACGAATGCGGGGTGCGCTTCGCCCACGAGGTCCACCCCTCCGAAATCGCCTACGACTACTGGACCACCGTGCGCACCCTGGAAGCCATCGGCCACCGCCCGGCGTTCGGACTGAACTGGGACCCGAGCCACTTCATGTGGCAGGGCATCGACCCGGTCTCCTTCATCTGGGACTTCAAGGACCGCATCTACCATGTGGACTGCAAGGACACGAAGCTGCGCATGACCGGGCGCAACACCGTCATGGGATCGCACCTGCCGTGGGGCGACCCCCGCCGCGGCTGGGACTTTGTCTCCGCCGGGCGCGGCGACGTGCCCTGGGAATCGGCATTCCGCGCGCTGACGGCCATTGGCTACGACGGCCCAATCTCCGTGGAGTGGGAGGACGCCGGCATGGACCGCCTGCAGGGCGCCCCCGAAGCCCTGGCCGCGCTGAAGAAGTACAACTTCGCCCCGTCAGAACTCTCCTTCGACGCCGCCTTCAGCAACCAGGACTGACCCGCCCCTCCCCCGCCACCCCACCCACCCTCTACTCACCGCCGAACGGGCATTTAACGTGGATGTTCCGCGCGAACATCCACGTTAAGTGTCCGCTCGGCGAAACAAATAGGCGGCGGGCGCCACCAACGCACGGCGCTAGACTCGAATCCATCATGAGCATCCCGAAGAACGCGCCGGCATCCGTGCGCATTGACGCCTGGCTGTGGTCCATCCGCGTGTACAAGACGCGCTCCGTGGCGACGGCGGCGTGCCGCGCCGGGCACGTGAAACTCAATGACGTCAACGCCAAGGCGGCCCACACCGTGGTCCCGGGCGACACCATCCGCGTCCGGGAGTCCGGTTGGGAGCGGATCCTGGAGGTCCGTCAGCTCATCAATAAGCGCGTCGGGCCGGAGGCGGCGTCGCACTGCTTCACCGACCACACTCCCCCGCGCCCGGTGCTGCCCGCCCTCGGCCTGCCCCAGCGGGACCGCGGCACCGGCCGCCCAACCAAAAAGGACCGCCGCGACATGGACAGGCTCCGCGGCCAGGACTGACGCCCGGCGGTCCAACGGCAGGCCGGGAGCCGGCGTCGCGCATTAAGTACGACGCCGGCTCCCGGACTTTTGCGTGCCGCGGCAGCTACCGCTTCTCTTGGACCGTGACGGTCCAGGAGTCAATGTTTGCCGCAGTGACGTCGAGGTAGTACTTCCCCGCCGACTTGTGGAGGGCGGTCACACTTGACTCTGCCTTGCTGAGCATGACCAGGGGGAATGCGCCATCTTTGGTGATGTCCTTCCCCTCGGGTTCGAGGTACACGGCGGCAATAACCGAGTCCGCCCCGCCCTTGAAGTCGTAGCTCAGCTGGGCCTCGGCGCCTGTCAGTTCGAAGACCTGGCTGGACGCCCCCGCGGTTCCGCTCAGGGTTGCCACGGTGGTCCACGTCTTCGCGGCTGGCGCGGGAGCCTTGACAGGCGCGGGCGCAGCGGGCTTCGCTGCCGGTGCAGGTGCCGCCGGTGCTGGTGCCGCTGCCGAAGGAGCAGCAGCCGGAGAGACAGCCGGCGCCGCCTCAGGCAGAGTCGTTCCGGACCCGGAACCAGCGGCCCCTCCGGACACGGCGCCCACCACGATCAGCACGGCGGTGACAATCCAGGCGAGCACCTTGTGTTTCGCGTAGCCGGCCAGCAGGAACCCCTGCTTGTCCCGCTGCTTTCCGGCGAGCGTGATGATGAGGTCCACCAGCGCCCAGATGCCGAAGCCGCCCAGGGTCACGAGCTTGAGGATTCCGGTGCCCACCTTGCCCAGGTAGAACCTGTCGATGCCGAGGCCGCCCAGCAGCAGGGCCAGGACCCAGGTGGTCATGAAGGACTTGTTGCCGACCCCGGGCAGGGGCAGCGGAATGGGTTGCAGGGACGGGGTCCCCGGATTGATGGTGTGGGTCATTGTCATTTCCTTTCGGGGACGCGGCGGGTCCCGCCGCGTCGTGAGTGTTGTGGTTGCCGCGATGCGGCGGTGCAGTGGCCATGGCCTACTGCTTGGTCCAGCTCCCGCAGCGGGAGCTCTTGAAGTCCTGCCCGGCGCTGAGCGTCACGGATGGGCGCCCGCCCCCGGGTAGGTCGTTTTGGATGATGTCGGCGCCGTTGCTCCCGCTGGCGTAGATGCCCCAGTAGCAGGTTGAGCCGACGTCGGCCGTGGCCACGTACGTGCCCGGATCGATGTTCCGGCCCACGGTCCAGGTGCCGTCGCCAACAGTGTTCTGCGCCTTTTTTGCCTCTGCCCCGCTGACGGCGGCCTCGCGCTTTTTTACCGCCGCTTCGGCCTCGCCGAGCTTCTTTTCCGCGGCGCCAAAAGCAGCCTCCCGCTCAGATACCGCGTCCTCGCGAGCCTTGATTTGGCTTTGCAGGGTGGCGTACTTGCCGTCCAGCGTGCGGAATGCAGCCCGTGAGTTGCCGAGGGCCTCGTCCACACCAGTTTTGGCCTGCGAAAGCTGGACATAGGCGTCACTGGCTGTGGGATCTGGCAGCGTGCTGCCGAACCAGGTGCCCGCGCCGAGAAGCACGACGGCGGCCGCACCGCCCGCGAGCACCTTCAGTTTCCATGGGCGCCGGGTGGCGCCCTTCGCTGCCGGGCCGGCTTTGGTGGGCGGCACCGGGCCGCCCGGTTGAAGGCTGGTGGTGTGGTTCATGGTTGGTCCCCTACAAGGCTGTGAATGATGAGTGGTGAATGAGGGTGTGGGGCGGCCGCTCCCCCAATGGACGGCCACCCCACGTGGATGCGGTTCAGCGGCCAGGCACAGGCCCGTCCGGGCACTGCACGGGGCTGCGCCCCGAATCTGCGGCAGGCACTTTCCCCTGTGCTGCTGCCGGTCCCCGCTTGCACGGTGGCCGTCTCCCGCCAAACAGGACGCCGTCGGCCAGGCCCAGCATGTGCCCGTAGCTGCTGAAGATCAGCCGGCCGCCGTCGGCGCCCGGTGCTTCGATTGGCCTGGTGGGCTTCACGATGGTTCCCCCTTGAGTCGTTGTCCTGCATTGACAGGAACCAGCCAATCCTTTTCCAAGGGCATAATCACAAATGCTGCTGATAAGGGGACTTATCAACAAGTTGTTCACAGGGTGTGAATTGCCGCCTAAGCTGTAGACGCGGCCATAGTGCGGATCGAAGGGAGGGCGCGTGGACAATCAAGGAACGGCGTTGCGCATCTCCTTGGCGGAAATTGCGGCCCTGGCCCGGGTAAAGCGCCCCGTGGTGTCCATGTGGCGCACCCGCAGCGCGAACACGCCCGCACCGTTCCCGGACCCGGTCCGCGTTCTGCGCGGCCAGCAGCTTTTCGATGCCCTGGAAGTCGGCACCTGGCTGGACGCAACCCAGCACGGCAACAACCCGCAGGCGGCGGCGGACATGGCCGCGTTTGCCCGGGCGGACTCCGCCCGGACGGATCCGGAGGCGGCCTTTGCCGCCCAGTCCGCCCTCATCACGCTGCGCCGGCTGACGGGCGGCCCCCTGCAAGGGCTCGGCACCGCGGACTTGCTGGACGCCGCCGACGAAGTAGACCCGGATGACGAGTTTCTCTACTCGGAAATCGAGGGCCTGGGCCAGAGCGCCGCGGCTGCTGCCGCCCAGGCCGACCAGCTGGTCGACGCCGCCTACTCCCCTGCCGCCGCGCTGGAGCAGCTCCTGGGTGACCGTTTCCGGGCGGGCCTGCGCGGCCAGGCGGAAACGGCCCTCGCGGACGCCGCCGTCGCGCTGGCAGCACGGACCGCCGCGGAACTGGCTCGGGACAGCGCAGGCGGGCGGCCCGTCTTCGTCGACGCCACAGCCGGCGGCAGCGACGTGCTCGTGGCGGTGCTGGACCTGCTGCCCGAGGACGCGGACCCGGTGGTCCTGACCCGCGACGGCCGCGACCCGGCATCCCGCACTGCCCTCCGCCGGCTGCTGGTCCACGGAGCGCGCCGCAGGCCGCTGGTCGTGCCGAAAAGCGGCCAGTTCACCGTCGGGGAGCCCGCCGTCCACGTGGCCGCCTATCCGCCGCCCGGCGCCCCCGGACTCGCGCCCCAGGACATCCTGGCTGACATCGAGAACACCGTGCTGCAGATGGATGACTCGCAGCGCGGTGTGGTCATGGCCCCCGCCTCAGTGCTCACGGACGCCCTGGACAACCCCAGGGCAGCCGAAGTGCGCTCGGACCTGCTGCGCTCGGGCCGGGTGCGCGCCGTGGTCCGCCTGCCCGCCGGCCTGGTCCCCGCCAAGACGCGCCAGGCCCTGGCCCTGTGGGTGCTGGGGCCCGCCCACGCGTCGGTGCCGATCGCCGAGCGCTGGACCATGGTCGCCGACCTCACCGACACCCCACTGACGGCCGCCGTGGTCCAGGACCTGGTGGGCGACCTCGCCGTGTCCCTCGGGACGGCGGGCCTGATCCGCGCCCATTCCATGCGCTTTGCCCGCGTTGTGCCCACCTCTCGCCTGCTGGCCCGCCGCGGCGCCCTGGTGCGGAACGGCGCCGGCCCCCGCAGCGACCCCACCGCGGCCGAGCAGGCAGTCAGGGTGGACAGCCTTGTCGCGCAGCTCAACGATCCAGCCGCCGCCCCGTCGCCCCTGGCCGTCCGGGTGTCGCTGGGCCACGGCACGCCGGGCGCCGCCTCCGTCGAGGAACTGCTGGCCCAGGGCCACCTGCGCTATGTCAAGGGCGTGCGCCTGGCCGCCGGCCTGCCCCTGGCGGACGACGGCGGCGCCCGGGTTCTCGGCCCAACGGACCTTGGGCACGGCGAGGGGAAGGGACGCGGTGGTGCGCCGACACGGCGGATTGACCGCCTGGTCCTGGCAGCCTCCCACCCCAATGCGCGGCTGACCGAGCCCGGCGACGTCGTCTTTGTTACGGCGCCGGCACCGTCGGCGATGGTTGACGCTGACGGCGGGGCCGTCGTCGAATATCCGGCGCGGGTGCTGCGCATCAGCGCGGCGGATCCGGGCGGGCTCATGCCGGAACTGCTCGCAGCGGACATCAATGCGGCCCGGTCCAGGGACTGGCGGCACTGGCTGCTCCGGCTGGTGCCGCACGCCACGGCGCAGGAACTGCGGCCCGTGCTGGCCCTGCTGGAGCAGGAACGCACCGCGGCCCGGCTCCGGCTGGAACGCCTCACAGAACTCACCACGCTCCTGCGCGACGGCGTCAGCGCCGGCGGGCTGGCCGTGGACGCTACGATCGAAACGACCCACAAAGGAAGCTGAGCAATGGCACCGAAGAAAAGCACCGCGAAAAAAGTGGATGCCGCCCCGTCCACCATGAAGGAACTCAAGGACACCCTGTGGAAGGCCGCAGACAAGCTGCGTGGCTCCATGGACGCGTCCCAATACAAGGACGTCATTCTGGGCCTGGTGTTCCTCAAGTATGTCTCGGATGCCTTTGACGAGCGGCGCGAGCAGATCCGCGCGGAGCTGGCGGCGGACGGCCTGAACGAGGAGCAGGTGGGCCAGCTGATCGACGACGCCGACGAATACACGGGACGGGGCGTGTTTTGGGTCCCGCCGCGTGCCCGCTGGCCGTACCTGGCGCAGAACGCCAAGGGAACGCAGGCCACCCTGGACGAGCACGCCAAGGGCATTGGCGAGCTGATCGACGACGCCATGGCGTACATCATGGGTGCCAACCCCACGCTGGCCGCCACCCTGCCCATGATCTTCAATAGGGACAATGTGGACCAACGCCGCCTGGGCGAGCTGCTGGACCTGTTCAACTCCGCCAAGTTCACGGGCAACGGCGCCACGAAGGCCCGCGACCTGCTGGGCGAGGTGTATGAATACTTCCTGGAGAAGTTTGCCCGTGCCGAAGGCAAGAGGGGCGGCGAGTTCTACACCCCGGCCGGCGTGGTGCGGGTGCTGGTGCAGGTGCTCCGCCCGGACCACGGCCGTGTGTACGACCCCTGCTGCGGTTCCGGCGGCATGTTTGTCCAGGCCGAGAAGTTCCTGGAGGCCCACCACCGGGAGGGCTCCGAAATCTCCGTCTATGGGCAGGAGCTGAATGAGCGCACCTGGCGGATGGCCAAGATGAACCTGGCCATCCACGGGCTCAACGGCAACCTGGCCTCGCGCTGGGGAGACACCTTTGCCCGGGACCAGCACCCGGACATGCAGGCGGACTTCATTATGGCGAACCCGCCATTCAACATCAAGGACTGGGCCCGGTCTGAGTCCGATCCCCGCTGGAAGTATGGCGTTCCGCCGTCCGGGAACGCGAACTACGCGTGGATCCAGCACATCATTTCCAAGTTGGCTCCGGGCGGTTCGGCGGGCGTGGTCATGGCGAACGGGTCCATGTCTTCGAATTCCGGCGGAGAGGGCGAAATCCGGGCGCAGCTCGTTGAGGCTGATCTGGTGTCCTGCATGATCGCGCTCCCCACGCAGCTGTTCCGCTCCACGGGCATCCCCGTGTGCACCTGGTTCTTCGCGAAGGACAAGACCGTGGGTGCGCACGGTTCCGTGGACAGGACCGGACAGGTGCTGTTCATCGACGCCAGGAACCTGGGCCACATGGTGGACAGGGCCGAGCGTGCTCTGAGTGATGAGGACATCGCACTGATCGCGGACACTTTCCACGCCTGGCGAGGGACACCGGTGGTTGAGCCTGTCGAAACCCCGGTGGTCGAGCCCGCCGAAACCCCGGTGGTCGAGCAGCGAGCTCTGCGAGCGCGTCGAGACCCAGACCTCCCCGAAACCCCGTACGCCGACATCCAGGGCTTCTGCTACTCAGCCACTCTCGCCGAGATCAAGGCCGCCGACTACGCCCTGACCCCCGGCCGTTACGTCGGCGCCGCAGAAGTAGAGGACGACGGCGAGCCGATCGAAGAAAAGATCGCCCGCTTGTCCGCCGAACTCTTCGCCCAATTCGACGAGTCCGACCGTCTGGCCGCAGTCGTCCGTGAGCAGCTGGGGAGGGTTTCATGAGCGACTGGACAGCTTTAGAACTTGGGGCTTCGCTTGAAGCTCTGATCGACAATAGGGGGAAGAACCCACCCTACGAGACTGACGGGGTCCCAACAGTTTCCGGAATGACAGTTAGCCCTGGCGTCCTTGACCTCGCTTCCGCCAGAAGGGTATCGCATGAGACGTGGCAGCAGTGGATGCCTGAACCCACCAAGCGGAATGATGTCGTCCTGACTAGTGAAGCACCGTTGGGGCGTGCCGCATTGGTCCCCACCGATGATCCTTTGGTACTAGCCCAACGCGTGTTCGGTCTCCGCGGAAAACCCGGCATTTTGGATAGCAGATTCTTGTATTACGCGTTCCAAACCGCCGCCGTCAAAGCTGATTTGCAAGGCCGCGCAACGGGTACCACCGTACTGGGTATCAGACAGCCTTCCTTGAAGAAAGTTCAGATTCCGGCACCATGCTACGCCGAACAGCAAGCCATCGCAGAAGTCCTGGGCGCCCTCGACGACAAGATCGCCGCCAACACCAGAATCGCTGCGACAGCTGAACTGTTGGCGGCGTCACTCTACCAAAGAGCGCTCAAAGAGGCTGAATGGTCCAACCTGACCTTCGCCGATTTGGCACAAGTCTCAGGTGGCGGGACACCAAGCACAAAGACGCCGGAATACTGGGATGGCGATATTCCGTGGGCTACCCCGACCGATCTGACCGCTCTTCAAGGCCCATATTTGGAGGCGACGTCGCGAACTATTTCAGCCGACGGCCTATCCGCATGCGCGTCGCCTTTGTACCCGAAAGGCTCGATTCTCATGACGTCGCGGGCTACTATCGGAGCGTTTGCCATTGCGCAATTGCCTACCGCGGTCAACCAGGGATTTATTGTCGTGCAGCCCAACGACCCAGCATTGGACTATTGGATTTTCCATGAAATGCGGAGCCGTGTTGACGAGTTCATTTCGCTGGCGAATGGAGCCACATTCCTGGAGCTCAGCCGAGGAAACTTCAAGAAGTTCAAAGTTAGACTTGCCGCCGACTCCGTCATAACCGGCTTCACTGAACAGGCGAGACCCTTGCATGATTCCGCTCGCATGGCCCTCTTGGAAAATACCAAGCTCGCCGCAACCCGTGACGCCTTGCTCCCCCAGCTGATGTCAGGCAAGCTGCGCGTCAAGGACTTGGAGTCGATCGTCTCCGCGGCAATCTAAGCCCGAGGTTGGCGGTGTTTCGACATCGCCAACCTCCGTAATTAGGCACCCGATCAGCTGCGCCGGATCCGGTCAGCTCAGAAACAGAAATACTAGTGGCACGGGCAATAGCCACCAATTCACGGGTCTTTGCCACACTGTCGCCGGACACGATCCAGGAATGGGGTCGTTGCGAAATATCCGTCAGGGCAGAAGGCTCGCGTTGGGTCAGGCCGGCTGTCTCATACGCAGTTTTTACGCGCCACCCCGTGTGGACATTCTGGTCCGCACCCTACAACTGGGCTACGGTCGAAGCATCCCGGGAGCAAGCCATCTGGACGCATCGTCACTTCTTGGACGGTGGGCAGGCAGCCACATTGTCCATAACTTCCAGCACTAAAAAGGACTAATGCACTTGATTCTGTTACATTAATCAATTCTACATCTAATGAACCTGTTTTCAAGTACATTATCTGGATACGGTGGTTATGTACCAATATCAGGTACATAACCACGGCGTCGAAAGGGTTGCAATGACGAGCACGCCGACAACCACAAGAGTGGGCGCCTCACTACGCGCGCGGCGGATCAGCCTTGGATTGTCACAGTCGGGCCTCTCCGACCAGCTCGGCATTTCCAGGGCGAGGATCAGCGCCATGGAGAATGGAGTATTCGGCAACGCCAGGCTCCTTTTCGAAGTGTCGGAAGCCTTGGGGCTCGACATCTTCCTGCTCGCCCGGGAAGAGAAAGTGGCCCGCGAAATTCGCCACAACCAGGAATCCCAACAAGGCACAACCAGGGGCACCAGGGTCAAGAGGACCAGCCGTGGATGACTTTCTGAATGTCTGGCTGAACGGCGTCCATGTTGCTGCGCTAACGTCCGACGGCCCCGGTGGGGGCGCATCGCTCACGTACACGCCTGAGGCCATCGAGAGGTGGGGGTTGGGATTTCCTCTCCTCTCCGTCCGGCTGCCGGTCTCAGGCGACAGGTACCCCGCAACGATGACCCGCGCCTTCATTGACGGCTTGCTCCCAGAAGACCACATCAGGGCCCTGCTGGCAGATAAGGCCCGAGTCGCCACGGACGACTCCTATGGCCTGCTGCGCGCATACGGCATGGACTGCGCCGGGGCCATACAAGTGCTTGACGCCGAGTCGGAGGCAGCCGCCCGCAACGGCACCATCCGATGGTTGAACGAGACTGAGCTTGCAGACGCCGTCGCCGACCTCCCCTCGGCGCCGCTGGGAGTCTCAGTTACCCCGGGAGTGCGTTCAAGTTTGGGCGGCCTGCAAGGCAAGCTCGTTGTCGTCGTCGACGGCGGCCGTATTGGCTTACCCCTCAATGGGCAACCATCAACACACATCCTCAAACCGGCACGGCTAACCGAAAAAGGACAGGAACGCTGGCCAGGCATAGCCCAGTTGGAGACCTGGGGACTGCGGCTCATTAGAGCGGCCCACGCTGCAGGGGTATCCGCCAATGCAGCCGGTGCGCGCGTGATCAACATTTCTGGCCGGCCTGCAATTCTGGTCAAGCGATTTGATCGTGAAATCAACGCCGCCGGGGACGTCCAACGCATTCACCAAGAGGATTTCGCCCAAGCCCTCGGAATCAAGGAAAAATACCAGCGGGACGACAGCACCCCGCCTCGGCTTATCGACACGGCAGCGTTGCTCGCCAGCCATGCAACGACACCAGCCCAGTCCCTCATTGAGCTATTGGAACTGGTGACCATCAACGCCGCGATCGGCAATTGCGACATGCATGCAAGGAACCTGGCGCTCTTACATCGTGATGGGAAGATCGGGCTGACACCTGCCTATGACGTGGTCCCAACAGCCGTTTGGTCCGACCACGACCGGGAATTGGCACTGCGCATTGGTGACGAGGCATTTCTCGACGACCTTCGGGGCGTTCACCTTGAACGGGAGGCGGTTTCATGGGGCATGCGGCGGCCTGTTGCCAAAAGGACTATCAAGCGCACACTCGACATTCTCACCCAGGAACTGCCCGGCGTCCGGCAGGTTGCTGTTGAAGAAGGGTGGGATCACCCCATGCTGGATGTCGCCACAAGCGATGCACTTGCGCGCGTCGAGCTCTTGCGCTTCCAATAGTCGTACACCGCCCCGGCACCGGATGCACCGGCAGCCAAGGCGGCCGTCGAAAGGAGGGGTTCTCAACTTCAGTCAGAACGAAGCGAGCAGCCTAACGTTCACCTCACCTGGGTCAAAGGCCTTGGGATCCAGCAATTCCCCGGCGGCCAGGCCCAGCCAGTCCCGGTATTCGTCATGCTGCTCATGGCTGGGATCGTTGACCGCTTCCACCATGGACTCCCAACCCCACACGCCGCCGCTGTCCTCGGCCGGCCCGGCACCCCGGCCGCCGGTACAGCGGACGGCGGGGACACCGCCGTCGTACGGAAGGACCTTCTCCAAGGTGACCGTGTGCTGCCAGTCGTCGCCAAAGTCATAGACGTAGGTGATGGCGTCCTTCTCGGCCGAGAGCAGCTCGCCAATCTTCACGGCCGACTCGTCGATGGGCATCGGGTCGCCGAAGTCGAACTCGGGCCCCACCGGCCCATACGCCGTCCCGCCGTAGCCGCCCACCTGGAATTCGTGGAGGTGCGAATCCATCCACCCGAATGACAGCTGCAGGACCTGGTGCATCTGGTCCAGCGTGAGGTCGGAACGCAGCACCAGGCGGCGCCAGATGGGCGGCTTGGACCCCTTGAGCATGACCTTCAGCTGCAACAGCCGGGCAGGGGCACCGGATTTCCGCCGCTTGCGCTTGGCGATCTTCGGCTCGGGCGCCTGCTCCGCAGGCCAGGAGTCGTCGTTAGGGAAACCGGCATGCACGACGGCGAGAATCGACGGCGCCACGGCGGGCGGCACGGCAATGATTCCTTCCATGGTGACCAGGCCCAGCTCGGCCAGCTCGGCCATCCGCTCCTGCAGGAGCCTGGCACCGAACTCATTGACGTCCAGGGCCTCCAGATTGTCCGGGTCAAACAGGGCCGCGGCCGGAACCGGCGCGTTGGCACACGCCGCAAAGAGGACCGAGGCCTGCGCCATGGCCGCCTCCGGAACCCACGGTGCCCATTCCACCTCGCCCACGATGGCGACGGCCAGGAACTTGGTGGTGAAATCGCGCAGCACGGCTAGACGACCGGGGTGGCCGGGCACCAGGAATTCCTCGGCGAGCGGGGTGGGCCAGACCTTGGTGGAGCCGATATCGACGAGCCCGCTTGCATCCAGGGCCACCCAGAACTTGTCCAGCAGCGGGAGCTCCCGCATGGACTTGACCGTGCGGACATGGCCCGGCGGTGCGTGTTCAAGGCTGAAGAACGGCAGCTGCTCGCGCTTGGCGTTGGCTTTGGCACCCCTGGCCGCCACCCCGACGGCGGCTGCGGCCGCCTCGATGTCCTTCAGGCGCAGTGCACCCGTGGACGTGACATCCTTGCCCGAGCCGATCCACGTCAGCAGCGCTTCCATCCTCTGGGCCAGCACGGTCCCTTCGAGGCCGGCCAGTTCCTCCTGCTCCGTCAGGATCGGGAGAGTGACTTGCGGCAGCACCCTTTCCTCCTTCATGTGAAACAGGTCATCCACGGCCTCGAAGTCCTCATCCGTCCCGGTCCAGGCGTCCGTTGCGCTGAGGAATTCCAGATACACGTGAACGGCGTGGAAGGCGAAGCCGGCCCAGTCTTCTTCGTCGTCGGGCTCGGACAGGACCGCCTCCATGGCGAGCCCGAACGGGGCCGGTTCAAAATTGGTGGCCGCCGCTGCGGGCGATGCGTGGAAATAGGCGGCAACAAGACGCTTGACGGGACCCAGCAACACCAGCGCGTCTTCGGCAGGAACGTTCTCCGCCTCCCGGCACCAATCAACAAACGCCGGCGTGATGGCGTCCACGGCGCGGGATGCGCGCAGTTCGCCGACCGACGTCACGTTGCGGTGGGCGGTTTTTGATTTGGGGCGGGTCGTTTTCTTGGCCATCCCACCATGCTTTCACATGGGGCAGGTGGCCGGCTGGCGGCGGGCAAGGAACTTCTGGTTCGGGAAATGGCTGCTGAGGGCTGGGGTGCCAAGATGGTCTTGCGGCTTGCTGCCGATCTTAAGGAAAAGTTTCCTGAGGCACGCGGATACTCATCGCGATACCTACGTTATATGAAGTCGTTTGCCGAGGCCTGGCCCGATCTTCAAGAAGTTGCAAAAGGCTGTTGCAACTTTGCCATGAGGATACAACGTCATGTTGTTGGAGAAGCTCGTTCGCCCCAAAGTGGGACATTGCGGCAATTGTGAAAGCGCAGCTTTCACAATTGCCGTGGTACCACCACATTGCGCTTATGCAGAAGCTCAGCGATCCCGATACCCGCCTCTGGTACGCAGCGGCCGTCGTCGAACATGGCTGGTCCCGCAACGTGCTGGTCCATCAAATCGAAATCCGGCTGCACGAATGTTCCGGACAGGCCATCAGCAATTTCAAGGCCGTTCTCCTGCCGGAGGAGTTCAAATCCAGCCTGCCGAGCATCGAACTCTTGGAGGCGGAACTGCGCGGCGGGTGACTGCTGGCGAGAGCGCAAGCAAGCCTTTAGGGAATGCCTCCGAAGTTATCCTGGAGAATGCTCGGGAGGAAACCCAGCTCGTCCAGCTGCCGGATGATGAACGGCGTGAGCGGCCCGGGTGCCATGACAAGCCGGTAGCTTCGCTTTCCCTCAGCCACCGGTTGGATCAACCTCTTATCGACAAGCCTGCGGATGTGCTGGCTGCGTACCGGTATCGACCCGGGAATGGCCGATTCTAGATCTGATGCCCTGACTTCAGTCAACCTTGCCACTATGTCAAGAGCACTGGCGTCGCGTATCGAATATGCACCGGCGTCCACGCCACGCTTGATGGCCGGTCGAAGTAGGCGGTCCAGGACAAACGACCCATCGCTGAGTCTGTTCAGTTTCTGCAGATCATTGAGCATGCCTTCCAGAAGGTATTGGCACCACCTGATAATGGCATCCGGCTTCAGGGAATCGGCGTCTTCAAGCATTCGATAGTACAAGGACCGGTCCGCACCGAAGACAGTTGTCGGGTTGACCGCCCGATACTTTGTGGTGTCGGTGAAGCCTTGGGACACCATGATCGCGTATGTAAAGAGCCTGCATACCCGCCCATTTCCATTACCAAAAGGGTGTATCCAGACAAATCGGTGATGAGCAATGGCCACTTTGAGCAGGTCATAGCTCCGCTCAACCGGTCGATTCACAAAATCAAGCAGCTCACTCATGTCGCCCTGCACCGCAACCGGCGACGGAGGAGTATGGGCTGATCCGCCGATTGTGACGTCAGTGGTCCGATATGCTCCCGGCGTCCGGTCGCCTTCTCGTTTCAGTCCCAAGACTGCAATCTTGTGAAGTTCCCTGACTAGGCCGTGCGTGATTGGACTGCCGGGCTCAACGACTTGGTCAATAAGGGCGGCCGCCTCCTGAAGCTGGACAATTTCCTTTACCCCTTCAGCCGCCGTTGAGTCGCCCATGCCCGTGTATGTTGCGGCTCCCTCGACAGCATCGACGATGGATGTCCTGTTCCCTTCAATGCGCGCGCTCATGATGCTCGCCATCAGTTGAAACAGCGACTTCAGCTGTAGAAACACGGCTGGATGGGTGGTTCCGCCCCCAAGATCTCCGCGCATCCGTTCCAGATCGATGATTGTTCCAGCCAACGGAGAGCTGAAGGAGAAGTCCGGAAATTCAATGCTCTGCATGCCAAAACCTTAGCATCACAACCTGAACAACTTAGTAAAATACCGAAACTTCCCTTTGTATTCAACGATTATTGGACTATGTGAATCTCTGACAATTAAGTTCCTGGCGCGCCAAGAACTTAGAGGCTTCCCAACTGGAACTGCATCTCTAGAGTTTAGGGTGGCCATCCAAGCTGCTGATAACCCCTCCTACCGGCCCACAACGGCACCGGCTGCACGCTCTGCTGGTACCGTCAACATCAGGTCCAGACTCACGTGGGGAGAACAAACATGGCAGTGGCAGGCACCGGCTTTTCGGAAGCCGACTGGGAGGGCCTTGCCCTCGAACAGCTGGCCGAGCCGCTGGGCTGGCAGCCCATGCGCGGCGAGGCGGTCGCCCCGGGCCGGGATGAGCGCGAATCATGGTCTGAGTTGCTGATCCGTCCCCGCATTCTCGCCGCCCTGCAGAAGCTCAACCCCACGGTCCCCCTGCAGTACCTCAAGCAGGCCCTGGCCGAAATCACCTCCCCCAAATCCAACGACGCCATCACCGAAAACCAGCGCATCCACGCGTACCTGGTCCACGGGTACCGCCTCAGCTACATCGACAGCGACGGCACCGACGTCAACGCCACCGTCCACCTGCTCAGCGCCGACCCGGACCGCAACGACTGGCTCGCCGTCAACCAGGTCACGCTGGTGGCCGGGGACTACAAGCGCCGCTTCGACCTGGTCCTCTACTGCAACGGCATGCCGGTCAGCATCGTGGAACTGAAGAAGGCCGGCAGCGCCAACGCCGACCTCGCCGCCGCCCACGCACAGCTGCAGACGTACCTGCGTGAGTTCCCCATGGCCTTCCGCTTCTGCGTCTTCACCCTGGCCAGCGACGGTATCCAAGCCAAATACGGCACCCCCTTCACCCCGTTCAACCACTTCTCCCCCTGGAACGTGGACGACGACGGCGTCCCCGTCCCGCCGGGATTCACCCTGGACGGGGAAGCCGTCACCGGCATGGAAACAGCCCTGCAGGGCCTCTACAACCAGGACCGCTTCCTGCAACTGCTCAACGACTTCACCGCCTTCGACGAAAACGCGGACGGGCTGAGCAAGCGCATCGCCAAGCCGCACCAGTACTTCGCCGTCACCAAGGCCGTGGGAAACACGGTCCAGGCGGTGGAATCGAACGGGAAGGCCGGCGTCGTCTGGCACACCCAGGGATCCGGCAAGTCCATGGAAATGGAGCTGTACACCAACCGCGTGATCCGCCACCCCCGGCTGAAAAACCCGACGGTGGTGGTCATCACCGACCGCAACGAGCTGGACGGGCAGCTGTACGAGACGTTCGCGCAGAGCCAGCTGCTGCCGGAGGCGCCCCGCCAGATCCGCCGCCGCTCCGAGCTCCGCGAGGAGCTGGGCAACCGCACCACCGGCGGCATCTACTTCACCACGCTGCAAAAGTTTGGCCGCAGCCAGGCCGAAAAGGAGGCGGGCACCGACCACCCGCTGCTGAGCGACCGGCGGAACATCATCGTGGTGGTGGACGAGGCGCACCGCAGCCACTACGACGACCTGGACGGCTACGCCCGGCACCTGCGCGACGCCCTGCCGCACGCCACCCTCATCGCGTTCACAGGCACGCCGATCTCCTTCGAGGACCGCAACACCCGCGACGTCTTTGGCGACTACATCGACATCTACGACCTCACCCGGGCCGTGGACGACGGCGCCACCGTGCCCGTCTATTTCGAGCCGCGCCTGATCAAGGTGGGGCTGGCCGGCTCGGTCACCGAGGAGCAGCTGGATGCGGCCGCGGACGACGCCACCGTGGGCCTGGACCTGACCGAGCGGGCGCGCATCGAGGCGAGCGTCGCCGTCGTCAATGCCGTGTATGGCGCGCCGCAGCGCATCGCCGCGCTGGCCGCGGACCTGGTGGGGCACTGGGAGGGCCGGCGGGCCGCGATGTACAAATTCATTGAGGGGCCGGGCAAGGCCATGATCGTGGGCGGCACCCGGGAGATTTGCGCGAACCTGTACACGGCGATCGTGGAGCTGCGCCCGGACTGGCACTCCGGCGAGCTCGACGGCGGCAAGATCAAGGTGGTCTACTCCGGCGACGCCAGCGATGTGCCCCCGGTGTCGAAGCACGTACGGCGCGACTCGCAAAACGCCGCCATCAAGGCCCGGCTCAAGAACCCCGACGACGAGCTGGAACTGGTGATCGTCAAGGACATGATGCTCACCGGCTTCGACGCCCCGCCGCTGCACACCCTCTACCTGGACCGGCCTCTCAAGGGCGCCCTGCTGATGCAGACCCTGGCTCGGGTGAACCGGACCTTCCGGGGCAAGGAGGACGGGCTGCTGGTGGCCTACGCACCGCTGGCCGACAACCTGGCCAAGGCGCTGGGCGAATACACGCAGTCCGACCAGGCCAACAAGCCGGTGGGCCGCAATGTTGACGAAGCCATTGCGATGACGGTGACGCTGCTGGGGACGCTGGGGCAGCTGCTGTCCGGTTATGACTGGAAAGCGCAGTTAAACAAGGGCGGACCCAAGGCATGGGTCAATGCCGCAACCGGGGCCACCTCCTACCTGCGGTCCCCGTCAACACCGGGAAACGCACCGCAGGACGGCGAGGAAACCCTGGCCTCCAAGTACCGCCGCTACAGCGGGCAGCTGTCACGGGCCTGGGCGCTGTGCTCCGGCTCCACCGCACTCGCCGGGTTGCGGCCGGAGGTGCAAATGTACGAGGAAATCCGCGTCTACATGGCCAAGTTCGATGCCGCCGACCGTCAGGCTTCGGGCCAGCCAATACCCGAGGACATCCAGCGGCTGCTGGGCGACTTGATCGCCGGGGCGACCTCGTCCGGCGAGGTGCTGGACATCTACTCGGCCGCCGGGATGCCCAAGCCGTCGCTGGACGACCTCACGCCCGAGTTCATTGCCAAGACGAAGTCCGCCCGGAACCCGCAACTGGCCATCGAAGCCTTGCGGAAGCTGGTGTCCGAGGAATCCGTGGCCACCACGCGGAACAACATTGTGCGCCAGCGGGCCTTCTCCGAACGCATCACCGAGCTGATGCGCAAGTACACAAACCAGCAGCTCACCTCTGCCGAAGTCATTGCGGAGCTGGTGGAAATGGCGAAGGAAATATCCAAGGAAAGTGACCGGGGCAAGTCCTTCAGCCCGCCCCTGGACCAGGATGAACTGGCCTACTACGACGCCGTCTCCGACAATGAATCCGCCGTCGACGTCATGGGGACGGGGGTCTTGGCGGAGATCGCCCGCCAGTTGGTGGTCGTGATGCGCCGCGACATCCGCACCGACTGGACCGTCCGCGACGACGTCCGGGCCAAGCTGCGATCCTCCATCAAGCGGCTGCTGGTCCGCAACGGCTACCCGCCGGACAAGCAGCCCGAGGCCATCAAGCTGGTCATGGAGCAGATGGAATCCATGGCGCCGCGGTTCGCCGAGGCGCGGGGCTGACGGGGGTTCCTCGGGCTCGACGCGCCTGGTCTCGACGCGCTCGCAGAGCTCGCTGCTCGACCACCGCGCTCAACCAGCGTTCGGCGTCCACCCGATGGCCGGGGCGATGTACTTGGCGATGTTCCCGAGCATCTTGGCGTTGTAGTCCACACCCAGCTGGTTCGGGACGGTCAGCATGAGCGTGTCCGCAGCCTGGACCGCGGCATCCGCGGCCAGGTCCCGGGCAATGTCTTCCGGATCCCCCATGTAGCTCTTGCCAAAGCGCGACAGCAGGCCGTCTATCATGCCCACCTGGTCCTTGTTCTCCGCCTGCGAGCGCAGCCCAAAGTACATCCTGTCGACATCGTCCACCACCGGGATCACGCTGCGGCTGACGGAGACGCGCGGCGTGAAGTCATGGCCCTGCGCAGCCCATTCGTCGCGGAACAGCTGGATCTGCTCGGCCTGGAGCTGGTCAAACGGCACACCCGTGTCCTCCGTCAGCAGCGTGGAGCTCATGAGGTTCATGCCCTGCTGCGCCGCCCAGACGGCCGTGGCGCGGGAGCCAGCTCCCCACCAAATGCGCCGGGACAGCCCGGGCGACTGCGGCTCAATCCGCAGCAGCCGCTCCCCACCCATGTAGGCGTGCTCCCCCGGCTCCGCCACGCCGGTACCCGAAATGGCCTGACGGAACCGGGCGGTGTGCCGCCGGGCCATGTCCGCCGTGCTCTCGCCGTCGTCCGGGAAATAGCCAAAGTCCGCCGCGCCGTTGGCAGCCGGCTCGGGTGAGCCGCGGCTGACGCCCAGCTGCAGCCTGCCACCGCTGATCAGGTCCGTGGCCGCGGCCTGTTCGGCCATGTACAGGGGATTTTCATAACGCATGTCGATGACGCCGGTGCCAATTTCAATCCGGCTGGTGCGCGCAGCAATGGCGGCCATGAGCGGAAACGGCGAGGCCTGCTGGCGGGCAAAGTGGTGGACGCGGAAGAACGCGCCGTCAATGCCGATCTCCTCGGCGGCAACGGCCAGGTCAATGGCCTGCAGCAGCGAATCGGCGGCACTGTTGGTTTGCGAGCCGCGGCCGGTGCCGTAGTGCCCGAAGGAAAGAAAGCCTATGCGTTTCATGTTTGGCACAACACGGCCCGGCACTGGGCTATTCCATGCATTTGCATGGACCCGGCCGGGCTGGTGCTGGTGATCCTAAGGTGATCAGTGCTTCTTGATGATGTGTGAGACGGGATCCGCGGACTCGTCCGCCGATCCCCGGGCCTTCTTCTCGGCCCGCTTGGCCTTGATGGCGTGACCCTTGTCCATCTTCTTGTGGTCGTGGTGGTGTGGCTGTTTGTCAGGCATTGAACGAACGCTCCTCTGCAAATAAAAAACAGTGTTGGTTCGGGCCGTGCGGTCCAAATCGTCCCCTGTTTGAACGTTACGCCCATTTTCCGCACGGCACCACGGGTGGGTTATTCGTCGGACCGCCACGAATTCCACAGCGCCGCATAGGCCCCGTCCTGCGCCAGCAGTTCATCGTGGGAGCCGAGCTCGGTGATCCTGCCCTTTTCGACCACGGCCACCCTGTCGGCGTCGTGGGCCGTGTGCAGCCGGTGCGCAATGGCCACCACCGTGCGCCCCGTCAGCACGGCGCTGAGCGAAAACTCCAGCTCGCGGGCGGCAGCAGGGTCAATGAGCGAGGTGGCCTCGTCCAGGACCAGCGTGTGGGGGTCGGCCAGCACCAGCCGGGCCAGCGCCAGCTCCTGCGCCTGCCCGGGCGTGAGCGTGTGGGCGCCGGACCCCACCTCGGTGGCCAGCCCGTTGGGGAGGGCGCGCACCCAGGCCAGGGAGCCGACGTCGGCCAGGGCAGTTTCCAGTTCGGCGTCAGTTGCGCCGGACTTGCCCAGGCGGAGGTTGTCCGCCAGGGTGCCCACGAAGACGTGGTGCTCCTGGGTCACGAGCGCCACTTCGCCGTGGAGTTCGTCCAGCGGACGGTCCACCAGGGGCACCCCGCCCACGGTGACCGAACCGCCCGTGGGCGGGTGGATCCCGGCAATCAGGCGGCCCAGCGTGGACTTGCCCGCGCCGGACGGACCCACCATGGCCAGCCGCTCGCCCGGCCGCAGCGACAGGTCAACGCCGTGCAGCACGTCGTGGCCCTCTCGGTAGGCGTAGCGGACCTTGTCCACCACCAATGAGTCGTCCGCAGGGACGGCATCCGTGGCGGTGCGGTCACCGGGAACGTCACGGATGCCGACAATGCGGGCCAGCGAGGACGCCCCCACCTGGATTTCGTCAATCCACATGATCAGCGTGTCCACCGGGTCAATCAGCTGCATGGCATAAAGCGCCACCGTGGCCACCATGCCCGGGGTCACCGCCCCGCCCGCGGCCAGCCAGCCGCCCCACAGCAGCACGGCGGCGACGGGCAGCCAGAAGGACAGCTCCGCCACGGGGAACAAGACGCTGCGCAGGCCCAGCGTGTACCTCTCGCGCTCAAAGCAGCCGCATAGCGCCGAGTCAATGCGCGTGCGCCGCAGCGGCCCCAGGCTGAGCGCGTCAACCGTGCGGGCACCCTCAATGGTTTCGGTGATGGCGCCGTTGAGCACCGCGTAGCTTTCCCGCTCGGCGAGGTAGCCGGGCGTGGCGCGCTTGAGGTACCAGCGGGTTACCGGCACCAGCAGCGGCGCCCCCACCAGGAGCGCCAGGGCCAGCACGGGGCTGGTGAACACGGCCGCCGCAACGGTCAGCAGGATGGTGGCCACGGACACCAGCACCTGGGGCACGCCGAAGCGGACGGTATGGGACACGGAGTCGACGTCGTTGGTGGTGCGGGTGACCAGGTCGCCAGTGCCGGCCTTTTCCACCGTGGACAGCGGCAGGCTGGTCACCTGCTCCATGAATTCCTCGCGCAGCTGGGCAAAGACCTTCTCGCCCAGGACCATGCCCGTGCGCCGGGCCCAGCGGGCCAGCAGGGTTTGGACCAGGACAAAGCCGGCCAGCCCCAGCGCCACGGCAGCCACAAAACCGGCCGTGGTTCCGTGGGTGATGGCGTCCACCAGGCGGCCCAGCAGGAACGGACCGGCCAGGCCGGCGACGGCGGCCACCACGTAAAGGCCCACCACCTGGAAGAGCGGCTTGCGGTGTTGGCGCATCAGCCGCAGGCCCTCGGCCCGCACCTGGGCGGACCCGGCCACGGGAAGCAGGTTGCCAGTCATGGGCGCTGCCCTTCTGTTGTCAGGGTTGGCTCTGTTGCCAAGGTTGAATCTGTTGCCAGGGTTGAGGCGGTGCCCAGTGTTTCGCCGTCGTGCATGGGGCCGGAGCCGCCGTGCAGGGGGCCGCCGTCGTGCAGGGGGCCGGAGCCGTCGTGCAGGGGGCCGGAGCCGCCGTGCCCGTCCATGCCCTGCCCTCGGATCACCGTGCCGCGGTACGCCGGGACGGTGTCAAGCAGTTCGCGGTGGGTGCCCTGGGCGCGCAGTTCGCCGCCCTCCAGGAACAGGATGGTGTCCATGGCGCCGAGCATCAGGGGGCTGGCGGTGACCACCACGGTGGTGTTGGCCCCGGCGCCCCGGGAAGCGCGGAGGGCTGCGGCAATGCGGGATTCGGTGTGCGCGTCCACGGCGCTGGTGGGCTCAATGAGCACCAGCACCTCCGCCTCGGTCAGCACGGCGCGGGCCAGTGCCAGGCGCTGGCGCTGGCCGCCGGAAAAACCGCGGCCCTTCTCCGTGACCTCGTCATCAAGCCCGTGTTCCAGGCCGTCAAAGACGTCGTCGGCACTGGCCACCTCGATGGCCGCCATGATCTCCGTGTCGCTGTGGCGCCCGGCGGGATCCAGCTCCTCCCGGAGGGTGCCGGTGAACAGCTGCGGGTCCGCGTCGGAGACCACGATGCGCGAGCGCACGTCCGCAAGCGGAACGTGGTGCAGCACGGCGGACCCCCACCGCACCGTGGCTTCGCGCGGCACTGCGTCCTCAAAGCGCCCCAGCCGCCGGGCCAGCCCGGCCGAATCGTCGGGGTCGGAGGAGACCACGGCCGTGAGCCGGCCGGGCTGGATGACCGCGCCCGTTGCCGTGTCCACCAAAGCGCTGGCTGCCGCCGGCGCCGGGACTGTGGTGCCGCCGTCGTGCACGGCGGACGGGGTGGACAGCACGTCAATGATGCGCCGGGCGCCCACATGGGCGCGGATGAAGCGGGACACTGCGTCGGCGGCGGTGCGGATGGGCGAAACGAGGAAAACGGCGTACCCGTACAGGGCCACCAGCTGCCCGGTTTCAATCTGGCCGGACAGCGCCTGCAGCGCACCAATCCAGGTGAACGCCACGCTGAACACGCCCACCACCAGCACCTGGGCGGCGTCAAGATCGGCCAGCGAGTACGCCACCTTGTTGCCGGCAAGCTGCGTTTCGCGGGACCGCTCGCGGTAGCGCTCCACGAAGATGTGCTCCCCGCCGATGCCGCGCAGCACCCGCAGCCCGGCCACGGTGTCCGCCCCCAGGGCCGTCATTTTCCCGGCGGCCTCGCGCTGTTCCTTCTGCCGTCTCTGCAGCGGGCGGATCACAAACAGCAGCATGGCGCCGCAGAACGGCACGCCCAGCAGCACCACCAGGCCCAGCTGCCATGACGACTGGAAGACCAGCACCGTCACCAGCAGGTAGCCGATGACGGAGCCGGCCAGCCGGGCTGCGACGTCGTAAATTTCGCCGATGCGCATGGCGTCCGAGGCCGCCGTGGACACCACCTCCCCGGTGGAAAACTTTTGCGGCAGGGCGTCGCCGCTGCGGGTCACCTTGTGCCCCACCAGCTGCGCGGAACGGAAGGCGGCCTGCATCCAGCAGCTCACGGCCGTGCGGTGGCGCAGCGTGGCGGACACGGACTGGATGAGCGTGAGGCCCACCAGCAGCACCACCCAATAGGTGAGTCGCGAGAAGTTGCCCGCCACGATCCCCTGGTCCACGGCCTTCCCCAGCACATAGGGCGTCAGGGCCTGGCAGGCAGTCCACACCGAGCCGTACAGCACGCCGGCCGCCAGCGTGCCGCGTTCCTCCCGGGCCAGCCACCACAGGTAGCGGGCCGGGGAGCGGAGGTCAACGGAGCCGGAGCCGGAATAGGGAAATGAACGCACAAGTGCCTTCTAACAAAATGGTGGATTGGCAGGCGGAACAGACGCGATCAAGCACGCCACAGGGGCGGTGCGATCAGCGGTCATCGGGGGCTGCGTTATCTAACTCACAATTACCAACACTAACCCACACCGGCGCCGTTACTCCAGTCATTTTCCCAATTCCGTGCAAGCCGGCCTCAGCCCCGCGGCAGCGCACCTCCCGGGGCCGCATTATTTGCTGCGCCTGCCGCCTGCCGACGGTACTCCCCGTATTGCCGGCGAACCTCCGGGCGGCCGTCCTGCACCGGCTCGCCGGCGAATGCCAGCGGCCACTGCGGCCGCTCCCCCGACAGCAGCCAGGCGGCCTGCGCGGCGGCCCCGCGCGCCACGTACTCGCCGGGCTGCGGCACGGCCACCGGCACGCCGAACACCTGCGCCGCCACCGCCTGGACGGCCGGATTTTGCGCGGCCCCGCCAATCAGCAGCACCCTCTGGGCGGACACCCCGGTGGCGGCAACTGCGTCGAGCCCGTCCGCGAGTCCGCACAGCATGCCCTCGATGGCCGCCCGCGCCAGGTTTTCACGGGTGGTGGAGGCGATGCTCAGTCCGTGCAGGCTGGCTTGTGCGTGCGGCAGGTTGGGCGTCCGTTCCCCCTCAAACCAAGGCACCAGCACGACGCCGGCACTGCCGGGTTGCGCTGCCATCGCCAGCTCCGCGAGCCCGCCGAAATCAACGCCGAGCAGTGCCGCAGTGGTGCTGAGCACGCGTGCGGCGTTGAGGGTGACGGCGATGGGCAGGAACGCGCCGGCCGCGTCGGCAAAACCCGCCACCGTGCCCGAGGGGTCGTTGGGGGGCGTGTCGGAGACGGCGAATACGGTGCCGCTGGTGCCGATCGAGACCACCACGTCTCCCCGGACGGCGCCGAGCCCCAGCGCACCGGCGGCGTTGTCCCCGGCGCCTGCACCGATTTTTACGGCGTTGGCGGGCACCCCGTCCAGCAGCCCGGCCGCCACCGTCCCCACGGTCTCCGACGGGGCGGCGACTCTGGGCAAAATGACAGTTTCCGCTGCCTGGCCGCCCGGTGTTCGGCCGGCTTCCCGCGCCGGGCGGCCCAGCGCTACCTCAAACAGTTCCAGGTCATAGCTGCCGCCGGCGGGCTGCCAGTAGCCGGTGCCGCTGGCGTCTGACCGGTCCGTCGAGAGCTCTTCGAGCTCAGGCCCCAGCGGGCTTTCGCCGGCCGGGCCAAAGCCGCGCAGCCGCCACGTGAGCCAGTCGTGCGGGAGCGCCACGGCGGCCACCCGGGCGGCAATGTCCGGTTCGTTCTCCCGCACCCAGCGCAACTTGGTGATGGTGAAGGAGGCCACCGGCACGGACCCGCAGCGGCGGGCCAGGGCCACCGGCCCCAGTTCGGCCACGAGGGCGCCGGCCGCCTCCGCGGAACGGGTGTCGTTCCACAGCAGGGCGTCCCGCAGCACCCGCCCGCCGGAATCCAGCAGCACCAGGCCGTGCTGTTGGCCGGCAATGGCGACGGCGGCCACATCACCCAGCCCACCGGCGTCGTCAGCTGCCTCAAGAAGCGCGGACCACCAGTGCGACGGGTTTACCTCCGTCCCGTCCGGGTGGGCGGCCTTGCCTGTGCGCACGGTGCGGCCCGTGCCGGCGTCGACAATGGTGACCTTGCAGCTTTGGGTCGAGGAGTCGACGCCGGCAACGAGCACCATGGTTAGCGCGCGCCGAGGAGGTGCTCGATGAACAGCTGCTGGAGCTTGACGAAGCCGAAGCCCTTTCCGCCGAAGTAGGAGTCGGCGTCGAAGTCCTCATAAGCGGACGTGTCGGCACGGAACGCCTCCCAGCCTTCCCCGGCGTTCAGGGTGGGCTGGTTGATTTCCGCAACGCGGGAGGCGGCGAGTGCGGCCTGGACCTCGGGGTCGGCGCGGAACGCCGCGGCGCGCTCCTTGAGCAGCAGGTAGGTGCGCATGTTGGCGGCGGCCGAGTCCCAGACGCCGTTGATGTCCTCGGTGCGGGAGGGCTTGTAGTCGAAGTGGCGGGGACCGGTGTAGGAGGGGCCGCCGTTGGGGCCGCCGAATTCCAGCAGGTCCACCAGGGAGAACGCGTTTTGCAGGTCGCCGTGGCCAAACACCAGGTCCTGGTCAAACTTGATGGAGCGCTGGCCGTTGAGGTCGATGTGGAACAACTTGCCCTGGTAGAGCGCCTGGGCAATTCCGTGGGTGAAGTTCAGCCCCGCCATCTGCTCGTGGCCCGTTTCCGGGTTGATGCCCACCAATTCGGGGCGTTCCAGCGTCTCGATGAAGGCGAGGGCGTGGCCCAGGGTGGGCAGGAGGATGTCGCCGCGGGGTTCGTTCGGCTTGGGCTCGATGGCGAAGCGGATGTTGTAGCCCTTGTCCGTGACGTAGTCGCCCAGCAGGTTCACGGCCTCCCGGTACCGCTCCAGGGCGCCGCGGATGTCCTTGGCGGCGTCGTATTCGCTGCCCTCGCGACCGCCCCACATGACAAATGTTTCGGCGCCCAGCTCTGCGGCGAGGTCCAGGTTTTCGATGACCTTGCGGAGGGCGAAGCGGCGCACTCCCCTGTCGTTGCTGGTGAAGCCGCCATCCTTGAACACGGGGTGGCTGAACAGGTTGGTGGTGATCATGGGGACCACCATGCCGGTGGCGTCGAGGGCGCCCTTGAGCCGGTCAATCTCATGCTGGCGCTCCGCGGCCGTGGCGTCAAAGGGGAACAGGTCGTTGTCGTGGAATGTCAGGCCGTAGGCGCCCAGCTCGCTGAGCTTGTTCACGGCCTCCACGGTGTCCAGCTTGGGGCGGGTGGCCTGGCCGAACTGGTCCTGGGCCTCCCAGCCCACGGTCCAGAGGCCGAAGGAAAATTTGTCGTCGCGGGTGGGCTCAAGGGCCATGGGGATCCTCCAGGGAAGGTGTCGGGCGTCACTGTCAAATAAGTTCTGTGATCAAACATATACGGAATTTCCTTGCTGTCAAGAGTTTTCTTCCCTGCCACGTTTGACCGAAACACTCCGTATCACCCTAGCGGTAGGCCGAATTGCTTGTTATGTTGTTTTGAGCAGCAAATAGCACTTCTCCCTTCCGATCCGTGAAGAAAGCTGGACATGACCGCGCAGCAGAAAACCGCCGAATACAACTGGGCCGGCAATTACCGGTACGGCTCGGACGCCATTGTGTTCCCTGAATCGGAAGCGCAGTTGCAGGCCGTAGCAGCCGGGGCAGATTCCCTGCAGGCGCTGGGCTCCCGGCACTCGTTCAACGCCATTGCCGACACGGACGGCGTGCAGGTTTCGCTGGCCCGCATGCCCCGGAAGGCCGCCATTGACGCTGCCGCCGCCACCGTGACGGTCGACGCCGGGCGCACGTACGGGTCCCTCGCCGTCGAGCTGGCGGCCCAGGGCTGGGCGCTGGCAAACCTGGCCTCCCTGCCGCACATCTCCGTGGCCGGCGCCATTGCCACGGCCACGCACGGCTCCGGGGACGCGAACACGAACCTGGCCGCCGCCGTCCAGGGGCTGCGCCTGGTGGATGCGGCAGGGGATGTCCACCAGCTCAGCCGCGCCGAGACACCGGACTTCGCCGGCCAGGTGGTGGGGCTGGGCGCCCTGGGCATCGCCACGGAAGTCACCCTGGCCATTGAGCCGGCCTTCCAAGTGGCCCAGCATGTTTACCTCGGCATCCCCTGGGACGGGGTCCTGGCCGACTACAGCGCCGTCACGTCCCGGGCCTACTCCGTAAGCCTGTTCACCGACTGGAGCGGGGACGCCGTTGGCCAAGCCTGGTTCAAGCAGCGGCCCGGCGATGGCCGCCCAACGGAATTTCCGGCGTCACACCTGGGCGGGAAGGCAGCACGGGAATCGGTCCACCCCGTGCCCGGCGTACCGGCCGTCAACTGCACCACGCAGCTGGGCGCGGTTGGCCCGTGGGAGGACCGGCTGGCGCACTTCCGGATGGACTTTTTGCCCAGCAGCGGCGCCGAAATCCAGTCTGAATACCTGGTGGCGCGCGAACATGCCGTCCCGGCGATCAACGCCCTGCGCGCCCTGTCCGGCACCATCACGCCTCTGCTGCAGGTCTCGGAAATCCGCTCCGTGGCGGCCGACGACCTCTGGCTGAGCACCGCCTACGGCCGGGACAGCGTGGCCTTCCACTTCACCTGGGTCCGGGACCAGGCGGCGGTGGAGTCCGTGGTCCGCGTCATTGAGGCGGCGCTGGCCCCCTTCGCCGCACGCCCCCACTGGGGCAAGGTGTTCGACGCCGGCGCCTCCTCCCTGGCCCCCCTCTACCCGCGCTTTGCCGACTTCAAGGCGCTGGCGCTGCGCATGGACCCGGCCGGCAAGTTCCGCAATGCCTTCCTGCAGCGCAGCATTTTCGCCGAATGAGGCAAAATAAGGCCATGGCCCCCTCCATCCCGACAAACGCCAAAGCAGCCGGGCCGGACGCTTCGCGGTCCACCAGCGCGTCCCGGCTGCTGACCCTGGTGCACCACAACCGGCAGCTCAGCCGGGCCAGCCTGACCAGGCTGACGGGGCTGAACCGGTCCACCATCAGCGTGCTGATCAGCCACCTCACGGCCCAGCAGCTGGTGGTGGAGTCGGCGCCGGTTGGCGGCAGCCAGGTGGGGCGCCCCAGCCCGCAGGTCAGCCCGCACCCGGGCCTGGTGGCGCTGGCAGTCAACCCCGAGATCGACGCCGTCACGATTGGGCTGGTGGGGCTCGGCGGGCGGGTCATCAAGAAGATCCGCTACAGCACCGGGCGCATCCCGACCGCCGCCGAGGCCGTCAACATTGCCGCTGCCGTCATTGACGGCATGCGCGGCGAACTGGAGGCCAATTACCGCGTGGTTGGGGCGGGCATCGCCGTCCCCGGACTGGTGACGTCTGCGGACGGCACGGTCCGCTACGCCCCGCACCTGGGGTGGGACAGCGAACCGCTGGCGGACATGTTTGCCGGCCTGACGGGCTACCCGGCCTTCGTCGCCAACGATGCTTCCCTGGCAGCGGAGGCGGAAATGGTCTTTGGCGCGGGGACCGGGATCAAAAACTTGGTGTACCTCAACGGCGGGGCCAGCGGAATTGGCGGCGGAATCATCAGCGAGGGCCGCCTGCTGGCCGGGGCGTCGGGCTACGCTGGCGAACTGGGGCACACCTTTGTCCGCAGCGACGGACTGCCCTGCCACTGCGGTTCCCGGGGCTGCCTGGAGACGGAGGTGCGGCAGGCACCGCTGGTGGAGCTGCTCAAGCTGGCCACGGACGATCCTTCCGCCATCGGACCGGCGCTGTGCGCCAGCACCGACCCTGCCGTGGCGGCCGAGGTGGCACGGCAGATCGGCTTCCTGGCCATCGCCCTGCGAAACGTCGTCAACATTTTCAACCCGGGGGCCATTGTGCTGGACGGCTTCCTGGCCGCGCTCCATGCGGCGGCACCGGACGCCTTGGAATCCGCCGTGCGCGCCCAGTCCATGCGGGAGCCGGCATCCCAGGTGCTCATCTCCCCCGCCTCCCTGGGCACGGACCTGATGATGGTGGGCGCAGCCGAGCTCGCCTTTGCCGGTTTTCTGGCCGATCCCGTGGGCTACTTCGGGGAGCAGCCGGCCATCTCCTAGAATCATGGGTAGGCATCCACGCAGCAACCACGGAGAGGGGCGCCCACTTGGTGACGGACCCCGCAGTGCGCCATGACCAATTGGTGCAGAAGGTGGCACACCTGTACTACATGTCAGGCGCCACCCAATTGGAGATCGCCGCCGCCGAGAACCTCTCCCGGGCCACGGTCTCCCGGCTGCTGGCCGAGGCCAAGCGGCGCGGCGTGGTGCAGATCCGCATTGGCCCGCCCGTTGACAGGATGCCGTCCCTCGAGGCCACGGTGCGGAAGGCGTTCGGGCTCGAAAGCGCCGTCATTTCCATGGACCGGCCCCGTTCCCTGTATGAGAAAAACAACCGCCTCGGCTACGTTGCTGCCCGCTACCTGGAAACCCACCTCGAGGGCGTGAGGCAGCTCGGGGTGGCTGCCAGCCGCACCCTGTCCTCCGTGGCCAAGTCCCTGAGCCCCGGCCGCCATGCCGGCCTGACGGTGATCGACCTGCTGGCGTGCCCGTCCCGGCTGGACCGCTCGGGCGACGAGCGCATCCACGTGGGTGAACACATCTGCCAGCAGCTGGGCGGGAACTTCATCCCCGTCCCGGCCAACTTCCTCTACCGAGACCCGGCGGCCCGCCTGAAGGCCCTGGAATCCCCAGAAGTGGCCCATGGACTGGAGCTGGGGCCGCGGAGCGACCTGGCCCTGATCGGGGTGGGGTCCATGCAGCGCTTTGACGGCACCGGCACCTACAGCCCCGTCTCCCCCGGGGCGCTGGCCGAGCTGGAAGCCGCAGGGGCTGCAGCCCACCTGTGCGGCCACTTCTTCGATGCCGAAGGACGCGAGGTGAAGTCCGAGGTGACGGACAGGCTCATTGGCATCACCCTGCCGGACCTGCTGAAAATCCCGCGCCGGCTGATGGTCACGGCCGGCCCGGCCAAGGTGGTCCCGCTGGCGGCGGCCATCCGCGGCGGCTTCGTCAACGAACTGGTCACGGATGAGTCCACGGCCAGGGAGCTGCTGCGTTCCTTCGGCTAGGCCCGCTGGTACGGAGCTACGTTTGCGGCCACTGGCGGAGGCCAGTCAGCGTGCGGGCACTGGCGGAGGCCAGTCAGCGGAACAGTCCGCTGTAGGCGTTCAGGGCGAGCTGTCCGCCGAGGTGCGCGTAAAGCACGTTGCTGGTGGCGGGAATGTCCCGGGAGCGGACCAGGTCAATCAACCCGGCCATGGACTTGCCCTCGTAGACGGGGTCGATGATCATGCCTTCGAGGGAGCCGGTGAGGCGGATGGCGTCGAGTGTGGATTGGACGGGGATGCCGTAGAAGTCGCCGGCCCAGCCCTCCATGACGGTGATTTCATCGTCGCGGAGCTCGCGTCCCAGGCCGATCAGCCCAGCGGTGTGGCGGGCGATCCGGGCAACCTGTGCGCGTGTTTTCTCGATCGTGGCGGAGGCGTCGATGCCGATTACGCGTCGGGGGCGGTCCTGCCCGGCGAAGCCCGCAATCATGCCGGCGTGGGTGGAGCCGGTGACGGTGCAGACCACGATGGTGTCGAAGAAGACGCCCAGCTCCTCCTCCTGCGCCTGGACTTCGTACGCCCAGTTGGCGAAGCCCAGCCCGCCAAGGTGGTGTTCGGAGGCGCCGGCCGGGATCGGGTAGGGCTTGCCGCCGTCGTCCTTGACCTCCTTGATGGCCTGTTCCCAGCTGCTGCGGATGCCGATGTCGAAGCCGGCCTTGTCCAGGCGGACGTCGGCGCCCATGATGCGCGAGAGCTGGATGTTGCCCACGCGGTCGCTGAGCGGGTCCGGCCAGTCGACCCAGTTTTCCTGCACGAGGCGGGCCTTCATGCCGAGCTTCGCGGCGACGGCGGCCACCTGGCGGGTGTGGTTGGACTGGTACCCGCCAATGGAGACGAGCGTGTCGGCGCCCTGGGCGATGGCGTCGGGGACGATGTATTCGAGCTTGCGGGTCTTGTTGCCGCCGAAGGCCAGCCCGCTGTTGCAATCCTCGCGCTTGGCCCAGATTTTGGCGCCGCCCAGGTGTTGGGTCAGGCGGGGGAGGTCGTGGATGGAGCTCGGGCCGAACGTCAGGGGGTAACGCTCAAAGTCGGTGATTGCCATGGTGGCGGTCCTCAATGGTGGGCGGGTGCTGCGGATCACATCGCAGGTCGATATGCAATATATTGCATGCCATAAACGCCACTGTCAACCATTGCGCCACACGGCCCCGCGCCGGGTTACCATAAGTTCCATGCCCACACCAGCCCCCCAAGGCATCCACAAGCGTTCGCTGCTGCGCAACGACGTTTACGAATCCATCCGAGACGCCATCGTTGACGGCACCTTTGCCGCGGGCGAACGCCTGAGGGATCCTGAGCTGGAGGCCTGGCTGGGCGTCAGCCGCACACCCATCCGGGAGGCCCTGCTGCGGCTGGAGCGCGCCGGGCTGGTCATCGCGAAGCCGGGCCGGGCCACCATCGTGGCGCCCCTGGACCCGGCGTCCACCGTGAACGCGCAGCAGGTGGTGGCGTCCATGCATGAGCTGGCCGCCCGCCTGGCGGTTCCACAGCTGGGCGGTCCGCAGCTGGCCGCCATGACCGAGTCCAACGCACGCTTTGAGCACGCCCTGATGCACGACGACGTCGAACTCGCCTTGGCTGCCGACGACGACTTCCACGCAGTCTTCCTCGACGCCTGCGGCAATGGAATGATCCCGGACATCCTGGAGCAGGCGCTGCCCCTGCTGCGCCGGGTGGAGCGGCAGCGTTTCAGCTCCCGCTCAGCCCGGCATTCCGTCACCGCGCATGCCGAGATCATCCGGCTGGCAGGCATGGGCGACGCCGACGCAGCCGCCCTCGCAACCCGGGAGAACTGGCTTTCGCTCGGTGCCGGAGCCGAAGATTGAGCCGACGGGCAACGTGGGTGGGGTGCAACGCGACGCCGCGCTGCACCCCACCCTTCATTCATGCGGCCGCTCTACGCGCGAACGTCCCGCCCGGCACCGGAGAGCGCCGCGAGCGGCGATTCCCACCCGGCAAGCACAGCCAACACGTCCACGTTCTTCTCGACATCCAGTGCCTGCGCATATGCGGCCGTGATGACATCGTCAATGCGCACCCGCTGTCCGGTCCCGGCCGACTGTACGGCCGCCTCCACCATTGCCAGCGAGTGGACGTTGGAGTGGATTTCCCCGTCGGGGACCTCCCCGCTGCGGACCGCAGCCACAAACTCGGCCAGCGATCCGGCAATTTCCTCCGGTCCGCCGTCGGAAGCGGGAACCTCCAGCGCTGCGCCTTCGATCCCCTCCGCAGTTGGTGCGTTGTCTCCGTCCCACAGTGCGGTCCCCCGCGCGCCGTTCACGCGCCAACTGCCGTTCCAGGAGGTTTCCGCACCGTCGGCGCACCATGAGCCTGAGTACACGTAGCGGAGCCCGCCGGCGAACTCAAAGATGGCGGTGGCAGCGGCGTCGGCCTGGAACCAGCTCCAGCTCGGGTTGAATTCTTCGCAGTACACGCTCACGGGATCCTGGCCCGTCAAGTGCCGGACGGCGTCGAACGGGTGGATGGCCATGTCCAGCAGCAGCACGTGGTCCATCTCCTCGCGGAAGCCGCCAAAGTGCGGGGCCTTGAAGAACTCAGTTGTGATGACGCCGATGTCGCCCAACTCCCCCGCTACAGCCTTGAGCTGCGTGAGCGAATTGAAGTAGCGCCGCGACTGGCTGATCATCAGCAGCTGCCCGCTGGCCTCGGCACTAGCAGCGAGCGACAGCGCCTGCGCCACGGTGGGTGCTGCCGGCTTCTCGCAGAGCACCGGAAGACCGGCAAACAAGGCCTCGACGTTGACCGGATGGTGGGCCACGGGGACGGTGACATTGACGACGGCGTGTGCCCCGGTTGCCGCCGCCACCTCACCGACACTCGTGCCGACGACGATGTCCTGCAGGCCGCGGGCTGCGAGTGCGGCATGGGCCGTGTCGGTGTTGAGGTCGACGAGGCCGACCAATTCCACGTCGGGGTTGGCGGTGATGGTGTCGAGCCACGCCTGGCCCATGCCGCCGGCTCCGACCTGGATCAGGCGCAGCGGCCCGACAGCGCTCACTGTGGTGAAAGTGCTCAATTTTCCATGGCTCCCTGGTAGCTGCGGCCGTTGTAGAAGTCTTCGGTTTCGTAGCGGAGCAGCACAGGAACGCTTCGCCCGGGGCGCAACGTCCTGGCCCATTCGACACCGTTGGCGATGATCTTGCGGACTTCCTTCTGGTGATAGACGGGGTAGTCCTGGTCGCCGGGGCTGAAGAAGAAGATCTTGCCTAAGCCGCGCTTGTACGTCATGCCGCTGCGGAACACTTCGCCGCCGGTAAAGGTGGAGAGGAAGATCAGTTCGTCGGGAGCAGGCACGTCGAAAAATTCGCCGTACATCTCCTGGGCCGGAATGATGAAAGGGTGCGGGACACCCTGGGCGATGGGGTGGGTGGGGTCCACTGTCCAGACAATCTCCCGGTCTTCCTCGGAACGCCAGCGCAGGGTGCACGTGGTACCCATGAGCTTGCCGAAAATCTTGGACCAGTGCGCGGAGTGGAGGACCACCAACCCCATGCCTGCCAGCACGTGCTGGTGCACCCTTTCCACCACTTCGTCCGAAACTTCCGCATGGGCGGCGTGGCCCCACCAGACGAGGACATCTGTGGCCGCCAGGACTTCCTCGGTGAGCCCGTGCTCCGGATCATCCAAGGTTACGGTGCTCACTTCGACCCCGGTGCCAAGGTTTTCCTCAATGCCTTCCTTGATGGTGGTGTGCATGCCAGTGGGATAGATGTCGCGCACCTTTTGTTCAACTTGTTCGTGCCGGTTTTCACCCCAGACAACTACTTTGATGGGGGTTGCGGGGCTGGTGGTTCCAGACATGGGGTTCACTTTCTTGTTTCGTTTTGGTTCGACGATTTTGAAGTAGCTTGCGCGTGCGGGCGACGGTCCGGGCTATTTGACGGCACCGCCGGTCGCCCCGGCAGCGATGTACTTTTGGGCAATGACCAGCAGCACAATCGCCGGCAGCGAGGACAGAACCGCGGTGGCCATGACGGCACTCCAGTTGGAGACTTGCGTGCCGAGGTATTGGTAAATGCCCAATGTCACAGGCCTGATTTCATCCGTCGTGGTCAGCGTCAGGGCAAAGAGGAAGTCGCTCCAAGAGAACAAGAAGGCAAAGAGTGCAGCCGTGATGATTGCGTTCTTGGCAATGGGAAGGGCTATGGAAACAAAGGCCCTAACCTGCCCCGCACCGTCAACGCGGGCCGCCTCAATGATCGAGGGCGGGATGCTCATCATGAACGCCCGCATGATCAAGATTGCGAACGGAATGGCGCTGGTTGCGTCGGCAAGGATTAGGCCTGTGTAAGTGTTCAACAGGCCAAGGTCGTTGTAGGCCGCGTAGAGGGCGTTGGCAATGACGACACCCGGAATCATCTGGGCGATCAGGATCGCCAGCAGCGCCCAACTGATCCAGCGGAACTTGAACTGGGCCAGCGCATAGGCGGCCGGTGCCGCAATGGCCAGGGTGACCACCACGGTGCCGAGCGAAATGACAAGGCTAGTGACCAAGTTCTTGCCCTGGTCAGCAATGGCCTTTTCATATCCGGCAAAGCTGGGGTTCAAGGGCAGAAAACTCGCCGACAACGTGTTGCCTGATGGTTGCAGGGAGGCGTTGATCATCCAGTAGATCGGGAAAAGCATGATGATCAGGAAAATGATGCCCAGCACCGTGGAGCTTCTTGTGCGGATGTTCTTCATCCGCTGCGCCGCAGCGTGGTTCACGGGCGCGGTGAGCTGTGTTGTAGCCATGGTGCCCTCCTACTCGTCAACGGCGCGGCGGTTGGCCCGCAGGTAGATGATGGCAAATACAAGGGAAATGAGGATCAGGATATTGGAGAACGCCGCACCCACCCCGAACTGGAAGTTCACAAAGGACTCCTGGTAGGAGCGCACAGCAATTGTCTGGGTGGCGTTGGCCGGCCCTCCGTTGGTCAGGCCCAGGATGATGTCCAGGACCTTGATGGTGTAAACGACCCCAAGCACCAGGACAACGCTGACCACGGGACGCATGTTGGGCCAGGTGATGTGCCAGAAAGATTTCCAGCCGGTGGCGCCGTCAAGTGCCCCGGCCTCGTACAGTTCTGCCGGAATATCCTGCAGGCCGCCGTACAGCAAGGTGACGTTGAAGGGTATGCCGATCCAGATGTTGACAATAATGACGGCAATGAGTGCCACAGACGGGCTGGTCAGCCACGGAACTGCCGGAATGCCAAAAGTTCCAAGGAACTGGTTGAGGATCCCGGAGTCCTGGTCGAGAATGGAGCGCCAGGTGGCGCTGGCAACAATCAGTGGCAGCAGCCAGGGCAGGAGCAGCATGGCACGCAGGAACCCACTCAGCGGGAACTTCTTGTTGAAGAACACCGCCAATGCCATGCCAATGACGAACTGGCCAAGGATCGATCCAATGGTAAACAATGCCGTGTTGAGCATGGCCGGGCCAAACAGGTTTGAGCTGATAACCGTTACATAGTTCTGCACGCCGATCCAGGGGGCCTCACCCGTAAAGAACGTCTTGGTCGTGAAGTCCTGAAAACTCATTGTCAGGTTCTTGACCACCGGGTAGCCGAAATACAGGACCATAAAGAGCCCTGCAGGGACCACAAAGAGGACCTTTGTGGTCGTCTCCCGGTCGAAGCGGACACGCGGCCGGCGCGGTTGACTTTTGGCAGGGCCGGCGAACCGTATCTTGGTTTCTCCCGCTGTTTGCAGGGATTGGGAAGTCATGGTGACCTTTCAGCGGGTTCCGCCGCTGTCGCGACGGAACCCACGGGGATGGTTTGGGCGTTAGCCGTTGGCAGCCTGTTTGAAGGCGTCGCCCACGCTCGCCTTGCCGGTCAGCGCCAGCTGGATGGCCGTGTAGATGGTTGTCGCGGCCTTGGGCCAGCCGTCGCCAAGTTTTCCTGTGCGGGAGCGGGCATTGGCAACTTGCTCGGTGAAGGACTCCATGGTCGGCATCTTCGCAACGAATTCCTTGGCCAGGGCAGGCTTGGTCGGGACCGTGTAGCGGGCCTCGGAAAGGGACAATTGCGTGCTGTCCTTGGTGAAGCAACTAATGAACTCCGCCGCCTTGGCCTGCTTGGCCTTGTTGCCCGTTTGCGGCACCGTCCAGACTTCACCGCCGAGGGGGGCCACGGGCGTCTGCCCGGGCTTGTTGATGGGCACCTGCACCGAGCCCCACTCAAGGGATTTGTCCGCATCGAGCGCCGGGATCTGCCACGGCCCGTTGATCATCATGGCCGTCTTGCCAGCCATGAATTGGTCCTTGACGTCGCCCTGGGACCAGTTGATGACGCCCTTGGACGCGGATCCGCTGTCAACCAGGTCCTTCCACAGCTGCAGGGCCTCCCTGTTTTGCGGTGAGTCGAGATTGGTCTCGTCGCCGCCGTTGGTCCACATGAACGGCAGGAACTGCCACGCCCCTTCATAGGTGGCGATCGCGGAGAATGCCACACCGTATTGGCTACCCTTGGTCAGGGCCTTGGCGGTGGTCTTCAACTCGGCCCACGTGGTGGGTGGCTTCAGCCCTGCTGCGGCCAGCAGCTTCTTGTTGTAAAACAGGCCCAGCGTGTTCGCCGTGGGTGCCAGTCCGTACACCTTGCCCTGGTAGCTGCCGGCCTCGAGCATGCCCTTGGCAAACCCCGAGGTGTCCACGCCAAAATCACTGAGCGGGGCCAGGCCGCCCGTGGCGGCAATCTGCTGCAGGTCCGGGTTGTCCAGCATCAACACATCGGGAAGCGTCTTGGACGACGACTTTTGCAGCACCTTCTGGATAAGGTCCTTGCCTGGCACGGCCTCTCGGCTGATGCTCACGCCGACTTCAGCGGCACACTTGTCAATTGCGCCCTTCATTATGGTGTTGTCCGGTTCGTTGTTGTAGTAGTCGAGGAGCGTCAACTTGCTGGCGTCCCCACCGCTGTTGCTGGCATTCCCGCCACCACAGGCGCTCAGGACGAATGGGGCGACGGCCGCAAGCGCCAAAACTTTGTACATGTGCTTCTTGGTGCGAATATTCATGGGTAGCTCCTTTACTTTGGTTCTGTTGGGGTGTTTGTTCTGGTCTAGAATTCGTAGTTGGTCGCGGTCCAAACGGCATTGGCCTGAGCGCTGGCTTCCACGGCCGCCAGTACCCGCTGGATTGCAAGTCCGTCGCGGAACGAAGGCGACGGCTGGGTCCCTGCCGCTATATTGCGCACAAAATCTGCAATTTCGTGAACAAACGTGTGTTCGTAGCCAAGCCCGTGACCAGCCGGCCACCATGCATCCATATAGGGGTGTTCCGGCTCGGTCACAAGAATGCGCGAGAACCCTGAGGACGCGCGGGAGCCGGTGTTGTCCTGGACCCAAAGTTCGTTCATCGACTCAAAATCGAAGGCAAGGGACCCCCGGGCGCCATTGATCTCGATCCGTAAGGCGTTCTTGCGGCCCGTGGCGAAGCGGGAGGCCTCAAAGGTTGCGAGTGCACCTTTGTCGGTGCGGGCAATGAAAACGGCGGCGTCGTCAACCGTGACGGACCCTCGTTCGTCGCTTGCGGTAGCACTGAGTCCGTCTGACGAGGCCACCAATGGCCGGGTTTTGACAAAGGTTTCAGTTAGGGCCGAGACGCCAGTGATGTGATGCCCTGTCAGGTACTGGGCCAGGTCAACAACATGTGCCCCAATGTCACCAAGGGCTCCTGACCCGGCGTGCTCTCGCTGCAGGCGCCAGACCAGCGGGAATTCTTCGTCAACGATCCAGTCCTGAAGGTAAACCGCCCTGATATGAAATATCCTGCCAATCTTCCCCTCAGACACCAGCTGGCGCGCATGGGCCAGGGCCGGAGTGCGCCGATAGCTGTAGCCAACCATCGACTGGATGCCCCGCTCCTGCGCGGCTTCAGCCGCTGCAGTCATTTCTTCGGCTTCGCCAAGGGAGTTGGACAGTGGCTTTTCACAGAGAACATGTTTGCCCGCGGCGAGGGCAGCCAGCGCGATTGGGCTGTGAAGATGCCCTGGCGTACAAATGTCCACTACGTCGACGGACGGGTCGGCCACGACTTTCCGCCAGTCGTTTTCCACTTGCGGGATGTCGAATTTCGTTGCGAAGACGGATGCGGCGTCGTCATTTCGACCGCAAACCACGGCCACTTCCGGCTTCAACCCCAGCTCAAAGAATCTCGGGGCGCTCTGCCAGGCTTGAGCGTGGATGGTGCCCATGAATGAATGGCCAATCAGTGCCACCCGGAGGCTTGGGGCCTGAGAGTGCATCTGCTTCATTGCTCTGCTCCTGACTTCATTTTGAATGGGACTTGGCCGGTAAAGCGCTTAACTTTTTTGCTAATGCGATCGATCTTGCCGTGACTTGGCGGCCTTGTCAAGACTTTTTTAAAGCGCTTTACTATTCGCCGGCATTGGTCCACAATAATGGGAAGCCGGTGAGGTAACTTTGACCAAGAGCAACTGGGAGGAGTGCCATGGCAACGATGCAGGATGTGGCCAATCTGGCAAACGTGTCACTGGCGACTGTTTCATTCACCATAAATAATTCAAAGCCCGTCTCATCCAAGACGCGCGCCAAGGTCGAGAAGGCCATGAAAGACCTTGGATACCGGCGCAATGCTGTCGGAAGTGCCCTGGCTAGAGGCCGGACCCATGTGCTGGCCTTGCTGTACCCTGCGCTCCAGCATCGCTTTTCTTCTACATCGGTCCGGTTCTTTACCAGCGCCGCCCACCAGGCCAGGCTCCGCGGTTACAACCTGGTCCTGTGGCCGATGAGCAACGAAGCAGAGGCCGTTTCTGAATTGACGGCATCCGGGCTCGTGGACGGCGTCCTACTCATGGAGGTCCAGCTCGACGACCCCCGGGTTGTAGAACTTGCGGGCGGAGCGGTCCCTTTTGCCCTGATTGGGCGTACTCGCGACACCAAGGGAATATCCTTTGTGGACGTAGATTTCGAGACTACGGTGGAGAATGCAATCGACCGGCTTAGCCGGCGTGGGCACACCAATCTTGTCCTCATCGACGGCGGCATAGGTAGCCAGCTACTCGGAGGCTACGGCCCCGTGGCAAGGGCCAGAAATACCTTTGGGGAAGTCACCTTGCAACGCGGGCTGGTCGGCTCGGTCATGAGCGGCTTGGAAACTCCCGCTGGCGGGCGGGCACTTGCAAGGGAATTCGCGGCCGAGCATCCTGACGTTACAGGCGTGCTACTCATGAATGAGCATTCGGCACCGGGATTCGTAGCCGAGTTAAAGACTGTCGGATACGCCATACCACAAGATATATCCATCATCTCAATAGCCTCATCCGTCGATATTGCCAGTATGGCGGACCCCGAGCTTGCAGTATTGATCTCGCCTGCCGACGAGCTGGGCCGTCTCGGTGTCGATGCCCTCATTGAGCGTATTGATGAGAGAGACAAGCCGCTGCCCCAACAACTCGTCCAGTGTTCTTACTCGCCCGGCCACTCGGTTGGTCCCGCGCCAAAAAAGCGAACGCGGTAACCTCAACGCCAGCTTCACCAGCCGAAAGTTACGCCCCGCCGCCAAGCATCTGCTCCACGGCCTCGCAGGCTCCGAGCTCGGAGCCGGCCGCCTCCGGGGACCCACAGGCCACGCGGCTCAGCAAGGCACGGAATACCTTGCGTTCGTCCGGTTCCAGGGCGGCCAGGACCACGTCCTCAACCTGGGCCATGCTGCGCTGCAGTTCGGCCAGCATTTCCCCGCCGCGGGCCGTGGCCACAATGATCCGGGCCCGGCGGTCGGCGGGATTGAGCTGGCGCTCCACCAGGCCGGCCTTCACAAAGTCGTCAATCAAGTACGTCATGACAGTGCGGTCGATCCCGAGGTGCTGCGCCAGTGCCAACTGGTTGGGCAGCTCGCCACCGGCCACCGCGACCAGCACCTGGTAGCCGCGGGCGCCGTGCGGGAACCCGCCCATGACGGCGCCGGAGGAATTTTGGTAGTTGCGCACCAGCACGCCCAGCGTCCAGCCAAAGTCCTCCTGCGGGCCGGCGGGCAGGATGTGAAGGGCGGAACCGTTGCTCATGACATCCATCATAAAGCATCACTCCGCTCTACAACAGATCATATTTGAGTAAGATCGTCTGTATGACAACGTATGCGGGAAGCCAGCCACAGACCATCGGCATCCTCGGCGCCGGGAAGGTGGGGACCGGCGTCGCGCGCCAGGCCCTCCTGGCAGGCTACAGGGTGCTGATTGCCGCCTCCGGGGACCCGAAGGACATCGCGCTGATTGTGCAGATCATGGCCCCGGGGGCCGTCGCCGTGTCCGCCGCGCAACTCATGGAGGAGGCGGAGCTGGTGGTGCTGTCCGTGCCGCTGCACAAGTTCCGCACGCTGGATCCGGCGGGCCTGGACGGCAAGCATGTCATCGACACCATGAATTACTGGCGCGACACCAACGGCGACATGCCCGAGCTGGAGGATGCGCCGTCGAGCTCGGAAATGGTCCAGTCGCACCTCCCCGGGGCTCGCCTTGCCAAGGCCCTCAACCACATCGGCTACCACGAGCTGGAGCTCGACGCCAGGCTCGCGGGCGCCCCGGACCGCCGCGCGCTGGCCGTTGCCACGGACGACGACGGCACACGTGCCCTGGTGCTCGAATTCATCGAGCGGCTGGGCTTCGACGCCGTGGACGCCGGCCCGCTGGCCAACGGCGCAGCATTGGAAACCGACACGCCTGTCTTCACAGGCTCGTATAATCGCGCGGGCCTGGAGGCCCAGCTTGCCGCCCGCCGCGCCGCCGTCGAGCAGTTGGAGTTCGCCGAGGCGGGCTAAACCCGGTCGCGGCCCACCAAAGCCCAAAAGTGGCGGCCTTCTTACCTTGAAGGCCGCCACTTCTGCGCTCTCGATGACTCGGGAGGACAGTCGCCAAACTTGTATCGAATATTACAAATTCTAAATCTATTTGCATTTTGTACTTTTTAATATATCTTGTAGTCAGACGTTCGAAGCGTGACACAGCTCACGAACCGTACTTTTCGACAAAGGACTACAGATGCGCTTGATAGACATCCCCACAAGCGGCAAGGACTACACCTTGGTGCTGCACGGCGGGGCAGGTGGACGCCTGAAAGAATTTTCGGCCCAGGAACAGGCCGCATACTCAGACGGCCTAACCGAGGCCTACGAAGCCGGTGCGGCCGTCCTGAAAACCGGGGGAACCGCCCTGGACGCTGTTTGCGCAACGGTAGAGCAACTTGAAAACAACCCGCTCTTCAACGCCGGGCGCGGTGCCGCCCTGACGGCGCAAGGCACCGCTGAACTTGACGCCGCCGTGATGACCGGAAACGGCCATGCCGGAGCGGTGGCAGTTTCACGCCATGCACGCAATCCGATCCAGTTGGCCCGCAAGGTCTTGGAGGAAAGCGAGCACGTCCTTCTCGTGTCGCCAAGCGAGGAGCTGCTTGCCGGTTGGGGGCTCGAAGCTGTCGAACCCGACTACTTTGTAACCCCAGCCCGGTTGCAGCAGCTTGCCGCAGTGCAATCAAAGGAACTGACGGGCTCGCGCCACGGCACCGTCGGTGCCGTCGCAGTCGACCACCTCGGCAACCTCGCTGCGGCAACATCAACGGGTGGAATGGTCAACCAGCATGAGGGCCGGGTGGGAGACACCCCCATCATTGGCGCCGGCACGTTTGCCAGCGGCGGCGTTGTGGCAGTCTCTTGCACGGGGACCGGGGAAGCATTCATCGAAGGCGCCGTTGCCCACGAAATCCATGCCAGGATGCGCTATGCCGGCACGAACCTGCCGGACGCGGTTCAGGCCACCATGATCGCGGAACTTGATAGCCGCGGTGCCGACGGCGGCATCATTGCCGTCGGCGCCGACGGCCGGGTTTGCGTGGCCCACAACTCCCCCGACATGTTTGCCGCGTTTGAGGACGCCGGCAAACTCACCACCTGGGTGTAGGGGAACGAAGATGACACCCATCAAAGCGGAAATCCACAGCCGCATGGACGGCATGACGCCGGCAGAGCGCAAGGTTGCCCGCGCCTTGCTTGCAAACTATCCCAGCGCAGGGCTCGCCAGTGCGGCCAGCCTGGCCAAGACCGCCGGAACAAGCTCCCCCACGGTCCTGCGCCTCGTGACCAGGCTGGGATTGGCCGGGTATCCCGAGTTCCAGGCGCGCCTGAGAGAGGAAATCACTCTCGAGAGCAGGTCCCCCGTTCACCGTGCAGAGCACGGAGAACCAGATCCGGCCATCAACGCGGAGCTGAACGCCTTCGTCCTGCCGCGACGGGAGCTACTCGAACGAATGGTCTCCATGGTCCCGGCTTCCGAATTCGACCGCTTGGTCAAGTTGCTGGCTGCCCAGCCCAGGGCCGTGTTGATCTCCGGCGGCTACTATTCCGTCAATCTGGCGGAGTTGCTGGCCCTCCAACTGGACCAGATCATCCCCAATGTCAGCCTGGCCCGGGAGCCGTTTGGCCGTGACAGCGGGAAGTACCTGGACTTGAAGAAGAATGCGGTCGTCATTATTTTTGACTTCCGCCGCCATGAAATGGCCAGCACAAAGGTGGCCCAACAGGCCAAGCAAAGCGGGGCAACCGTCGTTGTGATCACCGACCAGGAACTCTCACCCAGCGCGGCGGACGCAGACATCGTCCTTCCGGTGCCAGTCGACGGCATTCCCTTTGACTCATTTATCGGCCTGATGGTGCTTGTCGAAGCCATCGTCGAGGCAACGTTCCGGCAAACCCGGGACTCCGGCCTGAAACGGATGAAGAACTGGGAAGAAAACATCCACGCCTACCGCGCATTCGCAGCCACCCCACACCCTGAAGAGGAATCATGAGTCCGCTGAATACCCGGGACGAGGCCGCCACCACCACAGGAATGGCGCCCGAGCAAGGGCACGCTGCTGTGCCCATGGTCAGCCTGGCCGGCGTCGAGAAACATTTTGGCGCCCTCCATGTGCTGCAGAACATTAATCTGAAGGTCATGCCCCGAGAGGTGGTGGTGGTTATCGGCCCCTCGGGATCCGGCAAGTCGACACTTTGCCGAACCATCAACCGCCTGGAAACGATCGATTCGGGAGAGATCAAGGTCGACGGGAACAGGCTTCCCGTCGAAGGATCACACCTGGCCAGACTGCGCGCCGATGTAGGCATGGTGTTCCAGTCCTTCAACCTGTTTGACCACAAGACCATCCTGGAAAACATCATGCTGGCGCCCACCAAGGTTCGCCGGACCCTGCGCAAGCAGGCCGAAGTTGAAGCCATGGAACTACTGGACCGGGTTGGCATCGCCGCCCAGGCACACAAGTTCCCGGCGGAACTTTCCGGCGGACAGCAACAGCGTGCCGCGATCGCCCGGGCTCTGGCCATGCGACCAAAAGTCATGCTGTTCGATGAGCCGACGTCGGCCCTGGACCCTGAAATGGTCAATGAAGTCCTCAACGTCATGACCGACTTGGCGGCCGAAGGCATGACCATGCTGGTGGTCACCCACGAAATGGGGTTTGCCCGCCGGGCCGCCGACCGCGTGGTCTTCATGGACCGGGGCCAAATCGTCGAGGAAAACACACCGGCAGCGTTCTTCGATTCTCCCCAAACGGACCGTGCGCAAGCCTTTCTTGCCTCCGTTCTCACGCACTGACCCACGATTCACCTACTTACATTTTTGCCTGCCCCCACACGTTGCACACCTTTGAAAGGCACCACCATGTTCAAGGAATCACTTGGCCGCCGCCCATTTCTCAGTGCCGTCCTGGCCTCCACAGCATTTGCACTGGCCGGATGTTCTGGCGGTGCAGGCCTGCCGGCGGAACTCTCGGGGGCAGGATCCAAGGGCTTATCGGACACGTTCTTGAAGAACGCGCCGGTCGCCGCAGCGGGATTGATCCTGCCCGGGTCCACCATGGAAGCCATCAAAAAGCGCGGCAAGCTCATTGTCGCCACGGCGCTGGATGCCCCCTTGGTCTCACAGCAGGATCCGCTCAACCCGGACAATGTGACAGGCCTGGACGCCGACATGGCGAAACTGCTGGCGACCTATATTTTCGGCAAACCAAACGTCCAGTGGGTGCCCTCCGCGGCTGAAACCCGGGAAGCGATGCTCGCCAACGGAACGGTCGACGTGGTCCTCTCCACCTACACGATTACAACCAAACGGGCCCTGCAGATTTCCTTCGCCGGCCCCTACTTCATGTCCGGCCTGGCCGTTGCCGTCAAGAGCGACAACACCTCCATCAAGGGCGTTGAGGACCTGGCAGGAAAGAACGTCATCGTCCAGACCGGCTCGCCCGGGGTGACCCAGATGCCGGAGAAGCAGCCGACGGCGAATCTCATGCCGTTTGCCACCACTCCCCAAGGTGTACAGGCCCTCGTCCAGGGCCGGGGAGACGCCTATGTCCAGGACTACGTTCTCCTGGCCAGCCAGGCATCCTCGAACAAGGACATCAAGATCGTCGGCCAGCCGTTCACCCACGAACCCTACGGAATCGGGCTCAAGCGCGACGACAAGCAATTCAAGGACTTCATCAACACTTGGTTGAAGGCCATTGAGGACGGCGGCCAGTGGGCAGAATCATGGAAGACAACGCTTGGCTCCGTCAGCGATTCGTCCGCACCCACGCCGCCAGCCATCGGCTCCGTGCCGGGCTCCTGATCGACCCTCACAGCGAAAGCCAGGATCACAAAAGTGAGTGAACAACGATGATCATTTCTCCGGAGAATTTCCAGCTGTTGCTTCAGGGGCTCGGCACCACAATCATGATTGCTGTCATCGCCGGGATTGGTTCAATCCTGGTGGGCGTATTCGTCACGACCGCACGGGTGGGCCCCATTCCAGTGCTCCGCGGCGCAGCCTTTGCCTACGTGCAGTTCTTCATCAACGTCCCCCTCCTGGCATTGCTGATCCTTGCGGTCTTCGCCCTGCCGGCGGCCGGATTTATCCTGCCACTGGTCCCCACGGTGACAATCGTCCTCATCGTCTACGAGGCCGCCTACGTGGCAGAGGCACTGCGAAGCGGAGTAAACACAGTTGCCAAGGGTGAAATTGAGGCAGCCCGGGCCCTGGGACTGACCTTGGTGCAATCACTGCGCCACGTCATTGTGCCGCAGTCCTTCCGCGCGGTCGTCCAGCCAATCGGGAACGTGATGATTGCCCTGGCCATGAACACGGCGCTGGCCGCCGTCGTCGGAGTCCTTGAGCTGACGTCGCGCGTCAACAGCGTAAATCTGGTCTATGCACAGCCCATTCTCTTTTACACGAGTGCGGGACTGGTTTACATGGCCATCGCCCTGGTTATTGGGGTTTCCACAGGTTGGGTCGAACGCAAGGTGGCTATAGTCCGATGAGTTTCATTTATGACCAGCCCGGACCACGCGGCCGGCGAAACATTTTGATCGGGTCCGTTCTCAGCGTCATGGCCATTGCTGGCGTTGTCGCCTTGGCCCTGTGGCAGTTCGGCTCCCACGGCCAGCTCGCCCCCGAAGTATGGGCGCCGTTTACACAATGGGCCATCTGGAAGTACCTGCTCACCGGGTTGGTGGGCACCCTGGAAGTTGCAGGAATTGTGGCCGTCCTCGGTTCGGTCATCGGCGTCTTTTTAGCCCTTGGCAGGCTCAGCCACTTCCGGCCCACCCGGTGGTTCTGCACGGCGTACATTGAGGTGGCCAGGACGGTCCCGGTCCTGTTGCTGATCTACCTGATGTTGTTCGGACTTCCCCAGCTGGGCATCAACGTGCCGGTGTTGTGGAAGCTGGCAATTCCGCTCGTGTTCTCCAATTCCGCTGTATTCGCAGAAATCGTCCGGGCCGGCATCAAGAGTTTGCCCAAAGGTCAATCGGAAGCGGCGCTCAGCTTGGGCATGAGCTCCTGGCAAACCATGTTCCACGTGGTGCTACCGCAGGCCCTGCGCAACATTGCCCCATCTCTGCTGAGCCAGTTTGTCAGCCTCCTCAAGGACACAACCCTGGGATACATCGTTGCGTTTACGGAATTGCTCTACAGGGGACAACTGCTCACTTCGTACCTCCATCAGCTCATTCCCACCTACATCGTCATCACGTTGATTTACTTGGTGGTCAGTGGGAGCTTGACAGCTATCGCGTCTCGACTGCAAAGGCGTCCGCGGCGCAAGGCTGCGCCCCCGACGGACCCATTGAAGGCTCCGACCATGGGGCATTCCGCGGCCGCGATCCACTAGATTTGGCGGCCAAGTCTCCAGCGCAGCCATTGAGTGCGCAGCAATGGCGGCTTCCACGCACGGGAAGCCGCCATTGCTGCGCACTCGGCGCCTGAGGCGGGCTAAACCTTCGCCACCACGGCGCTGACGGGCGTCAGGTTCGCGAACAGGTCCTGAACGGGGCAGCGGGTCTCCACCAGCCGGCCCAGCTCCTCATACTCTTCCTGCGTTCCCGGGCCCGCAATGTTCACCGTGAGCCGCACGTCAGTGAATCCCGGCCGCACGGACTCGTCAATGCCGAACAGGCCGCGGACGTCCAGGTCGCCTTCGGCCTCGATCGTGAGTTCGTCGATGACCAGGCCCAGCTGCTGGGCGTACAGGCGGTACACCACCACCTGGCAGGAAATGATCGCCCCGAGCGCGTACTCCACGGGGCTTGCGGCCGCGTCATCTCCGGCCAATCCTGCGGGCTCGTCCACCAGGAACTGGTGCTTGCCCGCGCTGATCCGGGACGCCACCGAACCCACCGCCACCCCGGCCGCCTTGTACGTCAGCCTGGCGTTGTCGGCGCTCTTGGCGATCTTGGCGGCCCAGAACTCCCCTGCGCCGGTCAGCCTGTCCGCGCGGATGGAGGCCAGGTCGGTGGCCGTCGTCGTTTCAGTCATGATGCTCCTTGTCGCATGCCGGAGCCGATTGCCCCGCCGTCTTCCGTGGACACAAGCTTCCCCGCAGCATCACCCCGGCCCCAAGGATTTTGTCACCTGCCGCAACAATCCCCTGAAGGCACGACGGCGGCACCTTGGCGGCGTCCTGCCCGTCCCCGGAATCAAAATAAGATGGACCCATGACCGCAACACTCGTGGCCAAGGACCTTTCCGGAGGCCACGCCCACCGCACCCTGTTCAGCAACCTCTCCTTCACCGTGGCACCCGGCGACGTGGTCGGCGTCGTCGGAGCCAACGGGGCCGGCAAGTCAACGCTCCTCAGCCTGCTGGCCGGGGCCGATACACCGCAGGGCGGCACAGTCAGCACCGCACCCCAGGACGCGTTCGTCGGCTGGCTGCCGCAGGAACACGAGCGGGTGGACGGCGAAACGGTGGCCGGCTACCTTGGCCGCCGCACGGGCTGCACGCAGGCCACCCAGGAGATGGAATCCTCCGCCGGGGAACTGGGCACGGACAGCGCCGCCGACGACCGCTACGCCTCAGCCCTGGACCATTGGCTGGCCTGCGGCGCTGCGGACCTCGACGAGCGCATCCCCGCAACCCTCGCCGAGCTGGGCCTGGACGTGGGCCCGGACGCGCTCATGACCGGGCTCTCGGGCGGGCAGGCCGCACGGGTGGCCCTGGCCGCGCTCCTGCTGAGCCGGTTCGACGTCGTGCTCCTGGACGAGCCCACCAACGACCTTGACCTGGCCGGGCTGGCGCGCCTGGAGGAGTTCGTCAAGGGCCTGCGCGGCGGCGTGGTGCTGGTGTCCCACGACCGCGAGTTCCTGTCGCGCTGCGTGACCACCGTGGTGGAGCTGGACCTGGCGCAGAACAAGGTGGCCGTGTACGACGGCGGCTACGACGCGTTCCTGGAGGAGCGCGCCATCGCCAAGCGGCATGCCCGCGAGGCCTATGACGAGTTTGCCGAGAAGAAGGCGGACCTCGTTGGACGGGCCCGCGTCCAGCGCGAATGGAGCTCGCAGGGCGTGCGCAACGCCATGAAAAAGAGCCCCGACAACGACAAGATCCGCCGTCGAGCCGCCTCGGAATCTTCGGAGAAGCAGGCGCAAAAGGTGCGGCAGATGGAGTCGCGCATTGCCCGCCTCGACGAGGTGGAGGAGCCGCGGAAGGAGTGGGCGCTGCAGTTCAGCATCGGTGCGGCGCCGCGTTCCAGCACCGTGGTTGCCACCCTCAATGCCGCCGTCGTCCGGCAGGGCTCCTTCACCCTGGGCCCGGTCTCGCTTCAGGTCAATGCCGGCGAACGGATAGGCATCACCGGACCCAACGGCGCGGGCAAGTCCACGCTGCTCGGGCTGCTGTTGGGCCGCACTGCCCAAGACAGCGGCGTGGCCTCCCTGGGCGCCAACGTCGCCATCGGTGAGATCGACCAGGCGCGCGGCCAGTTCCCGGAGGGCGTACCGCTGGGGTCGGCGTTTGAGGCCCTGGTGCCGGAAATGAACCAGGGCGAGGTGCGCACGCTGCTGGCGAAATTCGGCCTGAAGGCGGACCAGGTGACCAGCCCGGTCGGCGCGCTCTCGCCCGGTGAGCGGACGCGCGCCTCGCTGGCGCTGCTGCAGGCGCGCGGTGTGAACGTGCTGGTGCTCGATGAGCCCACCAACCACCTGGACCTGCCCGCCATCGAACAGCTGGAGGAGGCGCTGGACAGATACGAGGGAACGCTCCTGCTGGTATCACACGACCGCCGGCTCCTGGAAAACGTCCGCCTCGACATCCGCTGGGACGTCAGCAACGGGCGCGTCACGGAGCTCTAACGGTTACCCGGCCGGCCCCGCGCGACCCCTCGAACCCCCTTAAAACCTCGCGCGAATGGGCATTTGACGTGGATGTTGCGGCGAAACATCCACGTTAAATGCCGGTTCGCGCGGAGTGAGAGGGGGCTGAGAGGAGAGGTAAGGGCGAGGCGGGCGGCATGGGATGGGGCTTGGGGATTGACAACCGGGCGGTCGAGGAGCATTCTAAAAACATAAGTATTGTTTTTAGATGGAGGAGCCATGGCTGCCAGTTCAATTCACGCCTCGTCGACCGGATGGACCTCGCACGCCCTGCAGCGCGCCAAGGCCGAACCCGCTTACGGAGCCTTCCTGATGTTGTGGATCGGCTTCATCGCGATCCCGTTGATCATGGGCCTGGACAAGTTCAGCAACGTCCTGACCAATTGGGTGGACTACCTTGCCCCGTGGATCGCAAACATTTCCCCGTTCAGCCCCCACGGGACCATGATGGTCATTGGCGTCATCGAGATCATCGCGGCCATCGCCATGATCCTTCGCCCGCGCTATGCAGCCTTTGTGGTGGCGATTTGGCTGGCGGGCATCATCATCAACCTGGTCACCTACTCCGGCTTCTACGACGTGGCCCTGCGTGACTTTGGCCTGCTGGTTGCGGCCCTGGCCCTGGCCGTCCTGGCCCGGAGCTACACGAAGCCGGGGATCCTCCATGGCGGCATGAAGTAGGCCGGCCCACCCTAAAGGACCGGATGCGGCCAAACCACCGGCCGCTGCGCCTGCCGAACGGACACTTAACGTGGATGTTTTCGAAAAACATCCACGTTAAGTGTCCGTTCGCGCGAGGAGGGGTGGGACGGCGCGCGAGGTGGGGTGAGGGCGGCACGCGGGGTGGGGTAAGGGCGGCGCGCGAGTCGGGGTGGCCCAACGCATCCTTGCCTGAGATGGCGCGGCGCGCAAAGATGGGAAGTGGACAGCAGGTGCCTGCCCGATGTTTTAGCTGGAGGCGTTCCCATGCTCCCCTTGAATGTCATTGACCTTGACACCCTTGTGATGGCCCTCGAGAACCACTACATGGACCAGGACACGTTCTTTTGGCTGGACCCGGGGACGGGGCGGATTGAACTGTGGGGCGAGGAGGCCGCCGATGAGGCCGACACGGAAGGCTGGGACGTTGACGGGCGCGGCGGCCTGCGCATAGAGCCGGTCGATCCCTCGGAGGGATTCCGCGACATGGAGGACTTCATCGCCGGGGTCCAGGATGCCAAGTGCCGGGCCCGGCTTCAGCGCTCGATCGACCGCAGCAGCCCGTTCCGGCACTTCAAGGACGCCCTCTACGAATTCCCGCAGCAGCAAACGCAATGGTACGAATTCCACGACAATGTCATGAAGCAGCGGGCCATCCACTGGCTGGCCGACTGGGACGTGGTGGAACGCACAGAAGCTGAGGCCGCCGTCCTGAAGCTGCGCCGGAGCGCATGAACGGCGCCGGACCCGGCAGGAGCGGGGCCGGCGCCGTTCAGGCTTCGTCCAATCAGGCCTCGACGATGATGACCGTGTAAACCGGCTTGCGGCGCAGCGCGCGGTCGGACCAGCGCAGCAGCGCCTCGCCAATCGCCTTCTCCGCACCCGGGCCGGTCTTTTCGCCTCGGAGGCCGTCGATGGTCTTCCCCACGATGCCCGTGGCCTTCTCGATGTCCTTGTCCGTGAGGTTGAAGCCCACGGCAAAGTACTCGGGGTCTTCCTCGATCTTCCCGGTGTCCGGGTTGACGATCAGCAGCACCGTCACGGCGCCGTCCTCGGCCAGGCGGAGGCGGTCCTGCAGGGACTCCTCGGTGGCCGCGCCGGCCACCATGTTCTCCACGTACACATAGGCTGCGGGCACGCTGCCCACCACCTTGGCGAGGCCGTCCTTCAAGTCGATGACGGTGCCGTCCTCAACGATCAGCGCGCGCTTGGGGTCGACGCCGGTGCGCACGGCCAGCTCCGCGTTTGCCTTCAGGTGGCGGTATTCACCGTGCACCGGCATGACGTTCTTGGGGCGGACCAGGTTGTAGCAGTAGACCAGTTCGCCGGCACTGGCGTGGCCGGAAACGTGGACCTTGGCGTTGCCCTTGTGGACAACGTTGGCACCCTGCTTGGTGAGGTCGTTGATGAGGCGGTAGATCGAGGACTCGTTGCCGGGCACCAGCGAGCTGGCCAGCAGAACGGTGTCGCCCTCGGTCAGGTTGATCTGGTGGTCGCCATTGGCCATGCGGGCCAGTGCCGCCATGGGCTCGCCCTGCGAACCGGTGCAGATCAGGACCGCCTTGTTGGGGGCCATCTTCTCCAGCTCCCGGGAATCGACCAGCATGCCGCGCGGAATCTTCAGGTAGCCCAGCTCGCGCGCCGTGGTCATGTTGCGGACCATGGACCGGCCCACAAAGGCGATCTTGCGGTTGTACTTGTGCGCCGAGTCAATGATCTGCTGGATGCGGTGCACGTGGCTTGCGAAACTGGAGACCACCACGCGGCGCGGGGCCGTGCGCATGACATTGTCGATGGCCGGTGCCAGCTCCGCCTCGGCGGCCAGGAAGCCGGGAACTTCAGCGTTGGTGGAGTCGGGCATGAACAGGTCCACGCCTTCCTCGCCCAGGCGGGCAAAGCCGGCCAGGTCGGTGATGCGCTTGTCCAGCGGGAACTGGTCCATCTTGAAGTCGCCGGTTTCCAGCACCAGACCGGCGGGCGTGCGGATGGCAACTGCCAGGCCGTCCGGGATGGAGTGGTTCACGGCGAGGAATTCGACGTCGAACGGGCCGAACTTGCGGCGGTCGCCTTCCTTGACCTGGACCATCTTGCCCTTGATGCGGTGCTCTTCGAGCTTGGTCTTCAGGAAGGCAAGCGTCAGCTTGGCGGAGATGACGGGGATGTCGGCGCGGTGCTTGAGCAGGTACGGCACGCCGCCAATGTGGTCCTCGTGTCCGTGGGTCAGCACCAGGCCTTCCACGTCCTGCCAGCGGCCCTTCAGGTAGGAAAAGTCCGGCAGGATGACGTCGACGCCGGGGTGGTTTTCCTCGGGGAAGAGCACGCCGCAGTCGACAATCAGCAGCTTTCCACCGTATTCGAAGACGGTCATGTTGCGGCCGATCTCCCCCAATCCGCCAAGGGCAACGATGCGCAGTGCGCCATTTGCCAGTGCGGGCGGGGTCTGGCGAGGAGTTCTTCTCATGGGTTCCATTCTCTGTGGGGTGGTGGTGGCAGGCGGCGCCGGTTGGCGATGTTGTGCTGCCCTAAAGCGCGACGGCGTGCGGCCAGGGGCCGGCCTGATGTCGCAAAAAAGTTTGTGGGGGCGTACTTGTGTACGATTTTACCACCGCACCCGCCCGGGCCCGCCCTACGAGGAACTGCTGTAGCGGTTCTCCGGGCGGCCGCCGCCGTAGCGCGGCGTGAGGGTGGCCCGGCCCACATCCACCAGGTGCTCCAAATAGCGGCGGACACCCACGCGGGACATGCCCACCAGCTTGGCCAGTTCGGCGGCCGAGACATCCGTGCCCGCTGCCTGAAGCGCCAGGTGGACCCGCTGCAGCGTGACTTCCGAGAGGCCCTTTGGCGGCGGGGCGTAGCGCCCTGACGCGCTTGCAATGATGGCATCCACGCTGCGCTGGTCCAGCAGCTTGCCCCGCGACGTCCGCCGCACGGTGTCAAATTGCCGGGCCACTTCCTCGAGCCTTTCGAACAATGCGGACGCCATGAAGGGCTTCACCAGGTAGTGCCGCACTCCCCGCGCCCTGGCCGCACGCACGCTTTCCACGTCCCGCGCGGCCGTGACGGCAATGACTTCCATGGCGCCGCCGAGGTCCGGGCTGAGCCGGGACAGCACCTCCAGGCCGGAGAAGTCCGGCAGGTAAAAGTCCAGCAGGACCACGTCGGGCCTCAGCCGTTCAATAAGCACGACGGCGTCCGTCCCGTTGTGCGCCTCCCCCACCACCGTGAAGCCCTGGTGGGAGGAGACAAACTCGCGGTTGATCAGCGCCACGCCAATGTCGTCCTCGACGATCAAGACCCTCAATTTTGGCTTCATGCCGGCTCCACCGCCCCGGCGTCCGCGGACTCCCGGGCCAGGAACTCCCCGGCGCCGACAGGCAGCACCACGGTGATCCGGGCGCCGGAGCCGGCCGACGTCGCCGATGCCGCCGTGGACGGAAGCCCGCTGCCGATCCGGACGGTTCCGCCGTGCCGGGTGGCGATCCGCTTGACCAGCGTCAGGCCAATTCCGCGCCCCGTGGAGACGGCCCCCGGCAGGGCAGCCTTGGACGAATAGCCGGCCGTAAAGACCCGGTCCCGCAGCGACGGCGCAATGCCCTCACCGGAATCGGCCACGGAAACTATCAATTCACCCGGGCCGGCCGAAGCTGTGACCACCACGGAAATTCGTCCGCCCGCGCCTGTGGCTTCAACGGCATTGTCAATCAGGTTCCCCACTATCGTCAAGAGGTCCGCACGCAGGATTTCCGCCGTCCTGCCCGCGGCCAGCACCGGCAGCTGCGAATCCTCCTCGATGGTGATGTTGATGCCGAGTTCTTCGGCCCGTGCCTGCTTCATGAGCAGCAGCGCGGCAACCTCCAGTTCGCGGATTCCCGTGCGGCCCGGCCCTTGCGCCAGCGCCCCGCCCGTGCGCTCGTGCGAGATGAAGGAAACTGCCTGCTCCACGCGGCCCAGTTCCAGCAGCCCGGAAATGACGTGGAGCTTGTTGGCGAAGCCGTGGGCCTGGGCGCGCAGGCCGTCGGCGAGGCCCTGCACGCCGTCAAGGTCCCGCATCAGGGTGTGCAGTTCGGTGTTGTCGCGCAGGATGAGGATGGAGCCTATTTCGCGGCTGCCGATTTTCGCCACGTCCCGGCGCACCAGCAGCACCCGCTCCCCGGAGAGCACCAGCGACTGCTCTGCGCCGCCGTCGTCCAGCAGGTCCACCAGGGCGCCATCGAGGTTCTCCCGGGCCAGCGTGCCCACCAGGTCCGGCTCTCCTTCAAGGGACAGCAGCCGCACGGCGGCGTCATTGACCAGGGCGATTCTCCCCTGGTCGTCAACGGCCACCACCCCTTCGCGCACGCCGTGCAGGATGGCCTCGCGTTCCTCCAGCAGGCCGGCAATCTGTTCCGGCTCCAGGCCGAATATCCGCTTGCGGATCACCCCCGTGACCCAGGCTGCCCCGACCACGCCGAACAGGGCAGCGATGCCGATGGTGACAAACAGCCAGGTGGCATTGGAGAGGTATTCATCGCGCAGGTCAGATTCCAGCACGCCAACCGACACGGCTCCGATCACGGCATGGGCCTCGTTGAAAATGGGCACCTTGACACGCCAGGACTGGCCCAGCGTCCCCGTCTGCGTCCCTACAAAGGTGTCCCCGGAGAGCACTTCCGAGGGGTCCGTGGAGACATGCTTGCCGATCAGCGAAGGGTCGGGGTGGGAATAGCGGATGCCGTCCGTGTTCATGACCACCGCGTAGGCGATTCCCGAGGACTTGCTGATCAGCTCGGTGATGGGCTGGATGGTCTGGCTTGGATCGGCGTCGCCAAAGGCGTGGATGATGGCCGGGTTCGTGGACACCGACTGGGCAACGCCGATCATCCGGTCCCGGTAGTTGGCCCGCAGCTGGTGTTGCTGCGTGAAAATGGCAACGCCGCCCGTACCCACCACGGTGATGAGCACAATGACCACCTGCAGGAGAAGGAGCTGGGCCCGCAGTGTCATCCGTCGTCGCATGCCCCCATTTTGCCAGAAGGCGGCCTTACGGGCGGGCCTGCGCATCGGATTCATCCTTCCCGGCGGCCTGCCCGACGGCGGCCTGCCCGCCAGGGGCGGCCCCTGCGGCCTGCCCGACGGCGGCACCGGACCAGGCGCCCCCGACCAGCAGGAGGCCCGTGGCCGCGAAGACTCCCCCGGCCCCCGCGGCGGCGGACAGCATCCCCAGCAGCGACGGCAGCATGGTCTGCCCCAGCCGGTTGCTGGCCAGGCGCAGCGACATGGCCAGCCCGCGGGTGCCGGGATCCGCCAGCTCCGCAATCCACGACATGGTGATGGGCTGGCACGTGCCGATGGCGAAGCCGTAAACCGACGCCAGCAAGAGCAGTACGGCAAGGTTCAGCGGCAGGGCGAAGAGCATCAGCGCCACGGCGGAGACGGCGATGGTCCACACCATGAGCCGGCGCCGTCCGAAGAGTTTCACCATGGGGCCCAGGAACAGCCGCGAAAACATGGAGAACAGGGACCTCGCCACGAGCATGGCGCTGACCATGCCGGCGGCAATGCCGCGTTCGTGCCCGAGGGCCGGCAGGTAGGCCAGGAACAGGTCCACCGAGGCAAGGACTATGCTGCCGGCCACCAGGGCCCTGATCAGGCCCGGGGTGCGCAGCAGGCCAGCCGCCGCCGGGAGCATGCGGACCCGCTCCCCGTCCGCGCCGGGCCGGGCGGAACTGCGGACCAGGAAGGAGATTCCCAGCAGCACCACGGCCAGCGCGCCGCACACCGTGAAAATGAGCAGGACAGGCGGCGTCTCCACGGTGCCGCCGGGCAGGGCAAGGAGCAGCGGGCCAACAGTCTGGCCCAGTGCCGAGGCGAAGGTGAAGTGGCCAAACTTGGAGTCGTACTGCCCGCGGTTGGTGGTGTTGGCCACGATGGCCTGCTCACCAATGACGGAGAGCAGGTGGCCCATGCCCAGGAACATGGTGGCCAGCAGCAAAACTCCCACGGAGCCGCCGCCAAAAATGGCCAGCAGGGCGGCCACAATCAAGGACCCGGCGCCGGTGAGCAGGGCAAGCCGCTCGCCCGTCCGGTCAATGACATGCCCGGCCGGCAGCGCCAGGATGAGGGCCGGCACGGCGAACGCCGCCACCACCACGCCCAGCAGCGCCTGCGAACCGCCCACGTCCAGGACAGCGTAGGAAAGTGTGGGCCGCATGCCAAAGGTGATGGCCTGAATTACGACGGCGTGCGCCAGTACCAGCGCCACCCGCCTTCCCGCCGGGCCGGCCAAGGACTTGGGAGCCATCACGCCCGGCAGCTCATGCGGCCACCGTCATGAGTTCCTGGGCCTCGGCTGAGGGCACGCTGGCGCCTGCGTAGAGGAGGGCATCTTCCGGTTCAAACACCAGCCGGACGCCGCCGTCGAGGTTTCCGTCCGGGGAGACCACCTGGACCACATTGCTGCCCAGCTTCAGGCCGTACTCGTACCGGGAGCCCACATAGGAGCGGGTCAGCACGGTGGTTTCGAGCACGTTGGCGCCCGCGGCGTTGGCGGACGGGGTGATGCGCAGGCGTTCGGGTCGCACGGCCACCGTGACGGCGTCGCCGGGCTTCAAGTCCAGGGTGCTGGCCACCTTGACCACCAGGCCGGTGTTGTCGAGGCGGACGTGCGCCGTGCCGCCGCTGATCTGCTCCAGGGCGCCGGTGAAGAAGTTGCAGCTGCCCACGAAGGCGGCGACGGCGGCGGTGGCGGGCTTTTCATAAATCTCGGCGGGCGTGCCGATTTGCGTCATTTTCCCCTCAAACATGACGGCGATCCTGTCGCTGAGCGAGAGGGCCTCGTCCTGGTCGTGGGTCACGTAGACGGTGGTGATGCCCAGTTCCACCTGCAGGCGCTTGAGCCAGGCCCGGGACTGCTCGCGCAGCTTGGCGTCCAGGTTGGAGAGCGGCTCATCCAGCAACAGGACCGACGGCGAGTACACCAGTGCGCGGGCCAGGGCCACACGCTGCTGCTGGCCGCCGGAGAGCTGGTGCGGAAAGCGGTCCTTCAGGTGTGCCAGGCCCACAGTGTCCAGGGCTTCGTGGATCCGGGACGCCTTCTCCTCCTTGGAGACCTTGCGGATGGCCAGCGGCATGACCAGGTTTTGCTCCACCGTCATGTGCGGCCAGAGTGCGTAGGACTGGAACACCATGCCCAGGTTGCGTTCCTCGGTGGGCATGTACAGCTTTTTCTCCGTGTCCACGAACGGCACGCCGCCCACGGTGATGGAGCCCGACGTCGGCGTTTCCAGCCCGGCGATGCTGTTCAGCGTGGTGGACTTGCCGCAGCCGCTGGGTCCCAGGAGCGTGAAGAACTCGCCCTCCTTGATGGTGAAGTTGATGTTGTCCAGCACGGTGACGTCGCCAAACTTCTTGTGCAGGCCGCTGACGTGTACTTCAGGCATCGGAGTGTCCCTTCATGAACATGTTCGCCACGGCGACGAACACGGCGGTTATGGCAATTTGGATGGTGGCCAGGGCGGCAACGGAGCCGGTGTTGCCCTGGACCCAGAGGTCGAGCATGGTGGTGCCGATGACGCCGGTGTTGGCTGAGGAGAGGAACAGGGCGGCGGAGTATTCCTTCATCATGGTCACGAACACCAGGATGAGCGCGCCCACAAAGGCCGGCTTCAGCAGGGTGCGCAGGATGCGGAAGAAGGTGCCGAACCAGTCGGCGCCGGAGGTGCGGGCGGCGTCGTCGAGCTCGCGGCCGATCTGCATGATGGCAGGGGCAATGGAGCCAAACGCGGTGGGCAGCGAGCGCAGGCCGAAGGCGATGATGACTGCCACCAGGGTCCCCTGCACCAGTCCGCCTCCGGGCATCAGGGCGAAAACCCAGAAGAAGCCGATGCCCACGATGATGCCGGGCATGGCCTGCGGAATCAGGGCCAGGTATTCCACGCTGCGGGCAAACTTGAACGGCGAGCGGCGTGCCACCAGGACGGCCAGGAGGGCCAGGATGCTCACCAGGACTGCACCCACGGCGGCCACCACCACGCTGTTGGTGATGGATTGGACGTAGACCGGGAACGTGAAGACGCGGTCGTAGTTGGAGAGTGTCAGCGTGTTGAAGGGGTTCGCCAGGGGCGTGAAGATCATGGTGAAGGAGCGGAACACCAGGCCCAGGATGGGCAGCAGGGCGCCGAAGACAATGTAGATGACAATGGCCGCTGCGGCCACCCACTTGAACTTGCCCAGGTCCAGCAGGCGGGGGCGGGTTGCCTTGCCCCTCACCGAGATGAAGCGCTGGGCGTTCTTGAGCACCTTGGCCTGGATGGCGACGGTGCCGATGGTCACGGCCAGGATGAGGGTGGAGGCCGCGCCGAGGATGCCGTAGTCGGGCTGGATGGACTGCAGCCCGTTGGTGTAGAGGAAGGTGGAGAACACTTCAATGCGGACGGGGGTGCCGTACAGCAGCGGCACGCTGAGCGTTTCGAGGGACATGCTGAACACCAGGATTGAGCTGTAGACAATGGGCGGGCGCAGCATCGGCACCACCACCTTGAACAGGATGCGCAGGGGCCCGGCCCCGCAGACGCGGGCGGCGCTTTCCAGCGAGGCGTCCGACTGCCGCAGGGCGTTCGCGCAGAACACGTAGGCGATGGGGGCCAGCCCCACGGCCTCCGTGACGGCCATGCCGCCCAGGGAGTACAGGTTCCAGGGCAGGAAGCCCAGGAACTGGCGGACCTGGACGCTGATGAACCCGGCCGGGCCGTAGAGGGTGATCCAGCCGAAGCCCAGGATCAGGGTGGAGATGAAGAACGGCCATTGCATGGACAGGCCCAGCAGCCGCCCGAACGGCAGCTTGGTGCGCACCACCAGCACCGCCATGGGGATGGCTATGACAAGTGTGAGCACGGTGGTGCCGACGGCGAAGATGGCCGTGTTCAGGATGACCTGGCCGAAGCCGGCGTCGGTGAACAGCCTGGTGTAGTTGCCGGGGGTCAGCAGCCCGCCGGCCTCATAGAGGGGCCGGTCGCGGAAGGATTGGTAAAGGATGGGCACGATGGGCGCGAGCACAAAGAGCGCCAAGAGGATGAAGACGCCGTACTGCACGATCCGGCCCCGCCCGGCGCCGAAGACCCGGGGGTACTTCGGCGCCGGCAGGGTGGACCGGACAGCCGGCCGCTGGGTTGCACTTTCGGTGCGTGTGATGGTCATTGATTGGCCTGCCTGGTCACAGTCGATCTAGCGTAAGGGTGCTAATTGCCGAGCTTGGCGTTCCACTTGGAGACAAAGGCGGTGACTTCGGCGTCCGGGACCACTTTGTAGGGCACCCGGATGATGCCGTCCTTCCCGGCCAGCTTTTCCACTTCCTGGTAGGTGTGGCGGCCCTCGGTGAGCTGCACGTTGTCGCGGTAGGAGCTCAACCCGCCCTCAGCCACTGCGTTCTGGCCGGTCTCGGAGAGCACGAAGTCAAGGAAAAGCTTGGCCGTGGCCGGGTGCGGGGCCTTCGGCGTGATCCCGATGCCGCGGCCCAGGACCACCGTGCCGTCGGTGGGCAGGACAAACTTGACCAGCCCGCCGCTGGCCTTCTCGGCCGGATAGCCCACGGCGGAACTGATGAAGAACCCGGCCAGGTATTCCCCGGCCATGATTTTTTCCTTCTGCGTTCCGGAGGAGGATTCCGGCCGGGCGGAGGGCAGGATGCCGTCCAGGCCCGTCCAGGCGCCGGCATCGCCTGCGGCAAACGCGTGTGAAACGGAGAATCCCCAGGCGCCCTTCACGTCGCGGGTGGTGATCTTGTTCTTGTAGCTGGCAGGGTCGGCGGCTACGGCCTTGGCCAGGCTTGCGATGCTGGTGGGGGCTTCCTTCATGAGGGCCGAGTTGTAGGCAATGCCGACAGGGTCCAGCGACATGGCCCACACATTGGGCATCAGCTGGGCGTAGTCCGGCAGCTGCTTGGTTTCCGGGGAGTCGTAGGCCATGAGTGTGTCCGGCTTGCCGGCGTAGCTGGCCCAGGCCTGCACGGCGTTGGAGACCAGCATGTCCGCGGGTGCCTTGCCGGTGGCCATCTCGCTGAGCTGGCGCTGAAAGACTTCGTCGCTGTCAAGGTTGTCCGCGGAGACCTTCGTCCACGGGTACTTGGCCTTGAAGTCCCGCAGGATGGGGGCCCAGTTCTCCTGGTCGGTGTTGGAGTAGATGGTGAGCTTGCCGCCCTCCACCTTTGACGCATCGAGGAGCTTGGAGTAGTCGGCGGGGTAATAGCTGGGGGTGCCTGCGGAGGCCGCCCCCGGCGCCGCACTCCCCGCCGGGGTGGTGCTGCCGCAGCCCGTCAGGGCCGCAGCCAGCGTGGCCGCTCCGAGGACGCCAAAGCCCAGCGCCCGGCGGCGGCTCACGAGAGGGGAGGTGAGCGGGGAAGAACGGAACATGATTCACTCCTTTGTGATGTGGAACACGAATTGGTGCTGTGTTCATGTTCCACATCACGGCGGAGGGTCATCAATCTTTTGGTCGTATTGGTAAAAGCCGGGGGGCTTTTGGTCGTATTGGTCAGGATTTGGGCCCCTTTTGCCTGCGGGCCGGACGGCCTACAGCGCCCGCCGACCACCCCGGCGCCGGAGCAGGAGCACCGTGAAGAAGCCGATCACGATGGCCCCCAGGATGGCCAGCAGAGGAAGCACCGACGTCGAGGACACGGCCCGCGCCGGGGTGACTGCGGAGACGCCGTCGTACAGCTCCGTGGTGCCGCTGGCCACCTTGGTGTTGCCGTCCGCCAGGGCCGCGGCACCGTCGGAGAGCTTCCCGCTGCCGGTGGAGAGGGCTCCCGTTCCGGCCGCGAGGGCCTGGGTGCCGGACACGCCGTCGTTGAGCTGCTTCGTGCCGTCGGCAAGCTTGGCCGAACCGTCCTCCAGGTGCTTCGTGGCGTACAGCAGGCCGGGGTGCTCAGGGTCGCCGGGGACGCCGTTCATGCCGACCACCAGCTGCTGTGCCCCGTCGGAGAGCTTCCCGCTGCCGGTGGAGAGGGCTCCCGTTCCGGCCGCGAGGGCCTGGGTGCCGCTGAGCAGGCCGGGGTTGGAAGGGTCGTTCGGGACTCCGAAGACGCCCAGAGCCAGCTGCTGGGTCCCGGCATGGAGTGCCGTGGACCCGTCGGCCAGCTGCTTGGTCCCGGCGGACAGTTTCGTAGCGCCGTCGGCGAGCTGCCGGGTGCCGCCCACCAGGCCCGGCTGCGATGCATCGTTCGGCACACCGTTCAGGCCCGCGGCGATTTGCTGCGTGCCTGCGGCCAGCTGCTGCGATCCGGCCGCCAGCTGCTGGGTGCCGAGGACCACGCCGGGGTTGGCGGGGTCGGTGCTGTTCAGTTTCACGTCCAGGACTCCGAAGCCGGCGCTGAGGGCGTGGCCCCCGGCATTGAGCTGCTGGCTGCCGTCGGACAGCTGCTGGCTGCCGTCCGCGAGCTGCTGGAGTTGCTGGAGCATCAGGCCCACGGGCACCAGCGGATTCGCCTTGGCGAAGGCCAGCAGCTGGTGCGTGCCGTCATTGACCTTCCCTGCGCCGTCGGCCACTTTTGCCGTGCCCGCGGCCAGCTGGTTTGCCCCGTCAGCCAGGTTTTGCGGGTCGGTTCCCGAGGACGACGGCGTCAGGGCGGCGGACAGCTGGGTGGCACCGGCTGCGAGGCTCTGTGCCCCGGCGGCCAGCTGGTGCGCACCCGCGTTCGCTGCGGTGGCACCGGTTCCGAGCCGGGCGGCGCCGTCGGCCGCGGTGGCCAGTCCGGCATCAAGCTGCTGGGCGCCGTCATTGGCCTGGCCCGCGCCGGTGGCCAGCGCGGCAGCACCGTTGTTCAGGGCGGTGACGCCGGGGGCCAGCTGGCTGGCTACGCCGTCGGCGATCTTGGCAGCGCCGTCGTTCAGGGCGCCGCCGCCGGTGGCCACCTGGGTGGCGCCGTCCGCCACGGCAAAAACGCCCGGGGCGAGTTTGTTGTGGACATCGGTGGAGGTCTTGGCCGCACCTGCTGCCAGCGATTCGGCACCGGCATTGGCTGCCGAGATCCCGGGTGCCAGCTGGTCCTTGACCCCGTCATGAAGCTGCTTTGCCCCGTCCTTAAGCTTCAGGGCGCCGGCCGAGGTGAGCTTGGTGCCGTCCTGGAGTTGGGAGGCGCCGTTGGCGATCTTCGTGGTGGTGAGGGCGAAAAAAACCACCAGGGCCAGGACCACCAGCACCAGGACCAGGTGGGCGATGTAATGCTTCTTGACGGATCTGGGCACGGGGGTGCCTAAGGTGCTCGAAGACATGGGCGGTTCCTCACGGTTTCACGGCATTGTGATTTGGCTAACATTTAAACCTACTGACGAGTAACTTACAGCATCGCAAAGAGCCCGCGTCAACCTATTTCGTAAAAAACCACCGAAAAAGGCCGCCGGCAGCCGTGATTATCACGGCTGCCGGCGGCCTGTATTGGGCACCTGCCCGGGCGCGTCGCCACGTTTAATGGACGTGGGTGTGGCGGCCCCCATAGATGGCAATGATGCTCATAATCACTGTTACAACGATCATCCCGAGACCAATGTAGCCAAGTGTCAACATGTCCATGGCGAATCAATTCCTTAGTCCACGCCGGCGCCGCATCCTGCTGGCGGACGGTTCCGAAGAGGTGCCGGCTGGTGTCCGCCTGCTCCCATCATCCACCCGAACGGACAATGTCTCCAGCCCCCGAAAGGAGCACCCGAAATTCAGCCGCCCGCACCGAGAAAGGCCAGCGCTGCAACGGCCTGGGCCTGCGTTGCAACGCCCAGCGTGGGGTCGATGTCCGGGGCGAAAAACGGGGAATGGTTCGCCGGGATGTCCGCCGCCACGGTGCCGTTCGCGACGGCCCTGCGGTACACGTCCGGGGGCACGGAGCCCACGGTCCAGTACGTGTAGGGAATCCCGAAGGCATCCGGGAGCCGGCTGAAGTCCTCCGATGCCGTCTGTGGGGCCGTGTGGTAGACCGTCCCCTGCGGAAAGTGGGCCGTGAAGGCCGCTGTCACCTTGGCGTTCACGCCGGCGTCGTTGGTGGTCAGCGGGTACTGGTCGTAGTACTCAAACTCGGGTTCCCGGGGCGAACCCGCTGCCATGCATTCACCGCGCACAATACGCTCAATGGAGGCCAGGACGCGCCCGCGCAACTCGGTGTCGTAGGTCCGGATGTTCAGCAGCAGCACGGCGCGGTCCGCGATGATGTTGGACTTGGACCCGGCATTGGATGCACCCACCGTGACCACGGCAAACTCCCCCGGCACGGTCTCGCGCGAGACGATGGTCTGCAGGCGCAGCACGATCGAGGCGGCCAGCACCACCGGATCCACGGAATTGTGCGGCATGGATCCGTGGGCGCCGCGGCCGTGGACAGTGATCTTGATCGAGTCCCCCGCGGAGAGGATGGGCCCGGGCGTGGTGCCGATGGTCCCGGCCTCGGTGGCCATCACATGCTGGGCCAGCGCGACGTCGGGCCGGGGCACCTTGGCGAGCAGGCCGCCGTCGAGCATGGAACTGGCGCCGTCGGCGGTCTCCTCGGCGGGCTGGAACAGCGCCAGGTATGTTCCGGACCAGGCATCGCGCTGATCCGCCATCAGCTTGGCGGCGCCCAGGAGGGCAGTGATGTGCATGTCGTGGCCGCAGGCGTGCATGACACCCACCGTGGAACCGTCGCCATCCGTGCCGGTGGCCGTGGAGGCGTAGTCCAGGCCGGTGGCCTCGGTGACGGGGAGCGCGTCAATGTCCGCGCGGGCCAGCACGCAGGCGCCGGGCCCGTTTTCCAGGACCCCCACGACGCCGGTGCCTCCGATCCGCTGGACCGTGAACCCCCAGCCGGCGAGCTTGTCCTCGATGATTTGCGCGGTGGCAAACTCCTGCCGGCTCAGCTCGGGGTGGCTGTGGAAGTGCATGTACAGTTCGCGCTGCCACCCCAGTTCCAGGTCCAGGGCGGCACGAAGAGCGTTGGCATCAGGCATGCGCCCACCCTACTCCGGGCGGGCAACGCCGAGAAGAGGCCGGTGGGCCATTCGCTCAGCGCTGCCAGCCGGGCAGCAGGCTATTCGACGGTGACGTTGACCTCGTGTGAAACGGCCGTGCCGCGCTCCACCGTCCGCGAAACCGTGCAGTACTTGTCATGGGACAGCGCCGCGAGGCGGTCCACCATGCCGGCTGCCTTGCGCCCGTCCTCGGTGTCCGGGAAGGCCACGTTGAAGGACAGGTGCAGCCCGTCCATCCGGTTGGCGCCGTCCTCAACCACCTTGTGGCCGCTGGCTTCGACCCGGAAGCTGCTCGGTTCGCAGCTGCGCGCCGTCACCGTGTCGACGTCGATGGACGAGCAGCCGGCGATGGCGGCCAGCAGCAGCTCCACCGGGCTCAGCAGCCCTTCGCCGTGCCCAAACTCGATTTCGGCACCGTCGGCGTTGCGCACGGTGTAGCGGGCTGTGGCGGTGCGGACCAGCTCGATGGAACGCAGTGTGGGGTCTTCGTTTTCGCTCATGTGCCCATCATGCCACCGGCGGGCCGGCTTCGGGCAGGCAGGCCCGGTATCGGCTGAAACCCTTGCGGCCGGCGCCGGCATGGACAAGGGTGGGAGCATGACTGCGCTCCCCGCTGACAGCGGCGCCCGTGCCCTGCTGGCCGCGTGCCGGCTCGCCTCAACCGACCCGCAGGAGAGGGCCCTTGCCGCCGTCGACCGCTCAGGCTACGTGCCCGGCGGCATTCCGGACGGGATTGTCTGGGCGGAGACCACCGGGGATGTGGTGCAGGCGCTGCAGCTGGCCACGCAACACCGCGTGCCGATTGTGCCGCGCGGCGCCGGCACGGGCCTCGCCGCCGGTTCTTCCGCCACGGCAGGCAATGTGGTGCTGGACGTCAGCCGGATGAACCGGATCCTCTCCATTGACCCGGTGGAGCAGCAGGCCGTGGTGCAGCCGGGGGTGCTCAATGCCGAGGTCAATGCCGCCACCGCCGAATTCGGGCTCTTCTACGCCCCGGATCCGGCCAGCACCGCCATCTGCTCGATCGGCGGGAATGTGGCCACAAACGCGGGCGGGATGTGGTGCGCCAAGTACGGGGTGACCCGGGAATCCATACTCTCCCTGCAGGTGGTGCTGGCGGACGGCCGCATCCTGAAAACCGGCCGGAACACCATCAAGGGCGTCAGCGGCTACGACCTGAATGCGCTCATGATCGGTTCGGAGGGCACCCTGGGCGTGGTGGTCGAGGCCACGCTGCGGCTGCGCCCCAAGCCGCTGCACACGGCCACCGTGGCCGCCTACTTCGCGGACGCGGAGGCGGCGGCCCAGGCAGCGTCGGCGATCATCGCGGCCCGGATCCAGCCTGCCATTCTCGAATTCATTGACGGCGGGACGCTTGCCGCCGTCGACGCCATGATGGGCACTGACCACAGCAGCCGTGGCAATGCCTTCCTGCTGGCCCAGACGGACGGGTACGGCGCGCTGCTGGAACAGCAGGTGCTGGTGGAGGCGATCACCCCCTTTGCGCTGTCCATTGAACAGACCGACGACGGCGACCGGGCGGCCGAGCTGGTCTCCGCACGCCGCAATGCCATCCCCGCCCTGCAATTGCTGGGCCGGGTCTCCATCGGGGACATCGGCGTGCCTCGCAAGCGGCTGGCCGAAGCCGTGGCGGGCCTGGCCGACATTTCGGAGCGGACCGGGGTGAAAATTTTCGTCATCGCCCACGCCGCGGACGGCAACCTGCACCCCATGGTGGTGGTCGGCCCCGACGAGTCCATCACCGAGGGCCCCGCCAAGGCGGCCCTGGGCGAAATGTTCCATCTGGCCAGGCGGCTGGGCGGAACCCTGACGGGCGAACACGGGATCGGACTGCTGAAGAAGGACTGGCTTGAGGAGGAGGTGGGCTCCCTCTCCCTGGACCTGCAACACCGGATCAAGGCGGTTTTCGATCCCCTGGGCATCCTGAACCCCGGAAAGGGGATTTGACCCCCGGGCCCGGTACGGAGGTCGAAACGGACAATCGAGGCCGATATATCAGGATCAAAAGTCCGAATCGACCTCCGCCGTGAATGCAGGCCGCCAATTCAGGCCTCTACCCCACTAAGTTCCAGGTTTGTCAGCGCCTGCGCCTACGATTGTCCTTGGAAGCAGTTGAAGCCAATGGAGCGGTGCAGTGGACTACTTTTCGATCAACTCCCTGCGTGAAACCCACGCGGGCTGGTCCCTGTTGCGCGCGCAAAACGCTCCCCTGGCCCTGACGTTCTTCATGACGGCGTTCACCGACCCCAACCAGCGCAACCTGGGCCGCCAGGACCTCATCGACGTGCTGGACGACGTCCTGTTCAGCCTGCGGGACTCCCTGGGAGCGGACAGGTTTCCGCGCTCCGCCGCCGAGTACCTAGACGACTGGGCGGAACCGGAGAAGGCGTGGTTGCGCAAGTTCTACACGGAGGGCCGCGATGAGCCCGTCTACGACCTCACCGCCGCCACGGAGGACGTAATCCGTTGGGTCGAAGCCCTGCGCGGGCGCGACTTTGTGCCCACGCAGTCGCGACTTTCCAGCATTTTCAACCTGCTCAAGACCCTGGTCCACGGCTCGGAAACGGACCCCGAGGCCCGGCTGGCCGAACTGCAGCGCCAGCGCGATGGCATTGACGCCCAAATGGAACAGATCCGTTCCGGCGAGGTCCCCGTCATGAGCGGGCCGGAAGCCGTGGACCACTTCCACCAGCTCACCACCCAGGCCAAGGACCTGCTGGCCGATTTCCGGGAGGTAGAGGCGAACTTCCGTAAGCTGGACCGCCGGCTGCGCGAGCAAATTTCCATGTGGGAGGGCGGCCAGGGCGACCTCCTGGAATCGATTTTCTCCTCCCAGCAGGACATCAGCGGATCGCTGCAGGGCCGCACCTTCCAGGGGTTTTGGGACTACCTCATGTCCCCCCAGCTGCGCACCGAACTGCATGAACTCCTGGAGCGGGCCACGCGGATTGAGGCCTTGTCCGCACAGGACGGGCTGCAGCAAATCACGTCCATGCAGAACGACTGGCTGCCCGCCGTGGAACAAACCCAGGCCACCGTCCGCCAGCTCTCGGCGCAAATCCGCCGCCTGCTCGATGACAAGGTGTTTCTGGAAAACAAGCGCATCATGGCGTTGATCCGCAGCATCGAATCCAGCGCGGTGGCTGTCCGGGCCGCGCCTCCGCCTGGCGCTTTCGCGGAACTGTCCGGACATGAAATCCCCGTGGCGCTGCCCTTTGAACGGCCGCTGTATGAGCCCAGCCGGCAAGTTGCCATCGACGACGACGTTGATGTCACCGAAGACCTGGACGTGGACGCCAACGCCCTGTTCACCCAGTTCCATGTCGACCCGCACCGGCTGGAAGGGAACATTGACGCCGTCCTGGCGGAAGCCGGGCAGGCCACCCTGGCCGACGTCACGGATGCCTTCCCGCTCAGCCAGGGGCTGGCCGAGCTGGTGGCGTACTTCCAGCTGGCCACCGAATCCACCTGGGCCACCATCGACTCCGAGCGGTCCCAAACACTGTCCTGGGCCCTGCCCGACGGCAGCCTCCGCGAGGCCACCGTTGACCAAATCATTTTTGTGAGGCCATCATGACCCCCTTCGCCACAGGCGCCACCGACGACGCCGGCACCACCGGCAGCGCCCTGCCCGACGCCGGCCCCGCCCCCGACGGCCTCCCCCTCGCCATCACGAAACTGTTCAAGGGCGTGGTGTACCGCGAGTCGGACGAGAAACTGTGGCAGCGGCTCACGGAACTGTCGGCCCAGGCCCGGGATTATGTGGCAGTGCTGGGACTGGAGCTGGTGCTCGACGACACCGAGGGCTACGCGTTCCTGCGCTCCAGCCCAGACGCCGACCCCGAGCTGCCCCGGCTGATCCCCCGCCGCCAGCTGACCTTCAACGTGAGCCTGCTGTTGGCCCTGCTGCGGGCCCGGCTGGCAGAATTTGATACGCAAAACAGCGAAACCCGGCTCATCATGACTGCGGAGCAGATCGGGGACATGGTGTCCGTGTTCCTGCCCGAATCCAGCAATGAGGCCCGCATTCAGGACCAGCTGGCCACCAACATCAAGAAAGTCACCGAACTGGGGTTCCTGCGCAAGCTCCGCGGGCAGGAGGGGACCTTCGAGGTGGCCCGCATCCTCAAGGCCTACGTGGATGCGCAGTGGCTGGAGGAATTCGATGCCCGGCTCGCCGACTACCGCGCCGCGCTGGGCGGGACGGACGCCCAAGGCCGGCCAACCGGCGTCGAGCCTTCCCCTGGCAAGGCGCCACGCACCCCGAAGGAGGCCACGGCATGAGCACGCAGGCAGGGCTTTTCAGCCTGGATGACCTCACCCTGGACGACGCCGGCACGCGGCCGGGCTTCCGGCTGCACCGCTTGGAACTGCTCAATTGGGGCACCTTCAACAAGAGCGTGCGCACTTTCAGGCTCGACGGCGAGAACAGCCTGCTGACCGGCGACATCGGCTCCGGCAAATCCACCATCGTTGACGCCATCACCACGCTGCTGCTGCCCGCGAACAGGATCGAGTACAACAAGGCAGCCGGGGCGCAAAAGAAGGAACGCAGCCTCATGTCCTATGTGCGCGGCTTCCACAAGAGCGCCCGGAGCGGCCTGGGCGACACTTCCCGGCCGGTGGCGCTGCGCGGCCCGGGCACCTTTACCGTGGTGCTGGGCGTTTTCCACAACGCGGCCCTGGACAAGACCATCACCCTGGCCATCACCTTGTGGGCCACGCAGGAGGCAGGGCAGCCCACCCGCTTTTACTCCATTGCCGAGGGCGAACAGGGCATCAAGGCCGACTTCTCCGGCTTCGGCACCGACATGGCCAAGCTCAAGCGCCGGCTGCGCAACGACGGAGTGGCGGTCTTTGACGTGTTTGAGAAGTACGCGGCCGCGTTCAAGCGCCACTTTGGCATTGGCTCGGCGCAGGCCATGGACCTGTTCCACCGCACGGTGTCCATGAAGCAGGTGGAAAACATCACCCACTTTGTGCGCACCAACATGCTCGAAGAGGACGACGTCGACACGCGGATCAAGAACCTGCTGCACCACTTTGACGACCTGAAAAAAGCCCACGACGCCGTGCTCCGCGCCAAGGACCAGATCCGCATGCTGGAACCCGTCCGCGACAACGCCGCCCGCCACCAGACGCTGACTGCCGACTACGACCGGGCCCACGAACAGCGCGAACAGCTCTCCCCCTGGTTCACCACCCAAAAGCTGGAACTCAGTGAGGCACACCTGCTGGAACTGGAACGGGCCGCCGTGCGGATGGCCGCGGAACAAAACACCCTGACGGCCGAGGTGGGCCGGCTCAACCGGGAACTGGCCGAGCTCCGGGATGACATCCGCAACAGCGGCGGGGGCCGGATCGCCGCCATCGAGGGCGAACTGGCCCGGCTGGCCATCGAGTCGGGCGCCCAGCGGGAACGCTACGCCTCGTATTCGGAGGCCGCGGAGGTGCTGGGACTGTTTGATCCGGTGGACCAGGTGGCCTTTGACGCCAACGCCGCCGCACTGCCCGCCGTCGAAAAGCGGCTGGGCGAAAGCAACGCGGAGCTGCAAGCCCGGCGCACCGCCCTGGACCGGCAGCGCTCCGAAGCTTCCGAGCTGGCCGGGGACCACACGGCGGAACTGAAGAGCCTGCTGAACCGCCAAAACCTGCTCCCCGGCTGGCTGATCGCCCTGCGGAAGCGTCTCTGCGACGGCACCGGCATTCCCGAGGCCGGGCTTCCGTTTGCGGGCGAGCTGCTGCGGGTGCGCGAATCCGAGGCCGCCTGGGAAGGCGCCGCCGAGCGCACACTGCACGGCTTTGCCCTGTCCCTGCTGGTCACCGGGGAACATTACGGCGCCGTCAGCGACTGGGTGGACGCCAACAACCTGCGGGCCCGGCTGGTCTACCTGCGGGTGGGCGGCAACCCTGCCCCTCGTCCCGCCGCTGCCGGCACCCTGGCCAGCAAGATCGGCATCAAGCCTGGCACGCCGTTCCGGGAATTCCTGCTGGAGGAACTGGGCCGCCGCTTTGACCACCAGTGTTGCGAAACCATGGAGGATTTCCGCCGCTATCCCAAGGCGCTGACCCTCAACGGACAGCTCAAGGGCGGAGGCGGGCGCCACGAAAAGGACGACCGCAAGGAACTCTCCGACCGGTCCAGCTACGTACTGGGCTGGGACAACCACGACAAGGTTGCCCGCCTCCGCTCCGCCCTGGAAGAAGCCGACGGCCGGATGCGCACCGCCTCCGACGGGCTGGGCCGCATCGACGCCCAGCTGGGCAACCTGGGACGCCAGCAGCGCCTCATCGGCACGGTTGCCGCCGTCGTAAGTTTTGCCAGCCTGGACTGGCGCGCCACGGCCCGCACCAAGGAGGACCTGGCCCAGGAAAAAGCCGCCCTGGAATCCTCCAGCGACATCCTGCGCGAGCTGACCGAGCGGGAGAACGCCACGGGGGACAGGCTGGATCGCACCACCGGAAAGCTGACCACCCTGGCGGAGCGCGTCGGCGCCAACAAGAAGGGCAGCCAGGACATCACCGAGCAGATCGCGGACTGCCGGGAATCGCTCGCCGGGGCGCCGCTGACGGACGACGCCGGCCTGCTGGCTGAGCTGGGAAGGCTCGCCCAGGCCGCACTTGAGTCCGAGGCACTGAGCTACAAGAACACCGTGAAGACGGAAGGCAAGGTCCGGGAGAAACTGCAGGCCACCCTCGACGCCCTGCAGCTGCGGGCGGGCCGCGCGGCGGAGACCACCATCCGGTTCATGGCCGACTTCCGCAACAAATACCCTGCGGAAACCACCGAGCTGGACGCGTCACTGGAGGCTGCCGGGGAGTTCAACAGGATCCTGGAGCAGCTGGTTGACAACGACCTCCCGAGGTTTGCCGAGCGGTTCAAGGAGTCGCTGACGCAAAACACCATCCACGAGATTGTCGCGTTCAATGCCTTCCTGGATTCCCGCCGCCAGGACATCGTCTCCCGCATCGGCGAAATCAACGAGTCGCTGGCCCGGATCGAATACAACCCCGGCCGGCACATCCAGCTGGAGCCTCAGGCCACCTCAGATGCCGAGGTGCGCGAGTTCGGCAGCGAGCTTCGGGCCTGCTCCGAAGGCTCCATTGGTGCGCAGGAGCAGTATTCGGAACAAAAGTTCCTCCAGGTGGAGGCCCTCGTGGAGCGCTTCCGCGGCCGGCCGGGCCTGACCAACCTGGACGAACGGTGGACGGCCAAGGTCACGGACGTGCGCAACTGGTTCACCTTCTCCGCCTCGGAAAAGTGGACCGAGACAGGCGAGGAGCACGAGCACTTCACTGACTCCGGCGGCAAGTCCGGCGGGCAGAAGGAAAAACTGGCCTACACCATCCTGGCCGCCGCCCTGGCCTTCCAGTTCGGCATTGCGGCCGGCCCGGGAAACCAGCGCTCCTTCCGCTTCGTGGTCATTGATGAGGCCTTCGGCCGCGGCTCCGACGAGTCCGCCAGGTACGGGCTGGAACTGTTCAAGCGGCTCAAGCTCCAGCTCCTCATTGTCACGCCGCTGCAAAAGATCCACGTCATTGAACCGTTCGTGGCCAATGTGGGATTTGTGGCCAACGAAGCCGGGGACGATTCCCAGCTGCGCAACATGACCATCCACGAGTACCGGGCCGAACGGGACAAGCGTGGCAGCTGAGCCACGGACCGGCGGACGGGGCTGGACCACACCCGCGGACCTGCGTGCGTCTGCATTGCGGTCATGGAACAGCGGGGAGCTGCTGCGCGAGGCGGCGGCGCCGTCGGGCCTGCACCCCCGCCGCCGCGCCATCCGGCACCCCAGCGCCACCCAATTGCGCAGCAATTATGCTGAGGCAGCGGCCTGGGCTGCCTTGTGGGATCCGGAGCCCCGGGGTTCGGTGCTGGAGCACGTTTCCGTCGGGGCCAACACCATCGGCGCCAACATGCTGCCGTCGGCCGCCGTCTTTGCCACTGCCGCCGAGGAGATTTCCCTGCTGGGGCTGGGCCGTGAGGCAGCCCGGTTTGCAGAGCTTGCCCGGCTCCTGGGCGGGCTCGACGCCGGCCTGGCGGCGTGGGCCCTGCGCCGGCCGCTCGAGCTGCTCAATCAGGGCGCGGACGCGGTGACAGCTGCCCGCGTGGCACTCTGGCTGGCCGCCAACCCGCATCCCGGGATCTACCTGCGCCAGCTGTCGCTCGCAGGCGTGCACACCAAGTTTGTGGAGACACACCGCCGGCTCATCGACGACATGCTTGTGACGTTGGACCCTGAACGGACGGTCTCGGGAAAGAATTATGCCCGGCGCCACGGCTTCCTGGCTGCGCCGGACCGGGTCAGGCTGCGGTTTTTGGACCCGGCCCTGGCACCCGCACCGGGGCTCACGGACGTGGAGGTGACGGCTGCCGGATTTGCCGCCCTGGACCTGGGCGTGGACAGGGTCATCACCACGGAAAACCTGGTCAACTTTCTGGCCTTGCCCAACGCACCGCGCACGCTGGCCGTATTTGGCGGCGGATACGGCTTCGAGGGTCTGCGGGAAGCCTCGTGGCTGCGCGGCACCGAGGTGCTCTACTGGGGCGACCTCGACACCCACGGCTTCCACATCCTGGACCAGCTGCGCGCCCACCACCCTCACGTGCGCAGCATCCTGATGGATGAGGGGACGCTGCTGGCCCACCGCGACTTTTGGGGCCGGGAGGACACCCCCACCCGGGCGGTGCTGACGCACCTGACGGCTGAGGAAGGCGCCCTTTATGCAGCCCTCCGTAATGGCACCTTTGCTCCGCAGCTGCGCCTGGAACAGGAACTGCTGCGCTGGGACTGGGTGCTGGCCCGGCTGCCCTGAACGGCGGGTGCAGCACGGCGGATCGTTTGGGCGCCCCACGGCGGATCGTTTGGGCGCCCGGGGCTCCGACGCCGGCCCCTGTGACGGGGCATCAGTCTCCGGCTGCGGCACCAACCGCCTGGCCCAGCTCCGCGAACCTGGCACTTTCCTTCTCAATGCTGGCCACCTCGCGCGGCACGTAGCCGGCTGCCGCCAAATCCGTGTGAAGTGCCTCAAACGCCTGCTGGAAACGGCCAATCGCGGCATAAAAGGCGCGGCGCCGCGGCTCCTTGTCCTTCGCAGCCTGGCCACCCGTGCCGCAAAAATACGCCACGAACTGCTTCGCCTGCATGGGAACCGCCACGTCCTCGCACAATTCCCGGAGCCCGGAGGTGGCCTCTTCCAATTCCTTGCGGCACGCGGCCAGCTCAATCTCATCCATGCATCCATCATCCACCCGAGACCGGCAGCCCCGCTGCGGATGCCCGGCTATTCCGCGGTCCCGTCCACCAGGCCCATGAACATGGTCCGGTGGAGCGTGTCCACATGGCGCCGGGAAATCTCCACGGCCGCCTGGACACGGCCTTCCCTCAAGGCTGCCACCAGCTGGATGTGGTCCTGGTTGGAGCTGTGCAGGCTCTCGATGGGGTACGGGATGAAGTATTCGTACAGCTCGCTCAGGACCTCAAGGTAAGCCTCGACGGCGCCCTCCAGCCCCGATGCGCCGGCCACCAGGCGGTGGAATTCCTCATCCAGCTGGTGGTAGCCGGACCAGCTCTCAGCCTGGGCCATTCTCCCGGTCAAGGCTTCCAACTCCCCCAGCTGGTCCTCGGAAATGTTCACGGCCGCGAAGTGCGTAACAGCGCATTCACCCAGCACCCTGCGGTCCACGAGCCGGTGCACGCGGTTGAACTCGCCGGCCGGCGCCGCCAGGGCAGCCAGGACATCGCGCGGGGGCGCATCCGCCACAAACGTCCCGCCGTTGCGCCCGCGGCGGCGTACCACAACGCCTTCGTCGGCCAGGGTGGTCAGGGCCCGCCGGGCCGTGATGGGGCTGACCGAAAGCCCCAAGGCCACGTCGTGCTTGTCAGGCAGGCGCTCCCCCGGCTTGAGCAGGCCCAGGAAGATGGCAGTGCCAATGCGCAGCCGCACAGCTTCGATGGCGCTGCGGCGTTCCAGTCCCGCCAGCGCCGCATCCCCGATGGGGGAGGTGTCCGCAGCTGATTCGTGGCTCATAAAGATCACTGTAGGGGATTTTTTCCCAAGCCTGTTGCTAAGGGATCAATATGATCTATTATGAATTAAGTCACAACCCCAAGCATGGAGCGTCACATGTCCCGCATTCTGCCCCTCATCGCAGCTCAAGCCCCGCCACGGCTCATTGGCGAACCGCTGGCCGGCTTTGCCCGGGAGCTGCGCACCACCCTGGCGCACCAGCCGAACGCCAAGCTGGTGGTGTTCCCGGAGCTGCACCTCTTCGGCGACGGAACACCGGACCAGCAGCGCGCCGACGCGCTGCAGGCCTCGGCCGAACCCCTGGACGGACCAAGGGTTGACGGGCTCCGGGCCATTGCCGCCGAACTGGGCATCTGGCTGGTGCCCGGGAGTGTCTGCGAGCGCGGGGAGGACGGCCAGCTGTTCAACACGCAGCTGGTGCTCTCCCCCGGCGGAGACATTGCCGGCGCCTACCGGAAAATCTTCCCGTGGCGGCCCTTCGAACCCTACGATCCGGGGCACGAATTCGTGACCGTGGACCTGGAGGGATATGGCCGGGCCGGGCTGAACATCTGCTACGACGCCTGGTTCCCGGAAGTCACCCGGCAGCTGGCCTGGATGGGAGCGGAGGTCATCATCAACGTGGTGAAGACCACCACCCCGGACCGTGAGCAGGAACTGGTGCTGGCCCGGGCCAACGCCATCACCAACCAGGTGTTCATGGTGAGTGTGAACTGTGCCGGACCCACCGGCCAGGGCCGCAGCATCATCGTTGACCCCGAAGGCGGGGTGGTCACCCAGGCGCCCTCGGCGGAACCCGCCGTGCTCACCGCCCAACTGGACCTGTCCGCCGTCGAACATGTCCGAAACCACGGAACCGCAGGCCTGAACCGCATGTGGTCCCAGTTCCGCCCCGGCGAGCCCGCCATCGAGCTCCCCGTCTACCAGGGCCGGATCGACCCGGAATCCTGGAACCCCGTTCTCCGCTCATCGAGGAGCATCGCATGAACCCGCAAGCAACCCTGATCCGCACGCTCAACCTCAGGTCCCTGGTCCTGTTCGGACTCGCCTACCTGACCCCCATCATTGTGCTGGGCATCTTCGGCATCATCGCCGAGACCACCGGCGGCGCCTCCCCGTCCGCCTACCTCGTGGCCATGGTGGCCATGCTCTTCACCGCCCACAGCTACGGCCGCATGTCCGTGGCATACCCCGTGGCCGGCTCCGCCTACACCTACGTCCGCAAGTCGATTGATCCGCGGGTGGGCTTCCTGGTGGGCTGGGCCATCCTGCTCGACTACCTGTTTTTGCCCATGGTCATCTGGCTCATTGGCGGCTCCTTCCTCAGCGCACAGTTCCCGGGCATCCCGATTGCCGTGTGGATCCTGCTGTTCATCGTCATCACCACCTTCCTGAACATCCTGGGCATCAAGGTGGCGGACAAGGCCAATTACGTGCTCATGGCCTTCCAGATCCTGGTGATCGTCTTCTTCGTGGCGCTGTCGATCGGCCACATCGTGCACACCTCGGGCGCCGGCGGGCTGGCCAATTCCTCGCCGTTCTTCAACGCCGGTTCCAGCCTGGGCACCATCAGCGCCGGGGCCGCGATTGCCGCCTACTCCTTCCTGGGGTTCGACGCCGTCACCACGCTGACGGAGGAAACCATTGAACCGAAGAAGAACATGCCGCGGGCCATCATGCTCATCGCCCTGATTGGCGGCGGCATCTTCATAGTGGTTGCCTACTTCACCCAGCTGGTCCACCCTGGCGGTGCCTTCGCGGATTCCGCTTCCGCCGCCAGCGAGATCGCCCTGCAAATTGGCGGCACCTTCTTCGGCGCCGTGTTCCTGGCCGGTCTGGTTGCCGCACAGTTCGCCTCGGGCCTGGCCGCGCAGGCGAGCGCCTCCCGCCTGATGTACGCCATGGGCCGCGACTCCGTGCTCCCCAAGGCCGTGTTCGGCCGGCTCAACGCGAAGTACCACACGCCCGTTGCCAACATTGTGATCGCCGGAATCATCGGGCTGATCGCCATCTTCCTGGACGTGGCCACCTCCACCTCGTTCATCAACTTTGGCGCCTTCACGGCCTTCACCATGGTCAACATCTCGGTCATCTTCCACTATGTCCGCGAACGCCGGGCCGGAAACCTCCTCAACCCGGTCAGTTACGTGGTGGTCCCTGCCGTCGGGGCGCTGATCTGCGGCTACCTGCTCTCCCAGCTGGACATCAACGCCGTCACCCTGGGCTTGTCCTGGCTGGCCGTGGGGATCGTGGTGCTGGTCTTCATCACCAAGGGCCTGCGCAAGGCACCGCCGGAGATGGCAACGCTGGAGGAAGCGGTAGTCTAGGCGCAGAATTACAGCCCCGTTCACCCACCATTCAGGAAAGGCCAGACCAGTGCGCATCGCCATGGGCCAGCTGGCGTCCGGCACGGACACCGCCGCCAACCTCCGCACCATCGACGCGTACGCCGCGCGGGCCGCGGCTGACGGCGCCGCCCTGGCGGCATTCCCCGAGTACGCCACCTACGAGAAAAAGATGATCGACTCCACCTTCCCCACAGTGGCCCAGCCGCTGGACGGTGAGGTGGGCCGGGAGCTCTCCCGGATCGCCCGCCACCATGGCATTGCCGTGGTGGCGGGCCTGGTGGAATCCTCCCCCGACCCCTCCCGCGCCTACAACACGCTCGCCGCATTTGGCCCCGACGGCGCGCTGCTGGCCGCCTACCGCAAGATCCACCTGTTCGACGCCCAGGGCTTCCGGGAATCGGATTACGTGGCCCCCGCACCGACCACCGATCCGGTGGTCTTTGACGTGGACGGCGTCCGCTTTGGCCTCATGACCTGCTACGACGTCCGCTTCCCCCGGCAGGCAGAGGCCCTGTCCGACGCCGGTGCTCACGTGCTGCTGGCCTGCTCGTCCTGGGTGCCGGGTGAACTAAAGACCAAGCAATGGCGCACCCTGCTGGCGGCGCGGGCCATTGAAAACAGCCTGTTCGTGGCCGGCATCTGCCAGGCGCCCCCTGTATCCGTGGGCAACTCGCTGCTGGCCGGCCCCATGGGGGACGTGCTGGCCGAACTGGGGCTGGAGCCGGGCGTGCTGGCGGCGGACATTACCCCGGAAGAGCTGGCCTCGGTCCGCGCGCACTTCCCCACGCGCAGCCAGCGGCGCTACCTTTAGGCGGCTGGGAAGGGCACGGTGCGGGAGCGTAAGGACTAAACGCCCCGATTGTGCGGGAGCGTCGGGAGGGGAGGGGGATTCCGGCCGTGCGGCTATTCCGTTTTCGCTGCCGGGGTTCCCTCCGTCACGGCTGCGGGCGCATCTGCGGCGGAGTCCTCAATGTAGCGCCGCGGGTTGATCATCACGGCACCTGCCAGCATGACCAGCAGGCAGGCGCCAAGCATGGCGAAGGACGCCGTCCAAGACCCCGTGGCGTCGTGGATGGTGCCAAAGAACAGCGGCGCGATGCCTGCCCCCGCATAGCCCACGCCCTGGCTGAAACCGGAAAGCACCGAAGAGCCGTGCGTGGTCCGCGAGCGCAGGTTCACCATGAGCAGGGCCGTCGCGAAGGTGCCCTGGCCCAGCCCGGAGAATGTCACCCACAGCCACGTCCCATGCATGGGCGAAAGGTACAGGCCCAGGTGCCCGGCGCTCCAGCACACGGCAAAGACCCCGATGGCAATAATGGGGTTCTTCATCCGCGGCACCCACAAAGGCACCAGCAGGCTCACGGGCAGGCCCAGGATCGCAAAATATGCCAGTGCGGAACCGGCCGTGGCGGCGTCAACGCCCTGGCCGGACAAATACGGCGGCAGCCAGGTGAAGTACACATAGGTTTGCGCCGAGTTGCCCGCCAAAAAGATCGCCAGGCCCCAGGCCACGGGGGAACGCCACGGCACCAGCTTCTGTACGGCACCGGAAACGCCGGGACGGCCGACGGCGGCAGGCGAGGAGTGGCCGGAGTCGTCGGCAAGCCGGGACCCGCGGCGGTCCCGCAGCGCCTGCGCGGCCCACGGCAGCAGCACCACCAGGCTTACGGCGGCCCACATGCCGATGGACACGCGCCAGTTGCTCAGCCCGGCCACCGGAACGGCCAGCTGGGGGCTGACGGCGGTGCCCACGGCCAGCAGCGTCACGTACCCGGCCGTCACCACGCCCACGCGGTCGGGGAAGTACTTTTTCACCAGCGGCGGCAGCACCACATTGCCAATGCCGTAACCGGCCATGACCACTGCGGACCAGCCCAGGAACGGCCACACATGATCGCTGGCGGCCCGCACCAACTGGCCGGCCACGGCCAGAACCACGGCCGCCACCAGCACCCGTTCCAGGCCGAAGCGGCGGATCAGGGCCGGGGTGAGCAGGCCGAACACGGCGAAAATGAGCGGCGGGAGCATGGCGAGCAGGCCAATGGTGCCGGCGTCGAACCCGAGCTCCGGACGCAATTCGCCCAGCAGCGGCGGCACCACGGAAACGGCCGTCCGCAGGCTCAGCGCCATGACCATGATGCCCAACAGGGAACCCAGGCGCCCGGTCCACGGCCTTTTCACTGCAAAATTGCTCATCCGACAACAGTAGCCACTCGGGGCGCCACCGGAGTGCCGCGGGTCCTTGACCGGGCGAAATTGCGGCCATACATTGGGGATTGGACTGCATCCGACAAAGGCAAGGACGCCCATGGAAGCCACACTGCCCACCACCCGGGACGACTGCCTGGCCGCAGACGCCAGCGACCCCCTGCGCCGATTTCGCAAGGAGTTCGCGCTGCCGGAGGGCGTCATCTACCTGGATGGCAACTCGCTGGGACCACGGCCGCGGTCGTCTTCGGCCACAGCCACCCGCGTGCTGGAACAAGAGTGGGGCACCGGGTTGATCCGCAGCTGGAACACGGCCGGCTGGTTTGAATTGCCGGGCCGGCTGGGGGACAAACTGGCGGCATTGCTGGGCGCGGGGCCCGGCGAAGTGGTGGTCACCGACACCACCTCCCTCAACCTGTTCAAGTCACTGGCCGCCGCCCTGCGCATCCAGAGGGAGGCTGCACCGGAGCGGAAGGTTATCGTGACCGAACGCGACAACTTCCCCACCGACATCTACATGGCCGAGGGCATGGTGGACTTCCTGGACCAGGGCTACTCGGTCCGGCTCATTGACGAAGGCCTTCCGCTGGAGGCCGCGCTGGGAGGCGACGTGGCCGCCGTCGCGCTTTCCCATGTCAACTACCGGACCGGGGCCATGTGGGACATGGCGGCGACCACTTCCGCCGTGCACCGCGCCGGCGCCCTGGCGGTCTGGGACCTCGCCCACGCGGCCGGGGCCGTGCCCGTGGACCTGCGCGGTGCCGGCGCGGACTTTGCCGTGGGCTGCACCTACAAGTACCTCAACGGCGGGCCGGGATCCCCCGCGTTCATCTGGGTCAACGCACGGCACCAGGACCGCTTTTGGCAGCCGCTGTCCGGCTGGTGGGGGCACGCCCGGCCGTTTGCCATGGAGGATTCCTACGAACCCGTCACCGGAATTGGCCGCTTCCTGTGCGGAACGCAGCCCATGCTCTCCATGGCCCTGGTGGAATGCGGGCTGGACGTCAGCCTGGCCGCGGACATGGGGGCGGTGCGGGAAAAGTCGCTGCGCCTGACGGACCTGTTCATCTCCCTCGTGGAGGCGCGGGGGGCAGGCCACGGGCTGGAACTCGTCACGCCCCGCGAGCACGCCCGCCGCGGCAGCCACGTCAGCTATGCGCATCCGGAGGGGTACGCCATCATGCAAGCCCTGATTGCCCGCGGGGTGATCGGCGACTACCGGGAACCCCACGTGCTGCGCTTTGGCATCACGCCACTATATTTGGGGTGCACGGACGTCTGGGATGCCGTGGACGCCCTGTTCGACATCCTGGACAACCGGTTGTGGGATGCGCCCGAGTTCCGCGAGCGGCTGCAGGTCACCTAACGCACCGCGTTCACTCCGCCCTCCGCGCGCCCGGCTCACGCACGCCCCGCCGCCCCCCCTAATCCACTCCACCCGCCGAGATAGCGGTACCGCGCCGAAACCCCACAAAATTTTTGGGGGATCTCGGCGCGGATCCGCTGTCTCGGCGAAGGTGCGGGGATGCGCGGGGGTCGGCGGAGGTGCGCGGGGATGCCACCAGAACGTGGATGCGTATCGGCAGGATCGTGCAGAAATTTCCCGTCAACGCGTAGGATGTAACCACGAAGTCCGGCGACAGGAGGCCCTACGTGGACGCAGCCCAGCTGGGCGCCGCCGTCAGAGCGCGGCGCCGCGAACTTGAGCTGACGCAGATTGAAACAGCTGACCTCGCGGACGTCTCCCCCCGGGTGCTCAGCGACCTGGAGAACGGCCGCGAGACAGTGCGCCTGGACATCCTCCACGCCGTGGCCAACGCACTGGGACTCAGCGTGGGCCTGAGCGTTCAGCGGCCGTGAAGAACCCCGAGGACGCCAAGCGGATCCACCACGCAGTGGTGTACAAAAAGGGCCGTGCCGCAGCCACGCTCACCCGGCATGCCGGCGTCGGCGTGGTCTTTTCCTACCTGCCCGCCTACCTCAGTTCCGGCGGGCCCGCCATCGCCTCCACCCTCCCGGTCCTGGACGTCCCGGTGACGCTGGGGCACGGCAGCGTGCCTGCGTTTTTTGCCGGGCTGCTGCCGGAGGGCGAGCGCCTGGCCAAGTTGCGCTGGGCCGTGAAAACTACCATCACCGATGAATTCTCCCTGCTCCTGGCAGCCGGCTTGAACCCCGTGGGCGATGTCCAAATTGTCCCGGCCGGGGAACCGCTGGCCAAGCTGCCCCCGCTGCTGGCCGTCACCAAGACCATGGGAGGCATCCGGTTTGCCGACTTCGCCGCGGTCCCCGGGCCGGTTGACGAGTCCTCCCTGGCAGGTTTCCAGGACAAGGTCACTGCCTCCTACGTCCACGACAAGGACCCCTCGCGGGCGTACATCCTCAAGTTCAACGACGGCAGCCACGCCCGCCAGGTGGAGACCGAGCACCTGCTGCTGACCAAGGCCAGGAAGCTGGGCATCCCGGTGGCGGCCGCCCGCCTGGTGCACGACGGCGCCGGGCAAGCCGCGCTGCTTGTCTCACGTTTTGACCGGTCCCCGGCAGGGCCGCTGGCGGTGGAGGACGGCGCCCAGCTGCTGGGGCTGCCGCCGTCGCGCAAATACGGCGTCCCGACCGAAGCCGTGGCCGCGGCCATTGTGGCCCCGTGTCCGGCCCGCCTGCTGGCCGCCCGCAACGTGTTCCTGCAGTTCCTGTTTGGCTGGCTGACCGGCAACGGCAACCTGCACGCCAAAAATATTTCCGTGGTGCAGCATGCCGGCGGGGAGTGGTTCGTGGCCCCGGCCTACGACCTCCAATGCACGCTGGCCGCCGAAATTGAGCAGGGGCTGGCCGCCGGCGTGCCCGGCGGCATTGTCACCGAGCTCACCGACGGCGACCCCTCCCGCGACCCTGGCATGGCGCTGCCCCTCGGCGGCAGCGCGGGCAGCAGGACGGCACTGGCGCGCAACGACTGGCTGCGTTTTGGCCGGACCCTCCACCTGCCCGAACGGCTGTCCGCCAAGTGCATCGACAAGGCACTGGCCGCCTCTGCCCTGACCCCGGCGGAACTGCCGTTTGGGCGTGAGGTGAGCGCCGCCGTCGTCCGCGTCCTGGACACCCGGCGGGCGGCGATGGCCGCGCAGCCGCGGCACAATGGGGTTTTACTGACGAATTGACGCTAAAATGGTGCCATGCCACGAATAGCCGCCCCAACCAACGCGGCGCAGCGCGAGCAGACGCAGCGCAAGATACTTGACGCCTTCGGTGAACTCCTGTTCAGCCACGGCCTGCCGGGCCTGACCATGACGGACGTTGCCCGCAGCGCCGGCGTTGGCCGCACCGCCGTATACAACTACTTTGCCGACCTGGAACAGCTCCTGGTGGCGTTTGCGCTCGATGAAACCGGACGGTTTGTCAGCGAGCTGAAGGCCAGGCTGGACGGGCTGGAAAATCCCGTGGACAGGCTTTCGCTGTACGTCCGGGCCCAGCTGGAGGACCTCACGCGCCGCCACCTGCCCCCCGGCCCCGCCATGCGTTCGGTGCTTTCGAGCGAATCGTTCGCCAAGCTGGCCGTGCATGTGGGCGAGCTGAACCGGCTGCTGGAGGACATCCTGCGCGACGGCATGGACCAGCGGTTCCTGCCCGAGGCCGACGTGGAGGGGCTGGTGCAGCTGATCCACGGCTCCCTGACCGCCAGCGCGTCCCGCCGCACCTCGGGCGCCGAGGAGGAACGCGTGGCCGCCGCCGTCCGGTTCATCCAGGCCGGGGTGGGCGCCGCCTTCGACGACGACGGCCGGCCGGTCACCATCCGCTAGGGAGTGGGCTTGGCCGACGGCGGTGCAGTGGTGGGTTGCAGCCGCGGGCAGGACAGCCGCCCGGGCGTCTGGTCAACCTTGGGCGCCTCGACCAGGGTGGTGTAGGTGTTGGTGACGATGAAGTCGACGCTGGCATCCTTGCGGCCGTCCTGGACATATTCCGAGCCGGCCACGTTGCGCTGGAGGTTGAACGCCGAGGCATGGCCGGCGGCGCCGGAAACCACCACCACGGGCGCCGAATATTCCGTGGTCCGGTTGGCCACAGCCTTGACCACGTAGCCGCGCTTTTTCAGCTCGGCCGCCACCTTTGTGGCCATCCCTTCAAGGCTGCCGGCATTGTAGACATTGACGGCCACCTTCTTGTTGGCCGGGTAGTCCAGGGTCTCCGCAGGACAGCTGACCACCGGCGCGGCGGCTTTCGGAAAGCCAAACTTGATTTCCAGCTCGCCGCGCTGCACCATTCCAGCCAGCACCACGCCGGCCACCACCAGGGCGAGCAGCAGAACCAGGGTGACGGCGTGGGTGATGCGCCGCCGGACCATGCTTGGTTCGTATTCAGGGGATTCCTGCTCGGGAAACGCCTCGGCAAGTCCCTGCGCGTCAATGACCTGGCGCCCGTGCCAAAACTGCACGTCCTTGGATTTCTTGCGGGCCAGGCGCTCTTCGTAGGCCGCGTCCTTGGCCTGGCGCCGAGCCTCCCGCGCCGCCCTGCGCTGTTGCCCCGCCGTCAGGAGGACGTCGTCGTCCCGGCCGCCGTGGTCCCGGCCGCCGTCGGGCGTGTCAGTCATCGATCACCAGCACCCGGGCGTGCAGGATGGTCCGCTGGTGCAGGGCCGTGCGCACTGCCCGGTGCAGGCCGTCCTCCAGATAGAGGGTCCCATGCCACTGCACCACATGCGGGAAGAGGTCGCCAAAGAATGTTGAGTCCTCGGCCAGCAGCGCCTCGAGGTCCAGCTGGGCCTTGGTTGTCACCAAATCGGCCAGCCGGACTTGGCGCGGCGGCACGGCGGACCAGTCCTTGGGCGTGACATAGCCATGGTCAGGATAGGGCCGCTTGTCGCCTACTGCTTTGAAGATCACCCCCTCAGACTATGGACTGGAGGGCCCCAAGGGAACTGCCTCGCCTGCGCGCCGCCGGGTGTGTTGCCAAATGGTTACCTCGGGTGCACGCGGGCAGCGGGGAAGGCTGGGATCATGGGTTCATGACGCTTGCTACCCCGCCCCTGGCCCTGCTGCTTGACGTGGACGGCCCCATTGCCAGTCCCGAGAGCCGGCAGGTGGCCCCCGGCATCATTGACAGCCTGATCGGCCTGCTCCACGAGGAAATTCCCGTCATCTTCAATACCGGCCGCTCCGATTCGTTCATTGCGGAACAGGTCATGGCGCCCATGATCGACGCCGGAATACCGGCCCGGGCCGTGGTGCACGCGATTTGCGAAAAGGGCGCCGTCTGGTTCAGCTTCACGGCGCAGGGGCCCGGCGCCATCCACCTGGACCGCGAGCTGGCCATGCCCGCGGCCTTCGCCGACGATGTCAGGGCACTGGTGCAGGCGCGCTACGCCGAGCACATGTTTTTTGACGAAACCAAGCGGGCCATGGTGTCCGTGGAACAACAGCTGGCGGTGTCCAACAGCGACTATTTGGTGCAGCAAGGGCTGTTCGACGCCGACGCCCTGGCACTTCTGGCCCGGCACCAGCTGGGCGCCGCCCGCCTGGACCACCGCTACCCGGCCGGCGGCCGCGTGGACTACCGGGTGGACCCGACCATCATCTCCACGGACATTGAATCGGTCCGGCTGGGCAAGGACCTCGGTGCCAGCCGGGCCGTGGAACTGCTGGCCGCGCAGGGCATTGTGCCGGAAGCGTGGCGCACCGTGGGCGACTCGCGCACCGACTATGCCATGGCCGACTGGCTGCACCACCAGGACCACCGCGTCAAGCACGTGGATGTGCGCCCGGCCGACGGCGTCCCCGCCAAGCCATACCCGGTCCTGACATCGGCCGACCTGGGCCTGGGTGCCGACGTCATTCACGACGACGCCGGCGCGGCGTTCCTGCAGGCGTGGCTTGCGGCGGTGACGGCGGACTGACCCGGGGGTCTGTGTGAGGGTCTATGCGAGGGCGGCCTCGATGGCTGCCACCAGCTCGGGGGCGTCAGGGGTGACGGCGGAGGCAAAGCGGGCCAGCAAGCTGCCGTCTGCGCTGATCAGGAATTTTTCAAAGTTCCATTTGACGGGACTGGCACCGTGACCGGTCAGCTCGGCAAAGAGCGGGTGCGCACCGGTGCCGTTGACGTCAACCTTGGTCCCCAGTGGAAATGTCACTCCGAAGTTCTTCTGGCAGAATTCCGCGATTTCCTCATCCGTGCCGGGCTCCTGGCCGCCGAACTGGTTGCAGGGGATGCCCAGGATTTCCAGGCCGCGGGCCCGGTAGCTTTCATACAGCGCCTCGAGTGCGGCGTACTGCTTGGTGAACCCGCACGCCGATGCCACATTGACCACCAGCACGGCCCCCTTGGCCACGGCACCAAGCGTAGTTTCGGTGCCATCGTTCAGGGCAATGGAAAGGGACTTTAGCTTCTGTTTATTCACAGCCCGATTCTAGCCCCGGCACGTTGGGTCACATTCGATCGCGACGGGTCGCGTTGGGTCACAATGGGGCCGAGAGGCCCAGGGAAAACAAAAGCGGCCCCGGCACTGTTTTCACAGTCCGGGGCCGCTTCCAGTTGTGCGGAGGATGGGGGATTTGAACCCCCGAGGGCGTTAACCCAACACGCGTTCCAGGCGTGCGCCATAGGCCGCTAGGCGAATCCTCCAGCTTGCCGTGGTGAACACGGCAGGTTCAAGAGTACCTGACGAAACGCCCAAGTCACGAATCGATTGCCGCGCAGGGCGGAAAACGGCAGAAAATAAGGGTAGTAGGGCCCCGTTCAAGCCCTACTACCCCCATCTCCAACACGGTCCATCGGAAGGCAGACCATAATGCGCGGGACCGGGAACCGCAGGTTCCCAATTCCCCCGTGCCCGGGTGCGGCGCTCCCCCCGCAACTCCGTGCACAAGAACAACTTTACAACATTGTCACGTCGCTGTGATATTCCGCACTTGATTATTTTTCTGGCAATTTGCTGCATAACCAATAAGGACCGCCGCCGGCAGCCCATCCGGGCAGGCAGACGCCTTGGTCCCACCCTTCTGTGTGCGGTGCAGCTGCCGCTATCTCAATCCGTGGTTGGCAGCCAGCACGGCCGCGACGAAGCCGGCCACCATGAACAGCACGCAAAGAATCCACAGCAGGAATTGCTGGTCGGAATGGTGGTGGGCCCGCTGGCTGGTGTTGGTGGAAAACACTTCCAGCCGCAGCAGTGCGGAAATCCCGCAGACGAAGGCGAGGACCAGGAATGCCCATTGAAAGAGTCCGTAAATCATGACGACCGTCAGCTCCTCAAGCCCCGGGCAACCCAAGGGGTGAAGCTTCCCGGGCATCTATGTGGGTGAACAGCACTACCCCTTGACGTGAAGCTACCACCGTTGCCTGCCAATGGGAATGGCCGGGGTGCCCGCCAATTCGCCCGCCCCCGCTCCTTCAGGTAAGCTGTTGGACGGCCCCTCATGTGGCGTCACCCTGTGAACTCCCCCAGGACCGGAAGGTAGCAAGGGTAAGCGGGCTCTGGCGGGTGCATGGGGGGTCTTTACTTTGCCCCGTGAACTTATCCCCAGATGTGCCCAATCCGCGGCATCGACCGGCATTTTGTCAGGCAGATTAGATAGGGTTTCATCTGTGAGTGCACCAACAGCCCTTTATCGCCGGTACCGCCCCGATTCGTTCGCGGACGTGATCGGCCAGGAGCATGTCACGGCTCCCCTGATGGCTGCGCTGGACAAGGACCGCGTCAACCACGCCTACCTTTTTTCCGGCCCGCGTGGTTGCGGCAAGACCACCTCTGCCCGCATCCTGGCCCGATGCCTGAACTGTGCAAAGGGACCCACCTCCTATCCCTGCGGCAGCTGCGACAGCTGCGTTGAGCTGGCCCGTGGCGGATCCGGTTCGCTGGATGTCATTGAGATTGACGCCGCCAGCCACGGCGGCGTTGATGATGCCCGCGACCTCCGCGAACGCGCCACCTTCGCCCCCATCCGGGACCGCTACAAGATTTTCATCATTGACGAGGCCCACATGGTCACGTCCGCCGGCTTCAATGCGCTGCTGAAAATTGTGGAGGAGCCGCCGGAACACATCAAGTTCATCTTCGCCACCACGGAGCCGGACAAGGTCATCGGCACCATCCGCTCCCGCACGCACCACTACCCATTCCGGCTGGTCCCGCCGGAACCGCTCATGGCGTACCTGTCCCGCCTGTGTGAACAGGAAAACGTGCCTGTAGCCCCCGGCGTGCTGTCCCTCGTGATCCGCGCCGGCGGCGGCTCAGTCCGCGATTCGCTGTCCGTGCTGGACCAACTCATGGCCGGCGCGGGTCCTTCCGGCTTGGACTATGAACTTGCCGTGGACCTGCTCGGCTACACCCACGCCTCCCTGCTGGACGACGTCGTCGAAGCCTTGGCCGCCAGCGATTCCGCCACCGTTTTCAAGTCCGTGGACCGCGTGATCCAGACCGGCCACGATCCCCGCCGCTTTGTTGAGGACCTGCTGGAGCGCTTCCGCGACCTCATCATTGTCCAGGCCATGCCCGAAAGCGCCCACGCCATTTTGCGCGGCACCCCGGATGAGCTCATCGCCCGCATGCAGACGCAGGCAGCGCAGCTTGGCGCTGCCGAGCTTTCCCGCGCAGCCGACGTCACCAACTCCGCGTTCAATGAAATGACCGGAGCCACCTCCCCGCGCCTGCACCTGGAATTGCTCGGGGCCCGGCTCCTGCTGCCCGGCGCCGACACCACAGCGCGGGGCATGGCGGCCCGGCTGGACCAGATGGAACGGCGCCTCAACTATGGCGGCGGCCCCGTCGCCGCCGGTGCCCCCGTCGCCGCCGGTGCCCCCGCCGCCGCCGGCTCGGCAGGGACCAACCCTGGTGCCGGGGATTCCTTCGCCCCGGGCACCACGCCCGCCTTCGCCCCCGCCACGCCGCCTGCCCCTGGCGGTGGCCTGGCAGCAGTGCGGGCGCAGCTGGCCAAAGCCAAGGCCGACGCCGGAGCCCAGGTCGCCAGCCGCCACGCCGCCACCGCCGTGGAACCGGCAGCGCAGGCCGCCCCCTCCGCGCCCTCGCCTGTCGCGCAAGCGGCGCCTGTTGCTGCCCCGGCCAGTCCGCCGTCGCAAACTCCGCCGTTGCAGACGCATGCCACTTCCGCACCCGCAGCCCAGGCACCCGCGGCCCCGGCACCCACCTCCCAGGCCGGTCCGCAGGCCCCGGCAGCGCAGGCACCCGACACGGCACCGAGCTGGGACAGCCTAGAGACCGCATCACCCTCCGCGCGGCAGGCAGCGGTTCCAACCGCCCAGGAACAGCCACTGGCACAGCAGGCTCCCGGCGGCACCGGGATCGAGGTTATTCGGCGCGCGTGGCCGGAAATTCTCGCCAACCTCAGCAACATCCGCAAGGTGTCGTGGGCCATGGTGAACCAAAACGTGGTGCCCCGCGCCTTCGACGGGGAAACGCTTCGCGTGGCACTGCCCACCACGGCGTTGATCCAGGCGTTCAGCAACAGCGGCCACGCGGACAATCTGCGCCAGGCCATCCACACCACGCTGGGCATCACGTGCCAGCTTGACCCTGTCACAGGTGATGCGCCGGCCCATGAAAGCAGCGCTGAGCCAAACCCAAAAGGTTCGGCTGACCGGCGGCCTTCCGGCCAGGGGCACCACCCTGCGCCCGTAACGCCCCTCGCGCCCGCAGCCCAAGCACCAGTTCAGGCTCCCGTCCAGGGCACCGCCGTCCAGGCTTCCGTCCCGGCCCCGGTTCAGGCTTCCGTCCAGGCCCCGATTCAGGCTCAGGCTCCCACCCAGGGACCCGCCGTTCAGGCTCCCACCCAGGGCGCCGCCGTTCAGGCTCCGGTCCAGGGCACTGCACCCGCACCGACAGCCACCACCTCCGGTGCAGCTGCGCCCGCTCCGGCAGCCGAAACCCCGGCAGCCCCACAGCCCTCACCTTCACGACGGCCCACGCCCGCCTCCGAATGGGACGGGCCCATCCCGGAAGAACCGTCGTGGGACGACGAACCACCCCATGACGACTGGGCTCCCGAGCTCCCTGCCGCGCCAATTTCCCAGCAGGGGCGGGAACCGTCCAACTCCCAATGGCTTGAGCCGACCACCGTCCCACAGGGCGAACCGGCCGCCGCGCTGCCCGAACCCGCCGATGCCCACGATTCCGCCCGGCAGCCAGGCCAAGCCCCGGCCCACGACCCGTTACAGCGTCCGGCCCAGAGCCCGGCCCAGAGCCCGTCCCAGGAGCCGGCGCCTTACCGTCCCACGGTGTCGCCCATTTCGGCGTGGACCAGCGGCTGGGACATGCCCGACGAATCAACCAAGCCCGCCGAACCGGCCCCGGCGGCCCCGGCCGGGCCACGCCGCAGCGAATTGCTGGCGGCCAAATTGGCGCAAAACACCACGCAGGATGCACCCCAGGATTGGGGCGTCTCCCTGGGCGCCACCTCCCGCAACCGAGTGGCCGACCCCGGCTGGGGCGCACCGGCCAGCGCCCCGGACTGGGCGCAGGCGCCAGCCGCAACCGACCCCGACGCCGTCGGCACCACAGTGGCCCCGGCAGACGGCCCCGTCCCGGCCGGAGCAAGCAACGCCACCTCAGGCGAGCCGCCGTCGTCCGGCACTGCCGCGGCCGCCACCCCAGCGGCTCCTGCCGCACCACACACCGGGGGCGGGACGGACGTGTCCGGGGCACCGGCGTCGAGCGTGGAAAGCGGGCAGCAACCGGGCGGGGCAAAGCTGAGCATGTACCAGCGGCTGTCCCACAGTGCTGAGGCAACGGCCCGCCGCCCTGCCCCCACGGCGGCGAATGCTCCACAGGTGGAGGACGTGCCGAGCGAGGATGACGTCACCATTGAGGAGTCGGGCGTGGTGGGCCAGGCTGCGGTGGAGCGGATTCTGGGCGGGCAATTGATTGAAGAGCGCGACCTCAACGCCGGGCGCTAGCCGGCGCCGATGATTTTCAGGAACCAATAGACAAGAGGAAATGTGTACGAGGGAGCAGTTCAGGAGCTCATTGACGAGCTGGGCAGGTTGCCGGGCATCGGGCCCAAATCGGCCCAGCGGCTCGCGTTCCACATTCTCGAGGCGGACACCGAGGACATGCAGCGCCTGGTCCGCGCCATCGTCACCGTGAAGGAACGCGTGAAGTTCTGCACCGTTTGCGGCAACGTGACGGAGGAGGAACTGTGCAATATTTGCCGCGACCCCCGCCGCGACCCGACGGTCATCTGCGTTGTGGAGGAATCCAAGGACGTGCTGGCGGTGGAGCGCACCCGCGCCTTCAGGGGCCGGTACCACGTGCTGGGCGGCTCCATCAACCCGATCGCCGGGATTGGTCCTGACCAGTTGCGCATCCGCGAACTGCTCACCCGCCTCAATGACAGCCAGATCCAGGAAATCATCATCGCCACCGACCCCAACCTGGAGGGCGAGGCCACGGCAACGTACCTGTCGCGGATGCTCAAGACCATCGGCATTGCCGTGACTCGCCTGGCCTCCGGGCTGCCCGTGGGAGGCGACTTGGAGTACGCCGACGAGGTGACGCTGGGCCGGGCATTTGAGGGCCGCCGGAACGCGCTGACGTAACGGCGCGGGCGTAACGCGCTGACGTAACGGCGCGGCGCCCGTCAGCCGTAAAGTCGGGCCCCGTCAGCCGCCGAGACGGGCCAGGCGCTCCTGCGTGGGCGTGCCGGGCGTTGGAACGTACAGGACAAAGTGCAGTTCCGGTGCGTCCGAAGGCACCAGCCGGTGCTGGTCAAACACCAGCTCGCCCACATGCGGATGAAGGAAAACACGCCGCCGGGAGGCGAATCCCTCCACGCCGCGGTCGGCCCAGACCTGCGCAAAGTCGGGGCTGGCGGCCAGAAGGCGGCCCACCAGCGCTGTGTGCGGACCCGATCCAAGCCGTGGGCCGGCCTCAGCGCGGAACTCGGCCACAAAGTGCCGGGACGTCTCCTCCCAGTCGGGGAGCATTTCACGCAGGTGCGGGTCGGTAAAGATGAGCCACAGCAGGTTCCTGTCCGCCGGGTCGACGCCGGCAATGCGCGAATAAAGCCCCGCATAGGCACTGTTCCACCCTGCTATCCCCCAGTCCGGGGCCACGGCAAAAGCGGGAAAGCCCAGGGCATCCAGCAGCCCCTGCAGGTGGGGCGGCGCCGCCTCAATCAGGGCAACCTCGGCAGCGGGAACAGGGGCATACCCGCCCATGGCCAGCAGGTAGGACTGTTCCGCCGCGCTCAGCCGCAGCACCCGGGCGATGGATTCAAGCACCTGGCGGGAGGCGTTGATGTCCCTGCCCTGTTCCAGCCACGTGTACCAGGTGACGCTGACTGCTGCGAAGGAGGAGATCTCCTCACGGCGCAATCCCACGGTACGGCTGCGGCCAATGGGCGGCAGCCCCAGCTCGGCACGGACCAGGTTGCCCCGCCTGTCGCGCAGGAACTGGCCGAGTTCCCGCCGTCGTTCTTCATTCATTGTTCTAAAACTAGCACTCCCACTACTAGTATTGAGACCGTCTTCCGCCGGACGCCAGCTGCTGCTTGACTGGTTTTATGCCTCCATTACGCTCACGCACAGTCACCCACGGCCGCAACATGGCGGGCGCCCGCGCCCTCATGATGGCCTCCGGCGTTGCCAAATCCGACATCGGCAAGCCCATTGTCGCCGTCGCCAACTCCTTCACCGAGTTCGTTCCCGGCCACACCCACCTGGCACCCGTGGGACGGATCGTCTCCGAAGCCATCCACGAAGCCGGCGCCATCGCGCGCGAATTCAACACCATTGCCGTGGATGACGGCATCGCCATGGGCCACGACGGCATGCTCTACTCGCTGCCCTCGCGCGATTTGATCGCCGACTCCGTCGAGTACATGGTCAACGCCCACTGCGCCGACGTGCTGGTGTGCATCTCCAACTGCGACAAGATCACCCCCGGCATGCTCCTGGCCGCCCTGCGCCTGAACATCCCCACGGTGTTTGTCTCCGGCGGCCCCATGGAAGCCGGACGGGTCACGCTGACCGACGGCTCCATCCGCTCGCTGGACCTGGTCAACGCCATTTCCGACGCCGTGGACTCCTCGATTTCCGACGCCGACATCGACCTCATCGAAGCCAACGCCTGCCCCACCTGCGGCTCCTGCTCCGGCATGTTCACTGCCAACTCCATGAACTGCCTGACCGAGGCGATCGGCCTGTCCCTGCCGGGCAACGGATCCCTCCTGGCAACCCACACCGCGCGCAAGGAGCTGTACCAGCGCGCCGGGGCAACCGCCGTCGAACTGGCCAAGCGCTACTACGAGGACGACGACGCTTCCGTGCTGCCGCGCGCGATCGCCAGCTTCGAGGCCTTCGACAATGCCATGGCCCTGGATATCGCCATGGGCGGCTCCACCAATACCATCCTGCACCTGCTCGCCGCAGCGCAGGAGGCCGGGCTGAAGTACGACCTCGACGACATCGACGCGAAGTCCCGCAAGGTGCCGTGCCTGGCCAAGGTGGCCCCGAACGTTGCAGGGAACAAGACATACTACATGGAGGACGTGCACCGCGCCGGCGGCATTCCGGCCCTGCTGGGCGAGTTGAACCGCGGCGGACTGCTCCACACGAACGTCACCTCGGTGCACACCCCCAACCTCCAGGACTGGCTCGACGACTGGGACATCCGCGGCGGCAAGGCAACCCCCGAAGCCCAGGCGCTGTGGACCGCGGCCCCCGGCGGCCAGCGCTCCTCCACGGCGTTCTCGCAGTCGGCCGAGTGGACATCGCTCGACACTGACGCCGCGGAAGGCTGCCTGCGCGATGTTGCGCACGCCTTCTCCAAGGACGGCGGCCTGGCCGTGCTGCGCGGCAACATCGCGATCGACGGCGCCGTGGTCAAGACGGCCGGCGTGGACGAATCCATCTGGACGTTTGAGGGCCCGGCCGTGGTCTGCGAATCCCAGGACGAGGCCGTGGAGAAGATCCTCTCCCAGGTGGTCAAGGCCGGCGACGTGGTGGTGATCCGCTACGAAGGCCCGCGCGGCGGCCCCGGAATGCAGGAAATGCTCTACCCCACGTCCTTCCTGAAGGGCCTGAAACTGGGCAAGGTCTGCGCACTGATCACCGACGGGCGCTTCTCCGGCGGCACCTCAGGCCTCTCCATTGGCCACATTTCCCCCGAAGCCGCGGCCGGCGGCACCATCGCCCTCGTTGAGGACGGCGATCTGATCCGCATCGACATCCCCAACCGGTCCCTGGAGCTGGTGGTGGACCCGGTTGAACTCGATGAGCGCCGCGAACGCCTCGAGGCCACCACCGGCTACCGCCCGGCCACCCGCCAGCGCGTGGTTTCCGCTGCCCTGCGCGCCTATGCCTCCATGGCCACCAGCGCCGACAAGGGCGCCGTCCGGCACATCCCGGATGACGTGGTGCTGATGACGGCGCCCGCAACGCTGGCCGCCGCGGCGCGGTAAGCCGGAGACGCGGTCAGCCGGAGTTCCGGGCGGTCCGCACCCAGTGTGCAGCTCTGGTGGCCTGGCGATTCGCCGGGCCACCAGAGCTGTATTGTCGGCGGGGAGCCCGCCGCCTACGCGACGCGCGTGCCCTTGGCGAGCCTGCCCGCGGGTGTGCGCAGCGCCCGCCAGGCAAGTGCCAGCACGCCGGCCGTGAGCAGCAGTTGGAGTCCCAGGCCCAGCGGCCACAAGGGAGCCTGCGGGGAAAGGTACGACGCCGCCACCTTGCCGTTGGCGCACTGGTACGTTGCCTCGGGGCCGGCCTGGGCGGAGCGGGCTCCCTGGCTGATTGATTCGAACGCCCCCACGGCATACTGCTGTTGGGCGGCGCTGGTGCGGTCGGGGTACGGAATGGCGTCCGCCACCACCACGAAGGGATTCATGCCCAGCAGCCACGCCACCCGGTCTGTGCGTGGCGCCCTCTGGTCCTGCATCGGTCCATAGCAGGCGAACTGGTCGTTCTGGTCCGTGATGTCCTGGGGCAGTTCCGGTTGGCCAGACGGCTGGGAGGGGTCCACCGTGCCGTCAGGCCCCGTCGCTACATAGCTGTTCTTGTAATACACCTGGTTCGCCTGCACGGTCCCGTCGGTGACCATCATGCCCAGTCCGAAGGCGATGAGCGTGCCAAACGTCAGCGCGGCCACCACCAGGTACGTGACGACAATGGAGAACAGCGGGCGGTTGGCCAGCGCTGAAACTCCCACGCCCAGGGCACACACCACACCGAGTTCGATGGCCAGCATGAGCAGGGCAACGAGGATGTGGCCTGCCCCCAGTCCGCCCTGCAGAATGCCGAACACCAGGAACGGCACGCTCACCACCAAAAACGCCAGGGCGGCACACCACGACGCCAGGAATTTGCCCCACAGCAGCTGGCCCGGCCGCAAAAGGGTGACTTGCATGATGGCCAGCGTGCCGCCCGCCCGGTCCCCGCTGATCGCGTTGGCGGACAACGCCGGAGCCACCAGCAGCCCGAAAAGCAGCACGAAGGCCAGCACCGCCTCGAAGATGAGCGGACCGGGCCCGTTCGCCGCGGAGCCCGCCACGCCGCCAAAGTCCCCCTGGGCGGAGCTCTGGACTTTCCAGCTTGCCCACGTCAGCGCGGTGACCAGCCAGATCAGGCCAAACCAGACCACCAGCATGATGTACCAGCCCCGGGCGCGCAGCCGCTGGCGCAATTCCATGCCCACCACAGCCCACACCCCGGCCGCGTAGGCACCCAGGCCCGACGGCCCCGCATCAGTCCGGGGCGCGGGGCCGGTTCCGTTCTCCATGATGGTCATCGCTGTTCCACATCCAATCCCAGGTAGCTCTCTTCCAGGGCGCCGGCCGCCGGGGCAAATGCGGTGACGGCAACCCCTGCCCGCACCAGGTCCGCCAACAGCTGCGCGCCCTGGGCTTCCGTGCCGAGGGCCACGGAGACGGAATCCCGGCGGCCCTTCCCCGCGTCAAAGGAAACGCCCAGGCGGGTCAATTCCGCGGCCAGGGCTGCCGGGTCAAGCGCTGAGATGGCATATCGGCGGCCCTGCGCGGCGGCCTGGCCAACTGTTTGGACCAGGACTGTGCGGCCGGCGTTGACAAAAACAGCCCTGTCGGCGATTTCATCCAGTTCCGCCAAGACATGGGAAGAGACGACGACGGCCTTCCCGTCCGCCGCCAGCCCGCGCAGGATACGCCGCAGGGACACCCGCGAGCCCGGGTCCAGGCCCGACGCCGGTTCATCCAGCAGCAGCACGTCCGGATCGTGGATCAGTGCCCGGGCCAGGCTCAGGCGCTGCTGCTGCCCGCGGGAAAGGACGCGCGCCTTTTGCTCGGCCAGCTCAGCCAGGTTGACCAGGTCCAGCAATTCGTCAACGCGGGCCGGCAGCCGGCCCTTGGGCATCCGGTAGAACTTGCCCATGACAGTGAGGATTTCGCGGGCAGTCAGGGACTCCCACACGCCCAAGGTGTCCGGCATCCAGCCTATTCGGGCCCGCGCGGCGGCCGGCTCCTTCATGGGGTCAATTCCCATGACGCGCACGGTGCCGCTGTCGGGGGCCAGCAGGGAGGCCAGCACCAGCAGCAGCGTGGTTTTCCCGGCGCCGTTGGGGCCAATCAGCGCGGTCACCTCACCGGCCGGTGCATGCAGCTCCATGTTTGCCACCGCCTGGACAGCGCCAAAGCGCCGCGAAATGCCCACGGCGGCCAGCCCCGTGAATGGTTCTGTTTCTGCTTCCACCACTGCCCCCAAATGTCATCTGCCGCACCGGGCCCGGCACGGCCTTGGCACCATCCTAGGGTGGGCCGGCAGCGGAAGGCATCATCCCGGCGTCGTATCTTTGGATGGCGCCGCTGTCCGTCATGTGGACTCGCCAATTCCATCTTGGCGGTGGCGCCGCGCTAAACTGGGCCTTACTGCCATCCGCGCCAAAAGAGCCGCACCGGCCGCTGCGCTTGCGTGGATCGGAGCGAGCGGCAGCCCAGATTCCCCAGTCATTTGTTTGTGTTGCGTTAGGTTAGCCGATGAGTGTGCACCCATGAGCTTGATTGTTCAAAAGTATGGCGGATCGTCCGTGTCAGACGCCGCGGGCATCCTCCGTGTTGCCCGGCGTGTGGTGGAAACGCAAAATGCGGGGCATGAAGTGGTGGTGGTGGTCTCCGCCATGGGCGACACCACCGACGAACTGCTGGACTTGTCCGCGCAGGTTTCCGAGCACCCGCCGGCCCGTGAGCTGGACATGCTCATGACCGCCGGCGAACGCATTTCCATGGCGCTGCTGGCCATGGCCATTAGCTCCCACGGCGGCGTGGCACAGTCCTTCACAGGCAGCCAGGCCGGCATGATCACCGACGGCATCCACGGCAAGGCCCGCATCATCGACGTGGACCCCCACCGCGTGCGGACCTGCCTCGACAAGGGCAAAGTCGCCATTGTGGCCGGTTTCCAGGGCATGAGCCGCACCACTCACGAGATCACGACCATGGGGCGCGGCGGCTCCGACACCACCGCCGTGGCACTCGCCGCGGCCCTGAATGCAGACGTTTGCGAGATTTACACCGACGTGGACGGCGTGTACACCGCCGATCCCCGCGTGGTGCCTACGGCGCAGAAAATAAGCAAGATCTCCAGCGAGGAAATGTTGGAGATGGCCGCCTCCGGGGCCAAGATCCTGCACCTGCGCTGCGTGGAATACGCCCGGCGCTTTGGCCTGCCCATCCATGTCCGGTCATCCTTTAGCGACCATGAAGGGACCTGGGTCCTGCCCAGCCCCGACGACAAAATCAAGATCTCAGAGGGAGTTGCCTTGGAGCAGCCAATCATCTCCGGCGTGGCCCACGACCGGTCCGAAGCCAAGGTCACCGTGGTGGGCGTGCCGGACATTCCCGGCAAGGCGGCCATGATCTTTGGCATCATTGCCGGCGCGCACACGAACATCGACATGATCGTGCAGAACATTTCCACCAAGGGGACCGCGAAGACGGACATCTCCTTCACCCTGCCCATGGTGGAGGGCGAGGACGCCCTGGCGGCCCTCCGTGCCCAGCAGGCTGAGGTGGGTTTCGAGGACCTGATCTATGACGACAAGATCGGCAAGCTCTCCCTCATTGGCGCCGGCATGCGATCCAACCCGGGCGTGTCACACCGTTTCTTCCAGGCGCTCTCCGACGCCGGGGTGAACATCGACCTGATCTCAACCTCGGAAATCCGCATTTCAGTGGTGACCCGGGCGGACCGGCTGGACGCGGCAGTCCGCGCCGTCCACCAGGCATTCGGGCTCGACGGCGAAGACGAGGCTACCGTGTACGGCGGCACCGGCCGCTAAGGCCGGCACCGCAACGGTGCCAGCCGGTTCGGTGCGGCGCGAGCAGCAGGACGCGGGCAGGCGGACGCGGGCTACGCGGACGGTTGGTCATCCTTCCGGATGGCGTAGTGATGGCCTTCCGAATCGGTGCCAACCTCGATCTGGGACAGTGTCTGGTCGCTTTCATCTTCAATGGCGTCGTGCCGGTGGACCACCGGGGAATCCATGTCGCCTTGGTCCGCCGGGCCAAAGACTGTCCGGAATCTATCGGTGGCATGCATGAACTTGGTGATGAATTTGTCGTTCCCTGTCATCATCAACACCCCCTCTCCAGCTGGATGCGGTGTGAGCCGTATCTCACCAGTTTACGCCGGCGACGCCCGAAAGGCGCCTGGCCGGGCGTCAGCGAAGGGACTGGTCGTTCGGGTCCTTGGGCACCAGGTAGGTGGTGCCGTCCGGGCGCGTGATGGTGGCCCATTGCTCCGTGGCGGCCTGCTGCGCGCTGAGCAGGGCCTTGTTTTCCGGCGTCATTTCATGGTCCAGCGGACTGCTGTGGGCGGGGCCGAAAATCATGCGCAAGCGTCCGGTGAAACGCATGAACCGGTGGACAAAACGCTCGTCTGACATGGGGTTCCCCGTGGATAGAAGGTAAGAGTGAGATCCATAGTAGCCTGTTAGTTAGTGCACTAACTAATTGAGGGGCGGGCTGTTTTCCCGTCCCTCCACACCGATCCCGGGAGTTATAGAGTGGCCGCCAAGGACAACGACCTGCTGCTTGAACGGCAGCTGTGCTTTGGCCTGAGCGTTGCCTCACGCAGCGTCATTGCGGCGTACAAGCCGGTGCTTGCCCCGCTCCGGCTGACCCACCCGCAGTACCTGGTCATGCTGGCCCTGTGGGAGGAGGCCCCGCGCAAGGTCAAGGACATCGGCGCGGCCCTGCTGCTCGAGCCGGCAACGCTTTCGCCCCTGCTCAAGCGGCTGGAGGCGGCGGGCTATGTCACGCGGCACCGCTCGGAGGCTGACGAGCGCGCCCTGGCCGTGGACCTCACCCCCGCCGGGGCCGCCCTGCGGGAACAGGCTCTGTCCGTCCCCGGCACCATGATGGCCCGGCTGGGCCTGGACCGGCAGTCGGCAACAGCGCTCCACCAGTCCATGATGGCGCTGATCACGGCGGCAGCCCAGGCCGACAGCGCGGTGGGGTCTGGGCGTTCGACCTAGTCGCCTCGAACAGCCCAATCTGGCTGGTCCGGGCGGACGAATCCTGATTCATAGCACCGCACCACCAGCTGGACACGATCTCTGGCACCAACTTTGGCGAGCACATGGGCCACGTGCGTCTTTACCGTGGTCTCACTCAGGAAAAGCATTCTGGCAATTTCAGCGTTTGACAATCCAGACGCAACGCCGCGGAGGACCTCCCCTTCCCGCTCCGTGAGCCGCCAGGAGCCATGATTGCCTGCCGTTCGCGAGCGACGGTTGCCAAATTCTGATATGACGCGGGTTGTGACGGCAGGGTCAAGCAGAGCTTCCCCACCGGCAACGATGCGAATGGCCTCCAGCATCCGTTCAGGAGGCGAATTCTTCAGCAGGAATCCACTTGCCCCAGCGTCAAGGGCTGCGAACACAGAATCGTCAGTGTCAAAGGTCGTAAGCATGACGATCTTCGTTGCGGCTCCTCCACGCGTGAGTTCCCGGGTCGCCTCCAGCCCGTCCACCGGTCCGGGCATCCGAATGTCCATCAGCGTAACGTCGGGCCGAATCCGACGCACCATCTGCACAGCCTCAGTCCCGGACCGGGCTTCGCCGGACACCACCAGGTCGGGTTCTGCGGAGATAATCATTTTGAAGCCGGCGAGAACTAGTTCCTGGTCGTCGACGATGGCCACGCTTGTCATCCGGCCCTCTGCACTTGCCCCACGGGCAGGCTCGCATCGACTGTAAAAAGTCCGCCCCCCTGGGACAGCTCAAGGCCGCCGCCGTAGGCCTCCACGCGTTCGCGAATTCCGGCGAGTCCATACCCACCCACCGTCCCCCCTGAAGAGGCGTCCCGGGTATGAAAGGCATTTCGCGCGGCTATATGGACGGCACTGTCATTGATTTCCACCTTCACCTCGACGCTGCTTTCAGGTGCGTGCTTGCGCGCATTGGTGAGTAGTTCCTGCACGATCCGATAGGTGGACACGGCAATTCCGGCCGGAACAAGGCCGCCGCGGCCTTCTAGGGTGAAGGCAACGTTTTGACCCGAAGTTCGCGCCTCGGACACGAGGGCGGGCAGATCGGCCAATGTCGGTTGGGGGGCCATGTCCGTAGCCTCTGCCCTCAAGATGCCCAAGACGCGGGCCAGCTCGGCAATGGCAGAGCGCCCGGTTTCCTCGATGCTGCCCAGAACCCTTGCAAGTTCGTCTTGTCCGGGCTGGAGCCGGAGCCGCACTGCTCCTGCCTGGATGCCCATGACGCCCACGCCGTGTGCGATGACGTCATGCAGTTCGCGGGCAATGCCCAACCGCTCCTCGATGAGGGCCTTTTCAGTTTCGGCCTCCCTGAGCGCCTCTCTGGCGCGCGCCTCCGCCTCAAGCGCCAAGGTGTAGCGGTGGCGCGAATCACTGTATAGTCCAGCGATCGCCGGGGGAACGGCCAGTGCCAGTGTGAACAGGAAGCTGTGTTGGAGGTTGGCAACGTCCAACCGGCCGCCTTCAAGAAGCATTCCCGCAACAATGGCGACAATGAGCGCCACCACCGCGATCCCCCTGCGACGACCGTGGAGCGCGGCAAATGTAAGAAATACAACCCAGAACACCGGGATGATGGGAACGGAGGTATCCTGGGTGCTCACGCCCAGGGGAGCTTCAGCAGCGAGCGTGCCGGCAACGGCAAGGACGGAAAACAGCGGATGGCGTCTCCTGGCCATGAGTCCCGCGGCAATCACGCAGGCGCCGATCACAGCCACCGGCATTCCAGGTGGCTGCACGGCCAGCTGTTCGGCGATCAGCAACACCCACAGCATGGCAGGCGCCACTGCCGGATGCACTTCGGTCAAACGTCCACCAATCCCCATTCCACGCCTCCCAGGAACTTTATTCCATTGTCCGCCCAAAGACGGTGGCCGTCCTCGTTCCGGAGGATGAAAATGCCCGGCCGTTTTTCGTCCGAGCGAAGGGTGTCGACGGACCACGAGGCCGACGACTCAGGACCGCAACCGTGCCCAAGATGGAACATCACATTCGGCAATGCCCATAGGAGGAAACAATGTCCAAGAATCGAGTGCCTGCACTGGCGCAAATTGCCATGTCACTGGCTGGAATGGCCGCCGTATTCTTCGTCGTCGCATCCCTGTCCAAGTCCGCCACGAGTGGCTTTGGAGCTGTTGTCGGAAACATTTCCTGGTACGGCCTCCTGCTCAGCCTCATCGCGCTGGCAGTGGTCGGTTGCACCACGGCAGCCAGGGCACTTCTGCGCCACCGGGCAACCCGCTGAAACAAGGGGCCGCTGGGCGGCCCAATCGAGAAAGGATCCACAATGCACACGAGCACATGGCGCATGTCGGCCGTGGCCGCGGCCGTCGCAGCCGCTCTGGCCACCGGCGCAACGGGAGCCAATGCCACAACTTACCACCAACGGATTGACTTCCCCGCCACTGGCGCGAGACTTGATTGCGGCGCGGCCGCGCTGACCGTTACAGGGGGCCGGCTCATTGGAGAGTTCAACGAATCAACCGACGGCGCCGGGCTGTTCCACTATGAGGGAACCAACGTTGCAAGCGACGTCACGGCCCGGGACCAGTTCGGGGCATCGTATCGAATTGTGGGCACCAGCAGTTTTTCCGGAGTCTCCGTGGACGCCGCCGGCATCTCCAATGTGCGCTGGCGGAGCCGGGTCAAATTCACAGTCCTCCGGGCCGACGGCGGGCAGTTTGGTAGCGTCAGCACCATTGAGCGGCTGACTGGTTCAGGCCTCGTCTCGCTGAACCTGGGGAGCTGCGCGGCGTCGGGAGGCGGCGGAGACTGACCCCACCCCCGTACCCGACGGCGGATAATGGACTCATGACCACAGGAAAGCCCTTGCTGCCGGACCATGGGGAGACGCGCCAGCCGGCGGACCCCGTACGGCTGGCCGAGGCGCACTGGCGGGCCCTCGAGGCGGCGCACCAGGAACGCGTGGACCGCTACGCGTTGCCCTACCTGGCGCGGCGTTCCGCCGGCCAAAAGCACCCTGTCGAGGACTTCCTGTTCACCTACTACACTCAAAAGCCGGGCCAGCTGCGCCGCTGGCATCCCGGCGCCGGCGTCGTTTTGCATGGCCAGGGCGCCCAGGAACGGTTGGGCTGGAAGTTTTACCGCCCCGCGGACTGCGGCGGCACCCTGGTTCCGGAGGCACCACACCCGGGTGCCGGCGTCGTGCTTGACACGGAAAAGTTTCTGGCGCAGCGCCGGGAGGCCGTGGACTTTGCCCGGATCATCCTGGGCCGGACTGCGCTGCGGCCGGCCCAATTTGGCTGCTTTGGGCTGCACGAATGGGCCATGGTCTACAAGCAGGAAGCCAACCAGGTCCGGCACGAATACCTGCAGCTGCGGCTGGGTTCCGCCGGCACGGATGGGGTGGTGGAGGGCAACAGGATCCGCTGCACGCACTTTGACGCCTACCGTTTCTACACCCCGCAGGCCGTCGGGCTCAACGAACTCAGGCCGACGCGGGAAAATCAGCGGGACATGGAACAGCCCGGCTGCCTGCACGCGAACATGGACCTGTACAAGTGGGCGTACAAGCTGTCGCCCCTGCTGCCGAGTGAATTGGTGATGGACTGTTTTGAGCTGTCGTGGCGGATCCGGGCCATGGACATGCAGGCATCGCCGTACGACCTCGCGGCGTGGGGCTATCCTCCGATCCAGATCGAGACCGCGGCGGGCAAGGCCGACTATGTGGCGCAACAGCGCGGCTTTGCGGCGGAATCGGCAGTGCTGAGGGGCCGGCTCAGCGCAGCCCTGGACGCCGCCACCGCCACCTCCTAACTGACGCTCGGTTGCAACCGGGGCACTTTTCCACGACGCTCGGTTGCAACCGGGGCACTATTTGGGAACGCTCCGAGCATTCCGCGGGAGCGTCGGGAAAAACACCCCAAATGGTGAGGGAGCGTCGGGAAAAACGCCGCCAAACATGAGGGAGCGTCTCAGGTGAGGGCGGCGGCGAGTTTGGGTGCCAGGCGTTTCGCCATGAGGGCGTAGCCCGCATTGTCCGGATGCAGGGTGTCGGGCAGCCGGTCAATCGCCTCCTGCGCGGTCAAAACGGAGGCGCCGTCGATGCAATGCAACCGGGTGTCGCCGCGGCGGCACAGCTCCGCAACCACATCCGCAGTGGCCGCCCGGTAATCGACCAGGGTCCAGCCGACGTTGTTGGGCTTGTTTTCGCGCGGCGGCGACAGCACGGGCATGATCACCACGATCGGCACCTGGGGGTGTGCCCTGCGGACTGTGGAAATGAAGCTGAAGACGGCCCCGGCGTATGTCCGTTCGGAATACGCTGACGCGTTGTAGCTGTTGATCCCCACGCACAGGCTGATGATGTCAAGGGGCGTCTGGGCGATGGTGTCCGCAGCCACGGGGTCCAGCTGGCATTCGCCGGCCAGTCCCAGGTTGCGTAGCTGCCAGCCGTTGCTGCGCGCCACGAGGGCCGGCCACGTCTCCGTAGGGCCGTCGGCCTGCTGGCAGTGTGTGATGGAACTGCCGTAGGCGAGCCACCGCGGCCCGGACGGGGCGGACGGCGCCGTCCCGTCGCCGTCGAACGTGGCAGTCTTGAGCCGGAAGTCGCCAAAGTGCGGCAGCCAAACCTCCACAAGGGAGCCTGCGGAGGGCGCATCCACCCGCACCACGTGGCGATGGCTGCCCGCGGCGGGCAGCCGGTGGACCAGGGCACCGTCCACCAGGACGTCATACGGCGCGGCATCCGCGGCGCCTTCCCCCTCTAGCACCAGCGTGCCGCTGCCCGTGCGCCAGCCTGCGCGGACGCCGGCGGCCATGGCGGCCCTGTTGGCCAGGCTGTCGGTGGACGGCGGCAGGAAGCCGGACGGGTCCAGCCTGAGGAAGCGTTGGGCGCCGTCATGTTCCGTGTCCACGGAAAACATGCCGGACCACTGCGCGGGAACCAAAACCATGGGACAAATCCTATCGATGGTGGGGCCGCCGCCCGAACGGGGCGGCGGCCCCATTAATGCTGTGCCTCTGCGGCAGCCGGGCTGCTATGGCGTGACGTGGAAGGCCCCGAAGGAGACCTGCGCACCGTCCCTGTCGAGCAGCACCAGCGTGTCCAGGCCGTTCTTGGTGCCTTCCGGAACCGTGAATGTGATGGTCCCTTCGGCGTCGGCCAGGAACCAGCCGAAGCGCTGGCCGTGCTGGTTCAGGTACACATACGCCCACTGCTTGGCGGGCGCGCCGTGAACCGTGACGGTGTCGCCCACCCGGTACTTGCCGTCCTGCAGGCCCAGGTCAACCGGCGGCTGCCCGTTGAGATTGGCCCGGTCGACGGCGGGGCTGCCCGCCGGCATCGGCGGGACCACCGGCAGCGTCAGGGCTGCTGCCGCAAGGTCGACGGCGGCCGTCCTGGCGCCATTGTGGCCCGCAGCGGCAATGGTGGACGCCGTTACCTGCCCGGCCGCCAGCTCTTCGGCTGTCACGGCACGGGTGGAGGTGAAGCTCGCGGACTGGCCCGGTGCCAGCGCGGCCACCGGGGAGCCGACGCCGGCTGCGGCAACGTCCGTCAGGGGCACGTTGCCGGAGTTCGTCACGGTGACCGTGGTGGTGACGGTGTCGCCGGTGTTGGCGAAACCGTTGCCGTCGGCGTCGTTCCAGGCCGTGGAGGCCGTGCCGCTGAGCTGGGGGTTGCGCACCATGAGGTCCACCTCGTCGCCGGTGATGGTGTAGTTTTGCGTTTCCGCGCCGGTGCCCGTCACCTGCCATGTTGTCACCGGGACAAAGAAGCCGTTCGCGGCTTCCTCTGCTGTGACCACGTGCTTGGGGGTGGTGCAGTTGTAGCTGCCCCAGACCGGCAGCACCATGTACCGGCAGTTGCCGGCTCCCGGCGGCACAAAGGGTGCCACGTTTCCGGACTGGGGCACCACTGCCTCGCTGATGTTGCCGGTGCTGGCGACGGCGAAGGAGTAGGGCACGGAGTCGCCGGCGGCGTACGGGTTGGCGGCCAGGTCGCGGCCGGCGTCATTGCGGGAGCCGGTGATGGCCGCCCCCACCAGGGTTTCCGTGGAGCCGCCCGTGATGGTCACGGGGACGGCGGCGCTGAGCACGTGGCCCAGCACGGTGGCCTGCGCCTTGATGCTGGTGCTGCCTGCCTTGGCGTAGGACGGGATGGTGACGGGGACCTGGACAGTTGCCTTCCCGCCGGCCGGAATGGAGGGCAGCTGCACGGAACCAAAGGCCCATCCGGCTTGCGGCGCAAATGTTGCCGTGGCCCCGTCAATGGCTGCGGCTGAGGTGTTGCTGACCGTCAGTGAGGCCGAAACCGTGGCGCCGTTGTCACCAGTGACGGGGGCGGCGGCGAGGCTGGCGTCGCAGAAGGCGTCGACCCAGGCGGCATTGAACTTGCCGAAGGTGATGGTGTTGGAGTCGCCCTCATACAGGATGCCAAAGCTGCCGTCGGAGAGCGCGGTGACGGTGGAGTAGCTCATGGTGCCGGCCTTGAACTGCTTGCCCGCGCTCCAGGTGGCCCCGTCGTCGCAGGAGTAGCGGACGGTGCCGTTGGTACGGCTGGAGCGGTTGTTCGCGTTGGAGAACAGCAGCACCTTGGCTGCCGGGGTGCCTTCGGCGGCGTCGGGGAACATGCGGGTCAGGCCGGCATTGTTGGTGGGGTCCGTCAGGGCTGAGTCGTAGCTGACCGCCCCGTAGCTGGCGCCGCCGTCGGTGGAAATGGCGATCTTGCGCCCGCCGCCGTTGGCGCTGTCGCGTGAGTTGAGCATGACGCGCCCGTCGGAAAGCTCCACCACCTTGTTTTCGTCCATGCCGGTGCCGACGAACGCCCCGCGCTGCCAGGTTTTTCCGTGGTCGTCGGAATAGACGCTGTAGGCCTGAATGATAGTGCTGCCGTCGGCCTGCTTGACCTTGCCGGCGTACTGCTGGATGAGCCTGCCCTTGTACGGGCCGTACTTGAGCTGGATGCCTTCGCCGGAGGAGGCGAACATGCCGGCAACCCCGCCCACATTGGCCACGCCGTTGACAGTGGCGCCTGCGGGCTTGGCCACGGAGGTGACCAGCGGGCCCGCGAAGCCGGCGTAGGCGGAGCCGGTGGCGTAACCGGCCGGGACGGGCAGCGTGGGCATGTTGGCCGGGTCCGTGGACCAGCTCAGCCCGCCGTCGGTGGAGACGGAGACCTCGGTGCTGATGACCTGGCGGTCGGCGTCGTCATTGTTGAAGGTGCTGCCGGCGAAGCCCTGGTCCTTGGAGTAGACGTGGAAGTTGAAGACGGTGCCGGTCTCCTTGTCCACCACATAGCTGGGATCACTGAAGCCGTAGCGCAGCACGCCGGGGGCTGCGAGCTGGCCGCGGGCAATGTACGTTGGCGCGCCCCACGTCTTGCCGCCGTCGGTGCTGCGGCGCTGGACGATGGAGTTGGGCGACGGCGAGTCCCCGCCGTCGGGCCGCCCGTCATAGGCTGCCAGCAGCACCCCGTTGCCCAGGTCGGCCAGCCCAACGATGCGGTAGTACTTGCCCAGGACGGGGTCAATGGCGTTGTCGCCATTGCTGGCCAGAACTTGCTGCGTGTAGCTCGGCGCCGCCACGGTGGCGGGCCCCGTGGCGGCAGACCCGGCGGTGGCAGGCACCGCGGCAAGGGCCGGGGACACCGCGGCGGCGAGCAGCGCGGCGCTGAGAACCCCGGCGGCGGCCATCCTTGGCGCGCCCTTCCAGCGGTTCATTGTGTTGGTGGACTTCATGTGTTCCTTTCACGGGGCCGCAGCACGGCCGCAGGGAATTCGACGAATGCACATCCCACCCAAGGTGCCAGTCCTCCGTCCTGGGAGGTGGGATGTGGTATCACGGTACTATGCGATGGATCACATTGATAGTCCCCCGCGGTTCGGGTCCAAATGTGTCGTCATCTTTCCCCCGTCCGCCGATTCCGGGAGTTTGCAAAGACTCGGTAGAATGGAAAGGCAAGCTCGCGGAGCGCTTCATCTACCGGTTTTCAGGCCGCTGCGGCCTGGCCAAAGACGGCGTAAGACGGCAATCCGTGGCCACCCCCTTTTTAAACAGGAGTCCAACGGATGCCCCGGATCGTTGTCGATGTCATGCTCAAGCCCGAAATCCTCGACCCGCAGGGAAAGGCCATTGTTGGCGCCCTTCCCCGCCTGGGTTTCACCGCTTTCTCCGCTGTCCGCCAGGGCAAGCGCTTTGAACTAACGGTGGACGGCGAGGTGACCGAGGAGATTTTGGCGCAGGCACGCGAGGCCGCCGAGTCCATGCTGTCCAACCCGGTCATTGAAGACGTGGTCAACGTTGAAGTGGTGGCGGACTAGCCATGACTGAAACCCCCCTGATCGGCTCCTACCCGTCGGGCCCGGCCGGCGCCCCCCTGGCAGGTGCCCGCATTGGCGTTGTCACCTTCCCCGGCACCCTGGACGACCGCGACGCGGCCCGTGCGGTGCGGGTGTCCGGGGCCACCGCCGTCGAACTGTGGCACGCCGACACCGAACTTGCCGACGTTGACGCCGTCATCATCCCCGGCGGCTTCTCCTACGGCGACTACCTGCGCGCCGGGGCCATTTCCCGCTTTGCCCCGCTCATGGGCAAGATTGTTGACGCTGCGAACTCGGACGCCAAGCTGCCGGTGCTGGGCATCTGCAACGGCTTCCAGATCCTGACCGAGGCGCACCTTTTGCCCGGCTCCATGATCAAGAATGACCACCTGAAGTTCCTGTGCCGCGACCAGGTGCTGCGCGTGGAGAACAACACCACCGCCTGGACCAACGCGTACGCCGCAGGCCAGGACATCACGGTGCCGCTGAAGAACCAGGACGGCCAGTACATCGCCGACGAAAAGACCCTGGACGCGCTGGAGGCCGAGGGCCTTGTGACGTTCCGCTACATGGGCGGCAACCCGAACGGCTCACGCCGCGACATCGCAGGCATATCCAACGCCGCCGGCAACGTGGTGGGCCTCATGCCGCACCCCGAGCACGCCGTGGAGACCGGCTACGGCCCGGGCCACACCGGCACCGACGGCCTGGGTTTCTTCGCATCCGTCCTGAACACGCTGCTTGGAGGCAAATAAATGGCTGAGATTTCCACCGAGTCCGCCCAAAAGTTCAACATCGACACGGTTGAAAACGCCGCTGCCACGCCCGACGTCGAGCTGCCCTGGGCCGAGCTGGGCCTGAAGCAAAACGAGTACGACGACGTCGTGAAGGTTTTGGGGCGACGCCCCACTGGCGCTGAGCTCGCCATGTACTCCGTCATGTGGAGCGAGCACTGCTCCTACAAGTCCTCCAAGAACCACCTCCGCCAGTTTGGCGAAAAGGTCACCGAGGAGATGAAGAAGGACATGCTGGTGGGCATCGGCGAAAACGCCGGCGTCACCAACCTGGGGGACGGCTGGGCCGTCACGTTCAAGATCGAAAGCCACAATTCGCCGTCGTTCGTGGAGCCCTACCAGGGTGCCGCCACCGGCATCGGCGGCATTGTCCGCGACATCATCTCGATGGGCGCCCGCCCCGTGGCCGTCATGGACCCGCTGCGCTTTGGCGCCATCGACCACCCGGACACGGCCCGCGTCATGCACGGCGCCGTGGCAGGCATTGGCGGCTACGGCAACTCCCTGGGCCTGCCGAACATTGGCGGCGAGATGGTCTTCGACCCGATCTACCAGGGCAACCCGCTGGTCAACGCGCTGGCCGTGGGCGTGATGCGCCACGAGGACATCCGCCTGGCCAACGCCTCCGGCCTGGGCAACAAGGTGGTGCTGTTCGGCGCGCGCACCGGCGGCGACGGCATTGGCGGCGCCTCCGTGCTGGCTTCGGAGTCCTTCGATTCCACCAAGCCCTCCAAGCGCCCGGCCGTGCAGGTGGGCGACCCCTTCGCCGAAAAGGTGCTCATTGAGTGCTGCCTGGAGCTGTTCAAGGGCTCCCTCGTGGAGGGCATCCAGGACCTGGGCGCCGCCGGCATCTCCTGCGCCACGTCGGAGCTGGCCTCCAACGGCGACGGCGGCATGGAGGTCGAGCTGACGTCCGTGCTGCTGCGCGACCCCACCCTCACACCGGGCGAAATCCTCATGTCCGAGTCCCAGGAACGCATGATGGCCGTGGTCTCCCCCGAGAACGTGGCCGCATTTGAGGCCGTCATGGACAAGTGGGCCGTGGAGTATTCCTGGCTGGGCGAGGTCACCGGCACCGGCCGCCTCATTATCAAGTGGGAGGGCGAGGTGATTGTCGACGTCGATCCCCGCACCGTGGCGCACGACGGCCCGGTCTACGACCGCCCCTACGCCCGCCCGGAATGGCAGGACGCCCTGCAGGCGGACACCTTCACCGGCTCCGTGCAGGACGCCGGCCGCCCCGCCACCGCGGAAGAGCTCAAGGCAGCCGTCCTGGAGCTCATGGCCTCCCCCAACATGTGCTCGAAGGACTGGATCACCAACCAGTACGACCGCTACGTGGGCGGCAACACCGCCATGGCCTTCCCCGACGACGCCGGAGTGATCCGCGTGGACGAGGAAACCGGGCTGGGCGTTGCCCTGGCCACCGACGCCAACGGCCGCTACACGTTCCTGGACCCGTACCACGGCGCGCAGCTGGCCCTGGCCGAGGCCTACCGCAACGTGGCCACCTCCGGCGCCATCCCGATGGCCGTCAGCGACTGCCTGAACTTCGGCTCCCCCGAGGACCCCAACGTCATGTGGCAGCTGGCGGAGGCCATCCGCGGCCTGTCCGACGCCTGCATGGAACTGGGCATCCCGGTCACCGGCGGCAACGTCTCCCTCTACAACCAGACGGGCACCACCCCCATCCACCCCACCCCCGTGGTGGCGGTCCTGGGCAAGTTCGACGACGTTGCCCGGCGCACGCCGTCGGGCTGGGCCGAGGACGGCCAGGCCATCTACCTGCTGGGCACCACGGCCGCCGAACTGGACGGCTCCGAGTGGGCCAACCTCCGCGGGCACCTGGGCGGCGCCGCACCCGCGGTTGACCTGAAGCGCGAGCGGGAACTGGGTGAGATCCTCATCAATGCCTCACGCGACGGCATGATTGACTCGGCCCACGACCTGTCCGAGGGCGGCCTTGCCGCCGCCCTGGTGGAGTCTTCGCTGCGGAACAACACCGGCGCCCGCGTGGCGCTGGACGAGGTGGCCGCACGGGACGGCGTGGACATCTTCACGCTGCTGTTCTCCGAGACGCAGGGCCGGGCCATCGTATCCGTCCCGCGCAGCGAAGAGGTCAGGTTCAACGATATGTGCACCGCCCGCCACTTCCCGGTCTCCCGGATCGGCGTGGTGGACGCCGCCGGCGGCGCCCTTGACCTGCAGGGCCTGTTCAGCGCCCCGCTGGACCAGCTCCGCGAGGCGCATGAGGGAACGCTGACCAAGCACTTCGGCTAACCCCCTCCGCAACTGTGAGTCAGAAACTGCACGGGAATCAACCAAAACAGGTTGATCATGATGCAGTTTCTGACTCACAGTTGCTTAAGCGGTGAGGGATTGGGCCGCCCGCAGGTACGCCATTGTCACGTTGCGCTGGGTCAGCTTTGTGACCGGGGAGCCCAGCCTGAAGAGCAGGCCCGAGGGCTTGCTGAAGGCAAGGAGCCTGAACCAGACGCCGCCGTCGGGCGTTTTCATGGCCAGGAATGCCTCCTCGCCAAGGGCCGGGTGTCCCGGGAGCGTGCCGTAGCCAAACCCGGCCAGCTGCACCTCGGTGCCGTCGCTGCGCAGCACGCCCGCGGGCTCCAGCGCCCAGACCACCTCGCACGGAACCGGCAGCCTGAGGTCACCGACACCGAAGCCGCTGACCACCCGGGCACCCACCACGGCGCGCGGGGGTGCCGACACCCGCAGGCCCGCGCGGCGCTGGATTTGCCACGTCAGGATGCCCTCGGCCAGTGCCGTGAAGGCGGCGTCCCCGGTGCCCACCCGCAGTTGCCTGTCCACATGGTCAAAGCCGTCCGGCCACGCGCCGGTTCCCGTGGGCAGCCCGGCGTTCAGGCGGGTCCTGCCCATCTCCGGGTAGTTCAGGCCCGGCTTCCCCTGGCCGGACCGGCTATTCCTTGGCAACACGGGCGCTCCATTCCAGGGCAGTTTGTTGTTTCTTCGGCAGCCCGGCCACCACCAGGTCGTAGGAATCCTCCAGCAGGTCCAGCACCGTTTGCGCTTCGGCCGCGGTGCAGTCCACCGTATTCCAGTGCCTCTTGTTCATGTGGTAGCCGGGTGTGATGGCGGGGTTGGCGGCGCGCAGCTGCGGGGCCAGCTCCGGATCGCACTTGAGGCTCACGGACAGCTCCGCGCTGTCCAGCCGGCCCGCGGCGAACATCTTTCCCACCCACTTGTCCCCTCCGCTGCTGGGAGCCCTGACCTTGAAGACGGACGTTTCCGGGCCAAAGGGGAAGTCCTCGTAGCTGCCCGGGAATTTCAGGGCGGCGGCACGGAATTCGGCTGCTGAGATGCTCACTGCGCCTCCGATTTCTTGACGCCGTACGTGAGCTGGGCAAACTGCCCAAACATGCCGGCGCTGCGCAACTCCAGCCTGTCCGGGCCCACATTGCGGGGCAGCAGGGGCGCCCCGCCGGACAACACGGCCGGGGCCATGGTCACCACCAGTTCGTCGAGGGCGCCGATGTCCAGGAACTGCCCAGCAAGGTCTCCGCCACCGACCACCCACACATCCCCATCCCCGGCTGCGGCCACGATGGCCGGCAGGGCATCCGCAACCGGGCCACGGACAAAGCGGACGTCGGCGCCGCTGGGCACGGGCAGCTCACGGGAAGAAAAAACATACGTTGGCCTGGACCCGTAATACTGCTGCCACTTGGCCGGGTTTTCCAGCAGCTTCTCCTCCCGCAACACCCACTCATAGGTGGTGGAGCCCTCCACAAACACGCCCATGCCGGCCATGAAGGCGGCCATGTCGGGCCCGCCGGAATCGTCCACGGCAAACAGCCAGGCCAGCGAGTTGTCCTCGTCAGCCAGAAAGCCGTTGAGCGTGCTGGCTGTGTAGTACACAATGCGGGTCATGGGCTCAACGGTACCTTGGCTCCCTGCGGCACAGCAGCTATTTCACGCCCAGATAGTCTTCCAGCAGCACAACCTTCAGCCCTGCCGCCTTTTGCGCTTTCACGAAGGCTGCAAGGTCTGCCGGGAATTCCGGCCGGAAGTGCATCAGGACAATCTCGCCCGGCCGCAGTGCATGGCCCACCTGGTAGTCCATCCTGCCGGCGCTAGCCTTCGCCTCCCAGTCCACAATGGCCTTCATGCCGCAGGCGGCCGCGGCCCTCTGCACGGACATGGTGTACGGCCCTCCCGGCGGGCGGAACAGCACGGGCCGGCGGCCAAAGTTCTTTTCCTCGAAGTCCGCCATGCCGCAAATTTCGGCCTTTTGCTGCTCATAGCTGAGGTGGATGAAGCCCAGGTTGTGGCTCATGGTGTGGTCTTCAATGAGGAACCCGGCTGCCGTGTGGGCGGTGAAGAAGCTGGCATGGCCGGCGATGAAGTTGTGCGCGAGGAACAGCGACGCCTTGATCCCGTGCTGCTCCATCAGGGCCAGGTCCGAAGCCCGCTTTACGGCGCCGTCGTCGATGGTCAGGAACACCACCTTTTGCTCCGTGGGGATCCTGGTGATGACGGGGGCCAGGCCGTTTTCAACGGGTGGGAGGGTAAAGTCGGGCACCAGTCCGTCCAGGGTGCTGTGCCGCCCGGTCCTGGGGTCCACGGGGCCCTGCGGCGCGGACGACGCCGTTGGGCCAGTTGCGCTGGGAGTCCCGGCTGCCGCAGTGGTGCTGTGGGCGGCGGGAGCCGGGAGTGCGGCGGCCGTGTCGGTGCCAGCCGGCGTCGAGCCTCCCCAGGCGAGGCGCACGGCGCCGAAGGCCGCGGCGGCCAGGACCACGGCCACCAGGGCAAGCGTGATCCAGCGGGCAACATGGGGGGCCGTGTGGAGGTGGCGGGGCATGGATATTCTCCGTTGGGACTTAAAGGCCCAAAACCGCGGCCTCGATCTTGGGGCAGGTGTTCATGACGACGTCCAGGCCGGCATCCGCTGCCCGCCGGGCGGCGTCCTGATCGATCACGCCAAGTTGCAGCCACACGGCCTTGGCGCCGGCCGCAATGGCCTGGTCCACCACCAATCCTACTTTGGCCGAATTCACGAAACAGTCCACAACGTCTATGTTTCCGGGTATTTCTGCCAATGTTTTGTACCCCTTGGCGCCGTGGACGTCGTCCCCCTTCAAGCTCACCGGGATGATCTCCTGGCCCAGGTGCTGCTGCAGGTAGAGGGACACGCCGACGGCGGGGCGCAGCGGGTTGTTGGACAGGCCCACCACGGCCCAGCGGGCAGGCGTGGCCAGCAGCCGGCGGATCACGGCAGGGTCGTTTACATGGGTCATGTTCTCAAGCTTAGGTGCTGCGTGCTGCGGGAAATGCGGGGAATGCGGGGAACTAGGCGAGGCTGAAGGATTCGTCGGCGCCGGGGCGGTCATTGTCACCCGTGTCGGTTTCCTGCTCCTCGTCGTCATCGTCGTCCAGCTCGTCGTCGATGTCCACATAGTCGTCGCTGGTCAGTTCTTCGGTGTACAGCGCCCAAAACTCGTTGGAGCCGGCAGCCACCGGGTCCAGTGACTTGAGCTGCTGCTCGAACGACTTCTTCACCTCGGAAAAATCGGCGTCGTCCTCCGGTCCGGGGGCGTCACGGTCGATGGAACCCCATGCGGCAACAATCTTCACAAAGCTCTCCAGGCTCGAGGCCACCACGGATTCGTCGTCCTCGCACACGAACAGCACGGAGCCCCTCTTGCGGTCAACGACCACAAACTGGAAGTCGCCGTCATTGCACACGATGGCGCGTCCGGATGGATCGTTGGCAAATGGCGGTTTCAGCCAGTTCCCATCCATCGGCATGTCATCCAGCGCCGAGGGGTGCAACGGCTCAAGTGCCGCCCATATTTTGGAATCGTTCATGACTTCCTCCTGCCCTTAATCCCGACACTAACCACCCTGTGGCCCGGCCGTCAATGAATAAATCAGCTGGCTCCGGCCAACACCGCGCCTTCGCCAAAGCGCCGGTTCCGCAGCACGGGCAAAAATTCGCGCACTTCCTCGATGCGCTTGTGTGTGACATCCGCCGTGGCCACGCCCTGGGGCTCGTCGTCCAGGAAGTCCTGCGGAATGCCCATGGGGTCCAGGATTGCCGAATGCCCGATGCAGTGGTCGCTGGATGTGCCCGCCGCGGCAATCCACACCGTGTTTTCAATGGCGCGGGCCTTCAGCAGCGTCTCCCAGTGGTCCACCTTGTTGTCGCCCTTGAACCAGGCCGCGGCCACGCAAATGAGGTCCGCCCCTTCCAGTGCCAGGGCCCGGGCCAGCTCCGGGAAGCGGATGTCGTAGCACGTCATGATGCCCACCCTGAATCCGCCAATGTCCACCAGCGTGATGCCGCTGTTGCCCGGCTTGATCCGCTTGGACTCCTGGTAGGAAAACGCGTCATACAGGTGCAGCTTGCGGTAGGTGCCCAGGATGCCGCCGTCGTCATCCACGGCCACCAGGGTGTTGTACGGGCGTGCCTCGCCGCTGGACTCGTAGCCGCCGGCAACCACCGCAATGCCCACGTCGGCCGCAATGTGGCTCAGGCCCTGGACAAACGTGGTCCATTGGGCGTCCACTGCGGCGGTGAAGTCACCGGGCACCCGGCCCACGGAAAACATGGATTCCTCGGGGAAGACGATCAGCCGCGCGCCGCCGTCCCGTGCCGAGGCCGCCAAGCTGCGCATGACCGCCAGGTTGCCCGCGACGTCGCCGCCCGGGTTGAACTGTCCAACACTGACCTTCATGGCAACTCCTCAACCGTTCGTTTACCTACCTCCAGCGTAGCCTTCCGGGGTGTTAAAAAGGCGGGACGACGGCGGAACTTAAGTTCCGCCGTCGTCCCGCCTTGGAAGGAACGGCCTAGTCGTTTATGAGGTCGTGCCGGACGATGGTCTGGTCGCGGTCCGGGCCCACGCCGATCGCGGAGATCCGGGTGCCGGACATTTTTTCCAGCGCCAGGATGTAATTGCGCGCGTTTTCCGGCAGCTCCTCCATGGTGCGGGCGCCGGTGATGTTCTCCGTCCAGCCCGGGAAGTACTCGAAGATGGGCTGGGCGTGGTGGAAGTCGGTCTGCGTCATGGGCATTTCGTCGAAGCGGACGCCGTCCACGTCGTAGGCCACGCAGACGGGGATCTGCTCGATGCCGGTGAGCACGTCCAGCTTGGTGACGAAGTAGTCGGTGAAGCCGTTGACGCGGGAGGCGTGGCGGGCCAGGATGGCGTCGTACCAGCCGCAGCGGCGCGGGCGGCCGGTGTTGACGCCGAACTCGCCGCCGGTCTTTTGCAGGTAGATGCCCATGTCGTCGAACAGTTCCGTGGGGAACGGTCCGGCGCCCACGCGCGTGGTGTAGGCCTTGATGATGCCCACGGCGCGGGTGATGCGGGTGGGGCCGATTCCCGAGCCCACGGACGCGCCGCCCGCCGTCGGGTTGGAGGAGGTCACGAACGGGTAGGTGCCGTGGTCCACGTCCAGGAAGGTGGCCTGGCCGCCCTCCATGAGCACCACTTCGCCGCGGTCCAGGGCCTCATTGAGCACATAGGTTGCGTCAATGACCATGGGGCGGAGGCGTTCGGCGAAGCCCAGGAAGTAGTCCACAATCTCGTCAACTTCCACGTTGCGGCGGTTGTAGACCTTGACCAGGAGCTCGTTCTTTTGCTTGAGCGAGCCTTCCACTTTTTGGCGCAGGATGGACTCGTCAAACACGTCCTGGACGCGGATCCCCAGCCGGGCCACCTTGTCCATGTAGGCCGGGCCGATGCCCCGGCCTGTGGTGCCGATGGCACGCTTGCCCAGGAAACGCTCGGTGACCTTGTCCAGCACCTGGTGGTACGGGGCCACCAGGTGTGCGTTGGCGGAAATCCGCAGCTTGGACGTGTCAGCGCCCCGGGCCTGCAGGCCCTCGATTTCCTCAAACAGGGCCTCCAGGTTCACCACGCAGCCATTGCCGATGATGGGGGTGGCGTTGGGGCTCAAAATGCCTGCGGGAAGGAGCTTGAGCTCATACTTCTCACCGCCCACCACCACGGTGTGCCCGGCGTTGTTGCCGCCGTTCGGCTTCACCACATAGTCCACCAGGCCGCCCAAAAGATCAGTGGCCTTGCCCTTGCCCTCGTCGCCCCACTGGGCGCCGACGATCACGATTGCTGGCATGGGATCCTCCCCCTTGCTCATAAAGTTGAGCCGGTCGCTGCATGGGTCGGCGGAACGTTCCGCCGTACACCGTCCGGACACGAAAATGCCCCTTGCAAACTGCCATCCGTCTCCAGCGCTGCTGTACCCCGGCAGGCAATCAAGGGGGTCTTGCGTCCCAAGTTTACCGGAATGGAAAGGCGGGCGCACATTAAGCCCCCTCCCATGCGACGCTCCATCACTTCTGGCGGGTTTTCCCGCGACGCTCCATCACCTCTGGCGGGTTTTCCCGCGACGCTCCATCACGGCCGGTCTGCCCGCCGCTCCCGGTGAGGCCTGCCGATGAGCAGCGTGGCCAGGTAGCGGTGGGGATTGCGGCTGCGGAACGCCGCACTGAGCACCTGCCGGAGTGCTTCGGCGTCGGGTCCAGGGGCGGACAGCGCGGCCTGTGCCCGTGTTTGGCGCAACGTCACCTCACCCGCCGCGTGGCGAACGGCGTGGTAGTCCTCGAGTGAGTCGAAGGGTTCCCTGCCGTCGAGCACGGCGGCCAAGCGGAAGGCGAGGTCGACGGCGTCGAGCATTCCCGTATTCAGCGAGGAACCGCCCGCGGAGAACACATGGGCGGCGTCGCCGGCAAGGAACACCCTGCCCGCCCTGTACCGCGCGGCCTGGCGGCTGTTGGCCACCGTGGAGCGCAGCCATTCGCCGCCGCTGGCCGGAAGGTCTGCGCCCAGCACACGCTTGATGCTGGCCTGCAATTCCTCGAGAGAAATCTGCGCGGCAGCTTCCTGCGTGCCGCGTGGCTCCTGCGAAGCGACGATGTACAGGTCCTTTGGGGCGCCGCGGTCCAGTTTCGACAGGGGGGCAATCGTGAACGAACCTGTTGGCGTGTGGTTCGGCTGGAACAATGCCAGCCGCTGGCCGCCGGGAAGCTCCACGGCATTCCGGGTCCGGCTGACTAAAGTTGGGGGAACCGTGACGTGCCCGATCCGCACCAGCTGGTTCCCCGTGGTCCCCGGAAAGTCAATGCCCAGCTGGTGCCGGACGAAGCTGTGGGCGCCGTCGCACCCGGCCAGGAATCCGGTGCCGAGGGTGTAGCTGCCGCCGGCGGAGGAAACCTCCACGAGCACGCGTTCGCCGTCGTCCTGGAAGCCGGTAACGGTGTGCCCGCGGCGGATGTCAACACCGGTGGCGCGGGCGCGGGCTTCCAACAGCTGTTCCAGCCGGCGTTGCGGTATCGGCAGGATTTTCAGCGCATTGGGCCGGAGCGGGTTGAGCCGCAGCGGGAGGGCGCCGAAAGAGTAGCGGGGCGCGGGGATGGCGTGGAGGCCCCTTTGCCCCCGCAGCAGGCCACGCTTCGCAAGCACGGTTGCGATCTCGCCCACCAGGCCGTTGCCTTTCGGCATGGCACTGGGCTCGGCGGCCTGCTCGAGGACCGTCGAGGCGATGCCCGCGGCGGCCAGCTCGCAGGCAAGCATCAACCCGACCGGGCCGGCACCGGCAATGACCACGGGCTGTCTGTCCTGGATGCCGTCCCCGGCCATTTTCATCCCACTTTCGCCGCTCTCGATCACGTCAACCGGCTGGGCGCGCTCAGCCTGCCGTGAACGCCAGGGCGGCGTCCGCCAGCGCCGGCCAGTGCTCGACGGAGGCTAGCGGCACCACCACCCAGTCCTTGAATGGCCGTTTCATTCCGGAGGGATCAAACAGCACGGCGTTCGGGAGGGCGAGGGCCTCGGTGTGCCCCGTTGAATCGCGGCCCAGCTTGAACGCGACGGCGTCCCCGTGAAGGCAGCCGATGGCCTTGCTGCCCACCATCAGCGACGTGGCGCCGAACATTTTGCCGACGGTGACCCCGGCATCCGCAACATCAGCGGCGAGGGTGTCAAAAGCGGCAACGGCAGCGGGCGAGGGAACAAGTTTCTCCATGCCTGAATCATGCCCTGCCCTCGGCCCGGCCGTCGAGAGGCGGCGCCAACGGTGATGCCGCGTCCCGCAAAAAGCCGCGAAAGGTGATGCGGCGTCCCGCAAAAACCCGCAAAAGGTGATGGAGCGTCGGGGAAAAAGCCGCAAAAGGTGATGGAGCGTCGGGGAGGGAGGGAGGGAGGGAGGGAGGGGGGGAGGGGTGTGTCAGCCGGATACCTTGAACACGCCGTGGGCCCCACGCTCGGCATCGACCATGTAGTGGGAGACGAAGGGGTAGTTGCCGGCCTGCGGGAACGTCAATTCGACAAAACCGCCCTGCGCCGGCGCCAGTGCCATGGCCTGGGAGGCGGCCGTGGGGTCCGAGCCGTCCAGCAGGTAGCGACCCTCGCTCCACACCTTGGTGAACTGGCCGCCCACCACATGGAAGGACGTGGCCCGGTTGGGTCCGGCGTCGAGCACCCAGACCCGCACCTTTTCGCCCACCTTGGCCGCCAGGGGGCGGAAATCGTACTGGTTGGCGAAGCCGTTGAACACGACGGCGTCCGGCTTGTCGGCCTGGATCTTGGCCAGGTCGGCAATGCCGCCCTGCGGGCCCAGGTACAGCTCCGACTGGATGAGCACGTACTCCTTGTCCACCACGGGCAGGTTTGGCGGATCAATCACCACGGCGCCAAACATGCCGTTGGCGATGTGCAGGCTCATGGGCATGGTGCTGCAGTGGTACATCCAGATCCCCGCCTTCGTGGCCGTAAAGGTGTACGTCAACGTTTCGCCCGGGTTGATGGTGCGCATGGGCTGGTCGGGTGCCAGCGCTCCGGCGTGGAAGTCGATCGAGTGGCCCAGGGAGCCGTCGTTGGTGAGCGTGATCTTGAACTTGTCGCCAATTTTTCCGCGCAGGGTGGGGCCGGGCGCCGTGCCGTTGAACGTCCACAGCGTCTGCTTCACGCCCACGGCCACGTCCTGCTGCTGTTCTGTCACCTTCATGGCAATCTCATGCACGGTGCCGGCGGGCAGGGGCGGCAGCACGGGGTTGTGCGCCGCGAAGCCGGCAGCCGGTTCCTTCATGAAGTCCAGCTGGGCGGCGGCGCTGGGCCCGGTGGCCGCCGTCGTGCCGTGGTTCATGCCGGGCATCCCGCCCATGCCTGGGGAGGCTGACGGTGCCGCAAGCGGCGCGCCCGTCGCCACAATCGTGAACACCATCCCCTGCTGCCTGTGCCCGGCAATGCTGCACCAGCCGTCCATCGAGGCACCGACCACGCCGGCGTCCACGGTGGCCTTCTCCCCCGGATACAGCCGCCCGGATTCGGCGCCGTCGGCCGTGACAAGGTCATGCACCATGGAATCCTGGTTAACCAGCTTGATCACCAGCTTGTTGCCGGCGGGCACCTCCACCTTGTCCGGGTGGAAGCGCATGTTCTTCATGGTCATCTCCACCGTGGTGGTCTGTCCGGTGGCCACCACGCCCGCCTGTGCGCCGGCCTGGTTCAGGCCCGGCAGCGCAGACGGATCCGACACAATGCCTGCCACAATAACAAGCACGACGACGGCCAGCCCGGCCGCTGCCATGCCCCACCGCCGCCCCGGGGCCGGGTCAAACGGGGCACCGGCAGCCGCGGAACCGGCGGCTGCGGAACTGGCAGCTGCGGCACCCGGGCGGGCAGCCGGCGTCGTGCCTTCCCCGGCAGCGGCGGGCTTGCGCAGCAGCGCCAGGCCCAGCAGCGGCAGGAACCAGGCCAGCCCGGCCAGCACCAGGAAGCTAGTGCCCACGCGGACCAGGCTGGGCAGGGGAAGCAGCGAGACCAGCAGCGAGACGTTGGTCAGCACCACGCGGAACAGCCCTGCCTTGTCCAGGGCCGCCACCCGCCCCCGCATTGCGGCCGGGCCGCCGCCCAGCACCACGGGCGCCAGGTAGCTCAGCGCGGCCAGCAGCACCTGGGCTGCAAAACCGGCGGCCAGCACCGGCCCCACCACCTCCAGCCCGCCGTGGAGCCCCTCCCAACCGCCGGAGGTGAGGGTCAGCATGGCCAGCCAGACGAGGGAGACCGCCAGCCAGGCGAGGGCCGCGAGCGCCGACAGCGGGGCAAAAGTGACGGGCACCTTCGACCTGACGACCTTCACGAGGGGGATGCAGATGTACACCACGCCGCCCAGGTACACCAGCAGGCCCGCGGTGCACAGGAACATCACGCCGGCGGCGGCACCGGCGGCAGCCATGAGGACGCCGGCCAGCAGTGGCCAGGCACCGTGCCGGGCCACGGACTCGGCGCCGTCTGCCACGCGGGTGTGCAGCATGGTGGGCAGCAGCGTGGTGAGCGTGCCCAGCACCGTCAGCCCCACAAAGCCCAGCACATTCACCGCCATGTGCACCAGCAGCAGCCGGGCGTGGGCCTCCCCTTCCAGCCCGGCGGCCAGGGCCGCACCCACGCCGGCACCCACGGGCAGCAGGAGGCAGGCCGCCACGTAGTACCAGACCGAGGCGCCAAAGCGGGAGGGCAGGGCCTTGTGTGCGCGCAGCCCCAGCACCACGGCGTGCGCGGCCACCACGGCGCCCACCAGGATGCTGCCCATCAGCGTCAGGAGCCAGATGTTTGCCACCATGGACACCACCACGGAGAGCACGCCCACATTGAGCAGCACCAGCCGCAGCACCATACCGCGGGAGCTCGGGTTGGGGCCGCGCAGCAGCGCCTGGGCAAAGTGCCAGCTCCACACCAGGATGGAGTTGGTCACCGCGCCAAGCAGCAGCAGGTGCACCATGAGCCACGCCGACGCCGGGATGCTGCGGTGGAAAAGCACCACCACGACAAGCGCCACGAGCCAAAACACGGCGGGGGCGTTGGCGCGCAGGTGCCAGCCCGCCCGGTTCATGGGGCCGGGAGCGGGCGGTCGGGCGCCGGGGCGCATGGTGCCTCCCCCGCCGCTGGAACCATTCGCGCCGTTTTCACCGATGCCGCCATTCGCGCCCGGAGGGGTCAGGTTGATGTTCACACTGCGACTTTCGGTGGATGGGTGGCCTGCCAGACGGCCATGACGGCAAAGAGCAGGAGGGAGATGACGTTGAACACGCCGCCGGCAACCCAGGCGCCGTGCACGCCGGCCGCGTCGCCCAGGCCCAGCCGCACCAGCAGCGAGCCGTGCAGCAGGACGGCCGGCACCCAAAACAATTCCGTGTACGGCAGCGGCTTGCGCAGCACGGCGGGCAGGATGACGGGCGCGTGGGCCATGATCATGGAAATGGTGAAGCCGAGGAACACCGCGTGCACCACCACATCATAGGAGGCGCCCGTCAGCGTGGTGGCATGCAGGGCAAGCACGACGCCGGCAATCGCCAGCCAGCCGTATCCGGCCAGGAGGCACGCGGCAATGTAGCGCGGCAGGCCGTCGGAGCGGATGGTTTTCCGGGCGGCGTCGTAACCCACCAGCCAGGCCACCATCGCCAGCAGCGACAGCCCGAAGAGCGGGTAGCCGACGGCGGGCCACAGCAGCGTGGCCGCCGTGGCCGCCGTCATGGCGAAGGCCAGGAGGGTCAGGACCGGTTCGGCGCGCGGGCTGGAGATGCCGATGCGGGCCAGTTCCAGGCGCTCCCCTGCAATGGTGAGCACCACAAAACTGATGAGGAACGGCAGCAGCACCGAAACACTGGGAATCCGCAGCCAGAGGGCCGCGGCGCCCACCGCGGTGATCCCGCCCATGATCTGGATCAGCACCACGTTGTCCCGCTGGCGCCGCCACAGCGGCAGATAGACCAGCACCATGGCGATGGTGCCGGCCAGCAGAACGGCCTTGCCAATCCACAACGGGAGCGGGGAGATCATGAGGAGGCCGGAAATGCCCAGCAGGGCCGGCGAGGCGTAGCCGGCCGCCTTGCCCAGGGCCACCGTGCGCTCCAACGCGATGACGGTGCCCACAAAGCTCAGGGCCAGCAGCATGCCGTGGATTTCCGGAAACCTGTCCAGCTTGACGGGGGCGTCCGCGCCCAGAAGCTGCAGGCCGGCATTCAGGCCCACCAGCAGGGCCGCGCCCGCCGGGAGCAGGAACAGCATCCTGAAGGCCGGCTTGCGCAAAAACGCCTTGTTCCGACGCTCCCTGGCCGCCTTGGTCAGCGGCTTGGAGCCTGTCGCATCGGCGCCCGGCTTATTTGCGCCCGGCTTATTGACAGCTGGCCTGTTGACACCCGTCACGGGGCGGAAACCAAAGGCAGGTGCAGCGTACACACGCCCGGGCCGGCGAATGGCACCAGCTCCACACCGTCCTCGGGAATGCCGCTGCCTTCCAGCAGGCCCTTGACCAGCCCCAGATGGACGGCACAGACCACGTCCGGGTTTTCCCGGGCGGCCGCCACGATGGGGCACGTGGTCAGCCTGAAGTCGGTGGCGTCCGCGTTTCCGTCGATGCCAAATCCGGCGTCGCGCAGTTCATCCGCCACACGGCGCCGGACCTTCAGCTGTGCCCGCTTCGAGGGCCCGGCTGCACCGACGGCTGCCGGCGGGGCCGCCAGGGACTCGCTCATGACATGGGCCCACTGCCTGCCCGCGAGGTCCCCGGCTGCGGCGGGATCGCTGCTGGTCGCGGCAATGTGCCGGGCCAGGGCAGCGGCCAGCGCCGCGTAGCCCGCCGGCCTAGTTTCCGGCATGGCGGCCGCATAAAGCGAGGCGGGCCGGCCGCGTCCGGCGCGCGCCGCCGCGGTTCTGGTGGCAAAGCCGGAGTCCACGAGCGCGTCCAGGTGCTCCCGGACAGTGTTGGCATGCTGGCCGCTCTGTTCCGCCAGGGACTCGACGCTCAGTGTCCCTTCGGCGGCGCGCAGGCGCTCCAGCACCGCTGCACGGGCCTTGGAAATCGGGGCGACGGGCTCCGTGCCGCCCGGCCTTGGTCCGCGCAGCGGCTGTTCCGACATATTATTTTCCACGGAATTAATTGTAGTAATATAAACGCACAATCTCCATTCAATTGCCACACGATAGGTTGCCATTGTGAATAATCTTGTTCTTGCGTCCTCGTCCACGGAGGCAGAGGCGCTCGAAGCCGCCAAGACCCGTCTCGCGGAGGCCGGCGGAACGCTGGGGACGCTGGCGCTCAACCTGCTCTCCGCCGTCGCCGGCCAACCCGGCGGCGAGCTGGCCGGAGCCGACCAGACCAAGCTGGTGGACTTTGCCGAGCAGGAACTGCTTCCCGTGGCCGCAGCCTTTGCCGCCGCCCTCGCAGGGAGCGCAAACAGTGCTGAAAAGGTGCTGGCGGCCGTGGCCGCTGGCCACAGTGCACGCCTGGTTGACGCCACCAAGAGCCTTGAGGTCGAGGAGGCGCCGGTGAAAGTGCTGTACGCCGGGGCCCGCCTGCAGGAGGCCGCCGCTGCCTTCCTGGACCACGCCACGGAGCTTATCGTCCCGGCCCTGGCGCAGAACCCGGCACTGAAGCTGACCGGCATATTGCCCCAGCGCACGGTTGACGCGGCTGCCGCGGCTCCTGCCAAGGGCGGTTGCGCCTGCGGCGGCCACGACGAGCCCGGCCTGTCCGAGCTCGACACGCGCGTCATCCCGCACGCCATCCGCCACGCCACCATTTTCGGCGCCCTCGAGGGGCTGTCGGCCGGCAAGGGCATCCTGCTGGTGGCCAACCACAACCCGCTGCCGCTGCTGGCCCAGCTGGAGCAGCGCTCCGCGGGCAAGTTCACCGTCAGCTACGTGGAGGACGGCCCGGAGACCTGGAAGCTGAGCATGGTCCGCAACTGACCCTCCCCCAACTGTGAGTCAGAAACCGCATCGAATGGGCCGTATTTTGGCGAATTCCGTGCAGTTTCTGACTCACAGTTGTTAGAGGGCGGCTTCGATCGCGGCTGACGCCAACGGATCGGAGTCGTTCAGGAACGTGGAAATGCGGGCTGCCTCGTCGGATTCACCGATGGCACCGGCGGCCCGGCCCAGCGCATAAAGGGCGCGCAGGAAGCCACGGTTGCCTTCATGCGACCACGGGACGGGGCCTGTGCCACGCCAGCCGTTGCGGCGCAAGGCGTCCAGGCCGCGGTGGTAGCCGGTGCGCGCGTAGGCATAGGACTCAATGGTCCGGCCCTCCGCATACGCCTCGTCCGCCAAAATGGCCCAGAGCAGCGACGACGTCGGGTGCTTGGCGGCCAGGTCCACCGCCTCATCGCCGGCGGCCAGCCGTGCGTCAACGTCCTCCTCGGCCGGGAGCAGCGTGGGCTCCGGGCCGAGGAGATTCCGGCGGAATTCCTCGCTCACTAGGCGTTGGTCTTGCCGGCGGAGCCCAGCTGCTGGGCAGCTTCCACCACACGGTCGGCAAGTCCCTTTTCAGCCAGGGCGCCCCACACGCGGGGGTCGTAGGCCTTCTTGACGCCCACGTGGCCGTCGACCTTCAGGACGCCGTCGTAGTTCTTCATGAAGTGGTCCACCACGGGGCGGGTGAACGCGTACTGGGTGTCGGTGTCGATGTTCATCTTGATGACACCGTAGGAGACGGCGTCGGCGATTTCCTGTGCGGAGGAGCCGGAACCGCCGTGGAAGACCAGGTCAAAGGGGTTGGCCTTGCCCAGCTTGGCGCCAACCTGCTCCTGGATGTCCTTGAGGATCTCCGGGCGCAGCTTGACGTTGCCGGGCTTGTAAACGCCATGCACATTGCCGAACGTCAGCGCAGTGATGTAGCGGCCGTTTTCGCCGGAACCCAGGGCCTCAACCGTGGCCAGGCCGTCGGCAACCGTGGAGTACAGCTTGTCGTTGATGGCGTTCTCCACGCCGTCCTCCTCGCCGCCAACAGCGCCGATCTCCACTTCCAGGATGATGTGGGCGGCGGAGGTGCGGGCCAGCAGTTCGCGGCCGATGCGCAGGTTTTCCTCGAGGGTCTCGGCGGAGCCGTCCCACATGTGGGAGTTGAAGATCGGGTCGCGGCCGGCCTTGACCTCGGCCTCCGACGCCGCCAGCAGGGGCAGCACAAAGCCGTCCAGCTTGTCCTTGGGGCAGTGGTCGGTGTGCAGGGCCACGTTGACGGGGTAGTTCTTGGCCACTTCGCGGGCGAACGCGGCAAAGCCGAGGGAGCCTGCAACCATGTCCTTGACGCTGGCGCCGGACCAGTAGGCGCCACCGCCTGTGGAGACCTGGATGATGCCGTCGGTGCCGGCGTCGGCGAAGCCCTGAAGTGCCGCATTGAGCGTCTGCGAGGACGTGACGTTGACGGCTGGGTAGGCGAATCCGCCGGCCTTGGCGCGGTCAATCATTTCGGCATATTTGTCCGGTGTTGCGATGGGCATTAAGAGCTCCTTGGGGCGTAACGGTACAAAGTGGCGGGCAATTTCGCCGCCCTCGTATGGCTATTGCCCATCTTAGCGATTGGCGCCGCGGTGTCGAAGAAGATGAAGCGGCTTCCAGCAGGCGGACTGTCAGCGCACAGCGCAACGTGCACAGCGCGACGCCGGGCCCGGGCACCCAAGCCGGGGCCCGGCGTCGTGCTTCATGGTGCTTGTCCGGTGGAAGCCGGCGTCAGCGGCGCCCCCACAGGCTGACGGCGAGCGCAAAGCGGTAGCTCATGCTCCCCACCCCGGTGACGTCGTCATACCCCTGGGCCGTGGACAGGGACGTGTCAGTGTCCATGGTCAGCAGGTACTGGCTGCCGCTGCGGGCGCTGGTGTAGGCCAGGACCGGCTGCTGCGCCTGGGGCACGACGTCGGTGAACGCCGTGGGGTGCGACGCGGCGGTTGCGTAGATGGCCGGGTTGGCAAAGCCCAGCGTGGTGCCGCTGAGCTGCTGCGCCACGGCCATTTGCCCCGCGGAGAGCGGACACGCAAGCGAGGTGCCACCGTAGGTTTCGGTGGTGTAGGCGCCCGTGGCCATTGTTGTGTTGTCGGTGATGGGGCTGATGCCGATCACATAGCCGGTGTACGGGTCGGCCAGGGAGGAGATGTCCGGCGAGACCCGCATGCCGTTGGCCAGCGCGGCCGGGACGGTGCCTTTTTGGTAGTCCGGCTGGGCGAACAGGGCGCTCACCCCGCCGCCGGCACCTCCGCCGTAGAGGTTACCGGGCAGCCCGGAGGTGTAGGCGCCGTTGACGATCTTGTCCAGGACCCCGCCCCAGCCGGTCTCAAATTTGTAGGATCCGTCCTTGTTCACGGCCAGGCTGGTGCCGCCCACTGCGGTGACCCACGGCGAGCTCGCCGGGAAGTCGGGGGATGCGTAGCCGAGGGCGGCAGCCTGGTCCCCGTTGTCGCCGCTGGAGTAGTACAGGCCGATTCCCTCCCCGGCCGCCTGCAGTTCCAGGTTGAGCTGGCCAGTGATGGCGTCTGCCGGGAGGGCCTCCCCCACGTTGCCGTAGCTGTTGCTGACAATGTTGGCCAGCTTGTGGTCCAGGATCCGGGACATGGCCACGTCGATCCCGCCGCCACAGTTGAAGCCGCCCACGTAGAGGATGTTGGCGCCGGGTGCGGTGCCGTGCACGGAGTCGACGTCGAGGCTTTGTTCGCCCTGCCAGCCGCTCGGGTAGCCGCACGCCTGCTGGTCCTGGAACTGGGCCGGTGAGGGGACTATTTCCCGGTAGCTGGATGAATTCATCGCCGGCAGCCCGTAGCTCGCGGAATAGGCGTTGACGTCGGAGAGCATGCTGGGCGAGGCGTAGGCGTCAATGATGGCCACCGTCTGGCCGCGCCCGTCCGGGGCATGCCCGTGGTTGCCGCTGCTGCCCGGCATCGCCTTGACCACGGTGTTCTTGCCGTAGGCGGACTGGAGCTGGGCGGGGGTGTAGCCGCAAATGAAGGTTGGTGCCGTGGTCTGGCCGTACGCCGCCGGGATGGTGGTGGTGTTCTCCCCAAAATACGAGGAGCACGCCGCCGAATTCGCCTGCGGGGAGTTTGGCGACTTCGGTGCGTTTGGGGCCTTCGGGGCGGCGAAGCGGGCCTGCGGCGATGCGGGGAGTCCGTCTCCCTGGCGGATGGAGTCGGGGCGGGTCAGGAGGCTGCCCTGGTCCACGGAGACGCCGGCCACCTTGTCGGCAATCGCGCGGGGCAGGCTGGGCGCCTTGGACGGCCCCACCAGCGTGGCTCCCTTGTAGTGGTAGCTGTGGAGGTCAGTGTTGAATGCCGCGTTGACCTGGGCCGCCGTGCCCCGGAAAACCACGTACTGCCGGCTGTCCGGGGTGCCGGTGATGGTCATGCCCAGCCCCGTCAGGTGATTGACGACGGCGGTGTAGTCGGCCTGGGTGGGCGAGTACGCGTTGATCCACTGCGCGGGGCTGAGCCAGTCCCGGTAGTGGCTGTTTGCGGGGTCCGACACCGCCGCGGCAAGGGCTTGGGCACCTTTCGCGTTGCGCAGCGGCAGGTAGATTTCGCCTTCCACCGAGGTGTCGGCCGGGGCCGCCCCGGCGTCATTTGCCGGCTGTGCCCAGCTGGGCACGGCGCTCGGAAATGGCGTGTCCGGGGACACCGGCGCAGCCATGGCGCCCGTGGTGCCCATGGCGGCAACGCAGGCGGTGGCCGCGGCTGTCGCCAGGATTCTTCGAATCATTGGTCGTGACTTGAACAAAGTTCCCATATGAACTCTTTCACCGGTCGGGCACCCTGTGCGCCCGCACATGCCCGAGCCTAAACCCGGCAAACCCGCTCACCTTAGATGCTTGGGGCAAGTAATTTCGTGGCGTATTAAGTGCCCGGTGTCACAGCTTGATTAAAAACGTGCCGTCGGATCCAGGCGTGCATGGCGATGCCTGCGGCGGAGGCCGCATTGATGGAACGGGTGGAGCCGAACTGTTCGATGGACAGCGTGGCCGCCGCGGCGGCATGCACTTCCGGGCTCAGCCCCGGGCCTTCCTGGCCGAATACCAGCACGCAGTTCCGGGGAAGGTCGTAGTTTTCCAGCTTTTCGGAGTCGGGGAAGATGTCCACCCCGATGATGGCCAGGCCCTCGGAGTTGGCCCACTCCACGAAGTCGTCCACCGTGGGGTGGTGGCGGACATGCTGGTAGCGGTCGGTGACCATCGCACCCCGGCGGTTCCAGCGCCGTCGTCCAATAATGTGCACTTCCTTGGCCAGGAACGCATTGGCGGTGCGGACCACGGTGCCGATGTTCATGTCATGCTGCCAGTTCTCAATGGCAATGTGGAAGTCATGGCGGCGGGTGTCCAGCTCGGCCACAATGGCGTCCATGGTCCAGTAGCGGTACTTGTCCAGCACATTGCGCCGGTCACCCCCGGCCAGCAGCTCCTTGTCCCAGTGGTCGCCGTCGGGCCATTCACCCTCCCACGGCCCCACGCCCACCTCGTGGTGCGGCTCGTGGGACTCTATGGCGCCGGCAGTTTCCTGGGCGTTTGTGACGGGGATGGCGGGGGGATTGTTCACCTTTCAACTTTAGCCGCTTGCCGGTGGCGCTGAATCGGGGCCCTGTTTCTCCCCGGGCGCGAGTCTGGAAGACTGGGACCAACCCGGGCCAACCTCAGGAGTCGCCATGAGCAAGCTGAACCACCGCAAACCAGCCGACATCGAATGCTGGCTCACAGACATGGACGGGGTGCTGGTCCATGAAAACCAGGCCGTCCCCGGCGCCGCGGAACTGATCCAGCGGTGGGTGGACACGTCCCGGCGGTTCCTGGTGCTGACCAATAATTCCATATTCACCCCGCGCGACCTGGCCGCCCGGCTGCGCGCGTCGGGGCTGGAGGTGCCGGAGGAAAACTTGTGGACGTCGGCGCTGGCCACGGCCCAGTTCCTCAAGTCCCAGATGCCGCACGGGCGTGCCTTTGTCATTGGCGAGGCCGGACTGACGACGGCGTTGCACGAGGCAGGTTTCATCCTCACCGACCAGGACCCGGACTATGTGGTGCTGGGCGAGACCCGCACCTATTCCTTTGAGGCCATCACGCGGGCCATCCGGCTGATCGGCGAGGGTGCCCGGTTCATTGCCACCAACCCGGACGCCACCGGGCCGTCGCCCGAGGGTCCCATGCCCGCCACGGGTGCCATCGCCGCCCTCATCACCAAGGCCACCGGCCGTGAACCGTACGTGGTGGGGAAGCCCAACCCGATGATGTTCCGCTCCGCCATGAACAGGATCCAGGCGCATTCGGAGACCACGGCCATGATTGGCGACCGCATGGACACCGACATCATTGCCGGCATGGAGGCGGGGCTGCACACCGTCCTGGTGTTCACGGGCATCACCCAGCCGGAGGACATTGACGCCTTCCCGTTCCGGCCGGACCAGGCGCTGGGCTCCGTGGCGGACCTCATCCCGGAAATCTAAGCCCACCCCTTCGCCGAGCGGGCATTTAACGTGGATGTTGCGCCGCAACATGCCCGTTAAGTGCCCGTTGGCGCGAGGGGGGGGTGATGGATACCCGACGCCGGATCGCGGGCCACCGGCTGTTATAGGAGCTTTCCGCCGGACGCTTCCAAGTAGCAGCTTCCGCACAGGGACTCGTACCAGACGTCCGCCCCATCAATGGCGACCTGGTCGCCGTCGAACACTATGTCCTCACCCACGCGCCGGGTGTTGAACAGGGCCTTTCGCCCGCACCGGCAGATGGTTTTCAGCTCCTCGAGCGAATGCGCAATCTCCAGCAGGCGGGCGGCGCCCGGAAACGCCCTGGTGCGGAAGTCCGTGCGCAGCCCGTAGGCAATGACGGGCACGCGGTCCAGGACGGCAATCCGGAACAGGTCGTCAACCTGCGAGGGCGTCAGGAACTGGGCCTCGTCCACCAGCAGGCAGGCCACCGGCGGCACCTGGACGTGCTCCAGCAGGGCATCGGGGTCGTCGCCCGCCGCCTGCGCAGCGAAGACGGCCCGGGCGTCGTCGTCCGGCTGGATGAGGAAGTCCACGTTGCGGGTCATGCCAAGCCGGGACACGATTTCCCCGGCACCCTTGGTGTCGATCCCCGGCTTGGCCAGCAGCACCCGCTGGCCGCGCTCCTCATAGTTGAAGGCAACCTGCAGCAGCCCGGTCGACTTGCCGGAATTCATCGCGCCGTGGCGGAAGTAAAGCTTGGACAAAACGGCCTTTCAAATTGTGGCAGGGTCCGGTGGCGGTGCCGGAGGACCGCCATTTTCCATCGGGCTGTCCGACGCGTCGGCCGCAGGCGGCCTTGGGCGTCTCCTTTACGCCGGACTACAAAAATGCCGGCCCCTCCGGCGGAGGCGCCGCGCGGGGCGTGCTACTCGAGGCCGAGTTCGTCCTTGCCGAAGGCGAACAGGTAGGGGACGCCGGCCTCTGTTTCGATGCGTTCCTTGGCGCCGGTGTCGCGGTCCACGATGACGGCGACGGCTTGGATGTTGCCGCCAGCCTTCCGCACGCCTTCGACGGCGGCCAGTGCGGAACCGCCCGTGGTCGAGGTGTCTTCGAGCACCACCACGCGGCGCCCGTCAACGCCGGGGCCTTCCACCTGGCGGCCCATGCCATAGGACTTCTGCGCCTTGCGGACCACGAACGCATCGACGGCCCGGCCGGCGTCGGCCGCGGCATGCATGAGGGCGGTGCCCACGGGGTCTGCCCCCATCGTCAGCCCGCCTGCCGTCTCAAACTCAATGCCGGCGTCGTCCAGCATGGCCAGCATGACCCGGCCGGCCAGGCGGGAGGCTTCGTGGTGGAGGGTGATGCGGCGCAGGTCGATGTAGTAGTCGGCTTCCTTGCCGGAAGAGAGGATCACCTTGCCGCGGACCACGGCCAGTTCCTTGATGAGTTCGAGCAGGCGGGCGCGGTCGGCGGCAAAAGTCTGGGTCATGGCCTCCATTCTAAATGGTTGCCGGGCACGCCCGCGGCACGCCGGCGGACGCGGACGCTGACGCAAAGGAACGGCCCGCGCAATGTAACGCGCAGGCCGTCCCCTTGGATCAATGAAGCATCGCTTCTAGCCGTCGGCACCGGCCGGGGTTGTGGTGGTGGTGAAGCCTTCCAGCTTGTTCGCGGCAATCGCGTACTTGTTGGTGAAGGTGCCGGCAATGGTGACCTTGGAGGTGTCCACGCCGTTGCCCTTCTCCATGGCGAAGATGACCTTCGGGCCGCCTGCAGGCATGATGCCGTCAGGCAGGAACTGTCCCTTGTCCGTGGTCAGCCCGGCAACGTACTGGTCCTTGCTGATGGTGCTGTTCTGGACGTACGACGACGGCAGCTTGTCCGCGATGTCCGCTGCGGTGTGCGTGTTGATCCAGTGCATGGTCGCGACCAGGGCGTCCACCACCTTCTGCGCGGCGTCCTCGTGGTCCTTAACCCAGCTGGCGTTGGCCAGCAGCCCGGCAGCAGGCCAGTCGCCGCCCAGCGCCTTCGTGGCACCGGCCGAGGTGGCCAGGTCGACGGCGGTGTAGGCCAGCTTCTTGCTCTCCAGCGCCCCGACGGTGGGTTGCGTGGTCATGACACAGTCCGCGGACTTGCGCTGGATGGCGGCGATGGCGGTGGAGCCTGCGCCGACGGCGAGGGTGTGGTAGTCCTTCTTGGTGATGCCGGCCTGCGAGGCCACGAACTGGGTCAGTTCGTCGGTGCCGGAGCCAAGGTCCGTGACGCCCATGGTCTTGCCCTTGAAGTCCGCCGGGGAGTGGACGCCGCTGTCCGTGCCGCACATGACACGCTCACCCGGGGCGCCGGAAAGCTGGACCAGGTTGATGACGTCCTTGCCCTTGGCCTGGAAGTCCACGGTGTGGACGTACCAGGCGCCGGCCATGTCAACCTGCCCGGACGCCATGGCGTCCTCGGCGCCGACGCCACCGTTCTGCTCCGTGGAAAGCTCCACGTTGACGCCGTACTTCTTGTAGTACCCCAGCTGCTGGGCCAGCTCGTAGGGCAGGTAGATCTGCTTGTCGATGCCGCCCACCATCATTTTGACGGTGGGAACCGAGGCTGCTGCACCGTTGCTGCCGCCTGCGGTGCTGCCGCCGCCACAGGCCGCCAGGCTGAGCGCCAGTGCGCCGGTTGCGGCGACGGCATAGATCTTGTTCTTGTTCATGGTTTTGTTCCTTTGGTTGATGCGAAGAATAAAAGAATTGGCTGGCGAAAAAAGAAGCTGCGGACCTTAGATGGCCTGTGCCTCGGAACGGCTCGGCGGGCGCCACTTCAGCAGGGTGGACTCCAACAGGCTGATGAGGTATTCCGCGCCCAGCGTGACCACGGCGATGATCACCATGCAGGCGAAGACCGTGTTGGGGTCGAAGGTGCCCTGGGCCTGGCTGATGATCAGCCCCACGCCGTGCTGGGCACCCAACACCTCTGCCACCAGCGCACCGATGATCGCGAAGCCGAAGGCCGTGTGCAGGCTGGCGATGATCCAGGTCATGGCCGACGGGATAGTCACGTGCATGGCCACCTGGAGCGGCGAGGCACCCAGGACACGCACGTTCGAGACCAGGTTTTGGTCCACCTCGCGGACACCCTGGAAGGCGTTGAAGAACACCACGAAGAACACCAGGACTGCGGCCAGGAGCACTTTCGGGCCCATGCCGAGCCCGAAGGCCACGATGAAGATCGAGCCCAGAACGATGCGGGGAATGGAATTGACGATCCGGATGTACGGGCCGACAACGTCCGACAGGTACCGGTTGGAGCCCAGCAGGATCCCCAGAATGACGCCGGCCAGGGTGCCGCCGAGGAAGCCTAGCAGCGCCTCCTGCACCGTGATCCACAGGTTCTCCCAGATGCTGCCGAAGGCCGTGCCGTCGGTGAAGAGCTTGACCAGGCTGTTCCAGACTTCAGTTGGCTGGCCGAAGAAGAACTTGTCCACCCAGCCAACCGCTGTGAACCACTGCCAACCGCCAAGAACGACGACGGCGAGCATGATCCGGCCGATCCAGATCCACGTGTTGCGGAGCGTCACGGCGCGGTGGGCCGCGGCCTTCAGTTCGGCCTCCTGCTCCTGTACCAGGGGGGCGTTATGCGTTATTGAGGTCATGCTGACACACCTGCCGTCTGCTTGTAGGCCCGGTCCACTTCATCCTTCAGGGACGACCAGATCTGCCCCTGCAGCTCCAGGAAGCGCTTCTCGTGCCGGATTTGCTGTACATCCCCGCGCGGCCTGGGCAGGTCGATGTTGAAGACGTTCTTGATGGAGCCGGGGCTGCTGGTCATGATGACCACCTTGTCGGCAAGCGCCACGGCCTCGTCGAGGTCGTGGGTGATGAACAGCACCGAGGGGCGCAGGCCCTCCCACAGCTGCAGGAGCTCGTTTTGCATGATGGCCTTCGTCTGGACGTCGAGGGCACCGAACGGTTCGTCCATGAGCAGGATCCGCGGGTTGTTGATCAGTGCCGCAGCCATGGCCACGCGCTTGCGCATGCCGCCGGAGAGCTGGTGGGGGTAGCGGTCCTCAAAGCCGGCCAGGCCAACGCGGCGCAGCCAGTCCATGGCAAGCTTGGTGGCTTCCTTGCGCGGGGTGCCGAGCAGGACCGGGCCGATCAGGACGTTGTTCAGGACAGTCTTCCAGGGGAAGAGTGCGTCCGCCTGGAACATGTAGCTGACGCCGTTGGTGATGCCTTCAACAATGTTTCCACCTACGGTCACGGAGCCGGCGCTGGGGTGTTCCAGGCCGGAGACCTGGGCCAGCGTGGTGGACTTCCCGCAGCCTGTGGGCCCCACGATGGCGCAAAACTCGCCCGGTTCAACCGTGAGCGAGACGTCACGGATGGCCGTGAATGTTTCCCCCTTCGGCGTAAGGTAGCGCTTGGTCAGGCCGTGGATTTCAATTCGGGCCCGGTCGTCTCCGCCGCCCCCGCCTTGGTCCGTGGGCGTGCCGCCCCTTCGTTGTAATTCTGACACCGTTGTCACTGTTTCCCTTCCTTGCCATTGGCTCGCGTACGTGAGTCGGATCACATAAACTATGACGAGCTTAGAAAGTGATGGTCAGTGGCAAAAGACTTCAGTAAGTTGTGCAACTTAAACGCAAAAGTGCACGTTTTGTGCATTTTCTGCAAGGGGCACCCGCTGCGGGTTGGAGCAGGTCTCCGGTGAGCCGGATCTCCTCGCAAGCCACCCGCCGATTCCGGCGCCGGTCCATGACCTTGACCACCCAGATCCTGCTCAGCATGCTCTCCCTGCTGGTCCTCGCGGTGGTGTTGGGCGCCGTCCTTTTCACCGTGGTCAGCAACGGGACGCTGGACCGGCAGTACCAGCTCCGGGCGCTGGGCATCGCCACCACCACAGCTGCCATGCCGGAGGTCCGCACGGCACTGGCCGCGGGGGATCCCCACCATGACATTGAGGCGTTGGCCAAGCAGATCGTGGCGGCCGCCAATCCGTCCTATGTGGTGGTCACCGACCGCAACGGCATCCGCTATTCCCATCCGAATCCTGCCCTGATCGGCCACAAGCTGGAGGAGCCGGTGGCCGTCCTGGACGGAAAGTCACACCTTGGCTTTGACCAGGGCAGCCTGGGCCTGTCGGCCAACGCCAAGGCGCCAATCTTCGGCACGGACGGCGCCGTGATTGGCGAAGTGTCCGTGGGAATCCTGGACACCAGGGAACAGGACGACCAGGCGGCCACCATGTGGCTTATCGCCGGCTTTTCGGCGCTGGTGCTGCTCCTGAGCGTGGGCGGCTCGCTGCTTTTGTCCAGGCGGATCAAGCGCGTCACCTTCAACCTCGAACCGGCAGAGATCGCCTTCCTGCTGCAGGAACGCGAGGCCCTGCTGCACGGAATCCGGGAGGCCGTCGTCGGGCTGGACGACGACGGCAAGGTGACGGTCATCAACGAGGAGGCGCGGCGGCTGCTCAAGGTGGAGGAGACGGCCCTGGGCACGCCTGTTGCCGAGCTGGTCCCCGAGGGCCGGCTGCGCCAGCTCCTCACCGGCACGCTCGACGGCGTCGACCAGGTGGTGCTGACGGAGGACGCCCTCCTGGTGGTCAACCGCATGCCAGTCTCGGTTGGCGGGCGAAGCATAGGCTCGGTCATCACCCTGCGCGACCGCACCGAAATCGAGGGACTGGTCAGGGACCTGCACTCGGTCCAGGGGCTCATGGAGGCCATGCGCGCCCTGGAACACGAGTACGCCAACCGCCTCTACGTGGTGGACGGGCTGCTGGAGCTGGGCGAGGTGGAGCAGGCCAAGAGCTATGTTGCCCAGCTTTCCACCACCTCGCGTTCCCTGGGCGAGGGGCTGCGTTCACGGATCGCGCCGCCGGAACTGGCCGCGCTGCTGCTGGCCAAGATCACGGTTGCTGCCGAGCAGGACGTGGAGATCGAGGTGACTTCCGACTCCCGGCTGGAACGGCCGCCGGCCCTGGCCACGGAGGTGGTGACGATTGTGGGCAACCTGCTGGACAACGCCATTGACGCGCTGGCCAACACGCCGCGGCCGCGCACCGTCACCATCCACCTGGACGACGCCGTCGGCGTTTTCATCTCGGTCCGGGACAACGGCCCCGGCGTCCCGGCGGACCAGATCGACGCCGTGGTGGTGGACGGCTACTCCACCAAGGACACCCGGCCGGGCATGCGCAGGGGCATCGGGCTGGCACTGGTGGCGCGCATTGTCCACGGGGCAGGAGGCACCCTCGACATTTTCCCGGGTCCGGGCGGTAACTTTGAGGTATGGCTGCCGGCAGCCCCGGACGCCACAAACCAGACAGGGACCGACGATGATTAAGACACTGGTGGTCGACGACGACTTCCGGGTGGCCCGCATCCATGCCGCCAGGGTGGCCCGGGTGGAGGGCTTTGAATGCGTGGGGGAGGTGTACAGCGCCGCCGCGGCGCGGGAGGCCATTGCCCGGCTGTCCCCCGACCTGCTCCTCCTCGACGTGCACCTGCCGGATGAGGACGGACTGTCCCTGCTGCGGTCCCTGCAGGCTGCGGGCACGGAGGTTGACTGCATCATCATCACCGCCGCACGGGACCTGGCCACGGTCCGTTCCGCCATGAGCAGCGGCGCCGTCTATTACCTGGTCAAGCCGTTCAGCTTTGAGCAGCTGCGCACACAGTTGGAGGCCTACCAGAGGTGGCGCCAGGAGCTGGACTCGGCCCCGTCGGCCAGCCAGGCAGTTGTCGACAGCCTGTACCACACCCGGTCCGCCGCGGTTCGCCCCGCTGCGCCCGGCCCCAGGCTCCAGCCCACCATGCAAAAAGTGCTCGACGCCGTCCGTGCTGCGGGCGGGCCCATCAGTGCGGCGGAAATCGCCGAAAGCCTTGGGGTCAGCCGGCCCACGGCCCAGCGCTACCTGGGCGCCCTGGAGCGCAAGAACCTGGTGGCGCTTGAGCTCAGCTACGGCAACACGGGCCGGCCGCTCAATTCCTACACCATCATTTAGGGGCCGCGTTGCGCGCTCAGCGGGTGCGGCGGGATCCGCCGGTGCGCGTGGAAGCCACGCTCAGCGGGGGTCCAGCATGACCTTCATGGCCGAGCCGCTTTTGAGCACTTCAAAAGCCTCTTCCCACCTCTCCAGCGGATATGACCCGGTGACCACGGCGTCCAGGTCAAGGGCGCCGGAGGCCATGAGCCGGATGGCTGTCTCCCAGGACTGCGGGGTGGAGGCAAAGCCGCTGGACATGACCAGCTCCTTGTAGAGCAGCAGGTCCAGCGGCACTGTGACGTCCCGGCCAAAGATGCCGACGCCCACATAGTGGCCGCCGCGCCGGGCGCTGCGCATGGCCACCGTGGCACCGCCGCCCGAACCGGAACATTCCACGGCCACGTCGAAGGAATCCTCCGCAGGCCTTGCATCAAGGACGTCAAAACCGGCTGCGGCGCACACAGCCAGCCGGGCCGAGTCGGCCGGCAGGCCGCTCACGGTGACCGCCGCGCCCTGGGCGCGGGCTACCTGGGCGGCCAAAAAGCCCATGGGTCCGGGGCCCACCACCAGCACTGTGTCCCCCACCCGCACGGACGACTGCACCACCAGGCACTGGGCCACGCAGGCCAGCGGTTCCGCCAGCGCGCCGGCCAGCTCACTGACATTTGCTGGGACGGCATGCAGGTTGATGGCCGGGACAAGCACCTGGCGGGCAAATCCGCCGTCGACCATGGACCCGAGGGAATCCCTCCGGGCGCACAGGTTCCGGCGCCCGGCCCGGCACATGCTGCACCGCTCGCAGGTGCGGAAGTAGGTCTCCACGGCCACGCGCCGGCCCAGCCAGGCCTTGTCCGAGGGGCTGCCCACGGCACTGACCGTGCCCGTGATCTCGTGCCCCATGGTGACCGGCGGGCGGGAGGGGTACTCGTCGTGCATGATGTGCAGGTCGGTGCCGCAGATGCCCACGGCCGCCACGTCCACCACCGCCTCCCCCGGCCCGGCAACGGGCTCCGGGCGCGCCGCCAGCATCACGCCGGCGGCGCCGGCTGCCATCTTGGCCAGTCCTTGCATGGTTCCTCCTCCGCGTGCCGGGCCGGCCCCCTGCCGGCGCCGCGCCTCACCACTCGGCAAATGAGCCGTCCGCATGCCGCCAGACGGGGCCGCGCCATGCATGGCCGCGCTTGTCGGCCGCACGCACGGCCTTTTCGTCCACCTCGATGCCCAGGCCCGGGCCCAGCAGCCGTTCAAAGTGGCCGTCCACGAACTTCAGGGGCTCCTTGTCCAGCACGTAGTCCAGCACCTCGGCGCCCTTGTTGTAATGGATGCCGATGCTTTGTTCCTGGATCAGGAAGTTCGGCGTGGCAAAGCCCACCTGGAGGCAGGCGGCGAGCGCCAGCGGCCCCAGAGGGCAGTGCGGGGCCAGCTGCACGTCGTAAACCTCCGCGAGCGAGGCGATCTTGCGCACCTCGGTGATCCCGCCGGCGTGGGAAAGGTCCGGCTGGGCCACGGCAATGCCGGCCTGCAGGGCGGGCAGGAATTCCTGCCGGTTGTACAGCCGCTCCCCCGTGGCCACGGGGATGGTGGTGCTGGAGGTGAATTCGCGCAGCAGGTGCGAGTTCTCAGGCACCACGGGCTCCTCCAGGAAGAACGGCCGGAAGGGTTCCAGCAGGGGCGCCACCTTGCGGGCGTTGGCCAGCGTGAAGCGGCCGTGGAAGTCCACGGCGACGTCCCGGTGTTCGCCCAGCACTTCCCGCGCGGCAGCCACCCGGCGCACCACGCCGTCGAGCTCGGCAACCGTACCCAGCCGGGACATGCGGCCGCTGGCGTTCATCTTCACGGCCGTCAGCCCCACCTCAAGCTGGGCGGCAATGGAGTCCGCCACCTGGTCCGGCTCATCCCCGCCCACCCAGCCATAGACGCGGATCCTGTCGCGGACGTGCCCGCCCAGCAGCTGGTGCACGGGAGTGTTGAAGTGCTTCCCGGCAATGTCCCACAGCGCCTGGTCCAGGCCGGAGACGGCGCTGGAAAGGATGGGGCCGCCGCGGTAGAACGATCCCTTGGTCATGACCTGCCAGTGGTCCTCGATCCGCAGCGCATCGGCGCCGAGGAGCACTTCGGCGAGCTGTTCGACGGCGGTGCGCACGGTTTCGCTGCGCCCCTCACACGTGGCCTCGCCCCAGCCCACAATGCCGCCGGCCGTTTCGATGCGGACAAACAGCCAGCGCGGGGGCACCATGAATGTTTCAACCCTGGTGATCCGGGTGTCCATGCTGCCGCCGGTCACTTGATGGCCCCCGCCGTCATGCCGGAGACAATGTACTTTTGCGTGAACAGGGCAATAACCATGATGGGCACGGTGACCACGGTGGCCGCGGCCATGAGCCCGCCCCAGTCGATGCTGGCGTAGGAGACAAAGTCAAAGATGGCCACCGGTAGTGTCTTGGTGCGCGAGCCGGAGAGCACCAGGGCAAACATGAAGTTGTTCCAGGAAAAGATGAACGCCAGGATTCCCGCCGTCGCCATGCCGCCAATGGACAGGGGCAGGGTGATGTGGCTGAAGGCGCCGATGGGCGTGAGCCCGTCCACCTGGGCCGATTCCTCCAGCTCCAGCGGCATGGAGTCAAAGTAGCTGATCATGATGTACACAATCAGCGGCAGCGCCACGAACATGTGGCTCATGATCAGCACCGTGAAACCGCCCACCATGCGCATGTTGGAGAACACGTAGTACCAGGGCACCAGCAAGGTGATGCCGGGGATGACCCTGGCCATGAGCACCACCAGGGCCGAGCGGTGCATGGTGAACCGGCTCATGGCGTAGGCAGCCGGCACCCCCAGCAGCAGCGACAGGCCCGTGGAGACAAACGCCACCCAGAAGCTGTTGAAGATGTAGATGAAGTAGTTGTTGCGGGTCAGCACGTTGACGTAGTTCTCAAACGTCGGCTTGAAGATGATGGTCTTGGTGGGATCGTAGATGTCCACGTTGGTCTTCAGGGAGGAGGCCACCAGCCAGGCCAGGGGCGCCAGCAGGGCCAGCACGACGACGGCCAGCGCCACCACCCGGAACCAGCCGTAGGCCCGCACCCCTGCCGGCTTGCGGCGCTGTGCGGCCACGGGCCTGGCATGTTCTGCTTGCAGCGACAGATGTGACATCTAGTTCTGTCCTTTCCGGCGGCGGGTCAGGATCCACATGAACCCAATGATGATGAGGAAGAAGATAATCAGGACGGCGGAGGACATCCCGTATTCGTTGTAGTCAAAGCTGAGCCCATAGGCGTACACGTTCAGTGTCTCCACCTCGTGGAAGGACCCGCCGCCCTTGCCCTTGGTGGCATACAGGATGTCGAAGGTCTTCAGGGCGTCAATGCTGCGCAGCAGCACAGCCACTATGACGGTTGCCTTCAGCAGCGGCAGCGTGACCAGGAAGAAGCGCTGCCAGGCGTTGGCGCCGTCAACGCGGGCGGCCTCGTCGGTTTCCTCCGGCAGGGACGTCAGCCCGGCCAGCAGGATCAGCACCACCATGGGGGTCCACTGCCAGATGTCCATGAAGATGGTGGTGGGCAGTGCCGTGGCCTGGCCGGACAGCCAGGGCTGCGGCGGAATGCCCACCCAGGACAGCATCTGGTTGGCGAAGCCCATGTTCGGGTCAAAGATCAGCCGCCACATCATGCCGACGGCCACGGGGGTGGCCACGAGGGGCAGCAGGATCGCCACCCTGACCCATTTTTCGCCGCGGAAGGGGCGCCACAGCAGCAGGGCAATCATCATTCCCAGCACCATTTCAACCACCAGCGCGGTGGCCGTGAAGTACACCGTGCGGCCCACCGCCGGCCAGAACCTGTCAAAGTCCGACAAGACGGTGGTGTAGTTGCCCAGGCCGATGAAGTCCGACGACGCCCGCACCGAGCCGTGCGAATCGGTCAGGCTGAGGTAGAGCGTCCAGCCGAGGGGGAAGATGATCAGCACGCCCACAAAGATCATGGCCGGGGCGGCAAAGAGCCATTTTCGGTGCTTGTTGGCCCAGTCGGAGAAGGACCGTGCGGCAGTCACCTTGGGGGTGTCCACCGGGGTTTTTACGGAAACAGACATGGTTCACCTAGGGAGTTGTCATAGGAGGGCAGTGCCCGGCGGGCCCGGGAGGTGCAGGGCGGGGCAGCTCACTGCGCCCCGCCCTGCGGGTGGTTACTTGTCGGTATCCAGGAACTTCTGGAACGCGGTGTTGGCCGTTGCGGCGGCCCCCGCGGAATCGCCGCCCGTGATGGCGGTGACAATCGGTTCGCCCACAATCTCACGGGCCTTGGCCACGGCGATCACCAGTGGACGGTCGTGCCCAATGCCGTGCTCGGCGCTGAAAGCGATGGCCTCGCCCAGGTCCTTCGGGTAGGTGGACGTGCCGGCCGGATCGGCCCAGACCGACGACCGCGGGCCGGGGACGCCGGCCTTCTGGGCTGCCAGGGTGCGGGCCTTGGAGGTGGCCCACTGGATGAACTTCCAGGCGTTGTCCTTGTTGCCGGAGGCGTCATTGATACCCAGGGCCCAGGACGGAACGTTGTACGGCTTGGACCCTGCGGGCCCGGCCGGGAGGGCGGCAAAGCCCACCTTGTCAGCCACCTTGGACTTGGCCGTGTCGGTGGCATTCTTGTACAGGGAATCGGCTTCGGTGTAGAAGACAGCGTTGCCCTGGGTGAAAATGGCCATGGCCTCCGGCCAGCTCATGTCCGTGCTGACATTCGCCGGTCCATGGTTGTGGAGCAGCCCGCCGTAAAAGGCGTAGGCTGCCTTGGCTTCGGGCGTGTCAAGCGACGCCTTGCCGGACCCGTCGATGAAGTCGCCGCCGAAGCTGTACAGGAAGCTGGAGAACTGTGTGACGGCTGCGGACTTGTTGGTGCGCGCCACGAAACCCGCCACGCCCTTGTTGGCGGCGGAGACCTTCTTGGCCGCGGCTTCGAGCTCTTCCATGGTCTTCGGCACTGCCACGCCGGCAGCCTCCAAGAGGTCCTTGCGGTAGTACAGGACTTCGCGCTCGGTGATGATGGGCACGCCCACCACCTTGTTTTCAAATGTTGTGGAGGACACTGGGCCCTTTTGGAAGTCGGCCCAGTCCCACGCGGCATCCGACTTCACGTTGCTGCTCAGGTCGGCAAGGTACTTGTTCTTGGCGAAGAGCTTGCCCTCCTGCAGCGGGCGGTACATCATCACGTCGATCTCGTTGGTGCCGGCGTTGAGCTTGACGTTGTACTGGTCGGAGAGCTGGTCCTCGCCCAGCTGGGTCAGCTCCACCTTCAGGCCGGAGTCTTTTTCAAATTCAGGGATGGCTGCCTTGATGCCCTCCGTCCATACGTGGTTGGCCAGCGTGACACGCAAGGTGCCGGTGGCCTTTGAGTCGGTGCCGCCACAGGCGGCAACACCAAACGGAACAACTACAGCCACAGCCAAAAGCTGCAGTACAGAGCGTCGCTTCATTACGACTTCCCTTTCGATGAGGCCGGAACCGAAGTTCCAAACAGTTCGCTGGCATTCAAAAACATATGCCGTATTTGTGATGCTAGTCTCATAAAACATACTTATCAAGAGTCGAGACCGAATCGATATGATGCTTCAATGACCGCTCCCCACAGCGCCGCGCCAGCGCCAGTCCCAGGCATGCCGCGCGAATACCTCCATTCATCACTGGTGGACAAGCTGGGCCTGGCCATCGTGACAGGGGAGTTTCCCGTGGGTGCCGTCCTGAGCGTCGAGGAATTGGAATCGCGCTACGGCGTGTCCCGGTCGGTGGTCCGCGAAGTCATTCGGGTGCTTTCCTCGCTGGGGCTGCTGGCTTCCCGCCGGCGCCTGGGCACGCTGGTGCAGCCCCAGTCCGCCTGGAATCTGTACGATCCGCACGTCATCCGGTGGCGCCTTGCGTCGGGCAGCCGGCTCGAGCAGTTGCGCAGCCTGGGCGAACTGCGCTCCGCCGTCGAACCCATGGCCGCCAAACTGGCAGCCGCGCGCGCCAGCTTCACTCAGGCCAGCGACCTGGTGGCCCTGTCCGCGAAGATGTGGGCTTCGGGGCAGGCCTCGGACCTTGAGACGTTCCTGAAACTTGACGTCGAGTTCCACGCAAAGCTGCTGGAGGCATCGGGGAATGAAATGTTTGCCCAGCTTAATTCCCTGGTCACGGAGGTCCTGAAGGGCCGCATTGAGCACGGCCTCATGCCCCACAGCCCCAACCACCACGCCATGGGCTTCCATTCCGATGTGGCCAATGCGGTCCAGCGCGGCAACGGTGACGCCGCACAGGCCGCAATGACCAAGATAGTGGAGCAGTCCATGGATGAAATGGGCGTCATCTGGTCCCAAATCCACGGCGTCGAGGAAGCGTAAATCCGCAGGCAGTCTTGCCCGGGCCGGGGCCGGGCGTGCAACACCCCCGAAACATGGAAGCGATACCCTTTTGACATGCGCGAACTACAGGCACAAATCATTGCAGAACTGGGCGTCCGGCCAGCCATCGATCCGGCAGCGGAAATTGCCCGGCGGGTGGAGTTCCTCAAGGACTACCGGGCCTCCACCGGCACCAACGGCTTCGTGCTGGGCATCAGCGGTGGCCTCGATTCCACGCTGGCAGGCCGCCTGGCCCAGCTGGCCGTGGAGGAGCTCGCTGCCGAGGGCACTGACGCCACCTTCATCGCCGTCCGCCTGCCCTACGGCGTCCAGCATGACGAGGACGACGCCCGGGCCGCACTGGACTTCATCAAGCCCCAGGTGGAGCGGACGTTCAACATCGCCCCGGCCGTGGACAGCTTCGAGGCCGAGTTCGCCAGGGGCGGCACCACGGATCTTTCAGACTTCAACAAGGGCAACATCAAGGCCCGCTCCCGCATGGTGGCCCAGTATGCGCTGGCCGGCCAGGGAAACCTGCTGGTGATCGGCACTGACCATGCGGCGGAGTCCGTCACCGGGTTCTTCACCAAGTTTGGCGACGGCGGCGCGGACATCCTGCCGCTGTTCACCCTGAACAAGCGCCAAAACCGGGCCCTCCTGAAGGAGCTGGGCGCCCCGGAAAAGCTGTGGGGCAAGGCACCCACAGCGGACCTGCTCGACGGCGTCCCCGGGCGCACGGACGAGGACGAGCTGGGCATCAGCTACGACGACATCGACGACTACCTCGAGGGCCGGGACATTGCCCCGGAGGCTGCTGCGAACATAGAACGCCGCTACCTGCAAAGCCGCCACAAGCGCACCACCCCCGTGTCCGTGCTGGACACCTGGTGGAAATAGGGGCAGCCCGGCGGGGGCTGCGCGTATATTCAAGGTGACAAGGAACACCGTCTTTCGACGCCGAAAGGTGAACACCATGAACGTCACTGAAGAATTCCGCGCGGCCCGCAACAAGCTGCTGGAAATGCGCCTGGACAACGCCCGGGCACAACGGGAGTTCACATGGCCGGCGTTCACCGAGTTCAACTTTGCGCTGGACTGGATCGACGCGATCGCCCGCGACCCCGCCACGGGGAACAACCCCGCACTGGTCATCGTGGAACAGGACGGCACCGCCACCAGGCGCAGCTTCTCGGAGCTGTCCCAACGCTCAAACCAGGTGGCCAACTGGCTGCGGAGCCACGGCATCCGGCGCGGCGAGCACATGATCATCATGCTGGGCAACCAGGTGGAGCTGTGGGAAGTGATGCTGGCCTGCATCAAGCTGGGCGTTGTCATGATCCCCACCACCACCATGATGGGCCCGGCGGACCTGCGCGACAGGGTGGAGCGCGGCGGTGCCCACTGGGTAACGGCGCGCGCCGAAGACGCCCCCAAGTTTGCCGACGTGCCCGGGGACTACACCCTGGTGGGCGTCGGCGCCGGCAGCACGGATGCGGAGGCCGGGCGGCCGGTCCTCGACTTCGCGGATTCGGCCGGGAGCCCGGAAAACTTCACCCCGGACGCCCCCACCAAGGCAGACGAAACCATGCTGCTCTACTTCACCTCCGGCACCACGTCCAAGGCCAAGCTGGTGGAGCACACGCACACCTCCTATCCCGTGGGCCACCTCTCCACCATGTTCTGGATCGGTCTGGAGCCGGGCGACGTCCACCTCAACGTTGCCTCCCCCGGCTGGGCCAAGCACGCCTGGTCCAATGTGTTCACACCGTGGATCGCCGAGGCCTGCGTGTTCATCTACAACTACACGCGCTTTGACGCCGCCGCCCTCATGGCCCAGATGGACGCCGAACATGTCACCAGCTTCTGCGCCCCGCCCACCGTGTGGCGCATGCTCATCCAGGCGGACCTGACCCTGCTGAAGCACCCGCCCACCAAGGTCGTCTCGGCCGGCGAACCGCTCAATGCCGAGGTCATCGGGCAGGTGGAGCGTGCCTGGGGCCAGCTGATCCGCGACGGCTTCGGCCAGACGGAGACCACCGTGCAGGTCGCCAACACGCCCGGCCAGCCCATCAAGATCGGCTCCATGGGCCGCCCGCTCCCGGGCTACGACGTCGTCCTCCTGGACCTGATCACCGGTGAGGAGAAGGACGACGGCGAGCTTTGCCTGCGCTTGGACCCCGCCCCCGTGGGGCTCACCAAGGGCTACTACGGGGATCCGGAGAAGACGGCCAAGGCCTTCCGCGGCGGCTACTACCACACGGGCGACGTTGCCAGCCGGGACGAAAACGGCATCCTGACCTACGTGGGCCGCAGCGACGACGTGTTCAAGTCCTCGGACTACCGCCTCTCTCCCTTCGAGCTGGAGAGCGTGCTCATTGAACACCCGGCCGTGGCCGAGGCTGCCGTGGTCCCGTCGCCCGATGCGCTGCGGCTGAGCGTGCCCAAGGCCTACGTGGTGCTGGCGGCGGCGTATGAACCCAGCGACGCGCTGGCGGGCGAAATTTTCGCCTACTGCCGTGAGCACCTGCCGGCCTACAAGCGGATCCGCCGGCTGGAATTTGCTGAGCTGCCCAAGACCATCTCCGGCAAGATCCGCCGCGTGGAACTGCGGGCCAACGAGGTGGCGCGCCACGGCAGCGGCGGTGCGGTGGCCGGCACACCCACCCCGAACGGCCTGGGCCGTGAATACCTGGACACGGAATTCCTCGAAACCTCCTAAAAACCCTCCCTCATCAAATGGGCACAAACCCCGACCCTCCCTCATCAAATGGCATGTTTTCGCGAACGCTCACTCACCACTTTTTAAAGCTGAGGGAGCGTCGCCGGAAACACCGCGAAACGTGAGGGAGGGCCGCCCCAAACACCGCAAAAGGTGAGGGAGCGTCGGAGTGGGGGAACCTTGGAGGTCGTGGGGGCGCTGGCGGGGAGTGACCTCCTTGACCGATCGACTCGGCCGGAACACGAGTTCTTCAGCTTTAGTTGATAGTTTGAAGGCGTGAAGATTGCGACCTGGAATGTGAACTCGCTGCGTGCCCGTGCCGACCGCGTGGAGGACTGGCTGCGCCGGACCGACGCGGACGTGCTCGCCATCCAAGAGACCAAGTGCAAGGATGAAAACTTCCCTTGGGAGCTCTTTGAAAACAACGGCTACGAGGTGGCCCACTTTGGCTTCAGCCAGTGGAACGGGGTGGCCATCGCCTCCCGCGTGGGGCTCGACGACGTCGAACGCACCTTCCCCGGCCAGCCCGCCTTTGGCAAGGGCGGCAAGGACCCCGTGCAGGAGGCCCGTGCCATTGGCGCCACCTGCAACGGCGTGCGCATCTGGAGCCTGTACGTGCCCAACGGCCGCGCCCTGGATGACGAGCACATGCCGTACAAGCTGAAGTGGCTGGCCGAGCTCAAGGACCAGGCGGCGGGCTGGCTGGCTGCCGACCCCCAGGTCCAGATCGCCCTCATGGGCGACTGGAACATTGCCCCCCAGGACGACGACGTCTGGGACATCGACTTCTTCATCGAACAGGGCCTCACCCACGTCAGCGCCCCCGAGCGGGCGGCCTTCTCCGCGTTTGAAACCGCCGGATTTGCCGACGTCGTCCGTCCCCTGCACCCGGGCCCGGGCGTTTACACCTACTGGGACTACACCCAGCTGCGCTTCCCCAAAAAGGAAGGCATGCGCATCGACTTTGTCATGGCCTCCCCGGCCCTGGCGGCGCGCGTGTCCGGGGCCGAAATCGACCGCGAGGAACGCAAGGGCAAGGGCGCCTCGGACCATGCCCCGGTGATCGTGGAGCTGGGCTAGGCCATGCGCAGTGGGCTGTATTTGGGCGGCGTGCAACTGCCGTTTGTCTCCAGCCTGCGCATCTACCTGCCCCGCGAGGCGTACACGCCGGAACAGTTCGGCTACCTGCGCCAGCGGGTGGAACCGGAACAAAATGCGGTGAGCGTGGACGCCCAGGAGCTGGCGGACTCGCTGGGGCGCGTCAGCAGGCCCAGTGCCAACCCGCTCCCGACGCCGGCCGTGGACAGGGTGCGGGTGCTTCAAATGGATGAGGACGCGCCCCTGCTCTACGCCCCCAACCAGGTGGTGGCGAGGTCCATTGCGGCCACCACTGAACTGCTCTCCGGTCCCCTCGCGCAGCTTGCCAAGCTGGTGGTGCCGGACACCGAATGGGACCGGCACCTGGAACGCCTGGAAACCGTCCCGGGTCCCGGGACCTCCCTGCAAACCCGGGTCTCCACCTGGGGCATCCCCTTCAGCTGGTTTACCCTGGTCTACGCCAACGACCGCATGGAGGTGGTGGAGGCCAACGGCCGCGTCCTCACGGTGCGCATCCAGGTCCCCGTGCCCGTCGCCGTCGAACGGTCCGGGCGGACACTGAAAATGCTGGCGGAAATGGCGCCGGACCTTGACTTGTTCGAGGAACTGGACGAACTCCACGGTTGGCTGGACGGCTTTGACGACGCCGGCGTGGTGGAACTGGACTACGGCCCCGTGGCCAACCGGGTGCACCCGGACGAGTCCCCCGCGGATGTCCACGCCGGCCTGCAGAGCCTGGCCGAAGGGGACCTGACGGGCGCGGCGGCCGCGTACCGCCGCCTGGCCAACCGGTGGATTCCCATCCGGCAGCTGGCCCGCGCAAACTAGGCAAACTAGGCAAACTAGGCGCCCACCGACGTCCGGGGCGGGGCTGTGGACTGCCGTACAACAAGTTCAAAGGGCATGAACCGCTCCCGCACCGAGTCTTTTTTCCCGGCAAGCTCGCCCAGCACCATGGCGGCGGCGGCCCGGCCGTGTTCCCACGGTTTTTGGGCAATGGTGGTCAGCCCGGCGGGCCCGGAAAAGTCATGGTCGTCAATCCCGGCAACGGAGAGTTCCTCCGGCACGCGGATGCCCCGGCGCTGGGCCTCAAAAATGACCCCGAGCGCCATTTCATCCGAGCCGCAAAAAATGGCCGTCGGCAGTTCACCCGGCAGCTCGAAGATCTTGGCCGCGCCCCGGACCCCTTCCGCCACGGTGAAATCGCCGGCAACCATCCATTCCGGCCTCAATTCCAGCCCGGCCCGGGACATGGTTTCCTCAAAGGCCACAGTCCGCAGTGCGGGAACCCTGAAGTTGCGTTCATCCTGGACGCCGCCGTGCAGGTACCCTATCCGGCGATGCCCCAGCCCAATCAGGTGTTCCGTTGCCATAGTCGCGGCAGCGGCGTCGTCAATGTAGACGCCGCTGCACCCCTCCACGGGCCCGCCCACCGACATCAGTGGAATGTCGGTGTGGTGCAGCTGGCGGAGCTCCTCGTCGGAGAGGCCCAGGGAGAGCACCAGCAGCCCGTCGATCTGCTTGCGCACCATGCTTTCGGTGAAGCTGCGCTTTTGCCCGTGCAGGTAGCCGCCAAGGCTGAAGAGCAGCAGGTTGTAGCCGTTGTCCCGAAGGACCTGGTCGATGCCCTCAATGGCGTGCCCAAAGTACCAGCGGTCCACGAACGGCACCAACACCCCCACGGTCCTGGTGCGCCCGCTGGCCAATCCGCTGGCCGACGGCGACGGCACGTACCCCATTGACTCGGCCACGGCCAGGACCTTGGCCCGAGTGGCCTCGCTGACCCGCGGCAAGCCCCGCAGCGCCCGCGAAACCGTCGCAGTGGACACTTGGGCCCGTGCCGCCACGTCGTCAATGCTGACGCCCATGGATTCCGCCCCCTTAAGGTGTGTTGCGACTATCCCCTGCCTGGCATGGTCAGCGCGGGCGCCGCGCCGTGCGGGCCGGGAGCTTGCGTCGCAGCCTGACCATTCCCCACAGCCCGAGCACCAGGGCCAGCAGCCCCATGGCCCACAGCAGGGCCGGCTGCCCCGTGACCTCCATCCAGACGGTGACGGCCAGGACCACCAGGGCCCAGAAGCCCAGGAAGCCGATGATCAAGTCGAAGTCCTCGGCGCTGCGCTGCCGGGAGGCGGGGGCATGCAGCCCCGAATCCTTCTGCTTGCGGCCGGCCATCTACTTCACCGCCCCTGCCGTCAGGCCGGCCACGATCTTGCGCTGGAACACCAGCACCAGGATCACCAGCGGGATGGTCACCACGGTACCTGCTGCCATGACGGCCGTGTACGGTTCCTGGTGAGGCTGCGAGCCGGCAAAGTAGGCGATGGCCACTGTCACCGTTTTCGTGGCCTCGCTGGACAGCTGGCTGGCAATCAGGAACTCATTCCAGGCGCCGATGAAGGCCAGAATGGCAGTGGTGAACACGGCCGGGGCCGCCAGCGGCATGATGACCTTGCGGAAGGCCTCACCCTGCGTGCAGCCGTCAATGCGGGCGGCTTCCTCCAGTTCCCACGGCATTTCGCGGAAGAAGGACGTGAGCGTGTAGACCGTCAGCGGCAGCACGAACGAGATGTTCGGGATGATCAGTGCCTGGTAGGTGCCAAACCAGCCGATGTTGGTGAACAGCTGGAACAGCGGCGTGACGATGGCAACGCCGGGGAACATGGAAGCCCCGAGCACAAAGCCAAGCACCAGGAACTTGAAGCGGAATTCCAGCCGGGCCAGCGCGTAGGCGGCAAACACACCGAACAGCAGGGCCACGGCAGTGGTGACAGTGGCGACAATCAGTGAATTCAGCAGGTTCTGCGCAAAGTGGTTGCCCAGGCTTTCGGAAAACACTGTCGTGAAATTGTCCCAGGTGACGTGCGTGAACCAGGGCGTCGGGTCAAAGGTGTAGCCGACGTCGCGGAACGCCGTGACGATCATCCAGTAGAACGGCAGCAGGCACCAGATAAGGATGATGGCCGCGCTGATGTAGGTGCGGGAGCTGGACCAGCGCTCCCGCCGGCGGGCAACGGACTTTGCCGCCGCCGGGTCCAAGGTTGTGGCGCTCATTTTACTTCGCCTTTCCCGAGTTTGTGGCGGATTCAACGGCGTTCGCCCCAAGGAACCGGACGAAGATGAACGCCACGATGAAGATGATCAGGAACGTGATGGTGGACAGGGCTGCGGCGGAGTTGAAGCCGACCCGGATCTGGTTGACCACCAGGATCGACAAGGTGGTGGTGCCGTTGGCGCCCCCTGTCATGATGGCCGGAAGGTCGTACATGCGCAAAGCATCCAGCGTGCGGAACAGGATCGCCACCATGAGGGCCGGCTTGACCAGCGGCAGCGTAATAAGGCGGAAGCGCTGCCAGGCAGTTGCACCATCCACCTTGGCAGCCTCATACACCTGGTCCGGGATCATTTGCAGGCCCGCCAGGATGAGCAGCGCCATGAACGGCGTGGTTTTCCAGACGTCGGCGATGATGATTGCCGACCGGGCGGGCACTTCGGACCCGGTCCACAGGATGGAGGTGTGGAAGAGGGTGTTGGCAATGCCATCAAAGGCAAAAATGAAAAACCACAGCTTGGCCGTCACGGCTGTGGGGATGGCCCACGGCACCAGGACCGCCGCGCGGAGGGCGCCGCGGCCCCGGAACGTCCGGGACATGATGATGGCCATCCAGAATCCGATCACCGTCTCCAGCGCCACCGAAACAACCGTGAGGAGGAACGTGGTGCCCGTGGCGGACCAGAACTGCGAGCCGAGCGTGCCCGCCGGGCAGGAGGCCTGGCCGTTGGGCGTGTTGCACTGTTGGAGGATCCAGTGGATGTAGTTGTAGAAACCGGCAAAGCCGCCGGCCACGAAAGTCCCTGTCACGGGGTCCAGCCCGGCGTCCTTTTGCAGGGACATGACAATGGCTTCAATGACCGGGTAAACGATCACGATGCCAAGCACAATCATCGAGGGGATGATCAGCAGCGCCGCCGCCCGCCCCTGCGTTTTCTGCTTCCGGTCCTGGCCAACTTCCTTGTTTTCAGGTCCCGCGCCCGTTCCCTTCTTGCCGCGACGGGTTAGCGGCTCCGCTTGCATTGACATTCCCTGGTCCTTTCCTCGGGTGCCGATTGCATGGGTTGATGGTGCGGACGACGGCGGCCCGGGCACCCAGGTGCGCGGGCCGCCGACCGTCCTCTGTTACTGACGCCTGCCGGTTACGGCGTGGCTGGCGCCTACTGCGAACCGGCGGCCGTGAGTGCCGCCTGCATGTCAGTCAACGCCTGGTCAACGCTCTTGTCGCCCTTCAAGGCGGCGTAGGCGTTGACCTGGACGGCCTGGGTGACGGCCGGGTAGAACGGCGAGACCGGGCGGGGCACGGCGTTCTGGATGGACGTCAGCAGGACGGGCAGGTAGGGCAGCTTGGCAACGAGGTCCTTGTCCGTGTAGAGCGCGCTCAACACCGGGGCAAGGGAACCTTGCGTCGCGTAGAACTTCTCCGTCTCCTGGCTGGTCATGAACTTCATGAAGTCCATGGCGGTTGCCTTGTGCTTGCTGTAGACGCTCATCGCGATGTTGTGCCCGCCCAGGGACGAGGCGCCGGGGCCCGTCTTGCCCGGGAGGGGTGCGATCCCGAACGTGTCCTTGACAACGGAGGAACCGTCGGTCTTGGCCAGGTTGTAGACATAGGGCCAGTTGCGCAGGAACAGCAGCTTGCCGGACTCAAAGGACTGGCGGCCCTGCTCCTCCTGGTAGGTGATGGCCTGCTTCGGGATGTTGCCGTCCTTGAAGGCGTTGACCAGGTTGCTCAGACCGGCCTTGGCCTCGGGCGTGTTCACGGCCGGCTTGCCGTCCTTGTCGACGATGACGCCGCCGGCCGTGTTGATGGCTTCGGCTGCGTTGACGGTCAGGCCCTCATACTGGGCAAACTGTCCCGCGTAGCAGTCAATGCCCTTGGCCTTGGCGATGGAGCACATGCTCATCATCTCGTCCCAGGTCTTCGGAGGCGTGGGGACCAGGTCCTTGCGGTAGTAGAGCAGTCCGCCGTCGGACGTTTGGGGGGCCGCGTAAAGGGTGTTCTTGTAGGTGGCCGTGGCCACCGTGGCCGGCAGGAAGCCGGTGGTGTCAAAGGCCATCTTGTCCTTGAGCGGCTGCAGCCAGCCCTTGGCGGCAAACTCGGCCGTCCACACAACGTCCACATCGACGACGTCGTAATTGGCGTTCTTGGCCTGGAAATTCTGCACCAGGTCGTCGTGCTGCTGGTCTGCCTTGTCCGACTGCTCCTTGAAGGTGACCTTCTCAGTGGGGTGCGCTGCATTCCACTTGTCAACCAGGGGGCGGACGACGTTCGAGTTGTCCTTGCCTTGAACGTAAGTAATGGGGCCGCGCCCGTCCAGGTTGGCGCCGGCGTCGCCGCTGAGGCCTCCCGAGCTGGAGCCGCCGCTCGATCCGCCGCCGCTGCAGGCGGCCAGCGTCATCGCCAGGACCGAGGCTGCCGCCAGCGATGCAAACTTCCTTGAATGTCTCATGCCACGCTCTTTCTCATAAGTGAAAACGTTCAATCATGAAATGACCGGCCTGGGCAACTACCCGGACCATTCGGTGATGTGCATCACTTTAGATGGCCTGAGGCGTGGAATGCAAGCGCTTACGCATCATTGTGACCGTTTCATTACCAAAATTGCGCGCTGTCGCCGGGCGGGCTTCCGGAGGGGAATTTGAGGCACAAAAAAGGAAGGGGCGGCCCGGCCCGTGCTGGACCGTGCCGCCCCTTCCAAGGGTGCTAAAAGCTATTTGTCGTGCTTGAAAAGGCCTGCAATCTTGGCGCCAAGGCCCTTGGCGTTTCCGACGGCGTCTTCGGCGAAGTGCTTAATGTTCTCCCCCGCGTCACCGGCAAATTCCTTGATGTTTTCGCCGGCGTCGCCCGCGAACTCCTTGGCCTTCTCGGCGGCGTCCCCGGCAAAGTCCTGGGCCTTGCCCAAGGCGTCAGCCCCGGCTTCCTTGGCCTGGTCCAGCGGGTTTTCCGGATTGTTCTCGGTCATTGTTTTCTCCATCTGGTTGAACTTCGTGCCCCCAGGCAGAACGTACTCCCACGGGTGATGGGAACAGACTAGCGGACTCTCTCGGCTTTGGTGAAGCGTGACCTGGCTCCGGAGCCAATGCTGACCAGCACGGGGACTTGCACACCGAGCAGCCGGTCCAGGGATTCCACGAGTGCCCCGATGTCGCCGGCCACCTCATGGGGGGCCACGCCCTGGCGCGGCAGCACACGTACGCGCAGGGAGGCCTGGCCGCGGAAGTTCCAACTGCTCACGGATGCAGAAGCCAGGTCCGTGCGCTCCGACAGTGCACTTTTCAGGGCCTGCTCCGCCACGGCGCAGCTGAGCACCACCTTGCCGGCGGCGCCGTCGTCCTCCGCACTGCCTGCACGCTCCAGCAGGATCCCGGTGCGGCCCTTCCCCTGGTTGGCGATCCAGGCGACCATCACGATCACCACCACCAGCAGGCAGGCCGCGGCCAGGACCCAGATCCAGCTGCCCATGGTCGGGGACAGCCGGGTCCGCGCGGCCAGCGCGCGCAGCGATTCCAGCTGTGGTGCCGACCAGCCCTGCCACCAGCTCCCGGCCGCAGGGACCGCGGCCAGCGCCACGACGGCCGCGCCCAGGACAAGGAGCACCAGGCCCAAAAGTCCCAGCAGGAACCTGTTGAAGCCGCGGGGTGTGCCGTTCATACGCCGATCACCCCCGTGCTCGCCAAGTGCACCGCGACGGTGGGCACCGGGTCCAGGCCCATGGCGGCAACTTCGGAGTCGACGGCGGCCTGGATCCGCCCTCCGTCGATGCCAATGCCCGACGTCGGCCGGACGTTGACCTGGACGCTTGCGGCAGAGACCACCACCACTACCTGCTCACGGGTGACGCCGGCGGCCACGCGGGCGCACCTGGCCAGCGCGGAGGCAATGACCTCGTCGTCCACGACCACCACCACGCGCGGGTCCGCCATGACGTGCCGGGCACGGCGGCCCGGAAGCACGGCATGGGCCAGGAAGACCAGTCCCAGCAGGAAGGCGAGGACGCCGATGCTGCCGAGCAGGACGGCGGGAATTCCGGCAGGGAGCCGGGACAGCCTGTCCGCCGCCGTCAACGGGTCCACCAGCCACTCGGGCTGCCCAAAGGCGCGCAGCAGGGCCTCCAACAAGCAATAGACGGCCAGCAGCGACACCAATATGGCGGCGGCCACGGAAAGCGGTGCCCGCGATGAGTGCGTCTCCCGCTTGAGCAGCCGCTGCGTGAAGCCCGTCATTGGACCCTCCCCTGCTCGGTGGCCTGGAGCCCGGAAATACGAATGTCCACGCGGCTCAAACGCGAACCCGTCAGGTGCTCCACTGTGGCCAGAATCAATGCCTTGGCCAGCGTGGCCCGCTGGGCAATGCTGCCGCCCGTCCGCTCCAGCCTGCCGGGGCTTGCCCTGACCGTGCCCAGAGAGGGGGCGCTGATGGGTGAGGAGACCGCCAGGGCCAGCGCGCCGGCGTCGTCCGTCCAGGACACGCGGACGGCGGCAGGTGCCACGCCGAAGACGTCCGCGGCGGCAGCCTGCGCCACCGAGGTCAGGGCCTGGGTGCTGATCCGTGTGTGCCCCGCGAGGCCCTTCCCGGCCTGCCCCGCCAGGCGGGGAGCGGCCGGACTCACGACGACGATCGCCGGCCGGTCAGGGCGTCCAGGACGCCGCGCCAGTCAAGCTTGCCGCCCGCCGCCCTGCCCACAAAGGCGCCGATGGCAACAAAGAGCGCCCCCACGATGAACCCCCAAAAGCCGAATTGAAAGCCCATGAAGGCCAAAAAGGCGCCAAACGCCGCGCACACTACTGTCAGGTTCATGGCCGGTCCTCCGGGTCTGCGGGTGTTGCCTTGGCGGCGGCTCCGAGCCGTTCGGCGAGGCGGGGACGGGGAGCGGACTTCTCCGTGTCGGGGGCAGCGACATATACGTCCGTGATCTCGATGTTGACCTCAATGACGTGGCGGCCCACCAGCTCCTCCACGGCCTGGTAGACGGCGGCCCGGACGGTGCCGGCGAGTTCCTGCAGGGGGTAGCCGTACGCGGCCATCAGGACGATGTCCACGGCCACCTCGGTCTCGCCGACCTCCACCCGGATTCCCTGGGTCAAATCGGTTGCCCCCACCACGTCCCGCAGGGCGCCAATGGACCTCGAGGCGCCCGTGCCGAGCGCATGGACCCCCGCCACGCCCCGGGCGGCAACGCCGACCACCTTTGCCACCGCGGTGTCGGAAATGACCGTGCGGCCCGGTGCGTCAATGGCGCGGGGCGTTTCCGTGACGGCCAGAGGCTGGTCCTGCGCATCCATGTGAGCCCTTTCTGTTTCCCTTACCGTAAGCCTATGCATCCAAAAGATGGGGGGCAACGCCGCGGACTCCGGCTTCAGGCAGGCTTCAGGCAGGCTTCACTCGGGGCGGGGGCGTGGGAAACGTCACAGGGAAGCGGCGGGCAAGACCGCAAGTTAAAGCAGAAAACCCCTTATTGCTAAGGGGTTTTATGTGGTGGCTCCGACCGGCGTCGATCCGGTGACCTTTCGATTTTCAGTCGAACGCTCTACCAACTGAGCTACAGAGCCTTGGTGAACTGCGAAAGCCTTTGTCACCAGATCTCCTAAAAAGATTCCAGGAAACCTCAGCGACCCTGACGGGACTCGAACCCGCGACCTCCGCCGTGACAGGGCGGCGCGCTAACCAACTGCGCTACAGGGCCTTACTTTAATTGCTATTTTTTGTTGCCAATTTCGCGTTTAGTGCGAAATTCACGAGTAATATCGTATCAGCCTTTTTTGGACCAATTGACCACCACTCGCAAAGTACCCCCAACGGGATTCGAACCCGTGCCGCCGCCGTGAAAGGGCGGTGTCCTAGGCCGCTAGACGATGGGGGCATCGTCACCGACGTCCAGCTCACAGTTGCCTGCGTGCTGTCCGCAGTGGACTTCAAAAACTATAGGGCCTATTTGTCCAGAACACAAAACGAGCCGCCACCGGGTGGGCGGGCGGCAATCACTAGGCTGGAGCCATGAGCAAGAACCCCCTCGCCTCCATCCCGTCATTTGGCCCATACCGAATGGGGCCGGAGGAATTTGACGCCGCCGTGGAACAGGCCATGGCTTCCATCCCGGCGGATATCCGCGATGAGATGGACAATGTGGCCATCTTCGTCGAGGACGACTATGTGCCGGGGCCGGACGAGGACCCCGGCACGGTGCTGCTGGGGCTCTACCAGGGCACGCCGCTGACCGAGCGGGACAGCTGGTGGGGCGCGGGTTCGCTGCCAGACCGCATCACCATCTACCGCCAGCCCATCCTTGACATTTGCACATCCCGCGAGCAGGTGGTCCATGAAGTCACCGTCACCGTGGTGCACGAGATCGCACACCATTTTGGCATCAGTGATGAACGGCTGCACGAGCTCGGATGGGGATAGCCAGCCCGGCCGCGGAGGCACGGCCCGGTAAATAACAGCCGTGTGGTTACAGCAATGTTGTTTATGTTGCCTGTGTTACTGGTGTTGCCAAAGCAAAGTCAATGGCCGTAGTGTCAGCTTTGCCGTGCACATTTGCCGTGCAATTGCACCCGCAATTTTGTCGGTCATTGATCCGGGCTGAATCCGGAACTTGCCCGTCGACCGGTAGTAAAGGATTTCAAGGATGAGTTTGCCCCGCCTGGTTCGTGGAACCACAGTTCTTGCCTGCGCTGCATTTGCCGCCACTGCCGTGGTTGCCCCTGCCCACGCTGCGGCACCGGCTTTTGTGGCTGCGCCGGCCTTCTCCGCCTTCACGTCCGTTCCGGCCTCCCCGGCCATTCCGAGCACCGATGACATTGACCAGGCCAAAAAGTCCGAAGCTGCAACAGCCGCTGAATCCGCCAAGATCGACGCCCTCCTTGGCTCAGCCAATGAGCGCCTGCAGGGCTCCCTGTCGGGAACCATCCGCGCCAACAGCGCCTACACCGATGCCCTGGTGGCCCTGGACCAGCGCCGCACGGAAGCCACGCAGGCCAAGGCGCAGGCCGATGCCGCCGCCAAGCAATACAAGACGGCCAAGGCCCACCTGGGCGCCCTGGCCGGCAACCTTTACAAGACCGGCGGCATGAACCTGGACGTGCAAGCGTTGATTGGCAGCACCAGTGCCGACAACGCCATGTACCAGGCCTCCACCCTCATGGCGCTGTCCACCGACCGCGCAAACACCTTTGACACCGCTGCGGCAGCCTCGGCAAGCTCGACGGCGTTGCAGGCGCAGGCTGCCGCCGCCCAAAAGGCAGCCGACGACGCCGCCCGCTTGGCCGAGCAGTCCAAGCTGGCCGCCCAATCTGCCACCGGCGCCCTGGCCGCCGTCGTGAAGGAAAACCAGGCCCAGCGGGACGTGCTACTCAAGCAACTGGCCAGCCTCCACAACACCACGGTTGCCCTGGAAGGCGCCCGCGTGGACGGCCTGGCCAAAAAAGCCGAGGAAGCGGCGCTGCAGGCACAGATTGCCGCCTCAACCAGGGCACCAGCGCCGGTGGCCCCCGCTGCACCCGCCGCGCCAGCGCAAAACGCCCCCAGCCAGCCCCAGCCGGCACAGCCAGCCCAGCCCAAGCCCGCCGCGCCGCCAGTTGCCCCGCCGGCGCCGCCCGTCGCACCCCCGGCGCCGCCCGTTCTCCCGCCGGCACCCCCGGTGGTTCCGCCAGTGATTCCGCCGGCGCCTCCCGTGGCCCCGCCCGCGCCCACCCAGCCCACAGGCTCCTACATCCAGACCATGGTCAACTTCGCACTGTCCAAGTCCGGCACCCCGTACCAGTGGGGCGGCACCGGGCCTGTGGGCTATGACTGTTCGGGACTGGTGCAGCAGGCCTTCGCCGCGGCAGGGGTCTCCGTGCCGCGCACCGGAACGGAACAGTTCTGGGCGGCGCCGCAGCGCGTGCCGCTGTCCCAGATGCGCTACGGCGACCTGCTGGTCTTTGACGAATCTCCCGCCGGTTCAGGAAGTTTCGGCCACATTGCCATCTACCTCGGCAACGACCAGGTGGTGCAGGCCCTCTCGCCCGGCTTTGCCACGGGCGTCTATTCGATCTCCAGCATGCTCCAGTTCGGCATGACGCTTTACCCCTACGCCGCCAGGTACTAAACGCCCCGCTCAAGCCCTGCAGCTCAGGCCTGGAGCAGCGGCCCAAACGCGGAGCGGTCGTTCTGGCGCGGATCCTCGCGGTCCCGGACCACCATGACGGGGCCCTTGGCGTGGTGCCGCACGCCGTCCGTGGTGGAGCCGAGCATCATGCCGGCGAAGCCGCCGCGCCCGCGGGTGCCCATGACCAGCAGCTCGGAGGTCTCGGAGGCCTTGACCAGGACGTCGACGGCGGAGCCCTCCACGAGCTTGACCTCAATGGGAAGCTGCGGGAAGTGGGCCCGCAGCCACTTTTCGCCGGCGTCGAGCTGGATCTGGATCTCGGCAAACAGCGCCTCCCGGTCCACGGGCGCCGGCATCCAGGCAAGTGAGCCGGTGTAGGGCTGCACGGCGCAGATGATGCGCAGGGCAAATCCGGAGCGTTCGGCCTGTTCGGCAGCCACCAGCACGGCGTAGCGGGCCTGGTCGGACCCGTCCACACCCACCGTGACGACCTTTTCTATTACCGGCATCGGGGACTTGGGCGGCTGGCCTTCGCCCAGTCGCGGGGCACAACTAAGGGGCACCGTGACGGTGGGGCACTTGGAGTGCGCTGGGAGTGCGGAGCTGACACTGCCCAGCAGGCGGCCGATGAAGCCGCCGCGGCCGCGGGTGCCAAACACCAGAAGCTCGGCTGTTTCGCTCATTTCCAGGAGCACCCCGGCGGCGTCGCCGTTTTCCACCCTGGCGTCAATGTCCAGCTCGTCATGGGCAATCTTGGCTGCAGCCTCGCGCAGCACTGCCTCGGCACCCTGGCGGATCACGTCGTCGTCAACCGTGGCATAGCCGCCGTCCAGGCCGGAGGCGGCGAAGATGGGAACAGTGTAGGCGGTGACCAGATGCAGCGGAAGCTTGCGCAGCTTGGCCTCCCGTGCGGCCCACACCAAGGCGCAATTGCTTTGCTCGGATCCGTCAATTCCGACCACAATTCCGGTCGGGGCGGGGATGGGGTCGGGCTGGGCAACAGGGAATGACTCCTGTGGATCGCTCATGCTGCGCCTCCTTGTTTTCCTGTGCCGCCGGGGTCGCAGACTCCTGTCCGCCTCCCCTTCGCGGCCTGTACCAGTGACTATTGTCGGTTGCGGAATCCACGTCAAGTTCCGCCGGCGGCGTGTGGGATTTGGGCTGTTGTGCAGCCCCCTGCAAGGCACTTTCGGCGCCCCCATGCCGTGTGCGGCTTTGTCCAATCGAGTGATTTTTTGAAATGCTACCCAGCCGTCAAAATGTTGGGTAGTGTTCGGATTGGCGCCGCTGCCCGGCATGTGCCTGAAATCACATGCGGGGATCCGGCCCGCACCCATTCAGCTCCATGGTTCGCCCCTGCTCCGGGACGGGCCACCACCGAAGTTCTCCTACCGTTCGAGGAGGCATTCTGCCATGCTGGCCACGCTTGACCCTGCCCTGACCACTCCTGGTCCCGCACTGAGTCCCAACCCCCCGTCCGACGAACTGCGGCCCGCGGAGGCCACCACCACCCTGGTGATCGGGTCAGGCTTTTCGGGTCTGGCCATGGCGGCCGAACTCAACCGGCAGGGCATCAAGGCCATCGTGGTGGACTGCTTTTGCCCCACCAACCCCAATTCCCCGGCACCGCCCACGGGCAACATCAGCCTGGACGCCATGGCGGAGCGCTCGGAAATCATGAGGCTGCTGGAGCACTACGCCCGCCGCCATGAACTGGATATCCGCCCTTCCACCTGCGCCACGGCGCTCCTGCACACCAACAGTGAAGAGCCGAACGAACGCCAGTGGTCCGTGCAGACGGCCAACGGCACCGTCACGGCCCACAGCATTGTGTTCACGCGCGGGGCGCTGAACCAGCTGCGCCGCATGTTGCGCGAGCTCGGGGTGAACACGGGCCACGATTTCACTAATGCCCTGCATTCCGTGGGCCTGTATTTGGTGGGCGTGGGCGACCTGGTGCTGCCGAGCACCCAGGAAATCCTGCACCAGGCCAAGCGGGCGGGTGCGTCCATCGCCCACCGCGTGGCCTTGCGCGAAGGCACGCCCGCCGCCGCCACTGCCTAGAGGCGGCGCCACTCCCCCGGGGCCGGCGCTACCTCCCAGACCGCGGCTGCAGCCCAGGCAGGCCCCCGGCAGCTATTCGGCAGCTAGTCGGAAGCCTTGAGACGCTTGCGGGCCACCCCGACCATGGCAACCACCACAACCACCAGCACGCCCATGAGGCCAAACACGCTCCACGGCACGCCTCCCCCATCGGGGGCCGCCTGCGCGGCCGCCGCGGACGGCGCCTGGATCGATTCGGCTGGTCCCGCCACGGCCCCGGAGCCGGCTGCGGCGGCCTTCGCGGTGAAGGTGAACTGCCCTTCCACGGGGTGCGAGTCGGAGGAGACCAGGCGCCACTGCACCGTGTACTTTCCGGCCGGGGCGCCGGGCTTGACGGCCTGCGTGGCCACGTTGTCCAGCACGGACACCGCCCCTTCGGACCAATTGGTGCCCGCGGCATCCAGCACCTTGACCTCGGCACCAATCGCGGCAGGGGTGTTGCTCATGGTCAGGGTGACAACGTGGGGCGCGGTCGCCACGGAGGAGCCGTCGGCCGGGGAAGTCGCCTCCAGGGCGTCGTGCGCCTGGGCCGCCCCGGAGCCGCCCAGCAGCGCCAGCAGGACGACGGCGGCACCCGCCAGGGCGCGCCACAAGACCTTGGTGCCGTCCGGCACCGCCGGAGGTGTCATGTTCGTCTCAAAAACCTGTGGCCGGGAGAGCGGTTTCACGTGCTGTGCGTCCTTGCGGTAGGGGAAAGGGCTTCAATCCCAGACTAACTGAGCCAGGTGGGAACATCCTGCGTAAAGACGCCGCCAAAGCGCCCCGGCACCTGCCCTGCCACAGCGAGAAGGTGCCAGGGGCAGGCAGGGTGGGGACCGGCGTCGTGCCTTGGCATGCGTGCCGGCGCAGCCCCGGTATGACGCGCCGTGACCCGTTAGTATTTCTCCAGGTGGCTTTTTCGTCTCTACACTTCGCCCGGGAGGGCATTCAATGGCAATAAAAACGGCAGCCCGCATGTCTGCGGTCGACAAGTACTTCATGATCACCGAGCGCGGTTCCAACTATTCGCGGGAAATTCGCGGCGGCTTCGCCACGTTCTTTGCCATGAGCTACATTGTGGTGCTCAACCCGCTGATCCTCAACGTGGCCGACTCCTCCGGCGGCATGCTCGGCATTGAGCGCGTGGCCGCCGCGACAGCATTTGTGGCCGGCATCCTGACCATCCTCATGGGCGCCTGGGCCAAGCACCCCTTCGCCCTGGCCACGGGGCTCGGCGTCAACGCGTTTGTGGCCGTGACCATTGTGGCCAACCCGGGGCTGACCTGGCCCGACATGATGGGGCTGGTCATGATCTCCGGCATCACCATGTTCATCCTGGTGCTCACCGGCTTCCGCACCGCCGTGTTCCGTGCCGTGCCGGAAAGCCTGAAGACGGCCATTGTGGTGGGCATCGGCATGTTCATTGCGCTGATCGGGCTGGTCAATGCCGGCTTTGTGCGCCGCATCCCCGACGTGGCCGGCACCACTGTCCCCGTGGGGCTGGGCTTTGACGGCAAGCTCGCCGGCTGGCCCACCCTGGTCTTTGTGGTGGGCCTGGTCCTGACCATTGTGCTGGTGGTCCGCAAGGTCCGCGGCGCCATCCTGATTGGCATCATCGCCTCCACCATCCTGGCCAACATCCTTGAGGCCGTCTTCCACATCGGCCCGTCCTTTGACGGCAAGGTCCACAACCCCGCGGGCTGGTCGCTGGTGTCCCCCGAAATGTCCAAGTGGAGCCTGCCGGACCTGAGCCTCATCGGCCAGTTCAACCTGTTTGGCGCCTTTGCCCACCTGGGCGGGCTCGCCGCGGCGCTGCTGGCCTTTGTGATCCTGCTGAGCATCTTCTTTGACGCCATGGGCACCATGGTGGGGCTGGCCGGGGAGGCCGGGACCCTGCGCGCGGACGGCACCATCCCCAACGTGGACCGGGTGCTGCTGGTGGATGCCTTTGGCGCGATTGCCGGCGGCGGCGCGTCCACGTCCTCCAACCAGATTTTCGTTGAATCCGGCGCCGGCATCGGTGAAGGCGCCCGCACGGGCCTGGCCTCCATTGTGACGGGGCTGCTGCTCCTCCTGGCCATGTTTGTCACCCCGCTGATCAAGCTGGTTCCCTTTGAGGCCGTGGCCCCCGCCCTGGTGGTGGTGGGCTTCATGATGGTCTCCCAGGTGGGCAAGATCGACTGGTCCGACTGGGGCCTGGCCATCCCGGCGTTCCTGACCTTCACCCTCATGCCGTTCACGTACTCCATTGCCAACGGCCTTGGCGCCGGCTTCATCGCCTACGTGCTGATCCGCCTGTTCCAGGGCCGAGCCCGCGAAATCCACCCGCTCATGTGGGCCGTGGCGGCGGCGTTCGTGCTGTTCTTCGGCATCGGCACGGTGGAAGCCTGGTTCGGGATCAAGTAGCTCCCCCGCTTCGCCGTCCCTCCGCCTCCACGCCCTCTCCCCTCCCCTCCGCCGAGCGGGCATTTAACGTGGATGTTTCGCCGCAACATCCACGTTAAGTGCCCGTTGGCGCGTTAATCTGTGATGTCAGACGGCGGCCTGCCCTTCCGGGTGGCAATCCCGGCGCGGCTGCGGTTGGCTGGAACCATGGACTTCACCTCACTCACCGTTGACACCCCCGCCTCCGCCTGGACCGGAAGGAACGACGGCGACGGGCCGGCGCACCGGCGCTGGTGGCAGGCAGTGGCCACTCCCCCGTCCGGTACTTCCGATGCCGCCGCTTCCCCGTCCTCCGCGGCCCCCGCCGCGCTGCTTGGCTTTCGCTCCGATGAGGGTGTGCGCCGCAATGCAGGCCGCGTGGGTGCCGCAGCCGCCCCGGCCGCGATCCGCGCCGCGCTGGGCTCGCTGGCCTTCCACGGCTCCCGGGCCGTCACCGACGTGGGGGACGTGGTGGTGGCCGGAGATGCCCTGGAGGAGGGCCAGGCGCGCGCCGGGCGCGCCCTCACTGCCATGCTCGACGCCGGACAGCTCACCTTTGTCCTGGGCGGCGGGCACGAAACCGCCTTTGCCAGCTACCTGGGCGTTGCCGGCACGGCGGCAGTGGCCAATGGCGCCCGCCTGGGCGTGCTGAACCTGGACGCCCACTTTGACCTGAGGGACGCCCCGGCACCCACCTCCGGCACGCCGTTCCTCCAGATGGCCCGAGCGGAAGCCGCCGCGGGACGCGAACTGAACTACGCCGTCGTCGGCATCAGCGAACCCAACAACACGCGCGTGCTCTTTGACACCGCCCATGAGCTGGATGTGAAGTACCTCCTCGACGAGGACTGCTCGGCGGAGCGGACGGCCGCCTTTGTGTCCTCCTTCCTGGAAACCGTGGACATTGTGTACCTGACAATTGACCTGGATGTACTGCCGGCTTCCGTGGCGCCGGGCGTCAGTGCCCCCGCCGCCTACGGCGTGCCGCTGCCGGTCATCGCCGCCGTATGCCGCCAGGTTGCCGCGAGCGGGAAGCTGTTCCACTTCGACGTGGCCGAGCTGAACCCGGAGTTCGACATCGACAACCGCACGGCCAAGGTTGCCGCACGGCTCATCGACACGCTGCTGCGGTAGCGGATGCGCGGGACAGCTCCCGTCTCCCGCGTTATTTCTGCGCGTGGCCCGGACTTTCGCGGCCGGGACTCGCTAGGCTCAACCCATGGGCCCCGGCCCGGGCGGAAGGAGCCAACAATGAACCATGCCAGCGCGGAAACTGGTGCCCGCACCCTGGTCGACACGGCCATTGCCGAGCTGGCCGAAGGCGAAACGCGGTGGGCGGCGCTTCCCCTCGCCGGACGGCGGGCCATGCTCGGCGAGGTCCGGCGCCGGGTGGGGGCCCACGCCCGGGAATGGGTGGCGGCAGCGGCGCAGATCAAGCGCCTGCCCGCCGATTCCCCACTGATGGGCGAGGAATGGCTGTCCGGGCCCTATGCGCTGGCCGCCGCACTCGGGGTCCTGGAGAATTCCCTCGCAGCCCTCGACACCGGCAGGAGCCCGGTTGAATCCGCACACTTTGGCGAAGCGAACGGCCAGGCCACAGTCCAGGTGGTGCCGCTGTCCGCCATGGATTCCCTGCTGCTCAGCGGTTTCAGTGCTGAAGTCTGGCTGCGGCCAGGGGTCGGCAAGGCGGCCTCCGTCGCCGGCGCGGGGCTCGCCCAGCGGACCCCGCAGGACACCCGGGGCATCGGCGTGGTCCTGGGCGCGGGCAACATCCTCTCGATCGCACCCCTGGACGTTCTCTACGAACTCCTGGCAAACAATCGCGTGGTTGCGCTGAAATTGAACCCCCTGACGGACCCCATGCTGGAGGCTTTAACCAAGATCTTCACACCGTTTATCAACCTGGGCGCCTTGCGCATCCTCACCGGCGGGGCCGACGTCGGGGGCCTCCTGGTGGAGCACCCCCAGGTGGCGCACGTGCACTTGACCGGCAGCGCCGCAACGCACGACGCCATTGTGTGGGGCACCGGCCAGCAGGCCGCGGACCGCAAGGCGGCCGGCACCCCACGCCTGGGCAAGCCCATCACCAGCGAGCTGGGCGGCGTCTCCCCAACCATCATCATTCCGGGCAAGTGGAGCCGGGCGGACATCACCTTCCAGGCCCAGCATGTCGCCACCCAGCGCCTGCACAACGGCGGCTACAACTGCATTGCGTCGCAGGCCGTGGTGATTTCGGCCGAGTGGGGGCAAAAGCAGGAATTTCTTGCGGCACTCCGCAACGCCCTGGACACCGCGCCGCCACGGGAGGCCTACTACCCCGGCAGCGACGACAGGATGGCCGCGGCCGCCGCAGCCCACCCCTCCGCCGAACGGCTCGGGGAGGCGGGCCAGCGCCTGCTTATCACGGGCCTCTCCCCCAAGGACACGGAAGAGGTGCTGGAGCAGGAGTACCTTGCCCCCGTGCTTGGCGTGGTGGAAATTGAGGGCAGCGGCCGGGAGTTCCTGGACCGGGCCGCCGCCGCTGCCAATGAACGCCTCGCCGGGACCCTGGGCGCCAACGTCATTGCCAGCCCCGGCACCATCAAGGGTCTGGGCCCCTCCTTTGAGCGCTTCATTGCCTCCCTCAGGTACGGGACCATCGGCATCAACGCATGGACCGCCGTCGGATTCCTGAGCCCGGCAGCAACCTGGGGCGGGTTCCCGGGCCACACCCTTGACGACGTCCAAAGCGGCATCGGCGTGGTCCACAACGCCCTTCTGCTGGCCGACACCGAGCGCACCGTGGTCCGCGGCCCGTTCCGGCCTTCGCCCCGGTCCCTGCTGCACGGGGAGTTCTCGCTCACGCCCACGCCGCCCTGGTATGTCACAAACAGGACGGCGGCCGTGACGGGAGAACGGCTGACGCAGTTCGCGGCAGACCCCCGCTGGCGGCGTGTTCCGGCAATCCTCGTATCCGCCCTTCGCGGCTGAACGCGCCAGCCGGGGCCGGACGGGCCGCCGCCCAACCGCTTAGTGGGCTTCTGCTGCGACCTCGCCCTCAAGCTCGCGGCCGCCGCGGAACTGCGTCCTGTAGAGGGTGTAGTAGGCGCCGCGGCGGGCTAGCAGCTCCTCGTGATTGCCGTGCTCCACAATGTCGCCGTCCTCCATGACCAGGATGGTGTGCGCATCCCGGATCGTGGACAGCCGGTGCGCTATGACAAAGGACGTCCTGTCGGTGCGCAGGGCTGCCATGGCGTGCTGGACCAGCAGCTCCGTGCGGGTGTCCACACTGGAGGTGGCCTCGTCCAGGATCAGCAGCGACGGGTTCGCAATGAAGGCGCGGGCAATGGTGATCAGCTGGCGTTCACCCGCGGAGACTGTGCCGCCGTCGGCGTCGATCACGGTGTCGTAGCCCTCGGGGAGCTGGCGGACAAACCTGTCCACCATGGTGGCCTCCGCGGCGGCAACAATCTCCGCATCACTCGCATCCAGCCGGCCGTAGCGGATGTTTTCGCGGATGGTCCCCTCAAACAGCCACGCGTCCTGGAGCACCATGCCCACCTGCGAGCGCACCTGTTCGCGGGTGAGGCGGCGGGTGTCGATGCCGTCGAGCAGGATCCGACCACCGGTGAGCTCGTAAAAGCGCATGACGAGGTTGACCAGGGTGGTCTTGCCTGCGCCGGTGGGGCCCACAATGGCCACGGTCTCCCCAGGCTGCACCGTGAAGGTCACGTCCTGGATGAGAGGCGTCGTCTCCGAGTAGCTGAAGGCCACATTTTCAAAGCGCACCTGGCCGTCCGATTGCCCTGGCAGGGCCACGGATTCCTCCTCCGCGAGCTGCTCCTCGGCATCGAGGATTTCAAAGGTCCGCTCAGCCGAAGCCACGCCGGACTGGATCATGTTGGCGATGCCCGCCATCTCCCCGATGGGCTGGGAAAACTCCCGCGAGTACTGGATGAACGCCGTGGCGTCTCCCAGTGTCATCTGCCCCGTGGCAACCCGCAGACCGCCCACGACGGCGACAAGCACGTAGGAGAGGTAGGAGACGAACTGCATGGCCGGCATGATCATGCCCGAGACAAACTGCGCCCCGAACGACGCCTTGAACAGCTGCTCGTTGCGTTTGTCGAACTCGGCCAGCATCTCCGCGTCCCGGCCGTAGGCGCGCACCAGCTCAAGGCCCGAAAACGTCTCCTCGACATGGCCGTTGAGCGAGCCGGTGTGTTTCCACTGCGCCGCAAACAGCTTCTGCGAGCGGGAACCGACCACCCCGGCGATGACGGCGGAAAGGGGCAGCGCAATCAAGGCAATCAGGGCCAGCTGCCAGGAGACGATGAACATCATGATGCCGATGCCCAGGACCGTCAGCGCGGACTGCACCAGCTGCGAGAAGGCCTGTTGCAGCGCGGCCTGAATGTTGTCGACGTCGTTTGTGACCCGGGACATCAGGTCCCCGCGCTGGCGGGTGTCAAAGTAGCCCAGCGGCAGCCGGTTGAGCTTGCGCTCAATGTCCTCGCGCAGGCGGAACACCACCCGCATGACGAGGGCGTTGAGCAGGAAGCCCTGGAGCCACATGAGCGTGGACGCCACCATGTACAGCGACAGGACAATGGCGATCAGCCGGCTGAGCTGGACAAAGTCGATGCCCTGCCCCGGAATGATGCTGGTCTTGGCGAGCATGTCGGCGTACTGCCCGTGGCCGGCGGCGCGGGCGGCCGCCACCAGTTGCTCCAGCGGGACGCCTGCCGGCAGCCCCGCGCCCATGACGCCGTTGAAGATGACGTCCATGGCCGCGCCGAGGATTTTTGGGGCGATGACTGTGAGCACCACCGAGAGGGCCACCAGTGCCACCACCAGGGAGAACTGGGCGCGCTCGGGGCGCAGCAGGCCCACCAGGCGCTTGACGGACGGCCAGAAGTGCTGCGCCTTCTTGGCCGGGGTGCCGCCGAACATGTCGCCGTCGGACCCAGTGGGCTGGTACTCGGGTTCCTGAAGCTCGACGTCGGCCGGGTCCTGGGGTGCGTTTGTCTCGGCAGCCTGCCGCTTGCTGGTGCGGGCCATCAGGCAACCCCCTCGATGCTCAGTTGCGACTCCACAATTTCCCGGTACGTGTCGTTGGTGTCGAGCAGTTCATCGTGGGTGCCCGCCCCGACCACCTCGCCGTTGTCCAGCACGATGATGTGGTCCGCCTCGCGGATGGTGGAGATGCGCTGGGCCACAATGATCACGGTGGCGCCTCCCGTGGCTTCGTGCAGTGATTCGCGCAGACGCTGGTCCGTGCCGACGTCCAGCGCCGAGAACGAATCGTCAAAGAGGAAGATTTGCGGGCGGGCGGCCAGGGCCCTGGCGATGCAGAGCCGCTGGCGCTGGCCGCCGGAGACGTTGGTGCCGCCCTGCGCGATGGGGGCGTCCAGCTGTTTGGGCTTTTCCGCCACAAAGTCCTTGGCCTGGGCCACCCGGAGCGCTTCCCACAATTCATCGTTGTCCGCGTCCGGGCGCCCAAACAACAGGTTCGAGGCAATGGTGCCGGAGAACAGGTACGGTTTCTGCGGCACCAGCCCCACCAGCCCGGCCACCTGGCGCCGGTTCAGTTCGCTGACGTCCACCCCGCCGATGCACACCGTTCCCTCCTGGGGATCGAAAAGCCGCGGGACCAGGTTCAGCAGCGTGGACTTGCCCGAACCGGTGGAGCCGACGATCGCCGTCGTCGTGCCTGCCCTGGCAGTGAAGCTCACGTTGTTCAGCACGGGGCGCTCGGCCCCAGGGTAGCCGAAGGTGACACCGGAGAATTCGACGGCGTGGCCCGTGGGAAGCTCCGTGCCCGCCGGAACCGCCAGGCTAGGCTGGGCGGAGAGGACCTCGTCGAGGCGTTCGGCGGAGATGGCGGCGCGCGGGATCATCATGACCATGAAGACGCCCATCATGACGGCCACCAGGATTTGCAGCAGGTACTGCAGGAACGCCGTCAGCGAGCCGACCTGCATCTGGCCGGCATTCACGCGCTCACCGCCAAACCACAGCACGGCGGCCGTGGCGAGGTGCAGGATCATCATGATGAGCGGGAACATCAGCACGAAAAGGTTGCCCACCCGGACGGAAACGCGGGTCAGCGACAGGTTGGCGGCGCGGTACCGTTCGGCCTCAAATTTTTCACGGACGAAGGCCCGGATGACGCGGATCCCCGTGATCTGCTCGCGCAGCACGCCGTTGACGTCATCGATGCGGCCCTGCATGTCACGGAACAGGGGCAGCAGCTTCACCACCAGGAAGCCGACGACGGCGAAAAGCAGCGGCACCGAGACCCACACCAGCCATGACAGGCCCACGTCCTCGCGCAGGGCCATGACGATGCCGCCAATGCACATAATGGGCGTGGAAACCATGAAGTTCAGGGCCATCAGCACCAGCATCTGCACCTGCTGGACATCGTTGGTGTTGCGGGTGATCAGCGTGGCCGTGCCGAAGCGGCTCACATCAAGGGCGCCCAGGGCGTTGACCCGGTGGTAGACCTCGCGGCGCAGGTCCCGGCCGATCGCCATGGCCGTGCGGGCGCCAAAATAGATGCCGCCAATGGCGGTGGCCAGCTGGACGAAGCACACCGCCACCATGGTGGTGCCGGTGTTCCAGATGAAGCCGGTGTCCCCCTTGGAGATGCCCAGGTCGATGATCTGCGCGTTCAGGCTGGGCAGGTAGAGGGCGGCGATGGTGGAGGCCAGTTGGAGCACCAGCACCGCCGCGATCCACGCCCAGTAGGGACGCGCATGCTGGAATGCCAGTCGGGCGAGTTTCACAGAATTCCCCAATTCGAATAAATGTTTGGTATTCGCGTGACCCGAACATTAAACACGCCCGCCCCCGATGTGGCAACTGTCACATCGGGGGCGGGTTGGATCGTCACGGGCGGCCGGCGCCGGACCGGCATTCCCTCAGCTGGGCCCACAAGCGCGAGGGACCCGCTGCGAGCTTGCGAGCAGTGGGAGCGCTTGGGGACTATCCGACGCGTCGGCCGCGGGCGGCCTTTGGCGTCTCCTTTACGTCACCTCCGGGAACACCGGCTCCGTCGCCTATGTGGTTGAATCCCAGCTCGGCCGCGGCCCTGGCTAGTTCAACGGGCCCGTCGCTGATTCGGCCGCCGCGCGGATGGCGCCGGAGCCCACCAGGCGGTCGGCCTCTTCGAGTTCCGGGGAGAGGAAGCGGTCCGATCCGGGACCCTGGACCGTCTCCCGAAGCAGCCCAATCACAGCGGCGCCGGCCGGGCCGGGGACCAGTTCACCGTCGGACATGGAGGTGCGCATGTCAATGGCGCGGGTGGCCGTGACCAGCTCAATGGCGAGGACGCGGCGCAGGTTTTCCACGGAACGGCGCAGCTTGCGGGCGGCGTGCCAGCCCATCGACACGTGGTCCTCCTGCATGGCGGAGCTGGGGATGGAGTCTACGGAGGCGGGCACGGCGAGGCGCTTGGAGTCCGAGACCAGGCCGGCCTGGGTGTACTGGGCGATCATAAGGCCGGAGTCCACGCCGGGGTCGCCGGCCAGGAAGGCGGGCAGGCCGTGGCTGCGGGCGGGGTCCAGCATGCGGTCGGTGCGGCGTTCGGCGATGGAGGCGACGTCCGCGGAAACGATCGCGAGGAAGTCCAGCACGTAGGCCACGGGCGCGCCATGGAAGTTTCCGTTGGAGGAGACGCGGCCGTCGGGGAGGACCACGGGGTTGTCGATGGCGGCGGCGAGTTCGCGGGTGGCCACCATGAGGGCGTGGTCCACGGTGTCGCGGGCGGCGCCGGCCACCTGCGGGGCGCAGCGCAGCGAGTAGGCGTCCTGGACGCGGTTGTCGCCCACGCGGTGCGAGGCCACGATCGGCGAGTTCGCGAGCACGCGCAGCATGTTGTCGGCGCTGGCTGCCTGGCCGGGGTGCGGGCGCAGCTCCATGTGCAGCTCGGGCAGGAACACCTGGTCGGTGCCCAGCAGGCCCTCGACGCTCAAGGCGGCGGTGATGTCCGCCGTCGTCAGCAGCATTTTCAGGTCGGCAATGGCCATGAGCAGCATGCCGAGCATGCCGTCGGTGCCGTTGACCAGCGCCAGGCCTTCCTTTTCGGCCAGCTCAATGGGGGTGATGCCGGCCTCGGCAAGCAGTTCCGGGACGGGGCGGATTTCGCCGTCGGGCCCGGCAGCTTCGCCCTCGCCCATGAGCACCAGTGCGCAGTGGGAGAGGGGTGCCAGGTCGCCGGAGCAGCCAAGCGAGCCGAATTCGCGGACCACGGGGGTGATGCCGGCGTTGAGCACGTCCACCATGGTCTGGACGACGACGGGGCGCACGCCGGTCCTTCCGCTGGCGAGCGTCTTGGCGCGCAGGAACATCAGTGCCCGCACCACCTCGCGCTCCACGGCCGGGCCCATGCCGGCGGAGTGGGAGCGGATCAGGGACTTCTGCAGCTGCGTGCGCATGTCCTCGGGGATGTGGCGGTTTGCCAGGGCGCCAAAGCCGGTGGAAATGCCGTACGCCGGGGTGTCGGAGTGTGCCAGCTCTTCAATGTGCGACCTGACGCGTTCGACGCCGGCCAGCGCCTCCGCGCTCAGCACCACCGTGGCGTTGTGGCGGGCGACGGCAATGACGTCTTCGGGCGTGACCCCGGAGGATGAGAGGGTGACTTCTTGGGACAGAACGGCGGCGGTCATGGTGGTTCCTTTGCGTTGCGGCGGGCTTAAGAGCCACTATTCCGCTTAACGGCGCCAAAGTCTGCCACCCTGCGGCCCCATGTGTCCGGGATTCCGGACAGTGCGTGGGGGTGAAACTTACACCCCCGGCCCGGCGACGACAAGATCGTGCAATTCCCCGCCCCCACCCCCTGACGCTCCCTCATCTTTCGCTGTCTTTCCCGCGACGGTCCCTCACGTTTCGCGGGGTTTCCGGCGACGCTCCCTCGCAACTCTCGCGGCGGCTGTTTGCCCGCCGCTCGCCTCGCAAGCAAGTGATGGAGCGTATCGAAAAAAACCGCGAAAGATGAGGGAGCGTCGGGGAGAAACGGCCATAAAGTGAGGGAGCGTCGGGTGGGGTAGGGTGGGGGATGGAAGGTCCTTTCGCCGCCGGTTCGGACTCGCCGCGCGGGCTCGGCCGGCGGGACGGTCAGCTGCCGGGGCGGCCGTAAATCCGCACCGAAAGCTCTCCCGCCACCTTGGTGACCCGCCTGGCCAGCGCGGGCCACTCCGACGCCGGCACCTTGGCCTCCAGGAACGTCACGGCGACGGCCGCCACGGGCCAGCCCAGGTGGTCGGTGACAGCAGCCGCCACGGAGCCGAACCCTTCCGTGACTTCGCCGTTTTCCGTGGAGTAGCCGCGCTGGCGGACCTGGTCCAGGTGCGCGGAGAGCGTGGAGTACTTGCCGATGGGGTCCGGAACCTCGGTGCGCGAACTAAACGCCGCAGCATTCGGATACAACGCGCGGACCTGCGACTTGGGCAGCGCTGCCAAAATGGCGCGCCCGCTGGCGGTGAGGTGGCTGGGAAGCCGCACGCCGACGTCGGTCACCAGGGACGGGCGGTGCTTCGCCCGCTCCTCCACAATGTAGAGGACGTCGCGCCCGTGCAGCACCGCCAGGTGCGCGCTTTCGCCAATCCGGTCAACCAGGGCCTCGAGCAGGGGCCGGCCCAGCCGGGACAGCGGCTCCTGGCGTGAATAGGCGCTGCTGAGTTCAAAGGCTGCAATGCCCAGGCCGTAGCGCTGCTCCTCATGCAGGTGCATGACAAAGCCGCTGGCCTCCATCACACCGAGCAAGTGGTAAACGCTGGAGCGCGGCAGGTCCAGCGTGGTGGCGATGGTTGACGCCGCCAGCGGGCCCCTCTTGGAGGAGAGCAGCTTGAGGATGCGCAGCGTATTGTCCGCCGCCGGGACCTTGGATGGGGTCCTGCTTGTGTCTGTCAATTTTCCGCCGCCTTTCTGTCCACGCTCCGCAGCGCACGGTCATAACGCTGGCCCAGGGCCCGCCGCTGACGTCTCCAATCCCAGATTAGCTGGCTTTCTCAGGCACCGGCGTCGTGGAGCACCAGGGCGCTTTGGCCGAATTGGCGCACCTTGGCGTCGCCCCACAGCTGGGCTGGCATGGCACCCCCCAGCAGCGCACGCGGCAACCCGGGGCCGTCGCCCAGGGGCAAATCGCTGCCGGCGATGATGATGTTTCCCGACCGCCGGCCCTTGAGCATGGGCGGATCGGCAATGATGGCGGTGTGCCCGAACGCCGCGGCGATCGTGGCAGCTTCCCGCCTGGCCGTGGCCAGCGCGGGCGAGTCACCGCAGTTCACGACATATACGCCGCCGGGAATAAGCACCTTGCGGGCCGCTTCCGTGAACTCGGCCGTGATCAGCGCATGGGGAGTCCTGGCCCCGGCAAACACGTCCCGGATAATGAGCTCCCGGCTGGCCGGGGCCAGGGATTCCGTGACCTCCCGGGCCTCCCCCACCCGGATTTTCAGCAGCGGTGCGCGGGGAAGGTCGAACCAGTCGCGGACATGGGCGGCGAGCTTTCCGTCAATTTCCACCACCACATTGCGGGAATTCGGGTAGGCAGCCACCAGGTAGCGGGGCATGGAGCAGGCAGCCCCTCCAAGGCTCAGCGTCCGGAGGCGCGCGTCCGGCGCCCAGCGGTCCGCCACCAGCGCCATGATCCAGCGCATGTATTCGAATTCCAGGCGCAGGGGATCGGCCAGGTCCACATGGGAGCTCTGCACGCCGTTGAGCATGAGCAGCCAGCCATTCGGGTTGTCGCCGTCGGCAATCAACTCCGCCGTGCCGGTGTCGGTGGGGTACAGCCCGGCCACGGGGCCGGACAGGGCGGCGTCCGGCTCAACCACGGCGTTCCTGGGCGGCCTCTGGCGTCCCATCAGGGCGCCACCCCGGCGCGGACCATGCGCACCTCGGGCAAGTTGTGCCAGTCGTCGCCCAAAACATCGCTGGCCCCGTCAAGGGCAAACCCATTCTTTGCGTAGAACGCCTGGGCGCGCGGATTGTCCGCCAGCACCCAAAGGAACGCGGCCTCACGCCCAATGGCGGCGTCCAGCAGCAGCTGGCCGGCACCGCTTCCGTAGGCGCGCTGCAGGATGTACAGCATGTACAGTTCCACGGGAACGGGCGCGTCGGCGTGCTGGGCGGGACCGCCGGCCGCAAGCCCAAGCAGCCCGCCGCCGTCGTATGCCAGCATGGGAATATGCCCGGCCTCGATCCCCCGGCGCAAGTTTTCCACGCGGCCCGGCAGCGTCTCGCGGCGCATGGCAAAGAACGACGGCGGCAGGTGGCGGCCATACGCCTCCTCATGGCACTGCAGGTGCAGGCGCATCACCGCTTCGGCGTCGTCAGAGGTGGCGGGTCGCAGCTTGATGGTCACCCGACCAGCGTAGCCGAGCCGGCACAGGCCAAAAACTACTTCACCACCGCAATGGCGAAACCGTCCCAGCCCTTGGAGCCTGCGGTCTGGATGGCAGTGGCGTCGAGGGAATCGCTGGCCCCCATGAAGTCCAGCGCAGCGCGGATGGCGGCGGCGTCCAGATCATCCCCCGGGTCCAGGATGGTGCCCTCCCAGATCACGTTGTCCATGACGATCACGCTGCCGGGACGGGTCAGCTTCAGCGCCCACTGCAGATAGTTGGTGTCGTTTCCCTTGTCCGCGTCGATGAACACGAAGTCGTAGGGCTCCCCTCCGGCCAAGGTGGGCAGGGTGTCCAGGGCGGGCCCAATGCGGATGTCCACCATGGCCCCAAACCCGGCGGCGTCAATGTTGCCGCGGGCGACGGCGGCGTGTTCGGGGAGGAACTCGCACGTGGTGATGTGGCCGTCGCCGGGAAGCCCGCGGGCCAGCCAAATGGTGCTGAAGCCGGCCAGCGTGCCGATCTCCAGCACGCGCCGTGCGCCCTGGATCCGGGCCAGCAGCATCAGCAGCTTCCCCGCTGTGGGGGCCACCTCGATCCGGGGCATGCCGGCGCGGTCGATGCTGGAGATGACGGCGTCCATGCCGCCGCCTCCCTGCACGAGCGTTGCGGACAAGTATTCTTCGACCTCAGCCCAACCGGGCCGGCGCTGATGCTCAACCATGGCCCCAGCCTAGCGCCCGAGGGTCCCCAGTGCTCCCTCGAGGCGGTCAATCTTGCCCGTCAGCTCGCCGGTGTGGCCCGGGCGGATGTCTGCCTTCAGGACAAGTGACACACGGGAGCCGTAGCGGCCCGCGGCCTCGGTGGCGCGCTTGACGACATCCATGACCTGGTCCCAGTCGCCTTCGATTTCGGTGAACATGGAGCTGGTGCGGTTTGGCAGCCCCGATTCCCTGACCACCTTGACGGCAGCCGCGACGGCCGTGTGCACGGAGGCGTCGTCGCCCGTTCCCGCAGGCGCACCGGACGGGGTACCGCTGGGTGCAACTGAAAATGCCACGATCATGGAAATCTCCTCTTAATTGGTGCTTTCCCTCCCATTATTGCCCCGGGAGTCTTTGCTTCTTCCACTATTCACCAGAAGGGGACTCCTCCCCATTGGTTGCCGGGTGCGCCCCACTATAAGGTTCAACTATGCTTGCCACTTCCCTCGCCGCCGTGCTTGGCGCCACAGACCCCGCCCCCTACGGCAGTTCCAGCGTCGATCCGGCCGCAGCCATGGGCCTGATAGCGGCCTTGATGTTCTTTTACCTGTTCATCATTGTGCTGGCCTTGGTGGTGGCCGGCATCATGTGGGCCGGGGTGTTCAGCAAGGCCGGGTACGCGAAGTGGAAGGCCTATGTGCCGTTCTACAACCAGTGGATCCTGGTCAAAATTGCGGGTCGGCCGGAATCCCATTTCTGGTTCCTGTTCATCCCGTACTTCAACATTTACATGCAGGTTGTCATCCTCAACGACATTGCGAAGGCGTTTGGCAAGGATGCCGCCTTTACCGTGGGGCTGGTGTTCATTCCGGTGGTCTTCGCCAGCATACTTTCCTACGGCGAGGCCCCATACCGGGGGCCGCAGTATGTTTCCGCCGCCCAAAAGCAGTACGCCCAGCAGTTCGCGCCGCCATACGGCCAGCCCTACCAGGGGCAGCCGCAGCCGTACCCCCAGCAGCCGTACCCCGGCCAGGCCTACCCGGGCCAGGCCTATCCCGATCAGCAGCCCGGCCAGCAGGACCCCAACGCGCAGGGCCAGAACCCCTACGGCTCAGGGCCAGCCCAGTAGCCTCAGCCCGGCCGCGGCCAGCGCCCCCACCAGCACCACCAGCAAAAACGGCGCCTTGAACCAGAGCGCCACTGCGGCCGCGGCCAGGGCCCCGGCCCGGGCATCAAGCACGACGGCGGTCCCCGTGGCTGCCGCGTTCACCACCGTCAGCGACGCCAACAGCCCGATGGTCAGGGTGCCGGCCACGCGCGACATTCGCGGATTCGCCAGGACCTTGGCCGGCACCAGGTAGCCCAGCAGCTTTGTCAGGTAGGCCAGCAGGGCCGCCACCAGCACCCAGATCCACATGCTCATGCGTCTTCCCCCTGCCCCAGGCGGGCCGGGCGCGGCGGACGGGCGCCGGCGTCGTGCCTGTATGGCTCAATGTCCGGCTCCAGGCCGTCATCCACGTGGCCGGGGGCATGGTCAGGGGTGCGCCCGTGCCGGAACCAGCCGATGAGCCCGGCCACCAGCGCAGCCACCAAAATGGGCACGCCCGGCGGGACAAACGGCACGGCAAGCAGCGTCACCACGGCACACACCACCGCAATGGCGGCCGGCTGAAACGCCTTGATGCGCGGCCAGAGCAGGCCCAGGAATGCTGCCACGGCGGCGCCGTCAAGGCCCCATTGCTTGGGGTCGCCCAAGGCATTGCCAATCACCGCGCCAACGGCCGTCATGACGTTCCAAAAGATGAAAATGCCAAGGCCCGCCACCCAGAAACCGCGCCGCTGCTCTGCCGGATCGGCCTGGCCCGTGGCGGTGGCCGTTGATTCATCAATGGTGAGATGGGCGGAGGCAAAGCGCCGCCAGCCGGTGGGCCTCAGGAGGGCGTTGAGCTGCATCCCGTACACGCCGTTGCGGATGCCCAGCAGCGCGGAGGCGCTCATGGCCGCGACGCCGGAGCCGCCGCCGGCAACCACGCCGATGAAGGCAAACTGGGAACCGCCGCTGAAGAGCAGAAAACTCAGGGCCATGGTCTGCCAAAACGACAGGCCCGACGCCACGGAAAGCGCCCCAAAGGACACCCCGTAAAGGCCCGTGGCAACGGCGATCGACGCACCGATCTTCGCTGCCGGCGACTCACGTAACTTCATGCACCCATGGTTTCACGTTCTCAGGCGTCCCCGGCGCCTGCAGTGCTGCCACTGTCTGTCTCGTGCAGGGCGTCCGCCGCCCGCACCAGCGCCAGGTGGGAGAAGGCCTGCGGGAAATTTCCGGCCATGCGCGCGCTGTCGGCGTCGTACTCCTCGCTGAGCAGCCCCAACTCGTTGGCATAGCCCACCAGCCGGTCCATGAGGGCCACCGCTTCGGCCCGGCGCCCCGTGTGTGCATACTGCTCCACGAGCCAGAAGGAGCAGGCCAGGAACGGATGTTCGCCGGGGGCCAGGCCGTCCACGCCGCTGTCCGTGCGGTACCGCATCAGCAGGCCGTGGTGGTCCACGAGCTCGGCCTCCAGCGCGGCAACCGTGCCCAGCATTTCCGGCGAACCATGGTCCACAAAGCCCACCATCGGAATCACCAGCAGTGAGGCGTCCGTGGTGGTGCCGCCATACGTTTGGGTGAAGGTGTTCAATTCCTTGTTGAAGCCCTGCTCCATGACTTCCGTCCGCAGCTGTTCGCGTAGCATTTCCCAGTGCTCCACGGGCCCCTTCAGCCCGTGGTCGCGGACGGCCCGGACGCCGGCGTCGAACGCGGCCCACATCATGACCCGCGAGTGCGTGAAGTGCTTCAGGTCCCCGCGCATTTCCCAGATCCCGTGGTCCGGTTCCGCCAGGTGCCGCTCCACGAACTTCAACAGGGCCTGCTGCAGCGGCCAGGAGAAGTGGTCCTCCTTGCCGCCGGCCAGGCGCAGTTTTTCCATGGCCACCAGCACCTCGCCCACCACGTCAGCCTGGTACTGGCCCACGGCACCGTTGCCGATCCGCACCGGCACAGATCCTTCATAGCCCGGCAGGTGCTCAAGCACGCCCTCGGCCAGCTGCCGTTCCCCGGAGAGCCCGTACATGATCTGCAGGTCCTCGGGGTCACCGGCCACGGCCCGCAGCAGCCAGTCGCGCCACCGCAGGGCCTCGTTTTCATAGCCGTGGGTCAGCATGGCCTCCAGCGTGAGCGCAGCGTCCCGCAGCCAGCAAAACCTGTAGTCCCAGTTCCGTGCCCCGCCAAAGTCCTCCGGCAGCGAGGTGGTGGCCGCCGCCACGATGCCGCCTGTGTCCTCATGGGTCAGGGCGCGCAGCACCAGCAGGGAACGCTCCACAAACGGTGCATACTTCCCGTCCTCGCTGCACATTTCAGCCCAGCTGCCCCAATACGCCAGAGTGTCCCGCAGCGCCGCGTCCAGGTCGATGTCGGCAGGGAGGGGCCGGTGAGACGGGTACCAGATGAGTTCCTGCTCAACCTTGTCCCCCGCCGCCACCGTGAACCGGCCGCCGTGTTTATGGTCGACGGCGTGGGGCAGCTCAGCGCCGCGCAGCACCAGGGCGTCCGGCCCGGCAACGGCCAGGATGGCCGGGTGGCCAGAGTCCTGGCGGACGCGCCGGACCCACGGCAGCACCGCACCGTAGCCGGGGCGCATGGTGATTTCCTGCCGGAATTCCATGCTGCCGGACAGCCCTTCAATGCGCCGCACCACGGAGGCCCGCCTGTCCTCGGTGGGCATGAACTCGGTGACGCGTGCTGTTCCCGTGGCGGATTCCCACTCCGTTTCCAGCACAAAGCTGTGCCCCACGTAGGACCGGCGCACCACCTTTCCGTCCACTGGCGCCATGAGCCAGCGCCCGTGGTGTTCGGTGCCCAGCAGGGCGGCAAAAACCGACGGCGAGTCGAAGCGGGGGAAGCACAGCCAGTCAAGGCTGCCGTCCCGGCCAATCAACGCGGCGGTGTGCAAATCGGAGAGCAGCGCATAATCTTCAATCCGTGAGGCCATGACCCCATGCAATCACATGCCGGACAGCAGCGCCTTGATTTCTGCCGGACGGTTGGTGGTCACCTCGGCCACGCCCGCCTCCAGGCAGAGCCGCAGTTCCTCCTCAGTGTCCACCGTCCAGACCCGAAAACGCCGCCCTGCAGCCAGCCAGCCCGCAGTCTTTTCGGGGTTTGCGCGCAGGTAGTCGACGCCGGGCCCGGCGAGGTGGGCGACGCCGCGGTCCAGCAGGGATTCGCCCTCTGCCACGGCGCGGCGCATGAAGAAGGCCACGGTGTGCCCGGCGATGGGGCCGACGTCGAGCTCCTCGCGCACCTCCCCCACTTCCACTTCCTCCAGCAGCTGGCAGACCAGCTCCGCCGGCACGCGCTCCGCTAGGTACTTCACGGCATCCGGGTGGAAACTCATGAAGGAAACCCCGACATTTCCGGCCCCCAGTGCCGAGGGCCCCGCGTCCGCGGACCAGCCGCGCCCGGCCAACAGTGACAGTGCGGCGTCCACCAGCGCGGCATCAAAAAGCGCACCGTACTTGAATTCAATCGCCAGGCCGACTGGCCGCCCGGCCCCCGCCAGAATGTCCAGCAGTTCCCCCAAAGTCAGCAGCTGCTCCGCGGTGCCGCCGAATTCCTCCGGAATGGCCGTGCCCTTCCAGGAGCTGAAATCCAGGCCCCTCAGCTCCGCGAGGGTCTTCTCCGCCACGGGGCCAGTGCCGTCGGAGGTCCTGTCGACGTCGTCGTCGTGGAGCAGCACCAGGTGGCCGTCAGCGGTGAGGTGGAGGTCGCACTCAACTCCGTCGGCGCCGTCGGCCAGGGCCTGCAGATAGGCTGCGCGGGTGTGCTCGGCAAAGAGGCCGGAGGAACCCCGGTGGGCATAAACCTGAACTGTCATGGCACCACGCTACGCTTGCATTATGGCGCATCCCGAACAACGCACGGCACCGAAGGCAGGCACTTCCGGCGCGCCCCATCCGGACGCGGAAAAGGCAGCTGCCCTGCGCCGCATGAAAAACATTGCCCTGGCGCTGCTGGTGGCAATGGCCGTGATTTTTTGTGTTGCGTTCGCGTTCGCCCGGCAGTACCCGTGGCTGGAGTATGTCCGGTCGGCGGCGGAGGGCGGCATGGTGGGCGCCCTGGCCGACTGGTTCGCCGTGACCGCGTTGTTCAAGTACCCCATGGGGATCAAGATCCCGCACACGGCCATCATCCCCAACCGCAAGGACCAAATCGGGGCGTCGCTGGGCGAATTTGTGGAAACCAACTTCCTCTCTGAAAACGTGGTGGCGGAGAAGCTGGCCGGGACGCAGATTGCGGAAAAGGTGGGTGCCTGGCTGTCCAAGCCCGCCAGCGCACAGCGCGTGGCCACGGAGGGCGCGGCCGCGATGCGCGGCGCCATGGCGGTTTTGAAGGACGACGACGTCCGGGACGTCATCGAGTCCATGGTCCGCAAGCACCTCGTTGACCCGCCCTGGGGCCCGCCCATCGGCAAGGTGGCGGAGCGGATCTTTGCCGACGGCCACCACCACGCCCTGGTGGACCTGCTGGTCGACCGGTCCACCCTGTGGATCCAGGCCAACCATGACACCATTTCCGGGCTGGTCTCCGACCGCTCGCCGGCCTGGGTACCGCAATTTATGGATGGGCTGGTGGGGGACAAGATTTACACCGAGATTTACAAGTTTGCCCGCGCCGTGCAGAACGATCCCCACCATAAGCTCCGCCAGCAGCTGGACAGCTACCTCGCGGACCTGGCCCAGGAGCTCCAGCACGATCCAGCCATGATTGCCCGCGCCGAAAACATCAAGGCGCAGGTTCTGGGCGACCCCGAGGTCCGCAACCTGGCGGGGCGCACCTGGGAAACCATCAAGAAGGCCTTGTTTGACGCCGTAGACGATCCGCAGTCGGAATTGCGCCTGAAGTTCACGGGGGCCGTGCAGGAATTTGGCACGCGCCTGGCCACCGATCCCGAACTGGCCGGCAAGGCCAACGCCTGGATCTCCGACGCCGCGTCCTACCTGGTGCGCACGTACAAGCACGAGATCGCGTCCATCATCACGGACACGGTGGAGCGATGGGACGCCGTGGAGACCAGCCAAAAGATCGAGCTCCAGGTGGGCAAGGACCTGCAGTTCATCCGCATCAACGGCACCGTGGTGGGTTCCCTGGCCGGCCTGGCCATCTTTACCCTCGCAACGCTGGTCTTCCACTGACAAATGGTTGAAGCAGGCGCCTAGTTCCGCACGGCGCGGGGCTTTTTCTCCTTGGGAGCATCGAGCTCAGCCAGAAGCTCCGCCGGGATCTCCAGCGGGGCGGGGCCGAATGCGCGGAGCGTGGAGGCCACCACCGCACGGCCCATCATGTAGTTGCCCACGCCGCCCACCGCTGCGCCGATGCCGAATGGCAGGGCCTTGCCCACCACCGAGGCACCGCCCCGGACAGCAATCCGCTTGACGAACTTCTTTTGCAGCGATCCGACCATGGCCTTCACCGCCGAGATGGGCATGCTCTTGCCCACCGTCTTGCCCCAGGCCTGCATGGGAGTCTTGCCGTTGCCGATGGCGTGCCCCGTGAGTCCGGCAAGCATGGCCGTGCCCTCGTCGCCGAGCATGATGGCCATGACGGTGAGCCGTGCCCGCTCCGGGTCCGCCAGCCGGACGCCGTGCAGCTCCGCCACTGACTGGGCGTAAAGCGCCGTGGCCTCCAGGAAGACCACCGTGGCGGCGGCCGAGATGGAGAGCGCCGCAACTGTCCCCACGCCGGGAATGATGGCCGTGGCGCCAATGGCCGCGCCGCCGGTGCCGACCCCGTTCAGAAAGTCGCGTTCCAGCCGCTGGCTGAGCTCGAAGGCGGTGGCGTTGGGGTATTTCTTGCGCAGCCGGCGCAGGTTGGCCAGGACCAGGGGCCGCTGCACCTCCACGGCCTTGAGCAGCATGCCGTGCACTGCGGGCTTGGGCCTGCCCTTGTCGTCAAAGGCGGCCGCGGCAGCCAGCCCGACGGCGGGATTTGGCTTCCCCGCCTTTTCCACATCCTTGCGCGCCATGCGAAACCTTCCCGTAGACCTGGCTCCAAGCCTAACCGCCAGCAGGCCCGGCCGGCGCCCGGCTCAACCCTTCAGCGCCACCTTGGCGCCGCCGTCGACCCTTTCCTTGCCGGCGCCGAACAGGCGGGTCCGCAGCGCCAGGAACAGCAGCACCATGGCAACGGAGAGCAGGATGTGGCCCAGGCCTGCAATGCCGGGGATGGCGGCGGAGACGTCCGTGGCGCCCTGGACCTGCAGCATGCCGTGGACCACCATCATGGCGGCGGTGAGGATGAGGCCGGCGTTGTACGTCCAGAAGAACCAGCTGAACAGGCGCGACTTCGACAGCGTGAACAGCTTCTCGAGGATCAGCACAATCAGCAGGACGATGAAGCCGAGGGTCAGCAGGTGCGTGTGGACCACGGAAAGCTGTGTGAAGCCTTCGAATGACTTTCCCTTGGTGTATTCGCGGTAAAACAGGCCGGAAAGCACGCCGACCACCATGTAGGCGAATGACGAATAGAAGAGCTTTTTCATGGGGTTCCTTCGCTGGTTGGGCTTTGCTTCCAGCCTATTGACGCGCACGACGGCGGCCATCAACCTTTTGGTTGAACCGGCGTGCGCCTTTGGGCTGCTTTTGGGACGGCGCTCCCGCGGGACGGCGCTTCCGCGGGGCTGAGCGGCGCCTACCCGCGCGGCACGAAGGAGCCGGGCACGTTGGCCGTCAGGAAAGAGGCCACGTCGGAGAGCTCGTCGGCCCGGAGGTTGTGGCCCAGGCCTTCGTAGCGGGCCTGCTGCAGATCCGTGTTGGCGGCCAGCCATTCGGCCGTGAATGCCGTGGCGTCGGGGTTGATGACCAGGTCTTCCGTATCACGGGCCCACAAGAAGGGGACTTGGCGGGCCAGCGGCTCCATGGCGGCCAGCAAATCGTTGTTGAGGGCAAAGCCGGAGAGTCCCACTGCTGCCGTGAACATCCCGGGGCGCAGGCGGATGAGCGTGGTGCCCATTGCCATCCCCTGCGAGAACCCCAGGACGGAGACGGAGCTGAACTTGTACGTGGCCGTCACGGTGTCCAGCCAGGCCAGCACCTTCGTGGCGGCGGCGACCACTTCGGCAAAGTCGTTGTCCAGAAAGTAGTCCAGCAGGAACCAGCCCCAGTCGCCGCCCACATCCAGCGGACCACGCGGCGCGGCGCAGGTAAATCCCCGGGGCATGGCACCAAACGCCTCAGCCATGCGCTTTTCGCAGGAGCCGTAGCCGTGGAGCATCAGCAGCAACGGCGTGTCTGCGCGTTCGTTCTCCGGGCGGGACCACGCAACCGTTTCCATCAGGCCAGCCTACGCACCGCGGTGCGCCGCCGGCACCCCCGAACCGGCGCACCCGACGCATCAATTCACCCCCGAACGGCGCACCCGAACCCGGCACACTCACCCGAATCTGCGTTTATGTTGTTTTCCCTTGACAAGCGAAGACAAACACAGATAAAGTCATGTGAAACAACATCATGTGATGCCCGTCACGCGATGGACCGGAGGAAGGAACGCCATGTTTGCGGAAGAACGGCACCAGCGCATTGCCGAACTGGTGGGCGCACAGGGCCGGGTCGGCGTCAACGAGCTGGCCGACCTCTTCGCCATCACCCAGGAAACAGTCCGCCGCGACCTGGCGGCCCTGGAGGACGGCCGCGTGCTGCGGCGTGTCCACGGCGGCGCCGTCGCCCTGGACAAGCTGAGCCGTTCCGAACCGAGCCTGGTTGAACGGCAGGGCCAGCGGCTGGACGAAAAACAGCGGATTGCCGCGGCCGCCCTGACCCTGATCCCCCAAGCCCAGACCGTTTCGATCCTGCTGGACTCCGGCACCACCACTGCGGCCCTTGCCGACAAACTGGCGGCCTGGACCCCCGCCAATGAAGGTGACGAACTCCTCGCCATCACCAATTCCCTCCCCATCGCCGCCACGCTCTCCAACAACACCCACCTGCTGCTGGACATCCTGGGCGGCCGGGTCCGCGGGCTGACCAGCGCCGTGGTGGGGGCCCGCGCCACCGAACAGCTCGGCGCCCTCCGCCCCGACATCGCGTTCCTCGGGGCCAACGGCGTCCACGCGGACTTTGGCCTGAGCACCCCGGACCCCGTTGAGGCCGCCACCAAGACCGCCATGGTCCGTGCGGCCCGCCAAATTGTCATCCTTGCCGATGCCTCCAAGCTCGGCGCCGAAACCCTTGTCCGCTTTGCCAACCTTGAGGAGGTCGACACCCTGATCACCACCACCGCCCCCGCACCCGATCTTGCCGCCGCACTGGCAGCCGCCGGCGTCGAGGTGGTGCTGGCATGATTCTCACCCTGACCCCCAATCCCAGCCTGGACCGCACCATCGAACTGCCCGGCCGGCTGGAACGCGGCGAGGTCCAGCGGGCCGCCGCCGCCTCCGCCCATCCCGGCGGAAAGGGCGTGAACATCGTCCGCGCCCTCACCGCTTCCGGCACTGCCGCCCTGGCGCTGCTGCCCGGAGATCCGGGAGACGACGTCGTGCTGGCGCTGGGCCGCGAGGAAATCCCGCACCTTTCCCTCCCCATAGGCGCCCCCCTGCGCAGCAATGTGGCCATCACCGAGCCGGACGGCACCACCACCAAGGTCAACGAACCCGGCCCCGCACTCTCCGCCGCCCAGCTCGCCTCGCTGCTGAAGCTGGCCGTGGAGAAGTCCGACGGCGCTGCCTGGCTGGTGCTGGCCGGTTCCCTGCCGCCGGGGGCGCCCGACGATTTTTACGCCCGCGTGATTGCCGCAGTCCGGGCCACGTACGGCCCGGACTCCCCGCGCATCGCCGTCGACTCCTCCGGAGCCCCGCTGGCAGCCAGCGTGGCCGCGTCGCCCGATCTGCTCAAGCCCAATGCGGAGGAACTCGCCGAGCTGACCGGCATTGGCGACGGACCATCCCTGGAGGCCGATCCCTTCATGGCCGCGAGCGCCGCGGCGTCCCTGGTGGAGCGGGGCGTCGGGGCCGTGCTGGCAACGCTGGGCTCCCGTGGCGCCGTGCTGGTCACGGCAGACGGCAGCTGGCTCGCCAAGGGTCCCGTCATCGCCGCCAAAAGCACCGTTGGCGCGGGCGACTCCGCCCTCGCCGGATATCTGCTGGCCAGCCAGCGCGGGGACACCCCCGCCGAATGCCTGCAGCAAGCCGTGGCCCATGGAGCGGCCGCCGCTTCCCTCCCCGGAACACTGGTTCCCTCCCTCAAGCAAACCCACCCCGCCGACGTCGCCGTGACGGCACTGACCCCTGTCAAGGAAAAATGACATGACAACCCTCATCAACACCGCCCTGGTGGCCCTGGATGCCAACCTGGGCACCGACACCCCATCCGTGATCCGCAGGCTGGCCGAGCTGGTTGCCGGCACAGGCCGCTCCACGGACGTCGAAAGCCTGTACGCGGATGCCCTGGCCCGCGAGCAGAAAACCGCCACGGGCGTGCCCGGCGGGATCGCCATCCCGCACTGCCGCTCATCGGCCGTCCGCGAGGCCACGCTTGCCATGGCCCGTCTGTCCCCGGCCGTGGACTTCGGTGCGAAGGACGGCCCCGCGGACATTGTTTTCTTCATTGCCGCCCCGGCCGGCGCCGACAACGAGCACCTCAAGCTGCTTTCCAAGCTGGCCCGTTCCCTCATCAAGAAGGACTTCACGGCGGCCCTGCGCGCAGCGGCAACGCCGGAGGAGATCGTGGCCCTGGTCGACGGCGCACTGGCTGAGGCGCCAAAGCCAAGCACCGCGGCGGACGGCCCGGCTGCCGCTACAGCCCCGGCTTCGGCCCCGGTCACCTCCGCCGCCCCGAAGCGCCTGGTCGCTGTGACGGCGTGCCCCACCGGCATCGCCCACACCTACATGGCCGCCGATTCGCTTGTGGAGGCTGCCAAGGAGGCCGGGATAGACCTCCAGGTGGAAACGCAGGGTTCGGGCGCCGTGACGCCGCTGGACCCCGCCGTCATCGCCGCGGCCGACGCCGTGATCTTCGCCGTCGACGTTGATGTGCGCGGCAAGGAGCGCTTTGCCGGCAAGCCAGTCATCAACGCCCCCGTCAAGCGCGGCATTGACGAACCGGCCAAGATGATCCAGGAGGCCCTTGCGGCTGCCACGGACCCCCACGCACACCGGGTGCCGCACTTTGGCGCCGAGGAGGCTGCCGAGCACAACGCAGAGGCGGCCGGGGAGCACCTGGGCACCAAAGTCAAGAAGGTGCTGCTGACCGGTGTCAGCTACATGATCCCGTTTGTGGCCGGCGGCGGACTGCTCATCGCGCTCGGCTTCCTGCTGGGCGGATACGGGCTGGGACTGAACGGCCAGGCCGACCACATCCTGGCGGACAACACGCTGCTGAACCTGCCCGACGGCGGCAACCTCCTGTTGTACTTGGGCGCTGTCGCGTTCAAGATCGGCGGGCTGTCCATGGGCTTCCTGGTCCCGGCATTGGCCGGCTACATCGCCTTCGGCATCGCCGACCGGCCCGGCATTGCACCCGGCTTCACGGCCGGAGCGGTGGCCGTGTTCATGGGCGCCGGCTTCCTGGGCGGCCTGGTGGGCGGCCTGCTGGCCGGCCTTGCCGCCTACTGGATCGGCACCTGGCAGGTGCCGCGCTGGCTGCGCGGGCTCATGCCCGTGGTCATCATCCCGCTGCTGGGCTCCATCATCGCCTCCGGCGCCATGCTCCTGTTCCTTGGCGGCCCCATCGCGGCACTGTCCAACGGCCTGAACCACTGGCTCACGGGCATGTCCGGGGCGTCCGCCGTGGTGCTGGGCATTGTCCTGGGCCTGATGATGTGCTTCGACCTGGGCGGCCCCGTCAACAAGGTGGCGTACGCCTTCGCAGTTGCCGGCCTGGGCACAGGATCAGCGCTGAACCACGCACCGTGGGAAATCATGGCCACCGTCATGGCCGCGGGCATGGTCCCGCCGCTGGCCATGGCACTGGCCACCGTGATCGACAAGAAGCGCTTCTCCCTGGCCGAGCGTGAAAACGGCAAGGCCGCCTGGCTCCTTGGTGCCTCCTTCATTTCCGAAGGCGCCATCCCCTTCGCCGCGGCCGACCCGCTGCGGGTCATCCCGTCCACCATGCTGGGCGGTGCCGTCACCGGCGCCATTACGATGGGCTTCCACGTCACCTCGCAGGCACCCCACGGCGGCATCTTCGTCTTCTTCGCCATCGGCAACATCGGCATGTTCATCACGGCCATCTTGGTGGGAACCGTTGTCGCTGCGCTGGCCGTGGTTGCCCTGAAGCGCTGGGCAGTGCGCGCTCCGGCGGCAGCCGCCGAAACACCCGCCACCGGCCAGCTGGTCAGCCAAAACAGCTAGCAATAAAGCCCTTGAAGGTCCCCAAAATGGCGGACTTTCAAGGGCTTTTTGCCTGTGTGACGGACCTCTCCCCAGGGCTTGAATTAGTCCATCTGCTAGAATTTATGGTCTGCCCGTAGCGAGAAAGCTAAAAACCGCAAGCAAATGACCTCCGTAAGGGGATGTGCAAATGCCCATGGACCGAAGCACGATTCAACCGGAAACAGGTGTCGGGGACACCGCAGAACCATCGCAGGCAAGGCCAAAAAAGCCGCTCCTGCCAAAACTCAAGAGACGCCGCCTGGACGTCGACCACGTCAATGTCGTGGATACGCCCATGCTGAGAAAAGCCCTTGGCGGCACCGTTGTCGGAAACACCATGGAGTGGTACGACGTGGGCGTTTTTGGCTACCTGATCGCCACCATGGGGCCCGTGTTCCTGCCGGAGGCCGACGCCGCCGTGCAGACGCTGTTCCTGCTGGGCACGTTCGCCGCGACGTTCCTGGCCCGCCCCCTTGGCGGGGTCGTGTTTGGCTGGCTCGGGGACAAGGTGGGCCGGCAAAAGGTGCTGGCCGCAACACTGCTGGTCATGGCCGCCTCCACGTTCGCCGTCGGCCTGCTGCCCGGTTACGCACAGATCGGCATCTGGGCCGCCGTGCTGCTGGTGTTGCTCAAGCTTGTCCAGGGATTCTCCACGGGCGGCGAGTACGCCGGCGCCACCACCTTTGTCAGCGAATACGCTCCGGACGCGCGCCGCGGCTACTTCGCCAGCATCCTTGACCTGGGCAGCTACCTTGGCTTCGCAATCGGCGCCGCACTGGTGTCGGTGCTGCAGCTGACGCTGGGCCAGGACTCCATGGAACAGTGGGGCTGGCGTCTGCCGTTCCTGGCTGCTGGCCCGCTCGGCGCCGTCGCCGTTTATTTCCGCCTGAAAATTGAGGAATCGCCCCAGTTCCAGGCCACACTGGACGCCGCGGAGGAAACGTCCAAGGCCGCCGCAGCCAGCGACGAGGCCACCGCCAACGGCCCCGTCCGGCTGGTCAGGGTGTTCTGGCGCCAGATCCTGCTGGCCATGGTGCTGGTGGCCGCGGCCAACACCGTGGGCTACGCCCTGACCTCCTACATGCCCACGTACCTGACCGATTCCAAGGGCTACGACCCCGTCCACGGCACCTTGCTCACCATCCCCATCCTGGTGGCCATGGCCCTGTGCATCCCGCTGACGGGGCGCCTCTCCGACAAGGTGGGCCGCCGCCCCGTGCTATGGGTCGGCGCCCTGAGCACCGTGGTCCTGGCCGTGCCTGCGTTCATGCTCATTGGTGTGGGGGCCATCTGGTCCACGCTGCTGGGCCTGGCCCTGATCGCTTTCCCGGTGACCTTTTATGTGGCCAACCTGGCGTCATCGCTGCCGGCGCTGTTTCCGACGTCGAGCCGTTACGGCGGCATGGGCATTGCCTACAACTTCGCCGTCGCCCTTTTTGGCGGCACGGCGCCGTTCATCATTCAGGGGCTGATCACGCTCACGGGCAACGACATGATGCCGGCCTACTACCTCATGGCGACGTCCGCCGTTGGCGCGGTGGCCATCTATTTCCTGCGCGAGTCCGCCCAAAAGCCGCTGCCCGGCTCCATGCCCAGCGTGGCCACGCTGGAAGAGGCGCAGGAACTGGTGGCCACGCAGGATGAGAACCCGCTGCTGGACATGGACTACCTGCCCTTTGACGACTCCTACGAGCCGCCCACCCCGGGCACCGGCATCCCGGTCACGGTGGGCCTGCCCTGACGGACCGCGGCGGCGGGCCGGGGAAGGGCTAGATCGACTGGCTGTAGCCGAAGAACTCGTGGTCGTTGTTGTAGCCGCCCTGTCCGCCGCCCACTTCGTCAAAATGGGCCACAAATTCCACTCCCTTGATCCACTTGACCATCTTGAAGCCCAGCTGGACTTCATTGCGCAGCCGCAGCGGCGCCCCGTGGCCGTACGGCAGCTCCTCCCCGTTCATGTCGTAGGCCAGCATGGTCAGGTGGTACCCCATCTGCTCGATCGGCTGGGCGTCGTAGTAGATGCCGGAGTCGGGGCCCTCCGCGAAGGAGTAGAACACCACCCACTTGGCTTCCGGGCTGGGCTTGACCAGGTCCACGATGGTCTGCATCGACACACCGCCCCACTTGGCCACCCCGGACCAGCCCTGGATGCAAAAGTGCTGGGTAATTTGTTCGTGGTACGGCAGGGCCCTGATTTGCTCAAGGGTAAGTTCCACGGGGTTTTCCACCAGGCCGTTGACGCGCAAGGTGTAGTTGCTGAAGTTGCCGGCGCGGAGTTCCTTGTATTCATCCGTGGCCGGGTAGTAGCCGTTGTGCCAGAAATAGGGCGAGATGTCCTTTTCCGTGTACTGCCCCGGCTTGGAGTCAACGTGCTCAAAGAGCCGCTGGACCGGGCCGATCAGTGCATAGCTGATCCTTTGCACCTTGCGCGGATACTTGTAGGTGACGGGGGTGGCGGCCACCCAGGCGGCGATGAGCACCACCATGGAGCCGGCAAAGATCCAAAAGCCAAGCCAGGATGCACTGCTGTCCTGCGAGGCGTACATGTGGTTGAGGTTGGCCAGGGCGCCTGTGGTCAGGACCAGCGTCACGTGGACCACAATGAAAAGCACGAACCAGCAAAACACCAAAAAGTGCAGGGAACGCGCCAGCTGGATGCTGAAGACCGAGCTGATGCGCCGGAACTTCGTGGACAGTGCCGGGGACATCCCCAGGCCGGTGACCAGGGCGGCCGGGGCGGCAATGAAAACGGTGATGAAGTAGGCAACCACCTGCAGGGAGTTGTAGTTGACCCAGCCGTTGTCCACCGGCCAGTCCAGGGAGAGGTACTGGATGCCCACCGAGACGGAATTCGGGAACACGTCCCAGCCTGTCGGCACCAGGCGCATCCACTGGCCCGTGGCGAAAAGCAGGACAAAGAAAACAGCACCGTTGAGCAGCCACAGGGAATCCACGCCCAGGTGCCACCAGCGGGCCAGCCCGATCGAGTGCCGCTGGCCCGGCAGCCCCACGCCGTTGGGAAGGGTGATGGAGTCTGCCTTTGCCGTGTACAGCGGATCATGCGGGATGGGCTTTTGGACCCGGAACCAGTCCTTGCCGGGCGTGGAGTGGCGGGTCCAGTAAAACCTGGGGTGGTCGGCAATGATGGTCAGTCCGGACCGCATGATGAAGACCATCAGGAACATGTTCAGGAAATGCTGCCAGCCAATCCAGGCGGGAAGGCCCACGGGCGCGGTGGCGGGCAGCGGCGAGGTGCCCGGGTATTTCGCGATGAATTCCTGCACGCCCGGCAGTTCGCGCAGGCCCTTGGCCACGGCGATTCCCACGATGAGCAGCAGCAGGCCGATCGGGACCAGCCACAGCAGGTTGAACCACTTGTTCCGCCCCACCCGGATCCTGGGGGCCACGCCGTATTGGGCGGGGATGCCGCCGGCCCAGCCGGCATCCACCACGTCTTCTTCCTTCTTCACCAGTTCCGAGCGGAAACTTTCCCGCAGCCGGGAGGCCGGATCACCGCGTGCCGCACCGACTACTACCGCGGAAACCACCGGCGAATTCTCCCTGGCCTGCTCAATTTCGTGTCCCATACTCGGAGCATAGCCCCGAAACACAACAATTTCTACTGTCCGTAGAAAACATCCCTCCTCTCACAACTGTGAGTCAGAAACTGCAGGAATTTCGACGAAAATCGCATTTTTAATGGAGTTTCTGATACATAGTTGGGTCAGGGAAGGGAGTTTCGCCGCCTTGTAGCGGTGCCCGAAGGGGTCCGCCAGGATGCGCCCGGCTGCCACGTCCGACGGCGGCGGCCACGGTTCCGCCGTCCATCGCAGGTAGAGGCATTCAAACACTGCCGCCAGGAGCGTCTCCCTGCTGTCGGGATAAAACCGGCGGAGCGGGTAGCGGCGGGGGTGGCGGCGCTGGGCTTCCAGCCAGGCCTTCCGCAACCAGGAATAATCGACGGCGGCGGCTGCTGGGACCAACTTCACCCGCGATGATCCGGCCGCTGCCAGTTGGAATGCACCGCCCCGCCGGTCCAGCACGCACACCAAGTCCCCCGGGTATTCATAGTCCGCCTCAAGGGCGCCCGCCGTGGCGTAGTACGAGAAGTCGCCGCCGTCGTCCACGGCCACCAGGCCACTGTCCACCAAGCGCTTGTCCACCGGGCCGCCATCCACCGGGGCCCCCTCCGGGGCCCGCCCTGCCGTTCCGTCCATGCTTTTATGGGACCATGCCCAGGGCCCGCCGCCAGCGATTTTTACGCGATCGATACGGCCGGCGGGCCATTCCTGACGCGGCGCTGACGCCACCCGAGCAGCCGGGCCCCGCCGGTAACCCTTGCTACCGCCCGCGGTTGCCGGCGGCCGCGGCGACCTTGTCCGGAACCAGCCGGGAGAGGGCAATGAGCGTGGCGTACCGCCGGGTGGGAATGGACACCGACTTGCCGGCGGCGGAGTCGGCCAGCCCCTGGCGCACCACAACGTCCGGTTCCAGCCACATCCACTTCGGGATGCGGCCCATGCTGGCACCCATGCGCTGGTGGAATTCGGTGTGGACAAAGCCGGGGCACACGGCCGTGACGGTGACACCGCGCGGGCGGTAGCGCAGGTTGGCGAAGCGGCTGAAGCTGATCCCCCAGGCCTTGGCCGCACCGTAGGAGCCGCGCGGGATGAAACCGGCCACGCTGGCGACATTGATGATGCGCCCGTCCTTCCGGGCCAGCATGGGCCCCAGTGCGGCATGCATGAGCTTCATGGGTGCCGTCACCAGGATCTGGAGGTGGTCCGCCTCCTGCTCCACCGTATTTCCCTCGAAGGCGTGCACCAGGCCGAAGCCGGCATTGTTCACCAGCACGGCAACCGGCCGCGCAGGGTCCGCAAGCCGGGCACCAACGGAGGCAACGCCGTCGTCCGTCAGCAGGTCAGCCGGCAGCACCTCAACCTGCACGCCGAAGTCGGCGCGCAGCCGGACTGCCTTGGCCTCCAGCCGGGGAACGGTGCGCGCCACCAGGATGAGGTCATGCCCAGATCGGGCCAGCTGCTGGGCGAACTCCGCGCCCAGTCCGGAGGTGGCGCCGGTGACCAGCGCGGCCGGACGCGACACCTAGAACTCGTCCTCCGGAACGTCCGTGTACTGCCTGTAAAGATCGGGGTTCCGCGCCACGATCTTGGCCACATAGGGGCAGTGCGGAATGATGCGCTTGCCCGAGGCCACCACGTCATCGAGGGCGTACCGCACCAGCACCCGGGCCAGCCCGCGCCCTTCGAAGCCCTCCTGGGTCTCCGTGTGGATCAGGTCGATGTGGCCGGGCAGCTCGCGAAAGACGATGATGACCGCCAAATCCGTGCCAACGTGGAGCTCGTAGCGGTGCGCTGCATCGTTGCGGGACGTAGTTACGCCGGCGTCAAACGCTTCGGCCTGGTCAACAATGTCGTCACTCATAAAGCGAGCTTGGCACAATGGCGCGTGGCTGGCAACAGAGCGCTAACGCCCGGCGCCGCCCTGCCACAGGGCCGTGAACGGGGCGCCCGAGGACACCCTGTTCCTGATGCCTTCTGTGACAAAAGCCTTGGCCGTGCGTGCTGCCTCCAGCGCCGTGGCACCCTTGGCCAGTTCCGCCGTCACGGCCGCGGCCAGCGAGCAGCCGGCCCCGGAAACGGCCACCTCGCCCTCCTTGGGGGCGGAGAGGACCTCCAGGGTGTCCCCGTCAAAGAAAACGTCGACGGCGTCCGGGCCTTCCAGCCGAACCCCGCCCTTGGCGAGCACGGCGGCGCCGCTGATCTCGTGGATCTTGCGGGCGGCCGCCTTGAGGTCCTCAACAGTGTTGATTTTCAGGCCGGAGAGCGACTCTGCCTCAAAGTGGTTGGGTGTGACAAAGGTGGCCAACGGAAGGATCTGGGCCTTGAGGGCCTGGTCGGTGTCCAGGGCATGGCCGGGTTCCTGGCCCTTGCAGATCAGGACAGGATCCAGCACCACGTGCTTGAAGGCGGCATTTTTCAGTGCCGTTTCCACTGTGCCAATGGTGTCGGGGCTGCCCAGCATGCCAATTTTGACGGTCTCCAGAATGCTCGGCGCGCCGGACTGTGGGCCGTACACCGCCACTGTCGCCTCCAGCTGGTCGGCGATGACCTGCTGGTCCACGGGGACGAAGCGGTGGTTCCAGCTGTCCTTCGGGTCAAAGGAGACAATGCAGGTGAGGTTGACGATGCCGAAGACGCCCAGTTCCTGGAACGTCTTCAGGTCCGCCTGGGCGCCGGCCCCGCCCGTCGCTTCGGATCCGGCGATGGTCAGGACAAGTGCGGGTGCGTTTGGGCTCATGAAACCATCTTGCCATCCGCGGCGGCGGCGCGAAAAAGCCCCCGGACGCCACGCGGTGTCCGGGGGCTTTTCGGTGTGAAGGGTGGGCCCTGCGGGGCTCGAACCCGCGACCCACGGATTAAAAGTCCGATGCTCTACCAACTGAGCTAAAGGCCCATACCTCTTGACAGCCGATCCGTAAGGAAAAGTTGTCGAAATTTAGACTACCGCACGGCATGCACTGCAACGCAATTGCGGCCCCGCCACCCTCGACCCTGCCCTGCGGCAGCGGTAGTGTCGTGTCATGAACCAAGGACCAGCCCCGCACGCTCCCCGACCGCACAAGCCGCTGCCGTTTGCCCCGGCCGACTTTGAGCCGTTCACCGGTGGCACGGATCCCGCGAGGGTGTCCGAGGCTGCGCACCTTGCTGCCCGCGCCCTGGTGCGCGGCGGCCGCGAAAGCAATGACCCCGCCATCACCAAGCGGCTGGTGAAGCTGGCCGACAGGCAGGGCCTGGAAGCCATCGCCGAGATGTGGGCCGCCAGCCCGGCCCGCTCCCTGCCCGGTGCGCTGTGGCGGCTGTACGCCCTGCGGGCGGCCACCCTCCAGGACCCGGAGGGCATCAGCATCTTCTTCCGTGCCGGGCAGCACCAGGCCCAGGTGGCCAACGCCGTGGCGGGCGTTGCGGAGCCCCCTGGCGCTGATGAAATCACCACCATGGCGGACGCCATCCTTTCCGGGGCGTTCGACGGCGACTTTGACGTTGCGCTGGAGCGTTCCGCCGCATTTTGCCGGGTGGTGGCACTGGGGCAGGCCACCGTGGCCGTTGACAGGAAGGCCGCACACCCGGAGCACGCCCAGGCCCTGAACAAAAAGGCCCACCAGCTGGTGCGGACGGCCGAGGACCTTGAAGGCGCCGCGGCATCGTGGCGCAAGGGCGAACTGGACTAAATTCCACGGCGGAAATTGTGCGCCCCGCCACCTGTTGAATCGGCCGCCAAGGGGCTTCGGTTGACAGGGGGCGCCGGACGTAGAACACTAAAAGTGGTGTCGAACTGCGGAACCCCCGGGCTCCATTTTTTAGCCGCTTCGAGCGGCCCTGTGCCGAGAGGCGCTCCCGGTTCGACACCACTTTTATGCCCGGATAGGCCCCCTACCACCCAGAAACCACAGGTCCTGCCGTGAAGCTGCGATTCTTCCCCCAAGAGACTGCCGGACTGGATTCCCTGGCCCGCATGGCCGGGCAAATCACAGCCGGCACGCAGACCCTCGCCGAGCTCCTGGGCGCCGGACGTGCCGACTTCCCCGCCCTGGCCGAAACCATGCGCCAGCATGAGGGCGCCTCAACGGCCGAATTCGCCACCCTGCTCACCGCCATGCGCACCAGCTTCATCAACCCGCTTCCCCGCGAAGACCTCTTCGCCCTGGGCCGCCTCCTCAATGAGACCAGCGAAATCCTCACCGGGGCCGCCGAACTGGTGACCCTTTACCGGCTGGACCGCGTTTCCGCCCGCGCCAGCGACCAGCTGGAGATCATTTCCCGGCAGGCGGAGCTCACGGCGTCGGCCATGAAATCGCTCAACGACCTTGACTCGCTGGAGGACTACTGGCTTGAGGTGCTGCGCCTGGCCAAGCGGGCCGACCACACCCACCGCACCCTGGTGGCCGAGCTCATGGACAACCACAGCCCCACCAGTTTCGTAAAGTACCGCACCCTCGCGGACCAGTTTGCCTCCGCCAGCCGCCAGCTGCGCGCCGTCGCAACGCAGGTGGGCAGCATCATCGTCAAGGAATCCTGACGTTGGTGGGGCTCCTGCTCGGCGCCGTCATCGCCGGGGCAGCCGTGTTCGCCTTCCTGAACGGCTTCCGCGACGTCTCCTCCGCCGTCGCACTCTCCGTCCGCACCCGGGCACTCACGCCCACCATTTCCGTGCTCCTGGCGGGCCTGTTCAACTGCCTCGGCGCCCTGGTCAGCGTGACCCTCACCGCCGCCTTTGCCGGCCGCATCATTATGCTCCCGCCCGGCCGCGGCGGGTTGATCCTGCTGCTGGCGGCCCTGGTCAGCGCCTGCCTGTGGGGCATCCACCAGTGGCGGGGCGGCTATCCGTCCTCCTCCACCCATGCGCTGATTGGCGGGCTCCTTGGCGCCTCGCTTGGTTCGGCGCTGCTGGGCCATGCGCCGCTGCAGGGCATCGACACCATGCTCCTGAGCCTGGTGGTGCTGCCGCTCCTCCTCTCCCCCGTGGTGGCCTATATACTCGGCTTCGCCGCGGTCTACCCCAGTGCCTGGGCGGCCCGGAATTCCGCGCCGAACAGGGTCAACCGCCGCACCCGGCAGCTGCAATCAGTGGCGGGAGCAGCGGTGGCCTTTGGCCACGGACTGCAGGACGGGCAGCGCACGACGGCGGTCCTCACGCTTGCGCTGTTGGCTGCCGGTGTGGGGGCGGCCGGGGACATGCCGTTGTGGGTGCCCATTTTCACGGCAACCCTGCTCACGGTGGGGACGTTGTTTGGTGGCTGGCGAATTTCCTACACCATGGGAAACAGGCTGGTGCGGATTGACCCGCTGCGCGGCAACGCGGCCCAGCTGGTGGGGGCCGGGCTGCTGTTTGTGGGCGCCATTGGCCTGGCGCTGCCGCTGTCCACCACCCACACCGTCACCTCGGCCATCGCGGGGGCCGGCCGGAACCAGAAGTTCCCGGGCACCAACGGGCCCGTCATGGCGCGCATTGTTGGCATGTGGCTCGCCACGCCCGTGGCCTGCGCCCTGTTGGGTGCCGTGTTCTACCTGGCCCTGTCGCCCCTGGGCTGAATGCGGCCCGGTGACGGGCGCCGCGCCGTCAAGGCGCCGCGCCGTGAAGGCGCCGGAGGTTATCCGAAGCGGCCGGAAACGTAGTCCTCGGTGGACTTTTGGCCCGGGTTGTTGAAGATGGTGGCGGTCTCGGCAAATTCGATCAGCTTGCCGGGCTTGCCGGTGCCGGCGATGTTGAAGAACGCGGTCTTGTCGGACACGCGGGCCGCCTGCTGCATGTTGTGCGTGACGATCACCACGGTGTATTCGTCCTTGAGCTCATTGATGAGGTCCTCAATGGCCAGGGTGGAGATGGGGTCCAGTGCGGAGCAGGGCTCGTCCATCAGGATCACGTCTGGGGCGACGGCAATGGCGCGGGCAATGCAGAGGCGCTGCTGCTGGCCGCCGGAAAGGCCGGAGCCGGGCTTTTCGAGGCGGTCCTTGACCTCGTTCCACAGGTTGGCGCCCTGCAGTGACTTTTCCACGAGGGCGTCGGCGTCGGACTTGGCCATGCGGCGGCTGTTCAGCTTCACGCCGGCCAGCACGTTGTCGCGGATGCTCATGGTGGGGAACGGGTTGGGGCGCTGGAAGACCATCCCGATCTGGCTGCGCACCGTGACGGGGTCCACGCCGTCGGCGTAGAGGTTGTCACCGTCCAGCAGCACCTTGCCCTCGACACGGGCGCCGGGGATGACCTCGTGCATGCGGTTCAGGGTGCGCAGGAAGGTGGACTTGCCGCAGCCGGAGGGGCCGATGAAGGCGGTGACGCTCTTGGCGTCGAGGGTGATGTTGACATCTTCCACGGCGAGGAAGTCGCCGTAGTAGACGTTGAGGTCGCTGACGTCGATGCGTTTGGACATTGTGGGTGTTTCCGTTCTGGAGTTCTAGCGGCCGGTCTTGGGCGCGAAGATGCGGGCCACGAGGCGGGCGCCGAGGTTCAGGAGCATGACCAGCAGGATCAGCAGCAGGGCCGCGGCCCAGGCGCGCTGGTTGGACGGGTCGGGGTTCGACGGCGAGGTCGGCGTCATGATTTGCGTGTAGATGAACGTGGGCAGGGACGCCATCCATCCGGCAAACACATTCGAGTTGATCTGCGTGGCAAAGCCGGCCGTGACCAGCAGCGGCGCCGTCTCGCCAATGACGCGGGCAATGGCCAAGGTGACGCCGGACGCAATTCCGGAGATCGCCGTCGGAATGACCACCTTGAGGATGGTGCGCCACTTGCGCACGCCCAGCGCGTACGCGGCCTCGCGCAGCTCATTCGGGACAATCTTGAGCATTTCCTCGCTGGAGCGGACCACCACCGGGATCATGAGCACTGAAAGGGCGACGGCGGCAACGAAGCCGGTTTTCGTCCCGGGGCCCATGACCAGGCCGAAGAACGCGGCGGCAAACAGGCCCGCCACGATGGAGGGGATGCCCGTCATGACGTCCACCAGGAAGGTGATGACCTTGGAGAACTTGTTGCCGTCGCTGTATTCCACCAGGTAGATGGAGGTCAGCAGGCCCACGGGGACGGAGATGAGCGTGGCCCACAGCGTGATGAGCACGGAGCCCAGGAACGCGTGGTAGACGCCGCCCAGCACCGGGGTGTGGTTGGCGACGGAGGCGTTGTCAATGGCACCCGTGACGCCCTTCATGGACGTGCCGAGGAAGCCGGGGGCCAGCAGGCCGGGGACGCCGTTGACCAGCACTGTCCAGATCACCGAGACAAGCGGCAGCAGCGCCACGAGGAAGGCGCCGAGCACCAGCGAGGTGGCCAGCTTGTCGGTGGCCTTGCGGCGTCCTTCGACGACGGCGGAACTCACCACGTTGCCCGCGGCAAACAGCACGGCGGAGAGCACTGCCCAGCCAAAGACGTTGAAGCCGATGAGGGACATCAGTGCGGCAGCGACCACGATGGAAGAGGCGGCCACCACCCAGGGGGTGGACTTGGGCAGGCGCCCGCGGGTCAGGGCGGAGCGCTTCCGTTCGGTCATGAGCGTGGCCATCAGTTGGCTCCCGAGAATTCTTTGTGGCGGCTGATGATCCAGCGGGCCACCATGTTCACCAGCAAGGTGATGAGGAACAGGACCAGGCCGGCGGCGATGAGTTCATTGAGGCGCAGGCCGAAGGCCTCGGGGAAGTTCAGTGCGATCTCGGCAGCGATGGTCTGGTTGCCGGAGCGGATCAGCGAGGCGATCATCGGTCCGGAGGAGAGCACCAGGGCCACGGCCATGGTTTCACCCAGGGCACGCCCCAGGCCCAGCATGACGGCGCTGATGATGCCGCCGCGGGCAAAGGGGAGCACTGCCATGCGGATCATTTCCCAGCGCGTGGCACCCAGGGCCAGTGCGGCCTCCTGGTGCAGCATGGGCGTCTGCAGGAAAATTTCGCGGGTCAGGGAGGCGATGATAGGCAGCACCATGACCGCCAGCACGATGCCGGCCGTCAGGATGGTCTTCCCGGTCCCAGATGCCGGACCGCCAAAAATGGGGATCCACCCGGCGTTGTCCGCCAGCCACTGGTAGGGCACCTTCAGCTGGGAAGCCAGGAAGGTGGCCCCCCAGGCGCCGTAAATGACGGAGGGAATGGCGGCAAGAAGGTCCACCACGTAGCCAAGCCCGCGCGCCATGTTGCGAGGCGCGTAATGGGAGATGTACAAGGCCACCGCCACCCCGATGGGTGTGGCAATGACCAGCGCAATGGCTGCTGCAATCAGCGTTCCGACGACAATGGGGAAGATGTAGGAGACGAACCCCTTGCCCCCCGTAATGTCGGCCGGGGCGGCACTGAATGTCGGCAGGGCCTGGATGACCAGGAACATGGCGACAGCAAACAGCACTGCGACAATGAGCACGCCGGCGCCCAGGGCCGCACCGGAGAACACTTTGTCTCCGGTGCGCCCCGTTCCGGCCCGGCGCGCGGACTTGGTGGTGGACAATCTATTGCCTTTTATGTTGCTTCGCCGCTTACTTTGCCGCGACGGTGATGGAGTCGATCGCGGCCTTGGCCTTCGCGGCGAGCGCTGCGGAGAGCGGGGCGCTCTTTGCGGCGGAGACTGCGGCCTGCTGGCCGGCGTCGCTCACTGCATAGTGGCCGAATGCCTTGACCAGGTCAACGGTCTTGGCATCGGGGTAGCTCCCGCAGAAGACTGCGTAGGAGACCAGGACTGCCGGGTAGGCGCCGGCAACCGTGGTGGTGCGGTCCAGCTTCAGGGAGAGGTCGTTGGCGGAGCGGCCGGCAACGGGCTTGGCCTGGTCCACGGCCTTGGCTGCGGCTTCGGCGGTGACGGGCACGTAGCTGTCGCCAACCTTCAGCTCAACCTTGCCCAGGGCGTCGGTGACGGCGGAATCGTCGGCGTAGGTGATGGCGCCGGCGGTCTGGGTCACGGTCTTGACCACGCCGGAGGTGCCCTTGGCGTTTTCACCGGGGAGGGCTGCGGGCCAGTCGCCGGACTTCGCGTCGGTCCAGACCGACTTGGCGGCCTGGGCCAGGTAGTCGGTGAAGTTGTCCGTGGTGCCCGAGTTGTCGGAGCGGTGCACGGGCGTGATGGCCAGGTTCGGCAGCGTCACGGACGGGTTGGATGCCTTGATGGCGGCGTCGTTCCAGTTCTTGATGTCGCCGCGGAAGATCTTGGCGATGGTGTCGGCGTCGAGCTTGAGGTCCTTGACACCGGGGACATTGAACGCCACGGCAATCGGGGAGATGTACCACGGGACGTCGATGGCGCCGGCGGCGCCGCACTTGGCTTTCGCGGAGGCAAGCTCGGCGTCTTTCATGTAGGCGTCCGAGCCGGCGAACTGCACGGCGCCGGCGATGAGTGCCTTGCGGCCTGCGCCGGAACCTTCGGGCGAGTACTGCACGGTGGCGCCGGAGTTGGCGGATTCGAATCCGGCCTTCCAGGCGTCCATGGCGGCGGAGATGGAGGTGGCGCCCGTGCCGGTCAGGGTGCCGGTGACGGATGCGCCGGCTGCGGCGCTGGTGGAGGAGCCGCCGTTGCCAGGGGTCACGGCGTTGTCCGTGCCGCAGGCAGTCAGGGCGAGAGCGCCGACGGTGAGAACTGCTGCCACGCGGCCAATGTGAAGTGCCTTCACGCGATTTACCTCTTCGATGGGTGTCTGGGGATTCCTTACCATTTGAAGCTACGGGCGGCAGGTGACGCGACGGTCCACCCAAAGTGAACAGAAGGTTAACGCTAATGGGATTCTTGGTTTTCACAGTGCGACATAGCTCACGTCCCTATTTGTTGTCCTCAGGCAACTAATTGCATATAGTTGACATCAATCAACCTTTCTCCCCCATTTTTTGGAGCCGTTTTGTCGCAAACTTCCACCGCCACCAAGGCCGGGCCCGGCCTGTCCGACTCGGGCATGTCCCACCGCCAGGTGATCCAGTCCCTGACCGGACTGCTCATGGGCATGTTCGTCTCCATCCTGGCCGGCACCGTGGTCTCAACCTCACTTCCCGTGATCCTCTCCGACCTGCACGGCGACCAGACCGCGTACACCTGGGTGGTCACGGCGACCCTGCTGGCCACCACCATTTCCACCCCGATCTGGGGCAAGCTGGCGGACCTTTCCAACCGCAAGGTGCTCCTGCAGCTGTCCCTGCTGGTCTTCGTGGTCGCCTCCGCCATCGCCGGCTTTTCGCAGGACACCTCAATGCTCATCACCATGCGCGTCTTCCAGGGCCTGGGCGCCGGCGGACTGACGGCACTGAGCCAGATCGTCATGGCGGACATCATCTCCCCGCGTGAACGCGGCAAGTACATGGGCCTGTTCGGCGCCGTCATGGCGCTAGGCACCGTGGGAGGGCCGCTGATTGGCGGCTTCATCACCGACGCCATCAACTGGCGCTGGAACTTCTTCGTGGCCCTTCCCTTCGCGGCCATCGCCATCATCCTCATCCAGAAGACCCTCCACCTGCCGGTCCAGGCCAAGCGCAAGGTCTCCATCGACTACGCCGGCATCGCACTGCTGTCCGCCGGCGTCTCACTCCTGCTCATCTGGGTGTCCCTGGCCGGAAACCAGTTCGACTGGGCCAGTTCCACCACTGCCTTGATGGTTGGCGGAGCCGTAGCAGCCCTCATTGCCTTCGTGATCGTCGAGGTCAAGGCCGCCGAGCCCATCATCCCGCTGTCCATGTTCAAGAACGCCACCTTCACACTGTCAGTGGTTGCCTCGATCTCCGTTGGCGTGTCGATGTTCGGCACCTCCGTCTTCCTGGCCCAGTACATGCAGCTGGCCCGCGGCGCAAACGCCACGCAGTCCGGGCTGATGACCATCCCCATGATGGCCGGGCTGCTGATCATCTCCACGATCGCCGGCGCCATGATTTCCAAGTTCGGCAAATGGAAGGCCATCATGGTGACGGGCTCCGTGCTCCAGCTGGCCGGCCTCTACCTGCTGGGGACCATCCACTACGACACCAACTTCGTCCTGGTCTCCGTGTACATGTTCGTCCTCGGCGCAGGCCTGGGCATGGTCATGCAGAACCTTGTCCTCATCGTCCAGAACGCCGTCACCCCGGCGGAAATCGGTGTTGCCAGCTCCGGCATCGCCTTCTTCCGCTCCCTCGGCGGCACCATCGGCGTCTCCGTCCTGGGCGCCCTGATGGCCACCAAGGTGGTGGACACCCTGGGCGGCAGGGCGGCTGAACTTCACGCCGCGATCGCCGGGCTTGGCACCCAGGGCAAGGCCCTTGCCGCCAGCCTGGCCAGCGGCAACATCCCCGCCGTGAACGGGCTGCCCGATTCCGTCCGGTCCATCATCGAGTCCAGCTACGGCGACTCCGTGGCCTTCGTCTTCATGGTGGCCGCGCCGCTGAGCATCCTGACCATCCTGGCTGTCGTCTTCCTGCCGAACCTCGAGTTGAGCAACCAGACGCGCGACCAGCGCGAAAAGGCCGACGCCGGCGAAGCCCGCCACGGGCTCGACGGGCTCGATGACGCCGAGCAGATCCTGGTTGACGCCAGCGAAGCCCTGGTCGCGGCAACGCCGGCCCCCGCCGGCAACCTAGACGAAGTCCGCGATGCCGACAAGTCCCCGGCGCGCAGCTGACATGGACTGCACACGCACGCCGTTCGCCGTGCCGCCGTCGAACGCGTCAACCAGTTCGGGAACTGCGGGTGCCGGCACCGGCATGGCCCAAGCCATCCGGGCTGCCGAGATCGAGCTCGGGACCATGCTGGTCAAGACCCGCAAGTCCCTGAAGACCCGGGCGGCCGCCATCCACCCGGAGCTGCAGCCGATGGGTTTCAAGGTGCTCATGCTGCTGGCGCTGTCCGGGGCCGTGCAGCAGGTGGCCCTGACGCACGAGGTCGGCACGGACAAGGCAGTCATGAGCCGCACCATCAAGCAGCTCGAGGCCCTTGGACTGGTCACCCGCACCGCGGATCCCTCTGACGGCCGCGGCCAGCTGGTGGTCATGACCCCGGAAGCCCAGGCACGCTATGCGGCAACCCAGTCGCACGCCAGGCAGCTGCTCTTTGACCGGCTTTCAACATGGGACGTCGACGAAGTCCGGCGCCTGGCCGACCTCCTCGCCCGATTGAACGAAAGCGGCGACTAAACCCGGCCCGCCGCGCGCATAGACTGGTGTCCATGCCAGCGCCCGACAGGCCCGTCCAAGCCGTCAGTTTTCTCAAGCGCCGCGCCCGCCTGGGGCTGCGCCGGAGCTGGAATTCGGTGGTCCCGGCGCTGCTGATCACCGTCTGCGCCGTGGGCGCCTACTACTTTTCCGAACGCGTGTTGGGCCACACGGGCCCCCTGTTCGCGGCCACCAGTGCCATCATTGCCCTCGGCTTTTCGAGGGACCCGCGCCTGCGCAGGGTGCTGGAGGTCGGTCTCGGCTGCACCATCGGCATCGCACTCGGCGATTTCCTCCTCCACTGGCTGGGATCGGGCATCTGGCAGGCCGCCCTGGTGGTTTTCGCGTCCATTCTGCTGGCCCGCCTCCTGGATTCCGGCGCCATCTTCACCACGCAGCTGGCCCTTCAGTCGCTCCTGGTGGTGCTGCTGCCGGCATCCCCTGGAGGCCCGTTCACCCGCAGCATTGACGCCGTCGTGGGTGGTTGTTTTGCCCTCGCCGCCACCGTCCTGGTGCCCCGCGACCCCCGCCGCGCACCCAAGGACGATCTGAAGGTCATGCTCGGCGAGCTGTCGCTGGTGCTGCGTGAATGCGCGTCGGCGCTGGCCTACGATGATGCCACCGCCGCCTGGCACGCCCTGGTGCGCGCCCGCAGCCAGCAGCCCCGCATCGATGCCATGCGCCAGGGACTGCGCGGCGCCGTCGAGATTGCCCGCCTCTCCCCCCTGTACCGGCGCCACCTGGAGGAGGTCGACGGTCTCGCGAAGGTCATGGAACGGGTCGATTACGCCATGCGGTCCAGCCGGGTGCTGTCGCGGCGCCTGACCAGCGTCATCAACAATTCCGCCCTGTCCGGCTCCGGCGCCGCGCACCTGGCCGACGTCATGAGTGAATCGGCGGCGGCTGTCGACGAACTCGCCGCAGCCCTGGCCCACGACCGGTCCGGCACCGCCCGCGCCTCCCTCAGCCATGCCCGGGACGCCCTGGCCGACATCGCAACCCGGCTCCACCCGGCCAGGCTGGAGGTCACCCGGCTCGAGGGCGAGGCAGTGGTGCTGCTGTTCCGCACTCTCATGGTGGACCTGCTCGAAACGGCCAACATGGATCCTGCCGAGGCCCGGGAACTTCTGCCACGGCTGTAGTTTTCCACACTTGATGCCCGGCTGCGGCGGGCGTGTCAGTGCCCGGCATTAGGGTTGAACCATGGCAACAAAGACAAGCAAGGCCACCAAGTCCACGGGCCAGAACTTCCGCTGCACCGAATGCGGCTGGACGGCGGTCAAGTGGGTGGGCCGCTGTGGCGAGTGCCAGGAGTGGGGCACCCTGGAGGAAATTGGAACCGTCACGGTGCGGACGACGGCGGCCACCACTGTGGTGCGCCCGGCCCAGTTGATTTCTGAGGTGGACGCGTCCAAGGCTGCCCACAACCTGACTGGCGTGCCGGAACTTGACCGCGTGCTGGGGGGCGGCATGGTGCCCGGCGCCGTGATCCTGCTGGCGGGGGAACCCGGCGTCGGAAAATCCACGCTGTTGCTCGATGTTGCCGCGAAGTTTGCCCGCAATGAGCACGGCCGGGCGCCCCACAAGGTGCTGTACCTGACGGGCGAGGAATCCGCCGCCCAGGTAAAGCTGCGCGCCGAACGCATCGGCGCCGTCGCGGACACCCTTTACCTTGGCGCCGAAACCGACCTTGGCACGGCCCTGGGCCAGGTGGAAGCCATCCAGCCTGTGCTGCTGGTTGTCGACTCCGTCCAGACCTTTAGCAGCACCCTGGTGGACGGGAGCGCCGGCGGGGTTTCACAGGTGCGTGAGGTGGCTGCGTCGCTCATTGCGGCGGCCAAGCGGCTGAACATGACCACCCTGCTGGTGGGGCACGTGACCAAGGACGGCTCCATTGCCGGGCCCCGCCTGCTTGAACACCTGGTGGACGTTGTCTGCCAGTTCGACGGCGAACGCCACTCGCGCCTGCGCCTGCTGCGGGCGGTGAAAAACCGCTACGGGCAAACGGACGAGGTTGGCTGCTTTGACCTGACCGACGACGGCATTGAGGGCCTGGCCGATCCCAGCGGGCTGTTTACCTCCCGCATCTCCCACCCCGTCTCCGGCACGTGCATTTCGGTGACCATGGAGGGGCGCCGCCCCTTGCTCGCCGAGGTCCAGTCCCTGCTGACGCCTTCCGCGGGATCCCAGCCCCGCCGCACCGTCAGCGGCCTCGACTCCACCAGGGTTGGGATGCTCCTGGCCGTGCTGCAGCAGCGCGCGGGCGTCCGGCTCGATGCAGACGACAGTTACGTGGCTACCGTGGGCGGTGCCCGCCTGACCGAACCGGCCATGGACCTGGCCATTGCGCTTTCCATCGCCTCCGCCAAGATCAACAAGCCCGTCCACTCCAAAATGGTGGCCTTTGGCGAGGTGGGACTGGCAGGGGAGGTCCGTCCGGTACCGGGGATCAACCAGCGCATCCAGGAAGCCAGCCGGCTGGGCTACACGCATGCCCTGGTGCCGCTGAGCCCGAACGGCCCGGGGACCATCCCGCCGAATTTCACGGTCAAGCAAATCGAGCACATTGCTGAAGCCACCGAGCTGCTGCTGCACAGCTAGGAATCCGTGGCGCGGTCCGGTGGTCGAGCAGTGAGCTCTGCAAACGCGTCGAGACCCAAGCAGCACCCCGGTGGTCGAGCAGTGAGCCCTGCGAACGCGCCGAGACCGGGACGGCGGCCCCGCCAAAACACTCTACGACGCCCTCGACGCCTGGGCCCGCCACGCCCAACACGAAGGCACCCAACCCGGGCGGACACCCAGCACCGCCACCACCCCCACCGGGAAGCCTTCCCGCTCCCTGGACAACTACCGCGCCGACACCTTCACCGACCTCCTCCACCAAGCCTTCCTCCACCCCACCACCACGACCGGCGGCCCCAGCAATGCGGGCGTCGGGGGCGCGGGGGACGGGGCGGCCCACCCCGTCCCGGAAGCCTGGTCCCGGCCCCGCACACCAGCGAAAATCAGCGTCACCGTCCCGGCCCTGACCCTCCTCGGCACCAGCGAGGAACCCGGCCACCTCGAAAGCTACGGACCCATCCCACCCGCACAAGCCCGCGAACTCGACCACACCATCCCCTACTGGATGAACCGGTATGGGCCCGACGGCACACCCCTGCCCCACGGCGAAACCAGCATCGACAACCTCCGACCCCGCGACAGCTACTGCCACCACCTCAAAGACAACCCCGCCACCGGCTGGACCATCGAACCCCACACACCCGGCCAAACCAAAACCACCACCCCCACCGGCCGCACCTACATCCACACCCAAAACACCGACCCCTGCCCCTTCTAAAACCAATGCACCAGCACACCTCTGCTCCCACAGGTTCTACTTCGACCTCCGGGTGACGCGCCTGCAACCTCAACGCAGGCGCGTCACACTAATATGGGGTATGTGACTTGTGCGGGTTCCCGTGCTTGAAAAGAAGGAATCGTCAATGCTTCGCAGCCCCGAAGAGGCCCTGAAGGCTACCCTTGCCCTAGTCGCCCCGGGAACCCCGCTACGTGATGGGCTGGAACGAATCCTTCGAGGGCGCACGGGTGCGCTGATTGTGCTCGGTTCCGACAAGACAATTGAAAGCCTCTGTTCGGGCGGGTTTGAGATCGGCATTGACTTTGCCCCGACCCGACTCCGGGAACTCGCAAAGATGGACGGCGCCATTGTTTGCGACAAGGACGTTACCCGGATCTTGCGCGCAGCCGTGCAATTGGTGCCGGATCCCAGCATTGAAACCCAAGAGTCCGGAACCCGCCACCGCACTGCGGAACGCGTGGCAATTCAAACGGGCGTGCCCGTGGTGTCCGTCAGCCAGTCGATGCAGATCATCGCCCTCTATGTGGATGGCCTCCGCCACGTGCTGGAAGGCTCCGAAAAGGTGTTGGCCCGCGCCAACCAGGCCCTGGCCACGCTCGAAAGATACCGTGCAAGGCTGGACCAGGTAACAAGTTCGCTCTCAGCCCTGGAAATCGAGGCGATGGTCACCGTCCGCGATGTTGCAGTGACGCTGCAACGCCACGAGATGGTACGGCGCATCTCCGAGGAAATCTCCCAGTATGTTTTGGAGCTTGGCGCCGACGGCCGGCTGCTGTCGCTCCAGCTTGACGAACTTTCGGCGTCCCGGGGATCCGGCGCGGACATGGTAATCCGCGACTACACCGATCCGGAGCTCACCAACACCGACACCGCCGTCGCGGCCCTGCAGGAAATCGACCAGGCAAACCTGATCGACCTGAACCTGATAGCCGGGATCGTGGGGCTCCCCACAGCCGACTCGCTGGAAAAGATCATCCAGCCCCGGGGCTACCGCCTCGTGTCGGAACTCAAGGCAGTGCCGCGCGCGGTTGCCGGGCGCCTGGTTGACCACTTTGGCGGCCTGCAAAACCTCATGGCCGCCACGATCGACGAGCTCATGGTGGTCGATGGCATTGGCGAATTGCGTGCGAGGACCGTCAGGGAGGGCCTTTCCCGCATTGCCGAGGCCAGCCTGCTGGACCGGTTCCTGTAAGCCGCCAAACGGCTTGCGTCCCTTTCCGCCCTACTTAAGGGTGAAAACAACCTTCTCGCTTGACCACTTCCCGAGCGTTGTGACAAACACGTAGGTCCCGGCCCCCGGCGTTGCCGCGACCTTGGTGCAGCCGGGCGTGCTGCGGTTGCGCAGCCAGGTAAAGTTTGCGGTTTCAGATGCCCCGGGCTTGAGGTTCTTGACCAGGTCGGTGGAGCCGGACTGGCAGTCCCGGGAATTGAAGATGACATCGTTGCCGCTGGTGATCTTGAATTCCATCTGGCTGGTGCCGACGTTGATGTCGCACGGCGCCTGGCCCGTGTTGGTCACCCGCAGCGTCAGCTTTGGGTCTGCGCCGGCATCGTATGAAGGTTTGTCGACGGAACCACTAACCTTGATCCCGGATTCATCGCACACTGACGATGCCAACGGGGTGGGCTTGTCGGCAGGCTGGGTGGCTGAAGGGGTGGACGCAGTTGCCGACGACGTCTGTACTGCTGCGCCTGCATCCTGCGCTGCCGGGCCCGCCTTGCCCGCCCCGCCCAAAGCATTCGCCAACGCCATGGCGCCAGCCACCATCGCGGCCACCACGAGCAACACCAAAACCGCAGCGACCTGTCGCCTGCGCCGGTAAACTTTCGCGGAAACCCTGGTCCGAGGGGCAGGCTGGCGCGCCGTTCCGCCCTGCCTGTTCTGTCCCGATGCCGCCACCCCTCCAGAGTATCCAACGCACGGCCGGTGCCACGCCAACCACGCCGCCCGGATACAGTGGAACTGCCCCAGCGAACCCCAAGGAGAATCGGTGCACCAGCAAGTCCTGCAATGGTTCCGCGAGTCTGCCCGGGACCTCCCGTGGCGCGGCGGCTGCTCCCCGTGGGGCATCCTGGTGAGCGAAATCATGCTGCAGCAGACGCCCGTGGTGCGGGTGCGGCCCGTCTGGGAAGAATGGATGGCACGCTGGCCGGATCCGGCGGCATTCGCCGCGGCGCCGCAGGCGGAAGTGCTCCGTGCCTGGGGCCGGCTGGGCTACCCCCGGCGTGCCCTTCGCCTGCATGCCGCCGCCGGGGTGATTGTGGAGAAGCACGACGGCGCTGTGCCGGACACTTTCGAGGAACTTTTGGCGCTTCCCGGCATAGGCACCTACACGGCAGCAGCAGTGGCGGCTTTTGCGTTTGGCAGGCGCGAGACCGTGGTGGACACAAATATCCGCAGGGTATTCGCACGCCTGGTGATAGGCCAAGCTTTGCCGGCACCCTCCCTGACGGCCGCTGAGATGGCATTGGCAAAGGAATTGCTGCCGGAAGATGCCGCCGCATCCGTGGAATGGAATGCCGGCGTCATGGAGCTGGGTGCACTGGTGTGCACAGCCCGCAGCCCCCAGTGCGGGATTTGCCCGGTCCGCCGTGAGTGCGCCTGGATTGCGGCCGGTCAACCTGAACCGAGCTATGTTCCCAAGGGGCAGCCCTGGGCCGGCACGGACAGGCAGGTGCGCGGCGCCGTCATGGCGGTGCTGCGGGCCGCCGAGTCGCCGGTCCATGCAGAGCTGTTCTGGGGGCCCGCATCAGAACTGGCTGCCCTCAAGGAACACCTCAGCCACCCGGGGGAAGTGGCGGACGCGCTGAAAAGCCTGCACAACCTCAACGTCCACGCACCCCAGCTCCAGCGCTCCCTGGCCAGCCTGGTCGCCGACGGCCTGGCCCAGCTGTCCGACGGCGGCTACCACCTGCCGCACTGACGGGCCGGATTCTCAGAGCTCGCCGAAGCCGCTCTCCACCTCGGTCCGCACCAGGTCCACGGCCCGTTGCGCATCCGGCCCGCTGGCCCTGACGCGCAATTCGGTGCCCTGTCCGGCGCCGAGGGCCATCAGCAAGAAGACTGACTGGCCGTCCGCACCATTGATGTCAATGTCGACATCCATGGCTCCCAGCGCACCGGCAAGGGCCGCCGCGGGCCGGGCATGCAGCCCGATCGGGTTGATCAGCGTCAGCACGGCCGTCACTTCGGCTGCACTCCCGCCATCCGGTACCGGAAGGGCTGGCTCGACGCCGGCATGCAAGGCAGTTTCTGCGGCCTTGCGCACCACTGCCAGGTCAGCGCCGGACTGGGCGGACACCGCAGCGGCGACGGCTCCCTCCACGAGGGGCGCATCGGCAAGCACAATGGTGTCCGGGTTGCCCATGAATTCGAGTGCTGTTTCGGCCGTCATGACGGCTGAACCGAGATCCGTCAGCACCACCACCCCGCTGCCGGTCTCGGCCTGGCCCAGCGCCGCTGTGACCTTGTCCAGCGAAGTCCCAATGCCGCCGTCGTCCGTGCCGCCGGCGGCTACCAGCACCACGTCGCGGGCCATCTGGGCCGCCAGTTCCACCACGCCGGCGGCCAGCTGCGCACTGTGCGAAACCACCACCAGTCCAACGCTCATTCGGCGGCCCCCGGGGCGCCGGCGGCTTCAGCGGCGGCCCGCAAAATCAGCGCCGACGAAGCGGCGCCCGGATCGCGGTGGCCAATGGCTCGCTCGCCGAGGTAGCTGGCCCGGCCCTTGTGCGCGATGAGGGGATCGGTGGACTCGGCACCGGCCTCGGCGGCAGCCGCGGCCGCCGCCAATACCGACCCGGCCGAGGCAGACGGACCGGCTGCCGCCGCGGTGGCAGCTTCCACGGCGGGCGTCCACGCATCGATCATGGTCTTGTCGCCAACTTCGGCCTTTCCGCGGGCCACCACCCCGTCGCGGGCGGCGGCCAGGGCCCCGGCGAGCGCGGCGGCGTCGAGCGTGGCAGCCTCGCCGGTCGCGGTGGCCATGCGCAGAAACGCCGTGCCGTAGAGCGGCCCGGCCGCGCCGCCCACCTTGGACATGAGCGTCATGGCGGCCAGCTTGAAGGCGGCAGCCGGCGTGGCGGGAGTTTCGGCGTCGAGCTTTTCAACAATCGCCTGGTAGCCGCGGTCAAGGTTCTCCCCGTGGTCGCCGTCGCCGATGGCCCTGTCCAATTCGCTCAGGGCAACCCGGTTCGCCGCCACAACGTCAGCACTCCGGCGCAACCAGTCGACGGCCCACGCCGCCCCCAATGAATCCGCCATTGCTACATCCCCCATCGCAGTGCCGGCGTATTGACGGGGGCGTCCCACAGGCTGGTCATTTCATCGTCCAGGCGCAGCACGGAAATGGAGCAGCCCTGCATTTCCAAGGCCGTGATGTAGTTCCCCACCAGGGACCGCTCCACGCTCAGTCCGGCGTCGGCCAGGACCTTTGCCGCACGGCGGTACACGATGTACAGCTCGCTGGCGGGGGTGCCGCCCATGCCGTTGACGAACAGGAGGACCTTGTCCCCCGCGGCAGGCTTGAGGTCCGTCAGGATCGGCTCCAGCAGCCGGTCGGTGATGCCGTCGGCGTTTTCCATCGGGATGCGGTGGCGGCCCGGCTCGCCGTGGATGCCAATGCCGATTTCAATCTCGTCCTCACCCAACTCAAAACTTGGCACGCCGGCGTGGGGCACCGTGCAGGCAGAGAGGGCCACGCCCATGGTGCGCACATTGTCCACCACGCGCTGGCCGATGGCGGCGACGGCGTCGAGCCCGTCCCCGCGCTCAGCAGCCGCGCCGGCGATCTTCTCCACCAGGACGGTGCCGCCAACGCCGCGCCGCCCGGCCGTGTACAGGGAATCCTCGACGGCGACGTCGTCGTTCACCAGGACGGTGCGCACCTCGATGCCTTCCGCCTGCGCCATCTCCGCCGCCGTCTCAAAGTTCAGGACGTCCCCGGTGTAGTTCTTCACGATATGCACCACGCCGGCACCTGAATTGGCCGCGACGGTCGCCGGGATTATCTGGTCGGGTGTGGGTGAGGTGAAGACCGCGCCGGGAACGGCCGCGTCCAGCATGCCAAAGCCTACGTAGCCGGCGTGCAGGGGCTCGTGGCCGCTGCCGCCGCCGGAGAGCAGGCCAACCTTGCCGGACTTCGCCTCCTTGCGCGAGACAAAGAGCGGGTCGGGGTGAACGGTGACCAGCCCGGCGTGGGCCAGGCCGAAGCCCTCCACCGATTCATCCACCACGGCCTTGGGATCGTTAATGAGCTTCTTCATGACGGCACCCTCCGAATTAAACAGTGAGCATAAACGGTGGCGGCCGCAGCTATTGTGAAACCGCCCCTCTCTTGAACACTACCCGGACGGGTTGCCGCTTGGTAGGGGCCAAGCGGCAACCGGTCCACCGCTGGGCTCAGCCCACCAGCTTGTACACCGTGGAGTTGCCCACGGTAGTGGCGGTGTAGTGCTGCTGCACCCAGGTGGCGATGCTGGAGCTGCCGTCCTGCGTGGCGCCGGGGCCACTGCTTGCGCTGCCCGTACTGCTCGCACTGCCCGCGCTGCCTGAACTGCTCGCACTGTTCGCGCTGCGCCCAGCTCCACCGCCCATGCCGCCACCCATGCCGCCGCCTGCGATGTAGTAGCTAATCTCTCCCTTGGCCACCATCGCCTGGAACTGCGCCAACGTGGGGTACGGATCGGAACCGCTCCAGCCGCCCAGGTCGATGACGGAAGTGCCGGTAGCCAGTTCCAGGTCGGCGGCACTGCTTGCACCGGAGATGATGGCGGACCATTTGGTGGTGGTTCGTTCCAGCAGCGAGTTCAGCGCCGTGGACGAAGCGCCGGCATTCCCCGCCCCTGCCCCGGAAGCCCCGCCGGGCGCTGTTGCGCTGCCTCCTTGACCGGTTGCGCCGCCGGCCGCGCTACCGCTCGCACCGCCGGGTCCGCCAGCCATCCCGCCGCCCTGTCGCCGAGCCAGGCCGCGGCCGCCAGTTCCGCCGGTTCCGCCGAAACCGCCGCCCATCGCCGACGCGGTGGGGCCCGACGTGGGAATTGATCCTGTGTGCCCCTGCGACGCCGTTGCAAGCGTCCAGGCCGTGGTGCCCAGGCCGCCGGCCAGCACCGACAAGACAATAACGGCAGCCGTCCCGGCCTCGAAGGCCCCCATCCGCCAGCGGTCCAGCCGCGCCACGATGGCGGCACCGGCGAGGACGCCGCAGGCAATGACCACGAACTTCAGCCACGGCAGCCAGGACGGGTCACGGGCCAGCAACACCGCGGACCAGGCCGCAGTCCCGGCCACGAGCACGGCCAGCACCACCCGGAAGGCGGCGTGCGCCCGCCTGCGCCACAGTTCGACGGCGCCGATCCCCACCAGTGCGGCGACGGCCGGGGCCAGCGCCACCACGTAGTAGGGGTGGATGGTCCCTGCCATAAAGCTGAACGTCAGGGCAGTGACCAGCAGCCAGCCGCCCCAGAGAATGAGGGATGCCCGCGGCTGGCTGGTCCGTGCCGCCCGCCGCGTGATCCACAACCCGGCCACCAGTGCAATCAGGGCGGCAGGCAGCAGCCAGGACACCTCGGCGCCAAAGGATGTGCCAAACATCCGCAGGATGCCGGTGGCCCCGCCAAAGCCCACGTTCCCACCACCTCCCATGCCGCCACCGGCCCCGGTTCCGCCAGCCCCAAATCCACCGGCGCCTCCGCCTCCCATGCCTCCGCCCCCGCCATTGCCGGACCCTCCGAAGATGCGGCCCAGCCCGTTGTAGCCCAGGGCCAGGTCCCAGAAGCTGTTGTTTGAGGACCCTGCCATGTAGGGCCGGATCGACACGGGAGTGAGCTCAAAGGCCAGCAGGTAGGCACCGGCGACAACAACAATTCCCCCGACGGCCGCCAAAAGGTGCAGCAGGCGCCGGCCCAGGCTGGTGTTGGCTGCCCACAGGTAGGCCAGTCCCATGGCCGGGATGGTGAGGAAACCCTGCATCATCTTGCTGAGGAAGGCCAGACCGACCAGCGCGCCGGCCAGTGCAAGCCAACGCCAGCCGGGCTTGCCAATGGCCCGGACCACGGCATAGGCGGCGGCCACCAGGCACAGTGTCAGGAGGGCATCCGGATTGTTGAATCGGAACATGAGTGCCGCCACGGGGGTCGCGGCAAGCGCCCCACCGGCGATCAGCCCGGCCGCCGGCCCGCTGACGCGTTTCACCGCTGCGTACAAAAGCGCGACGGCGGCCACTCCCATCAGTGCCTCCGGCAGCAAGACCGTCCAGGACGAGAATCCAAACACCCGTCCCAGCAGGGCTGGGATCCACAGTGACGCGGGCGGCTTGTCCACCGTAATGGCATTGCCGGCGTCGAGGGAGCCGAAGAGCAGGGCCGTCCAATTCTTGGTGCCCGCCTGGACTGCAGCGGCGTAGAAGCTGTTGCCGTAGCCCGAATTGTTGAGGTTCCACAGGTAAAGGAAGCCTGTGGCCACGATGAGTGCCAACGCACCGGGGCGCTGCCACCGCGGCCTGGCGGCGGATGAATTGATTTCGGGTTCAGTTGCCGCCGGCAGGCCGGACCCAGGGTGTCCCTGGGCCGGTGCCGCCGTGAGGCCTGTCGGTCTTGTCATGGCGCTCATTTGTCTGCCTCTGCCGTGGTTGAGATGTGGTGTGCGGGGGTGCGGAAGATCCAGAGCCGGAAAGCCAGGAACTTCACCAGCGTCGCCACCAGGTTTGCCAGCACCACGGCCACCACTTCGATGGTCCGGTTGGGGCTGCCCAGCCCGTGGATGCCCCACAGCGCGCCCGCCGTCAGGACCCAGCCGATGCCGAAGACAAGCAGGCCCAGGAATTGGTGGCGGAGCACTCCCTCCGGGCCGGTCCGGCCAAAGGTGAAGCTGCGGTTGACGGTGGTGTTGGCCACGGCGGACACCAGGAGGGCCGCAAAGTTGGACCACTGGGGGTCGGCCACCAGCCGGAAGCCGAGAAACAGCAGCACATAGAAGAGTGTGGATGCCACGCCCACGGCGCCAAAGCGCATGAGCTGGCCGAACAGCCTGTGCCGCGCCGCACCGCCGTCGTCCTCGAGGGGTTTTCGGGCCAGGGCCGCCCGAAGTTCGGCCACGGGTATGCGGCCGTTGACCAGGTCCCGGCTGATCCTGGCAATGCCGCGCAGATCGGCCACCGCCGTCGCGACAATGTCCACCTTGGAGTCGGGGTCATCGGTCCAGTCCACCGGCACTTCGTGCACCCGCAGCCCGCACCGCTCAGCCAGCACCAGCAGTTCGGTGTCGAAGAACCAGGCATCGTCAGTGGTGTGCGGCAGGAGCTGGCGGGCCACGTCGGTGCGGATGGCCTTGAAGCCGCACTGGGCGTCACTGAAATGCGCTGCCAGCACCCCGCGCAGGAGGAGGTTGTAGCTCCGCGAGATGAACTCCCGCTTCGGGCCGCGGACCACCCTGGAGGTGCGCGACAGCCGCGTTCCCACGGCCAGGTCTGAATGCCCTGACACCAGCGGCGCCACAAGGGTGCCCAACGCGTTCAGGTCCGTGGACAGGTCCACGTCCATGTAGGCCACAATGGGCGACGGCGACGTCAGCCACGCCGTCCGCAAGGCGTGCCCGCGGCCCTTCATGTCCAGGTGCAGCACGCGGATGCCGCTGATCTCGCCCGCCAGGGCCCGTGCGATGGCCAGCGTGGAATCGGTGCTGGCATTGTCCGCCAGCGTGATGGAGCAGGTGTACGGAAAGTTCCCTTCGAGGTGGCTGTGCAGCCGCCGGACACAAAGTTCCAGGCTCCGTTCCTCGTTGTACACCGGGATGGTGATGTCCACCAGGGCTGGAGCCGTGGGGGTTGGGCTGCTGCCGGAAAGGACGCCCTGCGGCCCGTGCCCGGGGCGCGGCCGGGCCTCCAGCATGGTTGGGGGGTTCGATGTTGTTGTCATGGTTCAACCATCGCGGGGCAAAATCAGCCCAGTTTAAACCGAAGTTAAGTGCTGGCTGTGCATATTTTCCCGGCCCGGTCCTGAGATGGCCCGGTCCTGAGATGGCCCGGGCCGTGGATGGCCCGGGCCGTGTGCGTCAGGGACGGGCCGCAGGCAGGGCGATGGTGAATTCGGTGCCGGAGGGACCGCTGGCGACGGCGATGGTCCCGCCATGGGCCTCGACGATCGCCTTGACGATGGGCAGCCCTAGCCCCGTGGTCCCGTCCGTGCCGGAGCGGGCGGTGTCCGCGCGGGCGAACCTGTCGAAGATGCGTGGCAGGAATGCCGCGTCCATCCCCTTGCCGCAGTCGCGGACAGTGACGGCGGCGGTGCCCTCCGGGCGCGTTTCCAGGACCACCGTGACGGAAGTGCCCGGGTCCGTGTGCTTTTTGGCGTTGCTAAGCAGGTTGGCCACCGCCCGGTGCAGCTGGGACTCGTCGCCGCGCACCATGACGGCTTCCGCGGGGACGTCGATGTTCCAGCGGTGCGGCACCGTTCCCGTGCGTGCGGAGGCAGCGGCGTCGGCTATTTCGGCATCGGTTGCCGCCTCGACCACCAGCTCGGTGAGGTCGAGGTCGGCCAGGGCCGGTGGCCGGCCTTCGTCATACCTGGCCAGCAGCAGCAGGTCGTCCACGAGGTTTTGCATGCGCAGGGCCTGGGACCGCACCCTGTCCATCGAGTCCCGGCCGCCGTCGTCCAGCTTTTGCGTGCGCACCACCAGGTCCGAATAGCCCCGGATCGATGCCAGCGGGGTACGCAGTTCATGGCTGGCGTCCGCCACAAAGCGGCGCACCTTGCTTTCACTTTCCTGCCGTGCCGACAGGGCGCCGGAAAGATTGTCCAGCATGCGGTTCAGGGCATTGCCCACGCGGCCCACTTCGGTGTCATTGTCGCTTGGCTCAATGCGTTCCACGAGTTCCACCTCGCCCGAATCCAGGTGCAGCTCGGCAATCCTGTTGGCCACGGTGGATACCTCTTCCAGCGGCTTGAGGTTGTGGCGGATCAGCACGGTGCCGGCCACTCCGGCCGCGAGCAGGCCCGCCGCGGCCACCAGCGCCATGGTCAGGCCCAGGGAAGACAGCGTCCCGTCGAGCGTCCCGAGGGGCAGGCCCACCGTCACGATGCTGCCGTCGGAGGCCTCGAGCGACTCGACGCGGTAGGCGCCAATCCCCAGGTCCACGTTCGACGGCGACGCGCCGGGGGTCAGTGCCCGCAGCGCTGCAACGTCCGCGGAGCCAATCACATGCTGCTGGTATTGCAGGTCGATCCAGCCGGAGCGGGCGGTGTCCACGACGCCGTCGGTCACCCGCATCATGAGGATCCCCTCGCCCTGGCCGGGGGCCTGAAGCGGGTTGGGCGGAACAGCCCCGGAACCGCCCGGCTGCCCGGGGTCCGGCACGTGGTCGGTGGCGGCATGGGCGGAGCGGCGCAACTGCAGGTCGAGCTGGCCCGTCAGGTACGTTTCCATGGACAGATAGCTCACCACGGCGATTCCGGCGCCGACGAACGCCAACAGCAGCAGCGAAACAGCTATCAACTTGGTGCGCAGCCTCATGCGGCGCCGGACCGGCCAGGGGCCGCGGCGGCTCACTTCTGGAGTCCTTCCCGCCACAAGGCAACTCCCAGGCAGGGACTATCTTGCCGGCTTGAGCACATAGCCCGCCCCGCGAACCGTGTGGATGAGCGGGTCCCGCCCGGCGTCCACCTTCTTGCGGAGGTAGGAGATGTACAGTTCCACAATGTTTCCGTGGTCCCCTCCCGTTGACTGCCAGACATTGTCGAGAATTTGTCCCTTGCTTACCACCGTCCGGGCATTGCCCATCAGGTAGCGGAGCAGTTCAAACTGCGTGGCGGTCAGCGCGATTTCCTCACCGCCCCGGCGAACTTCGCGGGTTTCTTCGTTGAGGACCAGGTCCCCGACCACCAGTTCATTGCCGCCAAGGTCGGCCAGCCCTGACCTGCTGATGAGCCGGTACAGGCGCAGGAGCACCTCTTCCATGCTGAACGGCTTGGTGACATAGTCGTCGCCTCCGGCCGCCAGCCCGCCCACCCGGTCCTCGGCAGAGTCCTTGGCCGTCAGGAAGAGGGCCAGGACGCCGGGCTGGAAACTGCGGATGCGCTGCAGGGCTTCCAGCCCGTCAAAGGTGGGCATCATGACGTCCAGGACCAGGATGTCGGGCCGGAATTCCTTGGCCAGGCTGACGGCCTCCGGCCCGTCCGAGGCCAGCTCCACGCTCCAGCCGGCCATCCTCAGGCCGATGCCGATCAGCTCCGCAAGGTGGGGGTCGTCGTCGGCCACCAGTGCCCTGATGGGGGATCCGTCGGGATGGGAAAGGGTGCGCAGCTTGCCCAGAAACGCATCTGTGCCTTGTGGTTGTGCCATGGTCCCATCCTCCTTGGCGTTCGTACCGCCATCTTAAGCGCAGGATGTGTGGAAGCTGTGGGAAAGCGAAACGGGCCGGCTCAGAGGTTGCGGATCATGCGGGTGTTGCCCAGGGTGTTGGGCTTGACCCGGGCCAGGTCAAGGAATTCGGCAATGCCTTCGTCGGCGGAGCGCAGCAGTTCCGAGTACACCGCGGGATCCACGGCGCTTTGGTCCGCCATGACCTCAAAGCCGTGGCGGACAAAAAAGTCCACCTCAAACGTCAGGCAAAACACGCGGCGGACGCCAAGGTCCACCGCCTTTTCAAGGAGCCGTTCCACCAGCGCATGGCCCACGCCCTTGCCCCGCCAGGCGTCGGCACTGGCCAGCGTGCGGATTTCGGCCAGGTCTTCCCACATGACGTGCAGCGCGCCGCAGCCTACGACTTCCCCGTCCAGTTCTGCCACCAGGAACTCCTGGATGGACTCGAAGTAGGTGACTGACTCCTTGGAAATCAGGATTCGCTTCTCGGCCAGCGGCGCCACCAGTTCCTTGATGGCCTGCACGTCGGAGGTGCGGGCGGGGCGGAGTGCAATGTCAAGGGCGGTAGCTTCAGCGGTCACGTGTTTAGTCTATGACGGAGCCGGCCCTGCACCTTGAAGCGCCCCTTAAAGCACGACGCCGGTGACCCGCCTTGGGAAGGCGGGTCACCGGCGTCGTGCTTTATTTAGGCGGAAGCGGTGATGGCATCCGGGATGGACGGCTTGGCCGTGCCCACGAATGTGAACTGGGCGTCGTCGCCTTCGCCTTCGACGTCCACTGCAATGACGTCGCCGGCCTTGATGTCGCCGAAGAGGATCTTCTCGGAGAGGTGGTCCTCGATCTCGCGCTGGATGGTGCGGCGCAGCGGCCGGGCGCCCATGGCGGGGTCGTAGCCGCGGGTGGCCAGGAGCACCTTGGCCGCGGGAGTGAGCTCGATGCCCATTCCCTTGTCGGCCAGGCGGCCCTCGAGGCGGGCCACCATGAGGTCCACGATCTCGATGATTTCATCCTGGGTCAGCTGCGGGAACACCACCACGTCATCAACACGGTTGAGGAACTCGGGGCGGAAGTGCTGCTTGAGCTCTTCCGTGACCCGGGCACGCATCCGGTTGTAGCCGGTCTGGGTGTCCGAACCTGACTGGAAGCCGGTGGCCACGGTCTTGGAAATGTCCCTGGTGCCCAGGTTCGTGGTCATGATGATGATGGTGTTCTTGAAGTCCACCACCCGGCCCTGGCTGTCCGTCAGGCGGCCGTCTTCCAGGATCTGCAGCAGCGAGTTGAACAGGTCCGCATGGGCCTTTTCCACTTCGTCGAACAGCACCACGGAGAACGGGCGGCGGCGCACCTTTTCGGTCAGCTGCCCGCCTTCCTCGTAGCCCACGTAGCCCGGAGGGGCACCGAATAGGCGGGAGACCGTGTGCTTCTCCGAGTATTCGGACATGTCCAGCGTGATGAGCGCGTCCTCGTCGCCGAACAGGAATTCCGCCAGTGCCTTGGCCAGCTCGGTCTTGCCCACGCCGGTGGGGCCGGCGAAGATGAACGAGCCGCCGGGGCGCTTGGGATCCTTCAGTCCGGAACGGGTGCGCCGGATGGCCTGGGAGATCGACTTGATGGCCTCGTCCTGGCCGATGACGCGCTTGTGCAGTTCGTCTTCCATCTTCAGCAGGCGCGAGGACTCCGCCTCGGTCAGCTTGAACACGGGGATTCCGGTGGAGTTGGCCAGCACCTCGGCGATGAGTTCCTCATCCACCTCGGAAATGTCATCCAGCCCGCCGGACTTCCACTGGCGTTCCTTTTCGGCACGCGCCGAAATCAACTTTTGCTCGTCGTCACGCAGCGCCGCGGCACCCTCAAAGTCCTGGGCGTCAATGGCGTCTTCCTTGCGCTTCTTTACAGCCGCAATTTCACCGTCCATGGCCTTGAGCTCCGGAGGGGCCGTCATGCGGCGGATGCGCAGCCTGGCGCCGGCTTCGTCGATCAGGTCGATGGCCTTGTCCGGCAGGAAACGGTCGCTGATGTAGCGGTCCGCCAGCGTGGCGGCCGCCGTCAGGGCACCGTCCGTGATGGACACGCGATGGTGTGCCTCGTAGCGGTCGCGCAGGCCCTTGAGGATCTCAATGGTCAGCGGAACTGTGGGTTCCTGCACCTGGATGGGCTGGAAGCGGCGCTCAAGGGCCGCGTCCTTCTCAATGTGCTTGCGGTACTCGTCCAGGGTGGTGGCGCCGATGGTCTGCAGTTCCCCGCGCGCCAGCATGGGCTTGAGGATGGAGGCCGCGTCGATTGCGCCCTCAGCCGCACCGGCACCCACCAGCGTGTGGATCTCATCGATGAAGAGGATGATGTCGCCGCGGGTGCGGATTTCCTTCAGCACCTTCTTCAGGCGTTCCTCAAAGTCGCCGCGGTAGCGGGAGCCTGCCACCAGGGAACCGAGGTCAAGCGTGTACAGCTGCTTGTCCTTGATGGTTTCCGGGACGTCCCCACGCACAATGGCCTGGGCCAGGCCTTCGACGACGGCCGTCTTGCCGACGCCCGGCTCGCCAATGAGGACTGGGTTGTTTTTTGTTCGTCGGGAGAGGACCTGCATGACGCGTTCCATCTCGTGCTCGCGCCCAATGACGGGGTCAAGCTTGTTTTCGCGCGCAGCCTGGGTCAGGTTGCGGCCAAACTGGTCCAGCACCACGGATCCGGCAGGGGTTCCCTCCTGCTGCTGGCCGCCGCTGGCAACCGGCTCCTTGCCCTGGTAGCCCGAGAGCAGCTGGATGACCTGCTGGCGCACACGGCCCAGATCGGCACCCAGCTTCACCAGCACCTGCGCCGCCACGCCTTCACCCTCGCGGATCAGGCCCAGCAGGATGTGCTCGGTGCCAATGTAGTTGTGGCCCAGCTGGAGTGCTTCCCGGAGCGAGAGCTCCAGCACCTTCTTGGCGCGCGGAGTGAACGGGATGTGCCCGCTGGGGGCCTGCTGCCCCTGGCCGATGATCTCCTGAACCTGCTCCCGGACACCGTCCAGCGAGATGTTCAAGGACTCCAGGGCCTTGGCGGCAACACCTTCACCCTCGTGGATGAGGCCGAGCAGAATGTGCTCCGTGCCGATGTAATTGTGGTTGAGCATGCGGGCCTCTTCTTGGGCCAGCACAACAACGCGTCGGGCTCGATCAGTAAATCGCTCAAACATTTCGCCACACTCCTAGCTACTGCGTACCTTGATGCTACGCAGTGCCGGCCCGCCGTGGGGGCATGTTCGCCACAGGGGAAATAAGGGCGCCCTGCGCCCGCGCAGTTTAAAGCACGACGGCGGGGCCTCCCCAGGTGGGTGCCCCGCCGTCGTGCCGGTCCGGACGCTGCCGTCAAGGGCAGTCCCGGGCCGTTGTTGCGTGTTGGTCAGCCCTGCGCAGCCTGGTAGGCGTTGCGGATTTCGGCCTGGATGCGGCCGCGTTCGTGGACTTCATAACCATTGGCCTTGGCCCAGGCGCGGATGTCCCCAACATCGCTCTTGGCCTTGACGACCGCCGGTCCGCGGCCGCGCACTGCACGCCCGCCTGCCCGGCGCCCGGCCGAAATGTATTTGGCCAATGCCTCGCGCAGGGCTGCGGCATTGCCAGCGGACAGGTCAATCTCGTAATTGATTCCATCCAGGCCAAAGGTGATGTTTTCATCAGCCGGAGTTTGGTCAATGTCATCGACGAGTGTTACGTGAATCTTCTGTGCCATGGGGAATAGTCGCCTCACATATAATCGGAGCATTTTGCTTCACACCAAATTATGGTCGGTAAATGAGCCCCCGTCAAAGGAGAAACGCCTAAAGCTTATTACAGGGGACGTTCTTCACTGCCTTCGGCCTCACGCTCGGCCTGCGCCAGGGCGTCACGCTCTGAACGGTCGGCATTAAAAATGGCCTTCATGGCGAAGTAAAAAAGAACTCCCACGCCTAATGAGGGGACAATAACTGCAACATAGTCCATAACGGTGCCGCTTCTACTCTGGTTTCATCAATGGAAAGAGGATTGCCTCGCGAATTCCCACGCCGGTAAAGAGCATGACCAGCCGGTCAACGCCCAGGCCAATGCCGCCCATGGGCGGGGCGCCATATTCCAGGGCGCGCAGGAAGTCTTCATCAAGGGCCATGGCCTCGGGATCGCCCGCGGCTGCCGCGAGTGACTGGGCAGTCAGGCGTTCACGCTGGATGACCGGGTCAATCAATTCCGAGAAGGCCGTGCCGGTTTCCTTGCCGTCAATGATCAAATCCCAGGCTTCAATGAGATTCGGCTTGTCCCGGTGGGGGCGGGCCAGGGGCTGCGCCGACGGCGGGTAATCGCAAACAAAGGTGGGGGATATCAGCGTGGGTTCCACGATTTCCCCGAACAATTCAATGACCAGCTTTTCCGCATCCCAGGCCGGGTCAATTTTGATCTCGCGGGCGGCAGCAACGGTGCGCAATTGGGCCGCCGTCGTTGCGGGGGTAATTTCCTCGCCGACAGCATCTGACAACCCCTTGTAAACAGGCAGCCAGGGCCATTCACCGTCCAGGCTGATGGGCCCGCGGGCGGTCTCGATGGTGCGGGATCCGACGGCGTCGGCAGCGGCCAGGATCATCCGTTGCATGACCTTTGCCATGGTGAACTGGTCGCCGTAGGCCTCATATAGTTCCAGCATGGTGAATTCCGGGCTGTGGGTGGAATCAACACCCTCATTGCGGAAAATGCGCCCCAGTTCAAACACCTTGTCCAGGCCGCCCACCACGGCGCGCTTGAGGTACAGCTCAATGGCAATGCGCAGGGTCATGGGCTGGTCAAAGGCGTTCAGGTGCGTGCTGAACGGGCGGGCCGCGGCACCGCCGTGGACCAGCTGGAGAATGGGGGTCTCCAGTTCAATGTAGCCTTCGCCGTGAAGGGTGTCCCGGAGAGCCTTGACAATGGCGGAGCGCTTGCGCACCTGCTCACGGGCGGTGTCGCGGACAATCAGGTCCACGTAGCGCTGGCGCACCCGCATTTCCTCGGAAAGTTCTGCGTGCAGCACCGGCAGCGGGCGCAGGGCCTTGGAGGCCATCTGCCAGGAATCGGCCATGATGGACAGCTCGCCGCGGCGGGAGCTGATGATCTCACCCTTGACAAACACATGGTCGCCCAGGTCTACCAGCGCCTTCCAGTCCGCCAGCGCGGCTTCCCCGACATTGGCCAGCGACAGCATGACCTGCAGGCGGGTGCCGGCACCGGATTGCAGGGTGGCAAAGCACAATTTGCCGGTGTTGCGGACAAAGACCACGCGGCCACTCACCCCGGCAATGTCACCCGTGGTGGAGTCAGCCTCCAATTCGGGGTATTTCTCCCGGATTTCCTCCAGCGTGTGGGTCCGTGCCACCCCAACGGGGTATGCCTCTTCACCCCGCTCCAGCAATTTGGCTCGCTTTTCCAAACGGACATGCATTTGCTCGGAAACGTCACTGGGCTCGAGGGTCACGGTTTTTTCTGCGCTCACAAGTCAATAGTTTAGTTGGTGAATCTGAATGAACCCTCCGTGGAGGGCGACAGCCGGCTGGAAGTGTCCCGGCGCCGGCTACGGGCCCGGGGCAGCTGAACTCGCGGTGGAGCCGCGCACCACCAGCTCGCTGTCCAGGGTCAGCGAGCGGCCGGCAGCACCGGGCCCGTCCAGCTCCTCCCCTGCCAGCAGGCGCAGCAACTGCCGCCCGGCCGCACGGCCCAGCTCCGCTGCGGGGAGCCGGACGGTGGTCAGGCCCGGGCTCGACGTTTCAGAATATGGCAGGTCGTCAAACCCCGTGACGGCCAGCTGCCCCGGCACGTCCAGCCTGGCCACCCGGGCCTCCTGCAGCACCCCGTAGGCGTGCGTGTCGGTGCAGCACACCACGGCAGTCACGCCCTGGCGCTGCCACTGCGGCCACGCCCCCGCGAAGGCCTGCGCGGCCGCGGAGACGTCGATGGTGGTGCCTGCCTGCGCCGCGACCTCCATTCCGAGGGTGCGGGCATGCCGGCAAAAGGCCTCCCTGCGCACGCGGAATGTTTCAGTGCCCGTGGTGCTGTCCAGGTAGGCCACCGTGGTGTGGCCCAGCCCGGCCAGGTGGTCAGCCAGCAGGACGGCGCCGGCGGCAACGTCAAAGTTGACCGACGGGGCGGCGCTCTCCACCCCCGCAGTGTCCAGCAGCACCATGGGCCCGGCGGCCGGCAGGGCCGCCAGGAATTCGGCGCTCGGGGCGTCCACCAGCAGTCCGGCCGGCCGCAGGGACAGGAGGGTCCGCACCTCGGCCGGCGTTGGCATTTGGCCGGCCTCCGTCACGGAAAGCAGCAGCTGGAAGGCGGCGCCGATCTCGGAGCGGACGCCGTCGATCACCCTGGCGAAAAACGGGTTTGAGACATCGGGCGCCACCAGGATCACAATGTTGCTTCGCCCCCGCGCCAGTGAGCTGCCCAAACCGTCCACAACGTAGCCAAGCTCGCTGACCGCCTGCTCCACCTTGGCAATGTTGTCGGTGGAGACACGCCCTGCCGTCTTGCCGCTGGTGACCAGGGAAACCGTGGCCGTGGAAACCCCCGCCCGGGCGGCCACCATGGCCGCCGTGATGCGGGGCGGGCGCGCGCCGTCGGACGGCGGCATTGAGGCGGGGTGCATGCATCGATGGTACCGGCCCTGGAAGCCACAGCGGCGCCCCCATCGCGTCAAGCGCTTGACGAAAATCACGTTAAGCGTTTGACGTAAATCCCCGCAGGGTGTCACACTGGATTTTCGGAACCCCGGGACAGCCGGGGAACGCCCCTGGCGCACACCCAGGCCGCCCGCCCCAAAGACGTGGAGAAAAATTGAGCACGACGCTGCCCCCTCAGCCCGCCGGCGCCCCTGCCCGCAAGATCATCCTGGACTGCGATCCCGGCCATGACGACGCCGTGGCCCTGCTGCTGGCCCACGGCAACCCGAACATTGAGCTGCTGGCCGTAACCACCGTGGTGGGCAACCAGACGCTGGAAAAGGTCACCCGCAACGCCCTGTCCGTTGGCACCATCGCCGGCATCACCGGCGTCCCGTTCGCTGCCGGCTGCGACCGCCCCCTGGTGCGCACCATCGAGAACGCCCCGGACATCCACGGCGACAGCGGCATGGACGGCCCGGACCAGCCCGAGTCCACGATCGAGCTGGACCCGCGCCACGCCGTCGACCTCATTATTGAAACGGTCATGGCCCATGAGCCAGGCACCGTGACCCTGGTGCCCACGGCCGGGTTGACCAACATTGCCATGGCCGCCCGCAAGGAGCCGCGGATTGTGGAGCGCGTGAAGGAGGTTGTCCTCATGGGCGGCGGCTACCACGTGGGCAACTGGAGCGCCGTGGCCGAGTTCAACATCAAGATCGATCCGGAGGCGGCGCACATTGTGTTCAACGCCGGCTGGCCCGTGGTCATGGTGGGCCTGGACCTCACCCACCAGGCGCTGGCCACCCCGGACGTGGTGGCCAGGATCGAGGCCGTGGGCACCAAGCCGGCCAAGTTCGTCATGGAGCTGATGGAATTCTTCACCAAGACGTACAAGGACGCCCAGGGCTTCGACTACCCGCCCGTCCACGACCCCTGCGCCGTGGCCTACGTCATCGACCCCACCGTCATGACCACCCGCAAGGTGCCCGTGGACATTGAGCTCACAGGCACGCTGACGCTGGGCATGACAGTGGCCGACTTCCGCGCCCCTACCCCCGCGGACTGCAAGACTTCCGTGGCCGTGGACCTTGACCACGAAAAATTCTGGAACCTAGTCACCGACGCCCTGGTGCGCATTGGCGAGGTGGACGCATGAGCGCCACCCAGGCCCTGGCCGGGGCGCGGAAGGGTTCCGGCAATGTCACGGCACTCATGGTGGCCCTGCTGACCGCCTGCATTGCCTTCCAGCTCAACGCATCGATGCTCAGCCCCGCCCTGGTCACCATGGGCGAGGAACTGCACACCAACCAGGCGGCCATCGGCCTGTCCCAGACCTGGTTCTTCACGGCCGCCGCCGTTTTCTCCCTGTTCCTGCCCCGCCTCAGCGACATCGTCGGACGCAAGAAGGTGCTCATCGCCATGATGGCCCTGATGGGGATCGGCTCCGTCGTCTCGGCCATGGCCCCGGACATCACCTGGCTGTTCGTGGGCCGGATCATCCAGGGCGTGTCAGGCCCCACGGTGCCGCTGTGCCTGATCATGCTGCGCTCCGCGGTTAAGGAACCCAAGCGGTACGGCGCCCTGATGGGCCTGATCACTGCCGTGAACGGCGGCATCGCCGGCATTGACTCTTTTGTGGGCGGATACTTCGCCGAACACTTTGGCTTCCGCAGCATCTTCTGGCTCATGGTGGCCATCGCCGCCGTCGCCACGCTGTTGCTGTTCCTGCTGGCCGGGGAGAGCAAGCCCGGCGAGGGCACCCGGATGGACTGGCTGGGCGTGCTCTTCATCGTTGTTGCCGTGGGCGCGCTGCTGACCGCCCTGAATGAGGCCACCAAGCTGGTGGGCGGAGTCACCGCGGGCCCGCTGGTGGCCTCCCTGGGCCTGGCCGTGGTGGCAGTTGCCGCCTTCATGGCGTTCTGGGCCGTGGAGCAGCGGTCCCGGCAGCCCATGGTGGAGATCGTGCACCTGCGCCAGCGCTCCACCTGGGCGCCGCTGCTGACCACCACGCTGACCATGACGGGCATCTTTGCCGTCATCAACGGCATTGTGCCCGCCTACGTCCAGGCGGCAGACCCCGGCTTCCACATTGGCGCCACCGAGATGAGCCTGCTGATCCTGACCCCCTATGCGCTGCTGGGCTGGGTCTTTGGACCCATCACCGGCCGCCTGGCACCCGTGCTGGGCTATACGAAGATGCTGCGGATCGGGCTGCTTGGCAGCGTGGCGGCACTGGCCGTCATCGGCTTCCTGGGGCTGCACAGCCTGCCTGCCATGATTGCGGGCACGGTGTTGCTGGGCATCATGTACGCCGGTACCGTGAACATCATGCTCAACGGCCTTGGCGTGGTGCTCTCCCCCGAAGGAAACCCCGGCTTCCTGCCCGGCATGAACGCGGGCGCGTTCAACCTCGGCGCCGGCCTCAGCTTCCTGGTGCTCCCCGCCATCCTGGTGGCCACGGCTCCCCTGGGCGGGCAGGGCTCCTACCTGACCGTCGTGGTGGTTTCCCTCGCCATCACCGTCGCCGCCCTGGCCGCGTCGCTGCTGGTGCCCCAGCCCGTTGACGCGGAGGTTGCCCCATGAGCGCCGCGGAACCGGGCGCACGCATTGTGGTGGCGGGCTCGCTCAACGCGGACCTGACCATCTATTGCGAACGCCTGCCCCTGCCCGGCGAGACCTTGCACGGCACCGGCTTTGCCGTCAATCCCGGCGGCAAAAGCGCCAACCAGGCCGTGGCGGCGGCCCGCCTGGGCGGCCGCGTCACGCTGGTCGGCGCCGTGGGTTCGGACCCCAACGGCGACATGCTGGTGGCGTCCACGGCCGGTACCGGAGTCGACGTCAGCCACGTGCGGCGGGTGCCCGAACCCACCGGCGTGGCGGTCATTTCCGTGGAGGACAGCGGCGAGAACAGCATCATCATCTCCGCCGGGGCCAACGGCACGCTCGGCCCCGGGGCGATGGACCCGGCCCTGTTCGACGGCGCCGGCGTGGTGTGCCTGTGCCTGGAAGTCCCCCTGGAGACAGTCCTTGCCGCCGCCCAGGCCGGGCACGACGCCGGAGCAACGGTTCTGTTGAACCTCTCGCCTTACGCCCCGGTCGGGGATGCGCTGGCACACCTCACCGACGTGCTGCTGGTCAACGCCCACGAGGCCTCGGCGTTCCTGGGCGGGCTGGACATGCCGTCCGCCGACGCACCCCTCCCCGAGTGGCTGGCCGCCGCCGGCGCCTTTGCCGGTCGGGGCCTCACCAAGGTCCTGGTGACGCTGGGCTCCGCCGGCTCGGTGGTGCTGGATGCGGACAACACGGCCGAGCCCGTGGTGCGCATTGCCCCCACGAAGGTTGACGCCGTGGACACGACGGGTGCCGGAGATGCCTTCACCGGCGCGGTGGCGGCCCGCCTCGCGGCTGGCGACGCCCTGGCGGATGCAGCGCGCTACGCCTCGGTCGCCGCCGCGCTGGCCGCCACCCGGAAGGGCACGCAGACCGCCTACCCCTCCGCAACGGAAGTGGAAGCGGCCATCACGGAATAACGCCGAGGTGGGCCGCCGCAGCGCGGAGCGCAATTGGGGGCTGGCGGCGCGGTGCGGGCACCAGCCCCCAAATCCCGTGCAGCGCGGAGTTCCGCCGCGCCCGCTACCCCAGCGTGACGTTGTCGATGAGGCGCACCGGCCCCACCTGGGCGGCGATCAGGGCGAGGGCCCGTCCCGTGAAGGGCGTGTCCTGGCAGTTTTCGGCCCGCACCGCCAAAGTTTCCGGGTCCACCACTTCCAGGTAGTCCAGTTCCACGCCGGGAATCATGTGGACAAGTTCCTCCGCCGACGGGATGTCCAGGGGTTCGTGGGCGTCGGCACGCCGTCTGAGCAGGCGCAGTGCGCGGGAGAGCACCAGGGCGTCCTCCCGCTCCCTCCCCGAAAGGAAGCGGTTGCGGCTGGAGAGGGCCAGGCCGTCTGGATCGCGCACGATGGGCACGGGAACAATGTCCACGGGGAAGTCCAGGTCGGCCACCATGCGGCGCACCAGTGCCAGCTGTTGGGCATCCTTTTGGCCGAAGTAGGCTCGGTACGGCTGCCGTGTGCCGCCGTCGCGCGCTGAAAGGCCTGTGCCGGGGTGCGCCAGGTGCAGCAGCTTGGCCACCACTGTCAGGGCGCCGTCAAAATGTCCGGGCCGCGAGGCCCCCTCGTAAAGGCTTCCCAGCTTCCCGGCGGTGATGCGCACGGCCGGCTCGCCGGTGGGGTACATTTCCTCCACGGAAGGGGCAAACATGATGTCCACGCCTGCAGCGTCCAGCAGTGCCAGGTCGGCCTCCGTGGTGCGCGGGTAGCGGTCCAGGTCCAAGGGGTCGCCAAATTGCAGCGGGTTGACGAAAACGCTGGCCACCACCACCGCGTTTTCGGCCACGGCGGCCCGCGCCAGTGCGCCGTGGCCCTCATGGAGGGCGCCCATGGTGGGCACCAGGCCCAGCGTGCCGGGGTGGGTGGACGTCTTGGCGGCCAGCAGGGAAGCACTGGCGGCCTTCAGTTCGGCAACGGTGGTGACCAGGGTGGTGCTCATGTCAATCGCTTTCTTCGGTGGTTGGTTCCTGCGGGTGCTGCGCGTCGGGCGCGCCGCCGTCGTCCATGCCCAGGGCGGCCTGCACGCCCAGGTAGGCCTCGGCGGACAGCAGTCCGCGGCGCACGGCCCGGACCGCCGTAGCGGAGGACAGCGCCAGGTACGCGTCCACAATGTCCGTGGCGGAGGTGTCCAGGGCGTGTTCGCGCAGCGCCTGCGTGTGGGCGGCGACGGTGCCGGAGTCCCCCCGCGCCACGGGCCCGGTGAGCGCCTGCTCCCCCGACGCAAGGGCGTTTTCCAGCGCGGCGCGCAGCAGCGGGCCCAGGACCTGGTTGGGCGCCTCGACGCCGATCTCGCCCAGGATTTGCGCGGCCTGGGCCACCAGCGTCACGAGGTGGTTCGCCGAGTGCGCCAGTGCGGCGTGGTACAGGACGCGGTCGGCCTCGGCAATGACCACGGGCTCAGCGCCCATTTCCACCACAAGGGCCTGGGCGATGGGCAGCATGGGCGCATCGGCCGTGACGCCGAAGGTGCAGTCCAGCAGGCGCGTCAGGTCCAGGCTCATGCCGGTGAACGTCATGGCCGGGTGCAGGGCCAACGGGATGCCGCCTGCAGCCTTGACGGGGGCCAGCACGCCCGTGCCGTAGCGCCCTGACGTGTGCGCCACGAGCTGGCCCACCTGCCACGCCCCTGTGGCGGCGAGGCCGGAAACCAGCCCCGGCAGGGCGTCGTCGGGCACGGCCAGCAGCACCAGCTCCGAGCGTTCCACAATGTCCGGGATCTCCAGGACGGGGACGCCGGGCAGCAGCAGTTCGGCCCGGTCCCGGGATGCCTCGGACACTGCCGCCACCCCGACCACGGCGTGCCCGGCAGCGCGCAGCGCCGCACCCAGCACCGCCCCCACCTTGCCGGCGCCGATGATTCCCACGCCTAGGCGTCCGGGCTTAATGGCCATGGTTGTTCTCCTGCGGGGCTGGTGGGATGAAGGGGTCCATCGCCGGCGCCAGCCAATGCTCGGAGCGGTGGATGCGCCGGGCGGTGGCGGCACGGAGGGCTTGTTCGTCGAAGAGGCGGCGCCCGGCGTCGGCTGCCATGTGGCGGACCACCGGGCGGATGGGGCCGGCGGTGGAATGAAGTTCAAAGTCGACTAGGCCAAGAGCTGCCATGAGGGGGCCCTGGCGCAGGCTCAGTGACTGGGTGCGCTCGTGCGGGACCACCTGGAGGCGGCGGAAAAAGAAGCCGTGCCGGCACAGCAGGGCGGTCCGGGTGGCGCAGTAGGCGTTGCGGCGCCAGGCAAGCGGGTCAATCCAGCGGGCCGGGCGGGGGCTGTGGATGAAGCCGTGACCCTCAAACGGCCCCTTGAGCCCGGCCGTGAACACGTCAAAGGGGTTGTCCACGCCGGGGTCGGGGAACACCAGGGCCAGCACGGCCATGACTTCATCGAGCGTCCCTGCAGGCAGCAGCACCGTACGGTTGCCGTGGTCAGAGCGGTCGTCGCCGTAGCCGGCCACGTTGACGTGCACCCGGTACCAGCCAAACGGCCGCCAGAGGGGGCCCTGGCTGATGCCGACTGCCTGCACCCGGCCCGGGGGGATGGTCTGGGCACGGGTTTCCAGCATCCCGTAGTGCAGCCGCACGCCGTCGGGCGAGAGTGCCACACGGAAGTTGAAGTCGCCGGTGATGGCCTTCCAGTAGGAGGCGCCGAAGCCGATGAAGATGGGAACGAAGCCGATCAGCACGCCGATTTCCCGGCTCCAGACGGCCAGCACGACGGCGGCCGCCAGCGCGGCAATGACCACAATGGTCAGGCTGCCAAACACCACGGAGCCGATGATGCGCCCCGGGGACAGCGACAGCACCGCCCGTTCGGGCGCCTCGGTGACATCCTGCGGGGCGTCAGGGTCGATGGCGACGCCGGCTGCCCGGGCCAGGATGGCCGCGCGCAGCCGTTTGGCCTCGGCCAGCTTGAGGAAGGACAGCTTGAACGCCGACTTGCCGCCGTCGGCCACGTCAAACTTCAGCTCCGCAAGGCCGAAGGCACGCGCCACCAGGGGCTGGACCACGTCGATGGCCTGCACCCGGTCGATGCGGGCGCGGCGCTGCTGGCGGAAGATGACGCCGGAGTTGATGTGGACGTCGCGGTCGGTCACCTGGTAGCGGGTAAAACGCCAGGAAAGGAAGAAGCCAAGGCCGAAAACCACCACGGCGGCACCCACTACGGCGAGCACGGCGCCCACGGGGGCGCCGGCGGCAAGGCCTTGCCCGCCCTGCCCGCGGGGCCCGCCGGAAAAAAGCGTGTCCAGGGAGTTGCGGCCAAAAATGAACAGCACGGCCGCCACGGCCACCCAGCCGCGCACCAGCGGCGAGACGGGATGGACGCGGTGCCAGTCTTCGGGCCCGTCGGTGCGGAAGCCCTCCCGGCCCGGCCGGCCGTCCAGGCCGACAGGGGGCTGGGCGTTCACAGCCCGGCCAGTTTCGCCTCACCGCGCGCGGACAGCTGTTCGCGCAGGCGGGCGGCCTCCGCGGCGGGGAGCCCGAACAGCAGGGCGTTGGTGCCGGGGGAGGCCGTGTGGAGGTGGATGGTGCTCAGGCCCAGCAGGCGCTCCAGCGGCCCCATGGTGACGTCAACGTACTGCATGCGTCCGTAGGGCACCACCATGATCCGGTGGAACATGATGCCGTGGCGGATCAGCAGGTCCTCATTGCGTTCAGCGTAGCCAATGGCGTGCACCTGCCGGGGCACCAGGGCCAGCACCCACACAACAACAAGCAGTGCGGCGGATGGCAGAGCCCAGGCCAGCCAGGCAGGAAAGCCCGGCCACACGCCGGAGCTGAGGAAGACAAGGGGAAGCGCCGAGACGGCAAGAATCGCCAGCCCGCCCAGCCCGCGCTGGATGAGCCGGGCCGTGATGAGCTTGCTGGAGACGCGCAGGAAGGTGACATCCGCGGGGTCAATGGCGCTTCCCTGGTGCCGGTTCCCGTGTTCGAGGCTAGGCAAACTCTTCCTCCCCGCGTCCTTCACGTTTCTCCCGCGGCTTCGGCGCCGCGTCGGTGTCCTCCGGCGGCAGCTTGCAAAAACGTTCCACGACCAGGCCCGCGGCCACCATGGCCGCGCCTCCCCCCATCATGACCACAATGTGCCAGATGACCGCGAGGTCGGGGCGCAGGGAAATGGTGGGCAGCTGGTCCAGCAGAATGCCCGCATGCCAGCCCAGCAGCACGGCGCCGGCGTAGGCACAGGCCTGGGCCAGGACCAGTGTGCGGGCCGCCAGCAACGGGTCCAGGTGCTTGTTGCGGTTTCCGTCGCGCCAGCGCCGGACCTTGAAGCCGAGGATCAGGCATACGGCCACGATGAGTCCCATCGTGGCCAGGGAGCTCAGTGGCAGCACGGGCAGGGCAAGGCTGGCCCGCTGCGTCAGCTCCGTTGCCACCCACCCAACCGCCGCCAGGACGATTGTCACCACCACCAGCCATGCAGGCCGGATGGTCCGCATTGTGCCCTTCATGATTGCCTCACCCGTTTGCGTTGCTTGTCATGATTCAACCGTACAGTTTTTTCCTTAGGGCAGCGCCGTGCCAAGGCCCGGTGGTTCCAGCTCGGCATGTTCAATGCCGGCCATGTCCGCCGCGGCCGCGGCCAGGGCGGCCACGGGCTGGCCGGAGAGGACGGCGCCGGGGTCCATGAGGGACCACGGGTAGAGCACAAAGGCCCGCCCGGCAGCCCGGGGATGCGGCAGCGTCAAGGCAGGGTCGTCGCTGACCAGCTCGCCGTACGTGATGATGTCCACGTCCAGGGTGCGCGCACCCCAGCGGACCTTGCGTTCGCGGTGGTGCGCCAGTTCCACGCCCTGGCAGTGGGCCAACAGTTCCAGCGGGGCCAGCGTGGTGTCCACCGCAATGACCATGTTCAAAAAGTCGGGCTGGCCCTCGGGTCCGCCCACGGGCTTGGTGGAAACCACCGGCGAGACATCCACCAGGCGCACTTCGGGGCGGTCCACCAGGTCGGCGACGGCGGCCGAGAGGGTTCCGCGCCGTTCCCCGAGGTTGCTGCCCAAGGCCAGGATGGCCCGCGTCCAGGAGCCTGGCCCGCTCATGCCCTGCTCCGGAAAACGTTGATGCTCACGTCGCCAAACGGCACCTGGATGGGTGCCTTGGGCTTGTGCACGGTCACCTCGACGGCGGAGACCGGGGGGAAGTCCGCCAGGATGCGTTCGGCAATGCGCACGGCCAGGGTTTCAATCAGGTCGAAGGCGTCCCCGCGGATCAGCGCGGCAATGGCCTCGGCCACCTCGCCGTAGTGGGCGGTGTGGGCGAGGTCGTCAGTGGCGGCCGCCTCGGCCAGGTCCGCGTGCAGCACGGCGTCAACAATGAACGGCTGGCCGTCGCGTTTTTCGTGGTCAAACACGCCGTGGTAGCCAATGGCCGTGATGCCCGTCAGGGTGATGGTGTCGGGCCGGCTCACAGGGCGGCCCCGGCCTGCCCGGCCAGGCGCGCCTCACGGTTGCGCCCTCCCACCAGCAGGCGGGCGGCGACCTTGGCAGCGTCAAGGCTCGCACCGACGTCGTGCACGCGGACGCCCCAGACCCCCTGTGCGGCGGCAAGGGCGGTGGTGGCCGAGGTGGCGTCGTCGCGCTCCTTGGGGGCCGCGGCCTTGCCTGCCGTGGTCAGCAGCGAGCCCAAAAAGCGCTTGCGGGAGGTGCCCACCAGAACCTTGTTGCCCATTTCCGCCACCCGGTGGAGGTTGGCGAGCAGTTCCCAGTTTTGCTCGGCGTTCTTGGAGAAGCCGATGCCCGGGTCCACAATCAGCATTTCCGGCTTCACGCCTGCTGCATAGAACCGTTCGCGGACTTCGCCCAGCTCACGCACCACGTCGTCCACCACATCCGTGTAGGTGGTCAGCGAATCCATGTGGCGTGAATCGCCGCGGCTGTGCATCAGCACGTAGGGAACCTGGCGTTCGGCGATCAGGGCGATCATGTCAGGGTTGACATTGGTGCCGGATACGTCGTTGATGAGCCCGGCACCGGCGTCGAGCGCCAGCGCCGCGGTGGAGGCGTGGCGGGTGTCAACGCTGACCAGGGCGCCGGCCTTGGCAAGCGTGGCAATGACGGGCATGATCCGCCGCTGCTCCTCCTCCTCATCCACATCCAGGGCGCCGGGCCGGGTGGACTCCCCGCCCACGTCAATGATGTCCGCGCCGCCATAGAACATCCGCAGGCCGTGGGCTATGGCGGTGTCAATGGAGTCGTATTCGCCGCCGTCGCTGAAGGAGTCGGGGGTGCAGTTGAGGATCCCCATCACCAGCGTGCGGTCGGTGGGCAGGGCGGCAAAGCTTGCCATGGCGGTGCGTGCCCGCAGCACGGGCAGCGGGGAGGTGGCCGGACCGGTGCCCGGTGCGGCTGCGAGGGAATCCATTGTGGTGTTACCTTCCGAGAATCAGGCTCATGGCCTCGGCCCGCGTTGCGGGCTCGTGAAGCAGGCCGCGCACCGCGCTGGTGACGGTTTTGGCCCCTGGCTTGCGCACGCCCCGCATGGACATGCACATGTGTTCGCATTCAATGACAACGATGGCCCCGCGCGGCTTCAGGTGCGCCACGAGGGAATCGGCGATCTGGCTGGTGAGGCGTTCCTGGACCTGGGGCCGCTTGGCGTAAATGTCCACCAGCCGCGCCAGCTTGCTCAGCCCCGTGACGCGGCCGTCGGAGGACGGGATGTAGCCCACGTGGGCGCTGCCGTGGAAGGGCACCAGGTGGTGCTCACAGGTGGAGTAGAACGGGATGTCCTTCACCAGCACCATTTCCTCGTGGGAGATGTCAAAGGTGGTGCCCAAAACTTCGCCCGGATCCTGGTGGAGCCCGGCAAAAACCTCGGCATAGGCCTTGGCCACCCGCTTGGGCGTGTCCATCAGCCCGCTGCGGTCAGGGTCCTCCCCCACGGCCAGCAGGATTTCACGGACTGCCGCCTCGATGCGTGGCAGGTCCATGTGCCCGCCGTGGCCGTCCGGGGGGGAAGCCTGGGCGGCGGGCGCAGTGAAGTGGGGTTCGTCGAAATTGGTCACGGGTGTGATCCTATCCGCTATTGCGGCCGGCCCGGGAGTTGTTCGCCGTCGGGCTTGCCCAGATCGCGGCCGGGCACATGCCCCGGCGCATCCACTTCGCCCTGCATGTGGGCGTTGGCCAGCTGGTCCTGCGGCGCCACGGAATCGGGGGACGGTTCACCGGCAGCCAGGGCCTCGCGGCGTTCCTTTTCGGTGACCACGGGGGGCAGTTCGGAGACCGGCCGGGACTCCTTGGACAGCCAAACCTTGCGCTGGGCCGGCCTGCGCAGATCGGCGAAGATCTCCGCAATCTCAGCCTGGTTCAGGGTCTCGCGCTCCAGCAGTTCCAGGGCCAGCCGGTCCAGGACGTCGCGGTTCATGATGAGCGCCTCGTAGGCGTCGTCGTGCGCCTGGTCGATGAGCTTGCGCACCTCCTCGTCCACGATGGCAGCCACCGATTCGGAGTAGTCCCGCTCGCTGCCGCCGCCGGCGCCCAGGAAGGGCTCACCCGCGCCGGCGCCGAGCTTGACGGCGCCAATGCGTTCGCTCATGCCGTACTGGGTGACCATGGCGCGGGCCGTGCCGGTGGCCTTTTCGATGTCGTTGGAGGCACCGGTGGAGGGGTCGTGGAACACGATTTCCTCCGCCACACGCCCGCCCATGGCGTAGGCCATGTTGTCCAGCAGCTCGTTGCGGGTGATCGAGTACTTGTCATCCTCCGGCACCACCATGGTGTAGCCCAGGGCACGGCCGCGCGGCAGGATGGTGATCTTGGTGACGGGCGCCGTGTTGTGCATGGCCGCCGCCACCAGGGCGTGGCCGCCCTCATGGTAGGCGGTGATCTTGCGTTCCAGTTCCTTCATGACGCGGGTGCGCTTTTGCGGCCCGGCCATGACGCGGTCAATGGATTCATCCAGGGCACGGTCGTCAATGAGCTGGGCGTTGGAGCGGGCCGTGAGGAGGGCGGCCTCATTGAGCACATTGGCCAGGTCGGCGCCGGTGTAACCTGGCGTCTTTTTTGCCACGGCGTTCAAGTCGACGCCGGGTGCCATGGGCTTGCCCTTGGAGTGGACCTTGAGGATTTGCTCGCGGCCCAGTCGGTCCGGAGCTTCCACGGGAATCTGGCGGTCAAAGCGGCCCGGGCGCAGCAATGCCGGGTCCAGCACGTCGGGGCGGTTGGTGGCGGCGATCAGGATCACGTTGGTCTTGACGTCAAAGCCGTCCATTTCCACGAGCAGCTGGTTGAGGGTCTGCTCGCGTTCGTCGTTGCCGCCGCCGATGCCGGCACCGCGGTGGCGGCCCACGGCGTCGATCTCGTCCACAAAGATGATGGCCGGGGAGTTGGTCTTGGCCTGTTCGAAAAGGTCGCGGACGCGGGAGGCGCCGACGCCGACGAACATTTCCACAAAGTCCGAACCGGAGATTGAGTAGAACGGCACGCCCGCCTCGCCGGCAACCGCGCGGGCCAGCAGGGTCTTGCCCGTCCCGGGAGGGCCGTACAGCAGCACGCCCTTGGGGATTTTGGCGCCGACGGCGGCAAACTTGCCCGGATCCTGCAGGAATTCCTTGATTTCGTGGAGTTCCTCCACGGCCTCGTCGGCACCGGCCACGTCATTGAAGGTGACCTGGGGGTGGTCCTTGGTGATGAGCTTGGCCTTGGACTTGCCAAACTGCATGACCTTGGAGCCGCCGCCCTGCATGCGGGAGAACAGGAACCAGAAGATGAGGCCGATCAGCACGAACGGGATCAGCAGTGACAGCATGCTGGACCAGAAGTTGTTGGATGCCGGCTGGTCGTCAAAGTTTTTCAGGTTCGCGCCGTCGATCACGGCCGCCACCGTGGTGGCGCGGTAGCCGCCGTAGTAGAACTGCACGGTTTTGCCGGCCTTGGTGCCGTCCGGGGTGGTGTAGTCGTCCTTGAGGATCATGTCCACCCGGCCCTCGGAGCCAAAGATCTTCGCCGAAACCACCTGGTCGTTCTTCAGCAGGGCCAGGCCGTCGGAGGTGTTGATCTTCGTCTGGCCTCCGCCGGCCAGCGTGGCCAGGCCTGCGCCAATGAGGATGACCACCACAATGATCCAGATGAATGGACCCTTGAAGAGTTTCTTGACTTTCATGTGTTCGGGGCCAGGCCCCGTCCCTCCCGCTCAACCAATGTGAAAAAACGACCGGCGGCACAGCCGCTTGCACGCGATACTAGCTTTACACCGTTCACAGTCCAACACGTACGGGAAGCGGCAATAGTTCCCTGAGGGCATAACGAATTGCGGCGCATTGCCAAAAATGCGCCCGTTCCCGCTTTCCGCCCCCCGTTGGAACGGGCGGGCAAAGCGGGAACCGGCGCAGCCGGTGCGGATGCTATTCGTAAATGTGCGGTGCCAGCGTGCCGATGAAGTCCAGGTTGCGGTACTTCTCGGCAAAGTCCAGGCCGTAGCCGACCACAAACTCGCTCGGGATCTCGTAGCCGACGTACTTGACGTCAATCTCCACCTTGGCGGCGTCCGGCTTGCGCAGGAGCGTGCAGATCTCCACCGAGGCGGGGCCGCGGGAGATGAGGTTGGCCTTGAGCCAGGACAGGGTCAGCCCGGAGTCGATGATGTCCTCAACAATGAGCACGTGCTTGCCCATGAGGTCCGTTTCCAGGTCCTTGAGGATCCGCACCACGCCGGAGGACTGCGTGCCGGAGCCGTAGGAGGACACTGCCATCCAGTCCATGGTGATGTGGCTGTGGAGTGCGCGGGAGAGGTCGGCCATAACCATCACCGCGCCTTTGAGGACACCGACCAGCAGGACGTCGCGGCCGGCGTAATCTGCATCGATTTCCGCGGCCAGCTCGGCTACACGCGTTTGGATTTGTTCCTTGGTGTAGAGAACGTGCTTGAGATCGGCTTGGACGTCTTGTGAATCCACCAATTGCTCCTGTTTGTGAAGGATTTTGTGACATGTGTGTTGCTGCTGGGCAGTGTATTCGGGCGAGTCTAGGGCACGCCTGCACTGCGTCTCAGGACAAGCTTCCCATAGGCGGCGCCCTCGTGTGGAACTGCCTGGCTGCGGGAAATTCGGTACGCGCTGACTTTTCCCGCCATTTGCACAGGCCCGGCGGAGCCTTTCCGATCCAGCAGGGCCGCCGCCGCCAGCAGCCGTTCCTGGCTGGGCTGGACGCCTCCAAGCGCGACGGCGGCCAGCGCCAGGACCCTCATCCGCAGGGCCGGGGCCAGGGCCGCCAAGTCATTTTCACCGAGCCTGATTTCCGCCGGTTCAGCGCTGCCGGCTGGGGTTGAAGCCTCGGCAATGCGGGCATATTCGGCGCCGGCCAGCTCATCCAGGTAGTCGGCATCCGGACCCAGGATGGCTGCCGAGCGCGCCAGTGATTCAACGATTCCCGGGCCCAGCTCCGCCGCGAGGAACGGCAGTACGTGGTGCCGCACGCGCACGCGCAGGTAGGCGTCGTCGAGGTTGGCGGGGTCATGCCACGGCTCCAGGCCCAGGGCCTCGCATATGGCCAATGTCTCATCCCGGCGCAGGGCTAGGAACGGCCGGCAGTAAACGCCGCGGCGTTCGCGCATGCCGGCCAGGGACCGTGTGCCGGAGCCGCGGGCCAGTCCCAACAGTACGGATTCCGCCTGGTCGTCCAGGGTATGGCCCAACAGCACGGTCTCCGCCCCCAGCTCACGGGCGGCCGCGTCCAGCGCGGCAAAGCGGGCTGCCCGGGCGGCAGCTTCCGGGCCGTCGCCGCCGTCGTGCAAGTCAACAGTCCGCAGCTGCACGGGATCCAGGCCCAGTCTGCGCAACTGGGCCGCCGTCCGTTGGGCAACCTCCGCGCTGCCTGGCTGCATTTGGTGGTCCACCACAATGGCGCCCGCCCGGATTTCGCCGCGGGTGGCAAAGAACGCCGTAACGGCTGCAAGTGCCAGCGAATCCGGGCCACCGCTGCACCCCACCAGCACCAGCGGCGGGTTGTCCACAGGATGGCGCCTGCCCGTGGTGGTTAGGCCCAGGAGCCCGGCCACCAGTTTCCGGGCCTTGCCCACCGTCGGGTCAAGGCGGCCGCGGGGGCGGATGCCGGCCTCCGGCATTTAGAGTCCCATCCGCTCAACCCAAAGGCGTGCACTGTGGATTTCCGGTTCGGTGGGCAGGTTTTCCGCCTGCACCCACACCGTGTTGAAGCCGTCCATGCTCACCAGGGCCACCACGTCGCGCACAAATTTGGCGCCGTCGCTGTATTGCCGCATTTTTGCATCCAGGCCCATGAGGTTGCGGATGAATTTTTCAATCAGGCCGCGCTCCTTCCCACGGTTGTTGAAGCGCTGCCGGATGGTCCGCACGGTGGGCACGATGGCCTGGTCCACGCCGTCCATGACCACGTTGGCGTGGCCCTCCAGCAGGCTCATGACGGCGGTGACGTGGGACAGCGCGGCCTTCTGGGTCGGATCCTGCAGCAGGTCAAGGATGCCTCCCCGGCTTGGCATCGCGTCGCCGCCACTCGGCGACGACTTCCGCCCGCCCATGGCCTTCACCGCCTGCAACAGCCGCTCCCCCAGGTTTTCAGTGTCCCCCACCAGCAATTCACCGAGCTTTTCAATTTCGCCCAGCATGTGGTGCCGCAACCACGGGGCCGCGGCAAACTGCACCCGGTGGGTTTGTTCGTGCAGGCACACCCACAGGCGGAAGTCGGCCGGGTCCACCTTGAGTTCCCGCTCCACCGTGAGAATGTTGGGCGCCACCAGCAGCAGCCGCCCGCCGGGGGCCGGGGCGTTCGCGCTCTGGCCGGGTGCCGGGGCCAGTGCGGCGAAGGGGTCGTACTGGCCCAGGACCTTGCTGGAGAGGAATGCCAGTGCGGCGCCCAGCTGGGCCCCGGTCACGGTGGAACTGACGGCCAGGGCGCCGGCGGACGTGCCGTTCCGGGACGCGGCCTGCTTGGCTGCGAGCGCCGTCATGATGGGATCCATCATGACGGAAAAGCTCTGGGTGTTGGCCTTGGCCCAGGAGGCCCTGTCCACCACCAGCACCTCGGAATCGCGCAGGTCGCGAGCGGCCTCCAGGCGGCTGATGTCGTGGACGTAGGGCACCGACTTGTCGGCCATGAGGTGCAGGTTCTCAACGGCCTTGGCGATTTCGGCGCCGTTCATGGCGGGGCCTGCCGGGGCGAGGCTGCCCGCCGTCGTGGCAGCCAGCTCCCAGTTGATCATGGAGGCGGATGGGGCTGCTGGGCTGCTGGGCTGGCTCATGTTTCCCATCAGATCACACTTCCCTGCATGGGACTTAGCTCTTGGCGATGATGGCCGCGGCGGTGTCGATGGACGGCATGGCCGACGCCGGCCCGCCCGCCAGTTTGTTGCCCATGATGGAGAAGACCAGCAGGCGGCCCTCTGAGTTGACCACGTATCCGCTCAGCGTGGACACGGTGTGGAGGGTGCCGGTTTTGGCCCGCACCAGGCCGGCCGCGGCTGCCGTGACGGGACCGGTGAAGCGTGCGCCGAGGGTGCCCGTCAGCCCGGCGATGGGCAGCCCACCCAGGGCCTGGCCCTCGTCAGTGCCGGCATGGGCCACCAGGAAGGAAACCACCTGCACCAGCTGGTGGGCGCTGATCAGGTCGCCCACGGCCAGCCCGCAGTTGTCCACCGTGGAGACGCCGTCCAGCGGCAGGCCCAGGCTGGCGAGCACGGCTCGGACAGCCGTGACGGCGCCAGTGTTGGACGCTTCCTGCCCCTGCTTCACCGCCACCAGGCGCGCCATGACCTCGGCCACGTAGTTGTCTGATTCGGCCAGCAAGTACTGCACCTGCTGCGCCACGGTGGCCGATTCCACCTTGGCCAGGACGGTTCCGGTGCCGGCGGTGGTCCGGGTGATGGTCCCCGTGGTGGGAACCCCCGCCTTCTCCAGGGCTGCGGCAAATGCCTCGGCCACGGCAACGGCGGAGTCCTGGGGGCGCGGGCCGGAGGTGCTGCCGGGGCTGGTGCGCCCGCCATACAGGGCCATGGGGTAGATCGGGGCGATTTCGCCGGCGTCGACGTCTCCCATGTCCCAGCCGGGGTTCAGGGCCGGGCCGGTAAACAGGGAGTCGTCAATGGCCAGCTTGACGGGGCCGGTGGTTCCGGCGGCGGCCAGGGCCGCGGCAGTCTTTTGGGCCAGGGTGGCCAGGCCCGCGTGCCCCATGGCGGCCTGGGGATCGCTCTCCCCCGCGGCCAGCATGGAGTCGCCGCCGGCCTTGAGCACCAGGGTCCCCGGCACGGATCCCTGGACCACTGACGTGTCCATGCGCGTGTTGGCGCCCAGGGACTTCAGTGCCGCCGTCGCCGTCAGCAGCTTCAGGTTCGACGCCGGCGTCCGGGCGGCGTCCCCGTCCTTGGAATAGAGGACCTTCCCGGTGGCGGCGTCCGCCACATAGGCGCTGAATGTGCCGCCGTCGAACGCCAGCGCCGCGTCAAGCCCGGCGGTCAGCGCGGCAGGGTCCGGCAGCGGCGCAGCCGCGGAAAGCGCGGAGACGCCGGAAATGCCCTGGAGGGTGGTGGGGGCCAGCTGGGCTGCGGGGACTACGGCGGCGGTGGCCGCATCGCGGGGCAGCAGGGCCGGGTACAGGTTCAGCCCGGCAGGAACGGTGACGGCGGCCAGGGCAAGCACCAGCAATCCGCCCGTCACAACTTTAGACGTGCGTCCCATGGTGCTGGTGTGTTCCTTCGGGGCTGTGCGGCCCGGCAGTCAGAGCGCGCAGGCAGGTCGGGTCCCGGCCGGATGACGCGGGGTGGGTGGGGCCGGTGCACGCAGCAGTCAGTTTCTGTGGAGCAAAATCGGCCTATATCCTCATACTAGAGGAAATTTTACGCGATCGGCCGCGCCAAGCCGCGCCGTCCACCTGATGAGGAGCACCCCATGAAGCATGACGTCACCATAGAAATCCCGCGCGGCTCACGCGTCAAGTACGAGGTTGACCACGAGACGGGCCGTGTCCGCCTGGACCGCGTGCTGTTCACCTCCATGCAGTACCCCACGCACTACGGCTTCTTTGACAACACCCTGGGCGAGGACGGCGACCCCCTGGACGCCCTGGTCTGGTACCCCGACGTCGACCTCTTCCCGGGAATCGTGCTGGATGCACGCCCCATCGCCATCTTCAACATGGAGGACGAGTCCGGCGGAGACGCGAAGCTGGTGTGCGTGCCCGCCGACAAGCGCTTCGACCACATCCAGGAGGCCTCTGACCTGGATCCTTTCCTGATCAAGGAGATCGAGCACTTCTTCACCACCTACAAGGACCTTGAGCCGGGCAAGTGGGTCAAGGCCGACGGTTGGGCAGACCGCGCCGCCGCCGAGGCGGAGCTGGAAGCCTCCATCAAGCGATTCGGGGCTGAAGGCCACTAGTCCTCAAGCACGACGGCGGCGCCCCGTGGGACCACCGGCCATTGGGTCGGTGGGCATCCCGGTGGGGCGCCGCCTTTTTGCGTTCACCGGCCGTGGGCAGTTCTGCCCATGGCGTGGCGCAACGGGCCCTGCCTACGATGTTCACGCCGCACCACTGCGGGCAACCCGGAACAAGGTAAGGACCCACATGGACGGATTCATTGGTGCGGATGTTGCGGACCTCCGCGATTTCGCCAAGACCATGGACAAGGCCTCCCATGCGTTGCTGCAGGAGGCCCAGTTGATCTCGGGTGCCGTCAATTCAATCCGCGGCTGGCGGGGCCCGGATGCCGACCGTTTCCGGCAGACCTGGAATTCCAGCCACCGGCCCACCATGGCCTCAACGGCCTGCTCCCTCCAGACCGTTTCGGACCTGCTGCGAAAGAACGCCCAGGAGCAGGAGACTGCCAGCTCCGCTGCGGGCCTGGGTGGCGGCGCGACCGGCGGCGGGGGTGCCGCCCTGCCCGTCCTAAAGGACGTCTTCGACACCGGCATGGGAGCCAAGGGACTCGGCTCACCTCTCTGGCAGGCCTGGAAATACCACCGACTGGGGCTGGATGAGTGGGGCAAGACCAGGGAGGTCCTCACCAATTGGGACGACGCCGGGAAGTGGCTCAAGGGCGGCCTGGATGAACTCCGCGCAGGTGGCAAGGCCGGCAATGTCCTGAACGATCTCAAGGCGGGCATTCCGTACAGCGCGGCCTTTGAGGAAGCGTCCAAATTCTCCAAGGGCATGCGGCTCGCGGGCGGCCTGGCCGCCCCGCTGAATATCGCCGGCGGCATCCACGACATGATCTCACCTCCCCACGGCGGCTGGCGGGGTGACGGCGACCGCGTGGCAGGGGGGCTGTCCGTGGTGGGCGGAGTGGGCAGCATCATGCTGATGACCGCTGGGGGTGCCGCCATGTTGGGCCCGATCGGCGCGCCGATTGTCATCGGGGCCGGCATCGTGGCCGGCGCCTGGGCCCTGGGCAACCTGGTTGCCGACAACTGGGGCAGCATCACCAACTTCGCCAAGGATCCGGGCAAATACCTGGGCGAGGGTCTCAAGGATGTTGGCAACATGGCCAAAAACGCCGGCAGTAAAGTGGTGGATGGCATAGGCAGTGCGGCCAAGTCGGTCGGCAAATTCCTGGGAGGGATCTTCTGATGAGCACAAACACAGTCCAGTGGACCGAACGGGACGTGGAATGCGCAGCCGGCGTGCTCGGCCTTGCATCCCCGGAAGGTACAGCCCTGCCCACGCTGACTGACGAAGAAATTACGGCCCTGGACGGCGTCCAACGCGAACAGGCCGTCCCCACTCCTTGGCTCTCGGCCCAGACTGCGGACCGTGACGTGTTGTGCGGCGTGGCCCTGCGAGGCCTGCTGGCCAAGGAATGGGCCTACCCCGTCATCTTCGAAGGCGAGACCGAGCCTTCGCGTCTGCACGCCACCGAGGAGATCACCGGCACCCTGGCCCTGCGCCGCACCAGCCGGCAGGTGGCTTCCCTGGAGCGGACGGTGTCCACCGGCAAGCGCTGGCTGTTCATCTACATCCACGACGACGGCGCCCTCCTCGAGGAGATCGATGAGAGCGGCCTCCACGGCTTTACAGTGGTTTCCCCGGATCAGTCCGCACAACGGCTCGCCGCCTTCGCCGATCCCAACGGCGCCGCAGCCGAGGAGTCTGCACCCAAGGCTTACACCGAGGCGGAGTTCGAGGCCGCGGGCGAGGCAGGGTTGCTGGCACAAACACAGGCAGCCAGCAACATGGCCGTCTTCCAGACCGATCGCGGTGACGTGCGGACGCTGACCGTCTACACGGCCCCGGACTCGGTGCACGTCCTCACCCCGGAACTGCGGGACGGCACCCTGGCATTGTCACTGCGGGAAGTTTCCTCGGCGTCCCTCGAAGAAGCGTTGAGCGGACTTCTGACCGCGCAGTAAACGCCCCGCCGAAGTAGTCCCGACCAAGGCTACGCCAGCCATTGCACCACGGGGCCAGCGCGTTTCACCCCGCACCAAACTTCTGCACAGCGCCTATCAGCACCGCACCGTTCAGCACAAGACATAAGGACGACATGGCCAAGAAAAATACGTTCGGCGGCCCCACCCGGCTGGTGGACGCAGCCAATGGCCGCCCCGTGTGCCAGTTCACCGCCAGTGGCCACTACTACGTGCGCGCCACTGCCACGCGGCATTTCTGGGGCCGCATCCTGGATGGCGCAGTGTTTCTTGCCGCCTACTTGCTGTTGGCCGTGCTGCTGGCCGCCGGCCAGCTCGCGGCGGGAGGCGGCGGCATCCCGGTAGTTTCCTTGGTGGTCCTCTGGTTTGTGCTTCTCTACGTTTACGGCATGGTTTGGGGAACATGGGGGCTGGCCGGAGATAGGGCGGCGCGCATGCGCAGCGTCCGCATCGCCGACGGCACGCTTTCAGGACCCTGGATTGGGGGATGGCGGGCCATTGCATGGTCCTTCCTTCCCCTCTACATCTTCTTCATGATCGCCAGCCTGTTCGACGGCGGTGTGGACCACACGCCGGGGTACGTGCCTCTTGACCTCGAGTCCGGACTGGCCAAGGGAAGACAGCCGGTGGAGGACGCCGCCCTTCTTGCGCGCGAACAGGCGCAGGCCCAGGCGCACGCACAATTACCCAAGCTCTACGGGAAGGACCCTGATGGAAGGGCGTAACTGGCTGGTGCGGCGGGCGGAGGCCCGGCTGGCCACGGAGATGGGGGGCCTGGTCTACATTGCCTCTTCGAGGCGGATCCGCTGGACCTGGCTGCTGCCGTGCATGGTCCTGGGTTTCGTGTACGGCGTGATCGGGCAGTTCGTCATCTCGCCGCGATCATCGGCTACCACGCCCGACAGGTTTGGGAACATCCCGCTGTTCCTCGTGACGTCGGTGCTCACGGGTTTGGTTTTGTGGGCCCTGACCTTTGCCATCGCCTTCCGCAAACTGTTGGTGTTCGACGGCGGAATGGTCACCACCTATGCCCAGCAGTCCACGACGCGCGTTTTTCCCTGGGCCGACGTGAACCCCGCCTCCGTCATGGCTGTGACCGCCGGCCCAGCTGGCCCGACCTCACTGTTGGCTGCCAAACGGCTGACCAAGCTCGGCGTCCGGGGGAAGTATGCCGTGGTCTTCGAGGGCCTCCCCCGGCCCAACAAGGCTTCGGCGGCCGGACAGACGTCAGCGCCTGGCTTCTGGACCTTTGAGACCTCCCAAGATCCCGCACCATTGGTCCGCACCATCGAGCAGGCCATGATGAAGTCGGGCGTCCCGGGAGCGGCCCGGATCTGTGCAAGGGCGCTGCCGCCTCGTGTCCTGACAGAACGGACTGCTTTGGACTGAGCCGTCTCCGGGCACAAAGGCGTTTGTGGCCGCCGCCCCCAGTTTTGTGCCGGTTTTAGAAGGGGTAGGGTTCGGTGTTTTGGGTGTGGATGTAGGTGCGGCCGGTGGGGGTGGTGGTTTTGGTTTGGCCGGGTGTGTGGGGTCCGATGGTCCAGCCCGTGGCGGGGTCGGTGAGGAGGCGTTCCCACCAGCGGGAGCCGGCGGCGAGTTCGCGGGCTTGTGCGGGTGGGATGGGTCCGTAGCCTTCGAAGTGGCCGGGTTCCTCGCTGGTGCCGAGGAGGGTCAGGGCCGGGACGGTGACGCTGATTTTCGCTGGTGTGCGGGGCCGGGACCAGGCTTCCGGGACGGGGTGGGCCGCCCCGTCCGATGCCCCGTTGGGCCATGAGCAGTCCGGCACAGCACCCGGCGCAAACACGAGCGCAAGCAGCAACGCGAACACCAGCGGCAGCCTCAGCAGCGACAACCGGCACGGAAACGACAACGGGCACCGCACCATCCCCGTCAAGACCGCCGCTCAGCTGGAACTGGCCCTGTCCATCGTCACCCCGGGTGAAACCATCCAGCTGGCCAAGGGCACCTACGTGGGCAACTTCTCCACCACACGGGCGGGCACGGCGGAAAAGCCGATCCGCCTGGTTGGCACCGCGGACAGCATTCTCATCAACTCCGGGACGTCCGGCGCGGCCCCTGCCTGCCCTGCGCCCACCGAGGGCTAGAATTCCGGCTACGGGCTGTGGCTCTCCCACGCCCCGCACTGGGAGCTGTCCGGCTTCACCATCAACGATTCCAAGAAGGCCTGGTCATCGACGCCTCCCCCTTCGTCACGGTTGACGGCATTTCCATGACCCGCATTGAGGAAGAAGGCGTGCACTTCCGCGATTCCTCCAGCGACGGTGTCCTCAAGAACTCCACCATCGCCCACACGGGGCTGGTGAAGCCCGGCTACGGCGAGGCGGTCTACATTGGCTCGGCCAACTCCAACTGGAAGTGCTTTGGCAGCAGCAACGGCGTGGACGGCTCGGACCGCGTCCAGGTGCTCAACAACCACCTTGGGCCGTTCATTGCCGCAGAGCCGGTTGACATCAAGGAAGGCACCTACGACGGCGTGATTCGTGGGAACTTCTTCGACGGGCAGGGCATCACGGGCGAGAACTCCGGCGATTCCTGGATCGACGTCAAGTGCAACAACTACCTGATCGAGGGCAACACCGGCACCTTCGCACTGCCGGGCGTGTTTGCCAACGGCTACGAAATCCACACGCAGATCGCCGGGTGGGGCTGCGGAAACGTGTTCTCCTCCAACACCGTCACCAACGCCGTCAAGGGCCTGGCCAACGTCAAGGTCACGGCCCGCCCCATAAGCGGTGGCGGCCAACTACAGGAGGCTGCGCAGGACCGTGGCGGCGCCGTCGTCGTACACCGAGCCGGTGACCTCGTTGGCGGCGGCCCGCACGCCGGCGTCGGCCTGTCCCATGGCCACGCCTCGGCCGGCCCACCGGAGCATTTCAATGTCGTTGGAGCCGTCGCCGACGGCGACGGTCAGGGCGGGGTGGATGCCCAGCCGGGCCCGCAGCTTTTCCAGCGCCGTGGCCTTGGTTACCCCGTTTGCGGCGATGTCCAGCCAGGCGCTCCAGCCCACGGCGTAGGTGACGCCGTGCAGGCCCGCGGCCTCGATGGCGGCGGAGAAGTCCTCCATGCTGGCTTCGGCGCTGTTGACCACCACGCGGACGGCTTCGGCGTCGAGCAGGCGGGCAAAGTCAACTCCCTGGGCCTCGATGCCGAAGCTGGCGTCCTGAAAACGCGAAGTGGAGAGGAAGTTGCCGTTGGCGTCTTCCAGGGCAAAACGGGCACCGGGAACCTTGGCCCGGAGGGTGTTCAACGCTGCACGGGGGCTGAAGGTGACCCGTTCGGTGATCTCGTAGCCGCGCTCCAGGGACGGGTCCAGCCTGAGGGTGACCCCGCCGTTGGAGCAGACGGCAAAGCCGCGCTCCAGGCCGATCCTTTCCACGATGGGAAGCACCGCGCCCAGGGAGCGGCCCGTGGCCAAAATAACCTCGTTGCCCGCATCCACCACGGCCCGGGCGGCATTGCGGACGCCGCTGCTCATGTTGCCGTCGTGGTCCACCAGGGTGCCGTCGACATCCAGGGCCACCAGGTGGCGGTTGATTGCTGCTGCAGTTGCCGGGACTGCGATTTCCTGGTCATCGATGCCAGGGACGGCTGTATTTGCTGTCATTGTCATATCTCCAGTGAACCAGACGCCGCCTGCATAAGGCCAAGGCAGGAGCCCTTAAACCCATGAACGCCGGGTGAATACTCACAGCGAAGTGCACAGTGTGAGTATTAACCCGGCGTCCATCTTGGGCCGCGGGGACTACAGGACCGGGAACACTTCCATGCCGCCCAGGTACTTTTGCAACGCCACGGGGACATTGACGGAGCCGTCTGCATTCTGGTGGTGTTCCAGGATGGCGACGATCCAGCGCGTGGTGGCCAGCGTGCCGTTCAGGGTGGCCACGGCGCGGGTGCCGCCCTTGCCGCCGTCGTCCGCCGCCACACGCTCACGGATGTTCAGGCGGCGGGCCTGGTACGTGGTGCAGTTGGAGGTGGAGGTCAGCTCACGGTAGGCGTCCTGGGTGGGCACCCAGGCCTCACAGTCAAACTTGCGTGCGGCGGAGTTGCCGAGGTCGCCGGCGGCCGTGTCGATGACGCGGTACGGCAGTTCCACCTTGGCCAGCATTTCCTCTTCCCAGGCCAGCAGCCGCAGGTGTTCCTCTGCGGCCTTTTCCACCGTGGTGTAGACGAACATTTCCACCTTGTTGAACTGGTGGACCCGGATGATCCCGCGGGTGTCCTTGCCTGAGGCGCCAGCCTCCCGGCGGTAGCAGGAGGACCAGCCGGCGTAGCGCACCGGTTCGTCGACGTTGATGATCTCATCGGCGTGGTAGCCGGCCAGGGCCACCTCGGAAGTGCCCACCAGGTAAAGGTCGTCCTCGGCGAGGCGGTAGATTTCGGCGTCGTGCTTGACGTCGAAGCCTGTGCCGGCCATGGTTTCCGGGCGGACCAGGGTGGGGGTGATCATGGGGATGAAGCCGGCCTCGATGGCCTGGTCCATGGCCAGCTGCAGCAGCGCCATTTCCAGGCGCGCGCCAACACCCTTCAGGAAGTAGAAGCGCGAGCCGGAGACCTTGGCGCCGCGTTCCATGTCAATGGCGCCAATGAGCTCGCCAATTTCCAGGTGGTCGCGCGGGCTGAAGTCGGGGAATTCGCGCGGCGTGCCGACGGTCTTGACGGTGATGAAGTCGTCCTCGCCGCCTTCGGGCACGCCGTCCGAGACCAGGTTGGGCAGGGCCCGGACCAGGGCGTCCTGGGCCGCACCGGCGTCGTCGGCGGCTGTGGAGGCTGCCTTGACGGCGGCGGCCAGCTCTTTGACCTCGGCCAGGAGGGCCAGCTTTTCCTCGCCCTTGGCTGCGGCCACCTTCTTGCCGAAGGCCTTTTGCTCGGCACGCAGGGACTCAAAGCTGCTGATCGAGGACTTCCTGGCTGCATCCGCGGCGATGATTGAATCCACCACTGACGGCTCGGCCCCACGGGCGCGTTGGCTGGCGCGATATTTTTCGGGATTTTCGCTGAGGTCTCTGACATCGATCACGCCCTAAGCCTATCGAATCAATCCAAGTCGAACGGCTAAGGTTAGAGAATCATGCCTACCGAAGCCCTCGTCGCCATCATCGTGCTCATCATCGTGCTTGCTGTGGGATTCAGCTGGCTGGGTGTGCGCAAGCTCGCCCAAAAGCACACGCGCAGCGCGGTGGCCGAATCCCCCCACAAAATCCGCGCGGACGCGCAGAAGGTGGCGTTTATTTACAACCCCACCAAGATAGGTGCCGACGCAGCCAAGACCCTGCTGCTGCGCTCCACCAGCCTGGCGGGCTGGCCGGAGCCCATCTTCCTGGAGACAACGGCGGAGGACCCGGGGGTCGCCATGGCGGGCCAGGCGCTGGAGGCGAAGGCCGACGTCGTTATTGTGGGCGGCGGCGACGGCACAGTGCGCGCTGTGGGCCAGGCCCTGCGGCACACCGAAGTTCCCTTGGGCATCATCCCGCTGGGCACGGGCAACCTGCTGGCCCGCAACCTGGAACTGGACGTCAACGACATTGCCGGCAATGTCCAGGTGGCCCTGTTCGGACACCAAAGGCACATCGACGCCGGCCTCATGGAGCTGGAGAACGAAGTCACCGGGGCGGTGTCAAAGAAGTCGTTCATGGTGATTGCCGGGCTGGGCATGGACGCCGAAGTCATGAACGACACCAATTCCAAGCTGAAGGAGTCCGTGGGCTGGCTGGCCTACAGCGAGGCCGGCCTGCGCCACATGGCGGGCCGGCGCAAAAAGGTCAGCATTGCCCTGGACGACCAGCCGGCCCAGCAGCGCAAGGTCCGCTCGGTGCTGTTTGCCAACTGCGGGCTGCTGCCGGGAGGCATCGACTTTGTCCCCAATGCCCTGATCGACGACGGCGTGCTGGACGTGGTGGTCATCAGCCCGCGCAGCGCCCTCGGCTGGATGGCAATGGTCGGCAAGGTGGTCTTCCAGCACAATAACCGCCTGCCTGTCATTGACTTTTACCGCTCCCAGCAGCTGGTCATCCGGACCGTGATGCCCGTGGAGACACAGGTCGACGGCGACCCGTCGGGCACGGCCACCGTGGTCAAGGTCAGTGTTGAGCACAAGGCCGTGCTGGTGCGCGTGGCGGCCCCCAACACGCCCGCGTAGCACTTTCCGGCTGTTGCGGTTCGAACAGCCGCGGAGCTAGTCGGTTTCGGGGCGAAGCGACTGCTCCTTGATCAGGCGTTCTTCCTCGTCAAAGCGCAGCTCATTGGCGTCGTCGCCCTCGTCGCCCACCGAGGTGTCCCGGCCCTCGATAGTGCCCGGGTTGACAATGGTGCCTTCCTCGCTGCTGTCCTTGGTTCCTGGAGAAACCATTGTGAGCCACCCCTTCCCTGACATGGGTGGCAACGCAGTGGTTTCCACCCGACCCGCGCAAACTCCTTGCGCAGATATGCAAAGCATAGGCTTGCCCGGCACTTCCTGAAAGGGGGCGGCCCCTACCTGCCCAGCAGCGCCTTGACCCAGGCGTCGGCCTCCGCGAACGCCTGGTCCGCATTGTAGGGGTGGACCACCGGCGGCTGTTGGTCCGCCCGCGGATACGAACCCAGAAATGACAGGCCCGGGCTCACCCGGTGCAGGCCGCGGAGGGCGTCGGCCACGCGGGCATCCCCGATATGGCCGTCCACGTCCACGCTGAAGGAGTAGTGGCCCAGGAACTGGCCCGTGGGGCGTGACTCGATGCGGCTGAGGTTCACGCCGCGGCTGGCAAACTGCTCCAGGATCTCCATCAGGGCGCCGGGGCGGTCCTCCGGCAGCGGAATTGACAGCGTGGTCTTGTCTGCTCCCGTTGGTGCCGGGAGCAGGCCGGGCCGGCCCACCAGGACAAAGCGGGTCACTGCCCCGATGTTGTCCTCAATGCCAGACGCCAGCACGGCCAGCCCGGTCCGCTCCGCCACCAGGGACGCGCAAACGGCTGCCTGGTAGGCCGGGCGGTCCTCCAGCAGGCCGTACGCGGCGGCCGCCGTCGAATTGCTTGGCACGTGCACGGCGTCGGGCAGGTTCGCTTGGAACCAGTCGCGGGTCTGGGCCCACGCGTGCGGGTGCGTGCCCACATGCGTCACGTCAGCCAGGGACACGCCAGGCCGGGCCACCAGGACAAAGCTGACCGGCACCACTGCCTCGGCCAGGATCCGCAGTTCGTCCCCTCCGGAAATGGCATCCAGGGTGGCCGGAACGCCGCCTTCAATGGAGTTTTCAATGGGCAGCATGGCCGCCAGCGCCTCGCCGGCGCGTACCTTCGCCAGGGCGGCGGCAGTGTTGGTGGACGGGATGCGCGGCGCCGCGGCCGCGCCGGGAACCTGCAGCAGGGCCGACTCCGTAAACGTCCCCTCCGGGCCCAGGTAGGTGTAGGGCAGGGTGGATGGGCCGGGCGCGGAAGTCATGGGGTGCCTGTCAGGTGGAAGGGATGTGGTTTACAGGACGCGCGGGGTTTCGCCGTTGTCGGAGACCATGGGCTTGCCAGCCTCAAGCCAGGCACCCATGCCGCCCACCACGTTGAACGCCGTGTAGCCGTTCTGGGTCAACCAATTCGTGGCGCGGAAGGAACGTCCGCCGGTGCGGCAGATGACGTTCAGGTCCACGTCCGGGTCCAGGCTGTCCAGGCGCTCCGGGAGCTGCTCCAGGGGGATGTGGAGGGCGCCGTCAATGTGCCCGGCCTCCCACTCGTAGTCTTCACGGACATCCAATATCACGGCGCCGCCAGCCAATTCCTCCACCGTGACGTTCATGATGTCTGACATGGTCATTTCTCCTGCTTAAAAGGGGTGCAATCCTGTTAAGCGTATCGCCCGGCGGCCCGCCCCAATGTGACGTCCCACGTCATAAATGCAAAAATTGATCAAGTGAGCTTATACAAAAGCCCTGCCGCCGAGGCTGAGGCAACCCCCGACCACCGCGACACATCGTTCTTCGGACAGCCGAAAATGCTGCTCAACCTCTTCAGTGTTGAGCTGTGGGAACGGTTCTCCTTCTACGGCATGCAGGGCATCCTGGCCTATTACATGTACTACTCCGTCACCAAGGGCGGGCTCGGAATTGCCGAAGGCACCGCCCTGGGCATTGTGGGTGCCTACGGCGGCGGCGTGTACCTGTCCACGATCCTGGGAGCCTGGGTGGCGGACCGCCTGCTCGGCTCCGAAAAGGTGCTCTTCTACAGCGCCATCCTGATCATGGCCGGCCACCTTTCCCTGGCCCTGCTGCCCGGCGCGGCGGGCCTGGCCACCGGCCTGATCCTGATAGGCGTGGGCTCCGGCGGGCTCAAGGCAAACGCAACCTCGCTGGTGGGCACCCTGTACTCCTCGGGCGACGGCCGCCGTGACGCCGGCTTCTCCATCTTCTACATGGGCATCAACATTGGCGGCCTGGTGGGCCCACTTGTCACCGGGTGGCTGCAGGTCACGTGGGGCTTCCACCTCGGCTTCGCAGCCGCAGCCGTCGGCATGGCACTGGGCCTGCTCCAGTACGGCCTGACCCGCAAAAACCTGCCCGAATCGGCGCACCAGGTGCCAAACCCGCTGCCAGCCAAGGACTACCGCAAGGTGGGCGCCCTGGCGGGTGCCGCCGTCGTACTCATCATTGCAGCCGTGGCCCTGGGTCTGATCACCGCCGAAAACCTGAAGTGGGTCATTGTGGCGGTGGTGGTGCTGGCCGCGGTGGCGTACTTTGCCGTGATCCTGGCCAACAAAACCGTGACCGGCCCCGAGCGCAGCCGCGTGTATTCCTTCATCCCGCTGTTCATTGCCAGTGCCGTGTTTTGGTCGCTGTTCCAGCAGCAGTTCACGGTGGTGGCGCTGTACGCGGACAAGCGCCTGGACCGCACCGTGCTGGGCTGGGAGATGCCCGCCAGCTGGGTGGGCTCGATCAACCCGGTGTTCATCATTGTCTTTGCCGGCGTGTTTGCCGCGCTGTGGACCAAATGGGGCAACCGCCAGCCCGGCACGCCCGTGAAGTTCGCCGTGTCGCTCATGGTGATGGGCGCCGCCTACCTGGCGTTCATCCCGTTTGCGGGCATGGCCGCGGTGCCCATGCTGGCCATTGTCTTCATTCTGCTGCTCTTCACGGTGGCAGAACTGCTGCTCTCCCCCGTGGGCCTGTCGCTGGCCACCAAGCTGGCGCCCGCCGCGTTCCAGACGCAGATGGTGGCGCTGTTCTTCCTCTCCGTCTCGCTCGGCACGGCCATGTCCGGCGTGCTCGCCCAGTGGTACGACCCCTCCAACGAGTCCCCGTACTTCCTGGTGATCGGGCTCGTGGCCATTGGCTTCGGCGCGCTGCTGCTCCTCGCGGCGAAGCCCATCAAAAGGCTCATGGCCGGGGTGCTGTAGCGCTTCTTTAAGCACGACGGCGGCCCCCGGGTTTGGGGGCCGCCGCGGTGTTTTGCTGTGCTTGGGTTTGCCGGCTCAGAGGCCCGAAACCACCGAGGACCACTCGCTGCTGCTGGCGTTCGGATCGTAGCTCAGGGACGACGCCAGGAAGACCAGGAAGGCATAGATCCCCACGTAGATCACCAGCGCCAGGTAGTTGGTGATCAGGCCCGTGATGGAGAACGGCTTGCCTTGCGGGCTTTCCTTCTTCATGCCGATGTGGCCCAGCACGATGCCCACGATTTGCGGAACTATCAACCAGCCGGCAATGAAGAGCGACACCAGGCCGATGATCATGCTGGACAGGCTCAGCCCGCGCGGGCCGCTGGTGGCGTCAATGTAGCCGGGGCCGCCCTGGTAAAACGTGGCCGGGGCAAACTGAGGCTGCTGGAACTGCCCGGCGGGCCCGCCGTACGGGTTCTGGCCGTACTGCGGTTGCCCGTAGGGGTTCTGGCCGTAGGGCGGCTGGCCGTAGGGATTGTCCGACGGCGGCGTGTAGGGCACGTCCGACTGCGGCGGGCCGGGCGGGGCCGTATACCCGGGGGGCGTGTAGCCCGGAGGCGTTCCGGGATATTGCTGCGGCTGATCCGGCTGGTTGGACACGGGTGGCTCCTGCTGGGTGCGGCCCGGTGCGGGGCCAAGTGAATGGGGGAAACTTGGCTTCCATCGTAGTCCAGCATTTGGTCCGCCCCGGCATGCCTGGGCCCAAAAGGGTCCACACTGTGACAAATGCGTGCGAACGGCGGCACTGCTCTGTCATGCTGGGACCATGGCTAGCCGCGCGGGCACTGTTGCCCTTCCCCAGGACCTTGTTGACCTCACAGCGTTGATGGACGCCTACTATGACCTGTCCCCGGACCTCTCCGATCCGGCGCAGCGGGTGGCCTTCGGCACCTCAGGCCACCGCGGTTCCTCACTGAAAACATCCTTCAACGAAGGCCACATTGCGGCCATCACGCAGGCCATCATTGAATACCGCAACGGGCAGGGCTTCACCGGTCCCCTGTTCATGGGCAAGGACACCCACGCCCTGAGCGAGCCGGCGCAAAACACGGCCCTGGAGGTCCTGGCGGGCAACGGCGTCGAGGTTTTGATCGATGCACGCCACGGCTTCACACCCACCCCAGCCGTGTCCCACGCCATCCTCACGTACAACTTGGGGCGCACCGAGGGAGTTGCTGACGGCATTGTGGTCACGCCCTCCCACAACCCGCCCACCGACGGCGGCTTCAAGTACAACCCCCCGCACGGCGGCCCGGCCGATTCCGACGCCACCGGGTGGATCGCCAACCGTGCCAACGCCCTGCTCGAGGACGGGCTGCGGGGGGTGCGCCGCGTGCCGCTCGCCGACGCCCTGAACGCGTCCACCACGGGCAAGTTCGACTTCCTCTCCAGCTACGTCGACGACCTCCCCTCCGTCCTGGACCTGGACGCCGTCCGCGCAGCGGGCGTGCGCATCGGCGCCGACCCCATGGGCGGGGCATCCGTGGACTACTGGGGCGAGATCGGCGAGCGCCACCACCTTGACCTGACTGTGGTCAACCCCACCGTGGACCCGCAGTGGGCGTTCATGACCCTGGACTGGGATGAGAAGATCCGCATGGACTGCTCCTCCCCGTTTGCCATGGCATCCCTGATCAACAAGCTCTCCGCCGGGGCACCCTTCGACATTGCCACCGGGAACGACGCCGACGCCGACCGGCACGGCATTGTCACCCCCGACGCCGGACTGATGAACCCGAACCACTACCTGGCAGTGGCCATCCAGTACCTGTACACGCACCGCCCGCAGTGGCCTGCCGGGGCCGGTGTGGGCAAGACCTTGGTGTCCTCCTCCATCATTGACAGGGTGGCCGCCGATCTGGGCCGCAAGCTCGTGGAGGTTCCCGTGGGCTTCAAGTGGTTTGTCCCCGGCCTGCTCTCCGGCGAGGGCGTGTTTGGCGGCGAGGAATCCGCCGGCGCCTCCTTTGTCAAGAGGGACGGCTCAGTCTGGACCACGGACAAGGACGGGATCTTGCTGGCGCTGCTGGCCTCGGAAATCACGGCAGTCACCGGCAAGTCACCCTCGGCGCACTATGCCGCGCTGACTGACCGTTTTGGGGCGCCGGCCTACGCGCGGATCGACGCCGCAGCCACCCGGGAGCAGAAGGCCGCGCTGGGCAAGCTGTCCGCCGCCGACGTCAAGGCCACCACCCTGGCGGGCGAGGACATCACGGCGAAGCTGACGGAGGCGCCCGGCAACGGCGCGGCCATCGGCGGGCTGAAGGTCACCACCGACAGCGCCTGGTTCGCGGCACGCCCTTCCGGCACCGAGGACGTCTACAAGATCTACGCCGAATCGTTCAAGGGAGCCGAGCACCTGGCCCAGGTCCAGGCGGAGGCGAAGGCCCTGGTCGACGGCGTCATCTCCTAACGACAGGCACAAGCCGCCGCACACCCGTCAGTGATGGGCGCCGAGCTCGTGTTCGGCGTGCCCCACGGGCTCTAGCTGGAACGTGGAGTGCTCGATGCTGATTGAGAAGTGGCCTGCCACGCACGTCTGGAGCTGGTCCAACATGGCGGGGGCGTGGCCGTCGTGGAAGCATTCTTCATCCACCACGACGTGCGCGGAAAGGATCGGCAGGCCGGTGGCGATCTGGCTGGCGTGCAGGTCATGGACGGCACGGACGTGGTCGATTTCCATGATGTGGGCGCGGACTTTGTCCAGGTCAAGCCCGGCGGGGGTTGATTCGAGCAGCACGCCAACGGTTTCCAGCAGCAGTTTCACGGTGCGCGGGAGGATGAGCGCACCGATCAGCATGGCCACGACGGCGTCGGCCTGCATCCAGCCCGTGGTGGAAATGACCACGGCCGCCACAATGACGGCCACCGAGCCGAGCGCGTCATTCATGACCTCCAGGAACGCGGCCCGCATGTTGAAGTTCTTGCTGCGCCCGCCCATCAGCACCACCAGGGAAATGACGTTGCCGGCCAGGCCGATGGCGCCAAACCAGATCATCTCCCCGGAGGCAATGTCAGCGGGATGGAACAGCCGCTGCACGCCTTCCACCAAGACCACCAGGCCGACGGCGAGCAGCACCGCAGCCTGCGCGGTTGCGGCCAGCACCTCGGCGCGGGCAAAGCCCCAGGTGCGCCGGTTGGTCGAGGGCCGGGCCATGAGCCGGGCCGCGAGCAGCGCCATGGCCAGTCCGCCGGCATCGGTGAGGACGTGGGCGGAGTCAAAGAGCAGGGCCAGGGAGCCGGTCAGCAGCGCGCCGATGACCTGGAGGACAAAAACGGCCAGCGTTACGCCGAGGGCTGTCAGCAGGCGGCCCTGATGGGTCTCCCCCGGGGCGCCGCCATGCGAATGGCCGTGGGAATGATCGTGTCCTGACATGCCTCAATAGTACATCCATTGCTGAATCCATCAAAGGGTGTACCATATTGAGAATGAAGCCCATTAGCAATGCTGCGGTGCTGGCCCGGTTTGGCTACGCCATCTCAGACCCCACCCGGGCGCAAATCCTCATGGAGCTGGCACAGGCGCCCAGCTATCCGGCGTCGTTGGCGGACAAACTGGGGGTCTCGCGCCAAAGCATCTCCAACCACTTGTCCTGCCTGCGTGACTGCGGGCTCGCCGTGGCGGTGGCGGAGGGGCGCCGCTCACGCTACGAACTGGCCCACCCCGCCCTGTCCCACGCGCTCAACGACCTGCTCGGCGTGGTTTTGCAGGTTGAGCCCGGCCACCACGCGAATGGTGCAGGGGGCCGCCCGGTCTAGAGAGCAGCGCCCGCAGGCGGCTGGGGATCGCCCAGCACCAGGCGGCGTGCCGGCTCGGGTGGCAGCGGCCGGCTGCACTTCAGGTTCAAGCCGTCGTCAACATGGAGCAGCTCGCCCGGTTCCAGCATCCGCCAGCCGGGATCGCCGTCCATGGGTTCCGTGGCCACCACCACCGACCGTTTCCCGGCCAAATCCTGGCTGTGACCGTGAATGCGGGCGGAGTCGACCGCCAGCGGCCGGCCGTCCGCGTGCCCTCCCGGCTGGCGTTCCAGGACGTGGAGTTCGTGGGTTTCCGGATACCGCAGGGCCCACAGCTCCGTGGCCGTGGACATGACCAGGTTGAGGCTGTAAACCGGCAAGTTGCCGGCAATCCAGCCGACTGCCGCAGTGATTCCTGCCGCCACGTCGCCGCCGTTCCTTCTGGTTTCCAGCGTGACCAGGGCAAACATCCGCTCGCTGTCCGTTTGCCCGCGGACCAGGCCCGCGCCGCCCAAGCCGGCCAACCGCGCGTCGAGCTTGTCCAGCTCGCCAAAGGCGCCGTTGTGCGCAAAGATGCGCCCGTCCTGTTCGAACGGGTGGGTGTTGGCCTCCGTGTGGGCGCCCGTGGTGGCGTACCTGACGTGGGCCACGAACGTGGTGCTTTCCAGTTCACGGGCCGCGGTGGCAAATGCCGCGTCCTCGTAGGCGGCGATGGCCTGTTTTGAAATTGCCGGCTGGCCGCCCGCCGTGAAAATGCCGATACCGGTGCCGTCGGGCTCGCGGCGGCTCTGTTCGGAGAGGCTGTCCGGGGCCTTGAGCAGCCAGAATGTCGCCTTGACCGGATCAGCTCCGGCATGCAGTCCAAAGAGCCTACACATACCGTGATCCTAGTCGCGAAGCGCGGAAATGGGTGGTTGGCGGCCCTCCCGACGCGGCCGGGGCGCCCATGCCGATATTCTTATCCGTGGCCGCACACAGTTGAAGCAGCGCACGGAAGAGGCACGCAATGAGTTTGTTGGGCACCAAATGGACCGTCCACGGGGATGGCAGGACCATCAAGCCAGGCCAGGTTGTTTCACCGGATGAGAGGCTGAGCTGGCCGCGGACCGTCGGGATCGGCCTCCAGCACGTGGTGGCCATGTTCGGCGCCACGTTCCTGGTGCCCCTGCTGACCCACATGCCCCCGGCCACCACCTTGTTCTTCTCCGGCATCGGCACCCTTTTCTTCCTGGTCCTCACCCGGGGCCGCGTACCCAGCTACCTGGGCTCCAGTTTTGCCTTCATTGCCCCGATTCTGGCCTCGCAGCAGCAGTTTGGCGTGGCCGGGGCGCTGGGCGGGGTTGTGGTGGCGGGCGTAACGCTGGCCGTGCTGGGCCTGGTGGTGCAGAAATTTGGCGCCACCTGGATCAACCGCCTCATGCCGGCGCCGGTCACCGGCACCATCGTGGCGTTGATCGGGCTGAACCTGGCACCGTCCGCGAAGTCCAACTTTGAAAAGGCGCCCGTCACGGCCATCACCACCTTGCTGGTCATCATCCTGGTCAGCGTGCTGTTCCGCGGAATCCTGGGCCGGCTGGCCATTTTGGTGGGCGTGGTGGCCGGCTACCTGGTGGCCGTGCTGCGCGGCGAGGTGGACTTCTCCAAGCTCCACGAGGCCGCGTGGATCGGCCTGCCGCACTTCCAGACGCCCGTGTTCCACTTTGCCGTCCTGGGCCTGTTCATCCCCGTGGTGCTGGTCCTGGTGGCCGAAAACATTGGCCATGTGAAGTCCGTGGCCCTGATGACGGGAGAGGACCTGGATCCCTATGCGGGCCGCGCCATCATAGCCGACGGCGTTGCCACCACCCTGGCCGGCCTGGGCGGCGGCTCCGGCACCACCACCTATGCCGAAAACATCGGCGTCATGGCGGCCACCAAGGTGTATTCCACGGCCGCGTACTACGTGGCCGGTGCGGCAGCCCTGCTGCTCAGCTTTTCCCCGAAGTTTGGCGAATTGATCGCCACGGTGCCGGTGGGCGTGCTGGGCGGTGCCGCCACGCTGCTGTACGGCATGATCGGCGTCCTGGGCGTGCGCATCTGGGTGCAGAACAAGGTGGACTTTTCCAACAACATCAACCTGACTACGGCCGCCGTCGCACTCATCATTGGCGTGGCCGACTTCACGTGGAATGCCGGCCAGCTCCAGTTTGCGGGCATTGCCCTCGGCACCGGGGCCGCCCTGGCCGTCTACCACTCCATGCATGCGCTGGCGAAGTGGCGCGGCACGGCGGGCGACCCCCTCGAGCCCGAAAAGGAACCCGCGCCACACTGACCCCCGCCCCGTTGACATTGGAGATAACCACCGCGGAGCTGCCCCGGGGAGGTGGTTATCTCCAACTTCGACGGGGGCTAGATG
>NZ_JAAKZI010000020.1 GCF_011045165.1 Arthrobacter silviterrae
CCCGCGGGCCGGTTCGCCCGGGCCGGTCCCGATCGCACGGCATCAGTTGCTGGGGGGACCTGCCCATCCAGGTTCCCGCCCCGCTCGAGCTGTGTCATGCCATCACCGGCATTCGGCGGTGCAGGTCCTGCGACCTTCGCCGGTCTGTGCCCGCAGGTGCTGCACCATCGAATGCTCCAGGGTGTCTGTGGCCGCAGGTGCTGCACCATCGAATGCTGCAGGGTGCCTGTGCCCGCAGGTGCTGCACCATCGAATGCTGCAGGGTGTCTGTGCCCGCAGGAGCTGCACCATCGATGTGGATGTTGAATGATGGCGGAGCACCGATGGTCCCTGCCACTGCACGGTTGACCTGACTACGCTGAAATTCGCGCCGGAAGATGCCATTCATCAAATAATCTTACTGATCGTGCATATGATTTCATGATTCGAGATCGAAGTATTCTGTGGGTCAGGGTGGCTTATATAGTGGAAATCGCCGCGCAGACAGGCCCGCAACCACCGTTGGGGGATGTTGTGCATTTGCACTACAGGAATACAGCCCGTGTGTATTTGCCACCAGTGCCGCCGGGACGGGCATGCAACCCGCCGGAGCACAACCGGCATGCACCAACCAATACAGTTGCGCGGGAGATTGCCACCCGCAGACCGAGGGCCACCGCCGTCCCCATCCACCGTTCGACCAGGGGAAGGACTTCACCGTCATGACTCAGACTTCACCGCTCGCCCAGTCACCCTTCACGCGCTTTGCGCAGCTGCCCGCGCAGCAGGGGCTGTACCGGCCCGAGTCCGAAAAAGACGCCTGCGGCCTGGCCATCGTCGCCACCTTGCGCGGCGAGCCCCGGCGTGACATTGTGCAAAGCGCCCTCGTGGCACTGCGCAACCTGGAGCACCGCGGCGCAGTGGGCGCGGACGAAGGCACCGGCGACGGCGCCGGCATCCTCACACAGGTCCCCGATGCGTTTTTCCGCGCCGTGGTGGACTTTCCACTGCCCGCAGCCGGCAGCTACGCCGTCGGAACGGCCTTCCTCCCCACCGAGCCCAAGGACTTGGCAGCGACACGTGCCGGGCTGGAGGCGCTGGCCGAACGAGAAGGGCTGGATGTCCTGGGCTGGCGCGAGGTGCCCATTGTGGCCGACCTGGTGGGGGCCAGCGCCCGGGCCTGCATGCCGCACTTCAGCCAGCTCTTTCTGGCGATCCGGCCCGGCAGCGAGGACGCGTCGAGAAAAGAAGTGAATGCGCTGGACGCAAAGGCCTTCCGCCTCCGCAAGCGCGCGCAGCACAAGTTCGGCGTGTACTTCCCCTCGCTGTCCTCCAAGACCCTTGTCTACAAGGGCATGCTGACCACCGCCCAGCTTGAACCGTTCTACCCCGACCTTTCGGATGCGCGCTTTGCCACCAAGCTGGCAGTGGTGCACTCGCGCTTCTCCACCAACACCTTCCCGTCATGGCCGCTGGCGCAGCCGTTCCGCACCATCGCCCACAACGGGGAAATCAACACGGTCAAGGGCAACCGCAACTGGATGCGGGCCCGCCAATCCACCATGTCCCACTCCCTGCTGGGCGACGCCCCTGAGGAACTGTTCCCGATCTGCACACCGGGGGCCTCCGACTCGGCATCCTTTGACGAAGTCGCGGAACTGCTGTGGCTGTCCGGCCGCCCCATCACCGAGGCCGTCATGATGATGATCCCGGAGGCGTGGGAAAACCACACCACCATGGACCCGGACCGCAGGGCCTTTTACGAATACCACTCCCTGATGATGGAGCCGTGGGACGGCCCGGCGGCCGTGTCCTTCACCGACGGCACCCTGGTCGGAGCCACCCTGGACCGCAACGGCCTGCGCCCCTGCCGCTACTGGGTGACAGCGGACGGGCTGGTGGTCTTTGCCTCCGAAGTGGGCGTGCTGGACATCCCAGCGGAAAAGATCGTGGAAAAAGGCAGGGTGGCGCCGGGAAAGATGTTTGTTGTCGACACCGAGGCCGGCCGCCTGGTCCGCGACGACGAGGTCAAGGCGCAGGCCGCCGCCAGCAGGCCCTGGGCCGACTGGGCCCGGGAAAACACCATCCGCCTCGCGGACCTGCCCGAGCGCGAGCACGTGGTCCACACCAGCGCCTCCGTCATCCACCGCCAGCGCACCTTCGGCTACACCACCGAGGAACTGAAAATCCTGCTCGGCCCCATGGCCCGCACCGGCGGCGAACCCCTGGGCGCCATGGGCACCGACACGCCCGTCGCCGTGCTCTCCAAGCGCCCCCGCCTGCTCTTTGACTACTTTGTCCAGTCCTTTGCCCAGGTGACCAACCCGCCGCTGGACGCCATCCGCGAAGAACTGGTCACCTCGCTGAACACCGCCATCGGCCCGCAGGGCAACCTGCTCTCCCGCGCCAAGGTGGCCATGCCGCAGGTGGCCCTGACCTTCCCCGTCATCAACAATGACGAGCTCGCCAAGATCGCCAACATCGAAACCCCCCTGGCAGCCGACGGCACCGGCGGGGAGCGCATCGCCATGAAGGTGCGGGGCCTGTATAAGTTCGACGGCGGCGAGGCGGCCCTGCGCTCCCGGCTGACCGAAATCTGTGAGCAGGTTTCGGGGGCCATCAACAGGGGCGTGCAATATGTGGTGCTCTCGGACCGCGACTCCTCCGCTGCCTGGGCCCCGATCCCGTCCCTGCTGCTGCTCAGTGCCGTCCACCACCACCTGCTGCGCAGTGCCAACCGCACCAAGATCTCCCTGGTGGTGGAAGCCGGAGACGTCCGCGAGGTCCACCACGTTGCCGTCCTGATCGGCTTCGGCGCCGCGGCCGTCAACCCCTACCTCGCCATGGAATCCGTGGAGGAGCTGGTCCGCAGCGGCGACGTCGTGGGGGTCACCCCCGAACAATCCGTACACAACCTCATCAAGGGCCTGGGCAAGGGCGTCCTGAAGATCATGTCCAAGATGGGCATCTCCACCGTGGCCTCGTACTGCGGCGCCCAGACCTTCGAAGCGCTGGGACTGTCCCAGGAACTGGTCAACGACTACTTCACGGGCACCGTCTCCCAACTGGGAGGCGTGGGCCTGGACGTCATTGCCGCCGAGGTCACGGCCCGCCACACCCTGGCCTACCCCGTCGACGGCGTGGACGTGCCCCACCGCCCGCTGCTGGGCGGCGGCGAATACCAGTGGCGCCGCGACGGCGAACCGCACCTGTTCAACCCGGACACCGTGTTCCGACTGCAGCATGCCACCCGGGAACGCCGCTACGACATCTTCAAGAAATACACGCAGGGCATTGACGAGCAGGCCGGCAAGCTCATGACCTTCCGCGGGCTGCTGAAGTTCCGCGACGGCCAGCGGCCACCGGTGCCGCTGGAGGAAGTGGAAGCAGTCAGCAGCATCGTCAAGCGCTTTTCCACCGGCGCCATGAGCTACGGCTCCATTTCCCAGGAAGCCCACGAGAACCTGGCCATTGCCATGAACCGGCTGGGCGCCAAGTCCAACACGGGCGAGGGCGGGGAGGACGTGGCCCGGCTGCTGGACCCGGAGCGCTGCTCCGCCATCAAGCAGGTGGCCTCCGGCCGCTTCGGCGTCACCAGCCTCTACCTGGCCAGCGCACAGGACATCCAGATCAAGATGGCCCAGGGCGCCAAGCCCGGCGAGGGCGGGCAGCTCATGGCCAAAAAGGTCTACCCCTGGATCGCGGCCACCCGCCATTCGACGCCCGGCGTCGGGCTGATTTCCCCGCCGCCGCACCATGACATCTACTCCATCGAGGACCTGGCCCAGCTGATCTACGACTGCAAGCGCGCCAACCCGGCCGCCCGGGTCCACGTCAAGCTCGTCTCCGAGATGGGGATCGGCACGGTCGCGAGCGGCGTGACCAAGGCCAAGGCCGACGTCGTGCTGGTTTCCGGGCACGACGGCGGCACCGGCGCCAGCCCGCTGAACTCGCTCAAGCATGCCGGCATGCCGTGGGAACTGGGCCTCGCCGAGACCCAGCAGACGCTGCGCCTGAACGGGCTCCGCGACCGCGTGGTGGTGCAGGTGGACGGCCAGCTGAAAACCGGGCGCGACGTGGTGGTGGCTGCCCTGCTGGGTGCCGAGGAGTACGGCTTCGCCACGGCCCCGCTGGTGGTTTCCGGCTGCGTCATGATGCGTGTGTGCCACCTGGACACCTGCCCCGTTGGCGTGGCCACGCAAAACCCGGAGCTGCGCCAGCGTTTCAGCGGCAAGCCGGAGTTTGTGGTCAACTTCTTTGAGTTCCTGGCCGAGGAGGTCAGGGAAATCCTGGCCGGGCTCGGGTTCCGCACGCTGGAGGAGGCCATCGGCCACGCGGACCTGCTGGACACGCGGGAAGCCGTGGACCACTGGAAAACGGCGGGCCTGGACCTTTCGCCCATCATGTCCGACGCCGGAGTGCCGGCAGGGACGCCGGTGCGCAACCTCACCACGCAAAACCATGAGCTGGACAAGCACTTCGACCAACAGCTGCTCACCATGGCGGCCGAGGCACTCAGCGACCGCACGCCCGTCAAGATCAGCGTGCCGGTGGTCAACACCGACCGTTCCGTGGGCACGCTGCTGGGCTACCACGTCACGAAGGCGTTTGGCGTGAACGTGCTCGGGCCGGACACCATTGACGTCACCCTGACCGGCCAGGCCGGCCAGTCGCTGGGCGCGTTCATGCCGGCCGGCATCACACTGCGCCTCTTCGGCGACGCCAACGACTACGTGGGCAAGGGCCTCTCCGGCGGGCGCATCACCGCCCAGCCGGACCGCGCCAGCTCCCTCGTGGCAGCCGATAACGTGATTGCCGGCAATGTGATCGGTTACGGGGCCACCAGCGGGGAAATGTTCCTCCGCGGCCAGGTGGGCGAACGCTTCCTGGTCAGAAATTCCGGGGCCACCGCGGTCGTGGAAGGCATCGGCGACCACGGCTGCGAGTACATGACCGGCGGCCAGGCCCTCGTCATCGGGCCCACGGGACGCAACTTTGGCGCCGGCATGTCCGGCGGCACCGCCTATGTGCTGGACCTGGCCCGCAGCAACGTCAACACCACTGCCCTCGATTCGGGGGAGCTGTCCCTCATCCCGCTCGACGCCGAGGATGCAGACATTGTCCACGCGCTTTTGGCCCGGCACGTCGAGGAGACGGGCTCGGAGGTGGCCGCCGCGCTGCTGGCCGACTTCCCGGGCACGGTTGGGCGCCTGACAAAGGTCCTCCCGCGGGACTATGCAGCAGTTTTGGAAACCCGCTTGGCAGCAGCCGAGCTGGGCGAGGACCCCGACGGCGACGCCGTCTGGCACAAAATCTTGGAGGTAACCGGTGGCTGATCCCCGCGGTTTTTTGAAGAACCGGGAACGCATCACCCAGGCCAGGCGTCCCGTGCCGGTCCGCATCATGGACTGGAAGGAAGTGTACGAGAACCAGGACCACGAGGTGCTCAAGGGACAGGCCGGGCGGTGCATGGACTGCGGCGTGCCGTTCTGCCACCAGGGCTGCCCCCTGGGAAACCTGATCCCGGAGTGGAATGACCTCACCTGGCGGGACAAGGGGGAGGAGGCAATCGAACGGCTGCATTCCACCAACAACTTCCCGGAATTCACCGGACGGCTGTGCCCGGCCCCGTGCGAGACCGCGTGCGTGCTGGGGATCAACCAGCCGGCTGTCACCATCAAGCAGGTGGAAGTTTCCATCATTGACGAGGCCTTCGCCCAGGACTGGGTGCACCCGCTCCCGCCGGCCAGGCTCACCGGCAAGACTGTCGCCGTCGTCGGTTCCGGCCCGGCCGGCATGGCCGCCGCCCAGCAGCTGACCCGCACCGGCCACACGGTGGCCGTGTACGAACGTGACGACAGGATCGGCGGGCTGCTGCGCTACGGCATCCCCGATTTCAAGCTGGAAAAGGACAAGCTCGACAGGCGCCTGGAACAGATGAAGGCGGAGGGCACCCGCTTCCGCACCGGGGTGGAAGTGGGCAAGGACATCGGCTGGGACGAGCTGCGCCGCCGGTACGACGCCGTCGTGGTGTGCACCGGTGCCACGGTGCCGCGGGACCTGCCCATCCCCGGCCGCCAGCTGGGCGGCGTCCACTTTGCCATGGAATACCTGGTGCAGTCCAACAAGGTGGTGGCCGGTGACACGGTGGCCGGCCAGATTGACGCCCGCGGCAAGCACGTGGTGATACTTGGCGGCGGCGACACCGGGGCGGACTGCCTCGGCACCGCCCACCGCCAGCAGGCTGCGTCCGTGACCACGCTCGCGATAGGCAAGCAGCCCCCCGTGGAACGCACCTCTGCCCAGCCGTGGCCCATGTTCCCGAACCTGTTCGAAGTGGCCAGCGCGCACGAAGAAGGCGGGGACCGCACCTACCTTGCCTCCACCGTGGAATTCCTCGGCGAGAACGGCCGGCTCACCGGGCTCAAGATAGCCGAAACCGAGTACGTGGACGGTCGCCGTGTGCCCAAGGTGGGCACGGAACGAATCATCCCTGCGGACCTGGTGTTCCTCTCGCTTGGTTTCACGGGCCCCGAAACGGCAGAGCTCACGCACCAGCTGCCGGTGGCGCTCAGCGCCCGGTCCACGGTGGAACGCGACGGCTACTACATGACCGCCAAGCCGGGCGTTTTCGCCGCCGGGGATGCCGGACGCGGGCAGTCGCTAATAGTCTGGGCCATCGCCGAAGGCCGTGCCTGCGCGGCTGCGGTGGACAAATTCCTCATGGGCGAGACATTCCTGCCCGCCCCCGTCTCACCCAGTGACTCCGCTATCAGTGTCTAGGGCCGACCCGCTAGGCTGGACGCAGGACACTAGATTTCCACTGTCAAACACACCACTTAGGTAGGTAAATTGAGACGCGCAAAAATTGTGGCGACTTTTGGGCCGGCAATCGCCAGCTTTGAGAACACACTTGCGGTACTGGATGCAGGGGTCAACGTGGCCCGCATGAACATGAGCCACGGCGACTACGCCGTGCACCAAATCACTTACGACAACGTCCGCAAGGCTTCCGAGCAGCTGGGCAAGACCGTGGCCATCATGGCCGACCTCCAGGGTCCGAAGATCCGCCTGGGCCGCTTCGAAAACGGCACCGGTTACGAACTGGCCGTGGGCGACGTCTTCACCATCACCACCGAGGACGTGCCCGGCACCAAGGACATCTGCTCCACCACGCTCAAGTCCCTGACGGAAGACGTCAAGCCCGGCGACATCCTGCTGATCGATGACGGCAAGGTCTCCGTCCGCGCCACCGCCGTTGACGCCGTCAAGGTGGTCACAGAGGTGACGGTGCCCGGGAAGGTTTCCAACAACAAGGGCATCAACCTGCCCGGCGTGGCCGTGAACGTCCCCGCCCTGAGCGAAAAAGATGAGGCGGACCTCCGCTGGGCCCTGGCCTGCGGCGTGGACCTGGTGGCCCTCTCCTTCGTGCGAGACGCGGCCGACATCACGCGCGTGCACGAGATCATGGACGAGGAAGGCCGCCGCGTGCCGGTCATCGCCAAGATCGAGAAGCCGCAGGCCGTTGACAACCTTGAGGCCATAGTTGATGCGTTTGACGCCATCATGGTGGCCCGCGGTGACCTGGGCGTGGAACTTCCCCTTGAGGACGTCCCGCTGGTGCAGAAGCGGTGCGTGGAAATTGCCCGCCGCTGGGCCAAGCCCGTCATTGTGGCCACCCAGGTGCTTGAATCCATGATCGAGAACCCGCGCCCCACCCGTGCCGAGGCCTCCGACTGCGCCAACGCCGTCCTGGACGGTGCGGACGCCGTCATGCTGTCCGGCGAAACCAGCGTTGGCGCATTCCCGATCGAAACTGTCAAGGTCATGGCCCGCATCATTGAGGCGGCCGAAAAGGACGGGCTCAAGCGCATCCCGCCGCTGGGCACCAACCCGAAGACCCGCGGCGGCGTCATCACGGCCGCTGCCGTGCAGATCGCCACGCAGCTTGACGCGAAGTACATTGCCACGTTCACGCAGTCCGGCGACTCCGCACGCCGCCTGTCCCGCCTGCGTCCGGCACACCCGATCTTCGGGTTCACGCCCGTGGAGCAGGTCCGCAACCAGCTGGCGCTGACCTGGGGCGTGGAGCCCGTGCTGGTGCCCACCGTGCCGCACACCGACGCCATGACGGCCCAGGTGGACCGCAAGCTGCTGGAAAAGGGACTGGTGGAGGACGGCGACCTCGTCGTCATCGCCGCCGGTTCCCCTCCCGGACAGTCCGGCACCACCAACCTCGTCAAGGTCCACCGTGTCGGGGACGTCGCCGACCTGGGCCTGGCCGAGTCCGGCGCCAACAACAACCGGGAAAAAGTTGGCCCCTGGCCCACCAAGTAAGCTGAGCCAGCCATCCCCAAAGCACGACGGCGGCACCCATGGCGGGTGCCGCCGTCGCGCTTTAACCGGTGGTCGAGCAGCGAGCCCTGCGAGCGCGTCGAGACCCCGTCCGGCGGCCGAAGTTATCCACAGGCACCCCAAAATTCCGGACTTTGATCTGCCGTGATGGGCTACTGTTTCCACCATCCCCGGAAGCGGAGTGCCGGGGATCCTTAGTGGAAACTCAGGCCGGGGGCGATGGACATGCGGGTCGGAAAATTGATCGTGGGAGCGTGCCTGGCTTGTGCCGGGTTGCTGGCAGCGCTGGCGCCGGCGGCCGTTGCCGTCCCGGGTGAGCAGGGGGCCGCGGTAGAGGTGGTGGAGCCGGGCCCGGCCCCCGTAGCCTTGAAGGCGGGGCCCGACGGGAAGAGTTTTTGGGAGCTGACGGTGAAGGGCGGGGGAGCCTACATCGCTTCCTGGGAGCGCTCAACCGGGATCTGGGCTACACCTGAAGAAGCCGGGGCAGCGTTGACTGGGATGTACGACTGCCGGAACAAGGCGGTCATGAAGTTCGTCGACCAATTCCCCACTTACCAGGCGTTCAACGCTTCCCCGGGAGTCAAGGATGAGGCCGGCAAGGTGTCGTTCGTGGATCCCGCCACGGTCAAGGCGATGGAGAAGTGCCTGAAGGATTCGTCCATCAGCTCGGACCAGGTCAAATACGTGAAGGAGAAGACAACGGCGGGAAAGGCGACCGGAACGGTGGCCATCCAGATTCCGGCCGCGCTGACAGGGCCCGGCACCCACGAGCTGTTTATCGCTAAATACGCCCTGCTGGCCAGCGGCAACCCTGCTTGTCCGAGTAAAACCTGGGCGCCCGGTCCGGACACGATGGGTGGGGCGGTGGGTGGCATGTGCAACCCCTCGCTCCAGGACATCAAAAAATTCACTGTGACGATCCCGCGCGAGGCTTCGGCAACTGTGCTGGGCGGCCCGGTTGCCGCGGCGGGCACGTGGTTCGAACCCAGCGCCTACAGCAACGCGCGGCCGCTGGACGTGGGTGCAACATCAGGAACTGTCGGCGCAACTGTGGCAGGCCTGTGGCCGGCGGCCGTTCCGGCGCTGGTGCTGGGCGTGGGCCTGGCCCTGCTGCTGGCCGTTCCGACTGCCCTGCTGTCAGCCGTGGCCGGCAGGCGGACGGGCCGCCTGGCGGGCGCAGTCCGCATCGTGGTGCCCGTGGCGGGGCCGCCTGTTGGCGGAGTGTCACGGCGCCGTTGGTGGAGCACCCGCACGCTGGGCATGGTGCACGGCCCGCTCGCGTTCCTGGTCCTCGTTGCCTGTTCGGCACTGGCCGCCGTCGGGCAACCCGGATTCGGCTGGAATGGTGGATCCGCGCGCCTGGCGTTGTCCTTCCTGGCGGCGTTCCTGCTGCTGAACTATGGATCCATGGTTTTCCGGTGGGCCATTGCTCGCCGCCACCGCCGCGGCAGTTTCCCCAGGGTCGCCGCCCGGCCCATCTACGTGGTGGTGCTGCTGGCCTCCCTGGCCGCGGCACGGGTTGTTGGCCTCGAACCTGCCCTCGTCTTTGGCGCAGTCCTCGCCATCGACTACAGCCTCAACACGGAGGAAGCAGGTCCCCGCAGGCCGGCGCTGGCTGCAATTGCGGGCAACCTCTTCTTGGCCGTGATGGGCTTCGCCGCCTGGGCCGGTTACAGCTTCCTTGCCGCCAACCACGTTGAAACATTCATCCGGTGGGGCGAGATCCAGCCGGACAGGGTGGCTGCCGTCAACGATGCAGCCGGGATGGTGACGGTCGCAGCGGGGGAGTTCCTGGCCGTCATCGCCACCGTGGCCATTGCGGCCCTGCCCGTCACGTTGTTGCCGTTCGCTCCTTTTGAGGGGGCGCTACTGTGGGCATGGCGCCGGGGTGCCTGGCTACTCACGTACGCAGTTGCCGCTGCCGTCTTCAGTTTCGTGCTGGTGCCGTGGCCCGGATCCGTGGGAGCCATGGAAGGTCCCATTAATGCATGGCTTGGGCTGCATGCCGGCTACGCCGTCCTGGCCGGAGTGTTGTGGGCCATGATGGTGCTCCCGGTCCGGGGAAGGGGCGTGCCGTCCCCTGACCCCAGCTAAAGCGCGACGCCGGCACCCAAGGCGGGCGCCGGCGTCGTTGGTTAACGCTGGTCGAGCCTGGGCCCACGGCCGCGAGGGTCCCGCTGCGAGCTTGCGAGCAGTGGGAGCGGCTGGGGAGCGAGACCGGCTCAGTTGACCTGGTTGATGATGGTTTCAGCCACCTCGCGCATGCTGAGGCGGCGGTCCATGGAGGTTTTTTGGATCCAGCGGAAGGCCTCGGGTTCGGTCAGGCCCATTTTGGTGGTGAGGAGGCTCTTGGCGCGCTCCACAAGCTTGCGGGTGGCGAATTGCTCCTGGAGGTCGGTGACTTCGTTCTCCAATGCCTTGATTTCCTCGTGGCGTGAGAGGGCGATCTCAAGTGCCGGGATGAGGTCGGCGGGGGTGAACGGCTTGACCACGTAGGCCATGGCGCCGGCGTCGCGCGCGCGCTCCACCAATTCCTTTTGGCTAAAGGCAGTCAGGAGGACCACGGGGGCGATGCGGGCCTTGACAATCTGCTCGGCGGCGGTGATGCCGTCCATGACGGGCATCTTGACGTCCATGAGGACCAGGTCCGGCTTGAGTTCCTTGGCGAGTTCCACAGCCTTTTCACCGTTGTCGGCTTCGCCAACCACGTCATAGCCTTCGCCGCGCAGGATCTCCATGATGTCGAGACGGATCAGGGTCTCGTCCTCCGCGACGATGACGCGGCGGGCGGGGGTGGTGCTGGTGGATTCCGAATTTTCGGACACTAAGGGCTCCTTGGAAGCTGGTGGCAGTGATTGTCGCCGCAGGGCGGAAAATCGACGCGCATGGGTGGCACTGGTTCTACAAAACAGCCTATCTGCATGTAGAGTGGATCCGCGCACTTGTTCGGAAGTGATTCACGAACGGGCGCGTGATCTTTGTAACGGAGCCCACGTGGGCCCCTGCAGAGGCCCAAGTGGCGGAATGGCAGACGCGCTGCACTCAAAATGCAGTATCGAGAGGTGTGTGGGTTCGAGTCCCACCTTGGGCACATTTGTTCGAAGAATGACCTCCTGGAAACAGGGGGTCATTTTTCTTATCCGGACCTGTTGTTCGAGCTGGTCGAGACACTTTGTCGGGGCCCGGCCATGTCCTTGTTCGATCCAACTAGGCAGCGCACTTGGTCTCCGACGCAGATTTAGTTGATCGTCCCCGGCAGCTCCCTTTCTGAATGTTGCGAGGAGTTCGTCTCCGTCACTGTATCCATGGTCCGTCGGGGCAATTGCCACCGAACTTGGGGGTGCCTTTCTTCTCAGTAGACGGAAGCCCACCCAACACCGGTGTACGACAGATGCCAAGGTCGAGGCCTTTTGCACCAACCACCAGGACACGCCGTGGGCCATGGCGGTCCCTGTGGGCTGCTGCGTAAATTTCGGCCACGATCAAGTCGACGTCCGTCTCGTCGGCATAGCTGGCGTAGATGTCTGCGGTGGGACGGTTGCCAATGCCCTGCCGGATCAGTGCTGCTCAGCCAAGCAACTTGATGTAGCCATTTGTGCCGCGTGCCACCAGCCGTCTGGTGAGCTCATGGAGGAGAGTCGGGATTTCGGCGCCGGTGAGCTCGCCGGCGCTCATGCGGTAGCCAGGCTGCGTTCGCGGATGAAGACGTTCATTGCCGCAAGCTCGTGAGGTGTTTCAGACTTTGTGAGTTCCTTCATGGGTTCGCGGACGGTCCGGTAGGACTCGGCCGGCATCCACGCCTCGTTGAGGGGTTGGATGCGTTTGGTCCAATCTGGGGCGGGTTGGTTGAGGCGGTGTGCGGTGTAGTTGGTGATTCCGGCCAGGGCTGCGGACCATTGGGGGTCATTGAGTTGCGGGCTGCGTTGGATTAACGGCCTGCCGGCTTTCAGGGATGCGCTGGCGTAGTCGGCGAGCATCTTGGTGGCGAATTCAAAGTCCCTCTTCGCGAGAAGGTCTGTGAAGGTGGCTGCGTAGTCGCGCCGTTCCGGGTCGTGGTCCATGCCGACGGGGATGGGGGTTGTCGTGACTAGCGATAGGCCGAGCGCTGCGAACACCGCCAAAGTCTTGCCGAGTTCAGCGCGCTCGTGGCCCGATTCGAGGTCGATGAGGAATTTCCGCGAAACAGCGGCGGCGTCAGCCAAGGCTTGTTGAGTAAGGCCCTGGCCTATTCGTTGGCGGCGGATCAATGCACCGGCCGCGGCCGGTGTGTCTATGGTGTTCTCAAATGTCATGGCCAAATCCCTTCCCTCATCCATTGTGTCACCGAGCGGTGACATCCGCATCTCCATGTCTGAAGACGTAGAGAATAGTGGTTCCATTGCGGACTGTTCCCGCCGGGAACACATGTCCCTCGGGACGGGCCCGGACTGCGTCGTACTGGGCCGTACTTCCGCAGAAACTCGTGGCTTCCCAGTGTTTGCAAGGGTTGAAGTCTGGTTCGAGTCCCACCTTGGGCACATTAAACCCCCTGAACTCAGGGGGTTTTCGTGTTTAAGCGTTGACACGATGTTGACACCCGTTGACCGGTTGCTCCCCTGAGAGGCAATGTTGGGGCGCATCCTGAAAGCCCGACATCGAAGTTGCTGTTGGCTTGAGACGGCCCCGTGCTGACGAATTCGGGGAGAACTTCTCCTCCACCCCGATCATCGTGTGCCGGAGCCTCAACGCCGGTTAGCTCCATGTCGGGGCTCACCAGCGCCACTAGCCTCGGAAGTACTGGACGCCCCCAGCGTGGCCGTTTCTTGATCTGGCATGAGCAGGACCCTTCAACCATGTCCCCTTGAAACGAAATCCCGCGGAAAGTGCCTTTCGTTTCAACAATGCCTACGTTCAAGCAGCGGCCGCCCTGCTTTCAGCAATGCGCTGGCGTAGCCGCTTCGTGGTCGATGGGGAATTTCCGTGAAACCTTGGCCGCATCAGCCAAAGTTTGTCGGCTCCGATCTGCGTCCAACTGGACTGAAATCGGCTTGTTTCCGCGGGCGAGCAGCACATGTAGGCGGCCTCCCCGGATTGCGGGCGTACCCTGAGTCCAAAACGTTGACTGAAATCAGGATGGTGTGGCGAACTCAGGATCCGGTGACTCGGTGGTGGACCGGGTGGTCCGCCTCATTGCCGCATTCCCGGAGGGGGCTGGCAGCCTCCAGCTGTCGGAGCTGGCCCGCCGGGCGGGGCTGCCACTCACCACTGCGCATCGCCTGGTCCAGCAACTCGCCGGGCACGGTCTGGTGGAGGCACTGCGCGCCAGCTCGGCGAGCTCCACTCAGTGGTTTCCTCCCGGCACGCACGGGCATACCTTGCCGAGTCTTACACGGGATGGCCGGGCGAGCCATAAGGGCCCTCAACCAAGGGTCCCGAATCACCTTCTGGCGGCCCGGCCATGCTGGTGGACCCAACGACTGTCGTGGTCAACGTACTGGGCAATTGCGTTCCCACATTAGTCGTGGGCACATGAGAAAACCGCTTCCCCGCGTTTCGCCGGACTGGTCCGATCCACGCCAGATCGAATGGTTGACAGCGCCATTGAGGGCGAGCCTGCCGAACACGATACCGGTGCGTGGATCGGTCATCGCACCGTTGATGGAATTGGATGGTAGGCCGGGGAACTGGATGTGGGATGCATTGCCTCATCTGGCGGCGAGTGATCGATGGTTTTAGGGAAATTCAGCCCATGACCCGTTCACCGACGGCGTACCGCCGACAGGACTATGGCAGGCGTCACTTTCGTTGTAGTGGAATATGGCGCAGGGCATTAGTGGCAAGCGGCGCCACCCACAACCAGCCACGTCCGCCCCGGGAGGTGTGCGGTGAAAGAAAATTCGGAGATGTCCCAGCCCGGGCTTGAAACTGAGGATGTCATGGACTCATATTCCCGGTCCGTCATTGCGGTTGCCGAGGCGGTGGCGCCCCACGTGGTCGCCGTCGAGGTGTCAGGCACAGGCCGCAACGGCCGCACGCGCACGGGTGCGGGCTCCGCCGTCGTCTTTACCGAGGATGGCTACATGCTCACGAATGCCCACGTGGTGGCCGGCGCCAGCAGCGGGTGGGCAGCCTTCGCCGACGGCACGGGAACCGACATTGAAATCAGGGGAGCGGACGTACTTTCCGACCTGGCCGTGATCCGCGGCCTGTCCCACATGCATGCACCGGCCCGCCTCGGCGACGCAGAGGGGCTGCGGGTGGGCCAGCTGGTCATTGCCGTGGGCAACCCGCTGGGCCTGGCCGGTTCGGTGACGGCCGGCGTGGTCAGTGGCCTGGGACGGTCCATGCCCACGGCCCTCGGACGGAACCGGCGGGTGATTGAGGACGTCATCCAAACCGATGCGGCACTGAACCCCGGCAATTCGGGCGGGGCGCTGGCCGACGCCCAGGGGCGGGTGGTTGGCATTAATACCGCTGTCGCAGGTGCAGGGCTGGGCCTGGCTGTTCCAATCAACGCCACCACCCGCAGGATCATCTCGGCCCTCATGACGGACGGGAGGGTCCGCCGCGCCTACGTGGGCCTGGTCAGCTCGCCGGTCCGGCTCAACGAAACTCTGGCCGTCCGGACGGGGCAGCAGGAGGGCCTGCGCGTGGTGGATGTCATGGCCGGCTCCCCGGCGGACCGGGCAGGGCTGAAGTCCGGGGACCTGGTGCTCACCGTTGCCCAGCGCCCCGTTTCAAGTGCGCAGAGCCTGCAAAAGCAGTTGTTTGCCGAGGCCATCGGTGCGCCGCTGGCAGTGACGGTGCTGCGAAACGGGGCCATGGTGGATGTGATTGCGGTCCCGGTGGAGACGACCGAGTAGGCCTTGGTATTGAACGGCCATCGACGGAGGAAGCTGCCTGGCAGCCCCGCTACTTCCCGGCGGCCACGTCCGCGGAGATGAGGGCCGCCGTGCGCAGCAGTTGTTCGCGGACGGTGGCCAAGAAGCCGGGCGGATCAGCCTTTGCGTTTACCGCCTGGGCCTGCAGGGAGACATTGACGGCGGCCACGACGGTCCCGCCGGCGTCATGCACCGGTGCCGCCATCGACATCAGGCCGAGCTCCAGCTCCTGGTCCAGGAGGCACCACCCCTGAATTCGCACAGCCTGGAGAGCCTCGCGGATTCCGGCTTCGGTCCCGACAGCCGTGGGGGTCAGGGGCACCACGGCGTGGGAGGCGAAATATGCGTTGAGCGCGGCCGGCGGCAGCCCCGCCAGCAGCACCCTTCCCATGGACGTGGCGTAGGCCGGAAAACGGGTGCCCACAGTGATTCCCACGCTCATGATGCGCCGGGTGGCAACGCGGGCCACATAGCTGATGTCGCCGCCGTCGAGCACGGCCGCGGAGGTGGATTCACCCAGCTGGGTGGACAGCGCCTGCAGGTGCGGCTGGGCCAGCTGCGGAAGGGACAGCGCGGACAGGTAGGCGTACCCCAGCTGCAGCACGGACGGGGTCAGGGAAAACTGCCTCTCATCGGTGCGGACGTAGCCCAACTCCACCAATGTGTGCAGGAAGCGCCGGGCGGTGGCCCGGGTCAGCTGCGTTCTTTGGGCGACCTCGGAAAGCGTCATGGCCGGGTGGTCGGCGTCGAACGCCCGGATCACTGCCAGCCCGCGGGCCAGGGACTGCACATACTGGTCGCTGGCCACGGGCGGGGCGGTCTGCGCTTCGGTCATTTCCTTATCCTAGCGCCGCCGTCAGGGGCACCGGGACGCGGTCCTGAAGCTCAGCCAGCGTGGTGCCGAACGTTTCCCTGACCTGCACGCCGTCCGCCCCCAGGAGGAAAACAGCCTCATTGGTGTAAATCCTTGTCACGCAGCCCACGCCCGTGACCGGGTAGCTGCAGGCCTGGACCAGCTTGGCGGAGCCGTCCTTGGCGAACAGGCTCATCATGACGTAAACCTCCTTGGCCCCGGTGGCCAGGTCCATGGCACCCCCGACGGCGGGAATCGCGTCGGGTGCGCCGGTGTGCCAATTGGCCAGGTCGCCGCCTGCTGACACCTGGAACGCCCCGAGCACGCACACGTCCAAGTGGCCCCCGCGCATCATGGCGAAGGAATCGGCGTGGTGAAAGTAGGATGCCCCGGGCAGTTCGGTGACCGGAATCTTGCCGGCATTGATCAGGTCCTGGTCGATGTCGTCGCCGTGGGCCTCGGGCCCCATGCCAAGCATGCCGTTTTCGGTGTGCAGCGTGACGGCCTGCTCCGGGCGGAGGTAGTTGGAGACGAGGGTGGGCTGGCCGATTCCGAGGTTGACGAAGGAGCCGGCCTTGATGTCGGAGGCGACCAGGGCGGCCAGTTCCTCGCGTCCCAGCCGGGTGGCGCTGTGCGCAACGTCTGCTGCCTGGGTGTTCATGGCCTTGCCTCTTCCCTTTCCGGCGCCGCAGCGGGTATCCGGACGATCGTGTTGACGTAAATGCCGGGCGTGACGACGATTTCCGGGTCGAGCCCGCCGGTGTCGACAATATTGCTTACCTGGACGATGCTGGCCTTGGCCGCGGCAGCCATGATGGGACCAAAGTTCCTGGCGGTCTTGCGGTAGATGAGGTTCCCCGCCCGGTCGGCCGTCAGCGCCTTGATGAGGGCGAAATCGGCGTGGATGGGGGTCTCGTACACGTGGCCCCGGCCGTCGATCACCCGGGTTTCCTTGCCTTCGGCCAGCATGGTGCCAAAGCCGGTGGGCGTGAAGAACCCGCCTATCCCCGCCCCGGCGGCCCTGATCCGTTCGGCCAGGTTGCCCTGCGGGACCAGCTCCAACTCGATCTCTCCGGCCCTGTAGGCGGCGTCAAAGTGCCAGGAGTCGGGCTGCCGCGGGAAGGAGCAGATGATCCGGCGGACCCTGCGTTCCTTGATCAGCAGTGCCAGGCCCGCGTCGCCCTGGCCGGCGTTGTTGTTCACCACGGTCAGGCCGGTGGCGCCGCCGTCGAGCAGGGCATCGATGAGTTCCATGGGCTGGCCGGCATTGCCGAAACCGCCGATCAGCACGGTTGAATTGTCCCCGATGCCGGCCACGGACTCGGCCGCGGAGTTTGCAATTATGGGCATTGGCTTCCCCTAGTTCTTCGCCGCGTTGATGGGTGCGCTGACGTTCTCCAGCACAATGGCCAGGCCCTGGCCAACGCCGATGCAGATCGCGGCCACACCCCAACGTTCCCCCGAAGCCTGCAGGCTCCGGGCCAGTGTGCCCAGTAGGCGCGCGCCGGACGCGCCCAGCGGGTGGCCCATGGCGATGGCTCCGCCGTGACGGTTCACGAGCTCCGGGTCAATGCCCCAGGCATCGATGCAGGCCAGCGACTGTGCGGCAAAGGCCTCATTAAGTTCGACGGCGCCCACCTGCTCCCAGCCGATTCCCGCCTTTGCGAGGGCCCGGTTTGCGGCCTCGACGGGCCCATAGCCAAAGAATTGCGGGTCCACGCCGCTGGCGCCGCGCCCGGCGATCCGGGCGATCGGGTCCAGCCCCAGGATCCCGGCGGCCGCCTCCGAGCCCAGCCAGGCTGCGGAGGCGCCGTCGGACAGGGGAGAGGAGGTGGCCGCCGTGACCGTGCCGCCCAGCTCCTCTTTCCGGAAGACCGTCTTCAGCCCGGCCAGTTTCGCAGCGGTGGAGCCGGGGCGGATGCCCTCGTCCCGCAGCAGCTCCGTGCCCGGGACCGCGGTGGTGAGGTTGTCGTAGAAGCCTTCGTCCCAGGCTGCAGCCGCCAGGTTGTGGGAGCGGGCGGCAAATTCATCCTGGCGTTCGCGGGTGATGCCGTACTTTTCGCCCAGTTGCTCGGTGGCCTCGCCCAGGGACACCGTCCATTCCCCGGGCATGTCCGGGTTGACCAGCCGCCAGCCCAGGGTGGTGGAGGACAGGGACAGGTCACCGGCCGGGAAGGGGCGCTCTGTCTTGGGCAGCACCCACGGCGCCCGGCTCATCGACTCGGCGCCGCCCACCAGCACCAGCTCGGCGTCGCCGACGTTGATTTGGCGGGAGGCGATCATGGCCGCGTCCAGGGAGGAACCGCACAGGCGGTTGACTGTGGTGCCCGGAATGGAGGTGGGCAGCTCGGCCAGGAGGGTGGCCATCCGTGCCACGTTCCTGTTTTCTTCCCCGGCGCCGTTCGCGTTGCCAAACACCACCTCGTCAATCCTGGTTACGTCCAGCCGGGGCGCGCGGGCCACGGATTCCCTGACCACGTGTGCGGCCAGGTCATCCGGGCGGACCGCGGCCAGGGCGGATCCAAACTTGCCGAAGGGTGTGCGGACAGCGTCGTAAAGGTACGCGTGGTTCATGGCAGTTCGTCTTTCTGGGTGGCTGCTTCGGCTGGCTCGTTGTCGAGGCCGGCAAAGACTTCCTGGGCGGTCTTGAAGGCCGTGTTGGCGGAGGGGACCCCGCAGTAGATGGCGGTTTGGAGCAGGATTTCCTTGATCTCGTCCCGGGACAGTCCGTTGCGCAGCGCCGCCCGGAGGTGCATGGCCAGTTCTTCCCAGTGGCCGTGGGCCACCATGGAGGTAATGGTCACCGCGGAGCGCATCTGCCGGCTGAGGCCCGGCCGGGTCCAGATGCCGCCCCATGCGATGCGGGTGATCATGTCCTGGAAGTCGGCGGTGAAGCCGTCCATGGCTGCGCCGGCCTGGTCAACATGGGCGTCCCCGAGTACTTCGCGGCGGACTGCCAGCCCGGCGCGGTACACCTCCGCCGTGGTGGCCTCCGGTGTGACTGCGCCTTGGGGCGGCACGTCTTCGGATCCGGCGCTGCCGGGCTGGGGTGCTGTTGTGGCGGTCATGGCTGGTTCCCTTCGATCAGGCTGCGGAGCAGCCGGGCCACCTCGCCGGGCGCTTCGGCCGGGGCCAGGTGGGAAACATGCGGGAGGGTCACGGAAAGCGCCCCGTTTGGTGAGGGAGCGTTGGGGGTGGCGTTGACGGCGTCCACCATGGCCTGCGCCATCTCCGGCGGCGCCACGGTGTCCTCCTCTCCGGCCACGGCCTGGAACGGCACCCTGATCCGGCCCAGTTCGCCGCGGACGTCAAAGCCGGCCAGAGCGCCGCAACAGTGGGCGTAGCTGAAGCGGTCGGCGTCCCGCAGGGAATGGAGCAGCCGGCTGGCCAGGACGGGGTCGCGGTCCATGGACCCCTTGGCAAACCAGCGCTGGGCCGAGCCTTGGATCATGACGGGCGTGCCCTGGGTGCGGACGGTATTGGCCCTCTCGGCCCACGCTTCGGGTGAGCCGAGCTTGGGCCCGGAGCACTGCACGGACAGGCCCAGGAGCCGCGTTCCGTGGTCAATTCCGAGCTGCAAACCCACTGCCCCGCCCAGGGAGACGCCGGCGTAGTGGAATTGTGCGCCCGGGGCGATCGAATCAACCAGTGTGATGACGGCTTCCGCGAGCCCGGCGACGGTGAAGGGCGACTCCGAGGCGGGGGACACCCCGTGCCCCGGCAGGTCCCAGGCAACCACGTCCACAGGGGTGCCGCCGTCGTCCTGGCCGCCTGTCCCGCCGCCTGTGCCGCCGCCCAGGAGGGCCCCCACGTGCTCCCACAGCACGGAGGAAGTGCCCAGTGAACAGCCCACCACCAGCAGCGGGTGCTGCCCGAGGGGCCGCTGCGGGGACAGCAGCACCGCCTTGACGGCGGGCACGCGGGTGTCCACGACCATTTCCCTTGCCTCACTCATGGCTGGTTCCTTCCGGCGCCCACTGGGGGTGGGCGGCAAATATTCGTGTGACAATTGCACGGCTTTCACCCAGGTAGCCGGCAGGATCCAGCAAGGCGTCCAGCCCGGCATCGGACAGTGCGTGCCGCGGCACGGCGTCCCGCAGGAGCCGGGCGAATTCCGCCCCCTGGTCCCCGGCGGGTGCTGCCAGGGCCCGGTCCACCGCGGCCTGGAACAGTTCCCTGCCGCCGGCGCTGCCGCCCCCGTCGCTGAGCAGGGGCACCACGGCGGCACTGACTGCCTCGCTCAAGAGCAGCGCGCCGCTGAGTCCCAGGTTGCGGCGCATGGCGGCCGGAAAAACCTGCAGGCCGCAGGCCACTTCGCGCAGGGCGGCCAGGGCGCCGCCAGCCAGTTGTAGGAGGGACAGCAGTGCGGCCCACTCACTGTGCCAGGCGCCGCCAGGGCGTTCGTCGACGGACAGGGCGGCCGCTAGGTGCAGTTGTGCCGCATGGTGGGGGGCTGCCAGGGCCGCACTGCGCACCAGCACGGACAGGACGGGGTTTTGCTTCTGCGGCATGGCCGAGGAAACGCCGCGGCCCGCGGCCCGGGGCTCGGCCAGCTCGCCAAATTCCGGACGGCTGAGCAGCAGCACATCGTTGGCGACCTTCCCCGCCGCGTCACACAGGGAGGCAAGGGCGTCACCCAGGGCTGTCACGGCGGCCCGGTTGGTGTGCCACGGCGCCGGCGCCGCAGCCAGGCCCAGCTCACGGGCCCAGGAATCGGCCAGCGTGAAAGGATCCGTGCCCGCGCTGGCGGCCAGGACGGAGCCGGCAGCCAGCGTCCCGGACGCCCCGCCGAACTGCACCGGGAACTCGATGGCGTCCAGTCGTGCTGCAGCCGACGCGAGCCCGTGGAACCATTGCGCCGCCTTCAGCCCAAAGGTGGATGGCAGGGATTGCTGGGTCAGCGTCCTTGCCACCTGCAGCGTGTCGAGGTGGGATTTGGCCAAGCCGGCCAGTCCCGCAGCGGCGCCCGCCACGTCCTCCCGGAGGGCGGCCACGGCCCTCCGGGCCAGCCACATCAGGGCGGTGTCGAGCACGTCCTGGCTGGTCAGCGACGCATGGACGGCAGCAGCCGCCGGCGCATTGCGGCCGGCCACCAGGGTGCGCAGGCGCGCCACGATGGGGATCACGGGGTTCCCCCCTCCCTGCCCGGCCGCCGCCAGTTCCGCGGCGTCGAAGGAGCCTTCCCGCACCGCTTCCTGGACCGAGGCGGCTGAGCCGGCCGGGGCCAGGCCCGCATTTTCCAGGACCGCGACCCACGCGGATTCAACCGCGAGCACGGCCGCCACCACGGCGTCGTCGTCCGTCAGCGACCTCAGCTGCGGGTCGGCGGTGGCGGGGGAAAGCAGGCCAAAGGTGCCGGGCACGGACCTCACGCTCCCTGGGCTGGGGCGTGCCGGGCGCCGTCGAACTCCAGGAACACGGTCTCGCCGTCACCTTGGAGGCGAAGGTCCCAGCGCAGGCCGCCGTCGGGCTCGCGGCTGGCCAGCAGGGTGGACCGCCGCTCCTCCGGGAGGGAGGCAAGCAGGGGGTCGGCGGCGAGGGCCGCAGTGTCCTCGGGCAGGTAGATCCGGGTGAACAGGCGATTGGTGAGCCCTCGGGCAAACAGCACGACGGCGATGAACGGTGCCGCTCCGGGGCGGGTGGCGCCGGGGTTGACCGTGGTGAAGGTGTACCTGCCCGTGTTGCCCGTCGAGGCACGGCCCCAGCCGGTGAACGTGTAGCCGTCGCGGACCAGGGAGCCTGTTTCGGCGACAATGTTGCCGTCCGCATTGGGCTGCCAGATCTCCAGGATGGCGTCCGGAATGGGAGCTCCGGCGCCGTCGGTGACAGTGCCCTGCAGGCGGATGCTGCCGGGGCGTCCAGGGGCGGCGAGTTCGTTGTCCTTCTCAAAGGGCAGTGCGTAGCCGAAGAAGGGCCCCACCGTTTGGCCTGGGGTTGGGGTGAGTTTATCCATGGTGTTCGCCATCCTCGCCGAGTGCCTCAGTTTCCGTCCAGGTCCGCTTTGGGCCGGTCAGGACGATGTCCCAGTTGTAGCCCAGGGACCATTCGGGGGAGGTCAGCTCGTGGTTGTACGTGGCCACGAGCCTGTCCCGGGCGTCCTGGTCCACAATGGACTGGTAAATGGGATCCAGCGGAAAGAGCTGGTCCCCGGGGAAATACATTTGCGTGATGATCCGCTGTGTGAACTCGCTGCCGAAGAGTGAAAAGTGGATGTGCGCCGGGCGCCAGGCGTTGATGTGGTTCTTCCACGGGTACGCGCCCGGCTTGATGGTGGTGAACGCGTAGGATCCGTCCGCGCCAGTGATGCAGCGGCCCACGCCCGTGAAGTTCGGGTCGATGGGGGCCGGGTGCTGGTCACGCTTGTGGATGTACCGGCCCGCCGCATTGGCCTGCCAGATTTCCACCAGCTGCCCGGCCACGGGGCGGCCGTCGCCGTCGAGCACCCTGCCCGCCACCTTGATGCGTTCGCCCTGGGGTTCGCCGTTGTGGACGATGGTCAGGTCCGCCTCGAGGGGGCTGACATCCTGGTGGCCGAACGCGGGGGAGGCAAGTTCAATGGTTTCCGGGTCCGTGTGGTGCAGGTTTTTGGTGGGGTGGCGCAGGATGCTGCTCCTGTAGGGGGCGTAGTCCAAGCTGGGCTGCGTCAAGGGTGCAGCGCCTGCTGCCAGGGACTGGCGGTACGTGGAGGCAATGGCCTGGATCTCGGCGCTCATTTCCTGCTGGGTGTTCTGCCGCGGGCTGGTCATGGTGCCTTCCTTTCCTGTGTTTGCTGGGTGGTTGGGTTCAATTTCGTGTTGTAGCTTTGCCGTGCATCAGGGGCTGGAATGCCGCTGGCCATATTGGACTGCATGCCGGACGGGCGCGTTGGGCGCGCCGTAACCGTCGTAGCCGCCGCGCCTCTCGACCATTTCAAAGAACACGCTGCCCACCGTGGCGGTGTAAAAGTGCAGAAATTCGCCGTCTGCGTCCCTGTCATAGAGCAGGTTCAGCTCCCGCAGGGTGTCCAGGAAATCCGGTTCCAGGTCAAAGCGGGCCGCCAGATCCTGGTAATAGTTTTCCGGGATGTCCAGGAACTTCAGGCCGCGTTTCCTGGCGGCGCGTGCCGTGGCGACCAGGTCGTCCACGGCAAAGGCGATGTGTTCCTGGTAGCTCTTGTGGACGCCGTCGCCCTGCTGGATGAGCGGGGCCAGGTTGAGGACAAGGCGCACGCCGCGGTTGGAGGTGTCCATGACCTGGGAGCGGACCAGGCCTGTGGGGCTCGGCACTTCAGCGAAGGGCTGGGGTTCCAGCGCCAGGGCGCTGGTGTAGAACAGCACGGCTTCGTCAAAGTGCTGCCATGGCTGGGCCAGGTTCACGTGGTCGATGACAGCCCCCGGCCTTCTGCCGCCCCGTCCGGCGGCGCCGGGCCCGAATTCGCTTGTCCATGCCGCCGTGCCGTCGGCGCTGCCCTGGCACAGGAAGATTTCCGTGGAGTCGGGGGCGGCGATGCCCTGGAAGACTTCCTCGTCCGCCTGCGACTTGCGGGGGACCACCGGGGCCAGGAGCTGCTGTGCCCGGGATGACGCCAGGAGGGGATTCTCGACGTCGAAGCCAAGGGCCGAGATGGCAGGCTCCGCACCCTCCGGGGCTGCCTCGTTGATGACCACGCGCGCCTGGCCCATGGTCCACAACTGGACGTCCTTGGTGCGGTGTCGCCCCTCGGACGTGAAGCCCAGCTGTCCCAGCAGTGTCTCCACGGCAGGGGTGCTGGCGGCCTTGACCTCGGCAAAGTTGAACCCGGTGGGCTCGGGGACCCGGGGGAGCGTGGCCATGCGCAGGGGTAGCCGTTCCGTTTCGCCTGCCGACGCCAGCCAGGCGGCGCCTTGCTCCTGGAGCCAAACCAGGGAACGCATCGCGTCAACGGCGGTTCTCGTGACATCGGACTGGCGGAAGACGTCGTTGAAGATTTCCAGGGAGACGGGACCGTCGTACCCGGTGCGGGCCAGGTGCCCCATGAACTTGGCGAGGTTGAACTGGCCCTCCCCGGGAAAGACCCTGTAGTGGCGGCTGAGGGACAGCACGTCCAGGGACAGCTTGGGGGCGTCCGCAACCTGGACAAAGAAGATCTTTGCCGCTTCCAGGTTTTCAATCGGGGCGGTGTCCCAGTCGCGGGAGAGGATGTGGAAGGAATCCAGGCAGGTTCCCAGATTCGGGTGGTCCACGGCCTGGACCAGGCGGTGGGCGTGCTCAAAGTCGTTGACGTACCGGCCCCAGGCCAACGCCTCATAGGCAACCTTGACGCCGTGGTCCCCGGCCAGGCCCGCCAACTGGGCCAGCTGCGCAGCGAGGATGTCGTCCTCCCCGCGCGTGGCGGTGGCCACGTTGGAACACGCCAGGATCGTGTCGATGCCCAGCCTGCCCATGAGTGTGAATTTCGCAGCGGCCCGGCGGAGGTTGGCTGAGAGCTGTTCATCGTCCACGCCGTCGAAGTCCCGGAAGGGCTGGTAGAGGTCAAGGGACAGGCCCAAGTCCGCCGCCCGGCTCCTGACTTCCTCCGGGCTCATGGCGGAGGTGACCAGGTCCTGTTCAAAGATTTCAATTCCGTCAAAGCCGGCCCTGGCACAGGCGGCCATCTTCTCCTCGAGCGTGCCTGACAGGCAGACAGTGGCGATTCCGGTGCGCATCAGCCGGCCGCCCCGCTGAGCAGCGGCTGGGTTCCATGGCTGGTGGCCGCTGTTGCGCTGCCTTCGCGTTCAACCATGTCCAGAAAGTGGGTGCGCATGTGGTCGGCGTCGGCGTCCCTGCCGGTAAACAACCGGAAGGCGTCCGCCGCCTGGCCCACGGCCATGCGTCCGCCGTCGAGGACCAGGCAGCCCCGCTTGCGTGCATGCTGCACCAGTTCAGTCTCGATGGGCCGGTACACAATGTCGGCCACCCAGTGGTGCGGGGTCAGCAATTCCAGGTCAAAGGAGGCGCCGGGGTGCTCCTTCATGCCCATGGGGGTGCAGTTCACCAGGCCGTCGGCGCCCGGCACCAGCATATCCAGCCCGCCAATGCCGCCACCGGAGACTGTGCGGTCCGGGAACAGGCCCTGAAGTTCTTCAGCCCGGCTGACGGCCCGGCCGCCATCCATGTCCACCAGGTCCAGGTGTTGCACCCCGGCGCTGAGGAGGGCGTACGCCACAGCCGAGCCCGCCCCGCCGGCGCCGAGTTGGACCACGCGGCCCACGGGGGCGTTCGGCAGCCCGGTGGCAAAGGCCCCGCCGAAGCCCGAGAAGTCGGTGTTGTGGCCAATAAAGCCACCGTCCCGGATCAGCACGGTGTTGACGGCGCCAAGCCTGCGGGCGTCCTCGGACACCTCATCGAGGAAGGGCAGCACCAGCTGCTTGCAGGGGTGGGTGACGTTGAGGCCGTTGAAGCCCATGCGGGCGGCGGCTTCCAGCAAGTCGCCGACGGCGGTGGGGGCCAGTCCAAGTTCCAGCAGGTCGATGGGGCGGTACAGCAGGCGCAGTCCCTGGCGGTCGGCTTCGCGTTCGTGCAGGGCCGGCGACAGGGAGGGCAGGACGCCTTCCCCGATGAGCCCCAACAAATATGACTCGGCTCGAATACTCATGCGCATGGCTCCTTTGGGGTTGTCACCGCGGGCCGGGAAGGTGGGTCCGTCCGGCGGACGCTCCGGTGACATGAATGACATTACAACACTTGTTCGTATTTTGTACAGATGTTCACATCTTGAACATCGTGAAAAGTTATCTGACGGGCAATTTGACGGACAGCTCGGCGGCGGCGGATTTCAGCAGCGGAACATGGGCCACCATCTGTTCAATGGTCAGCCGGAATATCGGGGCCGCAATGGCCAATGAGGCAAACGCAACGCCCTGGGCATTGAGTACCGGCACGGACACCGCGCGCATGCCCAGTTCGTTTTCCTCGTCCATGACGGAATAGCCCTGGCTGCGCACCCGGGCAATCTCTTCACGGAAGGTGTCCCTGTCCGTAATTGACCTGGCGGTCAGGGGCTTGAGTTCCAGCTCCTCCACCAGCCGGGTCCGGTCGGCATCCGCCGCGAAGGCCACCAGCGCCTTGCCCACGGAGGTGGTGTGGAGCAAGCCCAGGTGGCCTGGATCGCTGGTAACGCGGAATGTCTGGGGTCCGTCCACCTTGCTTACGGTGAGGTGCCGTTCGCCGTCGCGCACGGAAAGTATGGTTGCCTCACCGGTCACGTCGGTGACCCGCTGCAGGATGGGCATGGCAGTGCCGGCAAAGCCGTGGTGGTTGGAGACCTGCTGGCCCAGCTGGAAGACGCGCAGGCCCAGCCGGTACAGCCGGCCGTCCGGTTCGTAGTCAACAAAGCCGTCCCGGGTCAGTGAGCCCAGCAGCCGGTAGGTGGTGCTGAACGGCAGGGCGGCCAGCTTGGAGAGTTCGGAGGCACTGGCCCCCCGCGGCTCCGAGCCCAGCAGCACCAGCAGCCCCAGCGCCTTGCCGATCATGTCAGTCTTGGTGTCCTCAGTCACAGTCATGATTCCATGTTGCCACATGGTGGGAGCTATGACTAGATGGTGAAAGTAATCCTTGACAAGTGACGCCAGTCACGGCCATGATTTCTACATAGCACAAGTCGTTGCCACAATGTGGAAACGCCGCGAAAACTTTGAACTACGCAACACGCCAGTATTTTGAGACACCGCAGTCACACAAAGGAATCCGATGAAACAAACAATGCGCCTCAGCGAGCGAGGCCTGGCCCCCACTGAAGGGACTCCCAAGAAGGCGGCCCTGGCCAGCTTCCTGGGCAGCGCGGTCGAATACTACGACTTCTTCATTTTTGGATCTGCCGCGGCATTGATCTTCCCCCACGTCTTCTTCCCCAGCGCAGATGCCAACGCCGCCATCATGTCCTTTGCCACGTTTGGCTTTGCCTACGTTGCCCGGCCTTTCGGGGCTGTCATCCTGGGCCATTTTGGCGACAAGATCGGCCGGCAAAAGGTCCTGCTTTTCACCTTGGTCCTCATGGGTGGATCCACATTCATCATTGGCTGCCTGCCGGACTTTGCCACGGTGGGTTGGCTGGCGCCGATCCTGCTGGTGCTGGCCCGCCTGTGCCAGGGACTCTCCGCAGCCGGTGAGCAGGCAGGGGCTTCGTCCCTGACGCTCGAACATGCCCAGGACCACCAGCGCTCCTTCTTTACTTCGTGGACGCTGACCGGCACGCAGGGCGGGCAAATCCTGGCGGCCCTCATTTTCATCCCCGTGGTTGCGCTCCCGGACGACATCAAGTACGGCATCGGCTGGCGCATCCCGTTCTGGGTCAGTGCCATCGTGGTGGTCATTGCCTTCTTCATCCGCAGGTCCCTGGCCGAGCCGCCCGCGTTTGCGGAGGCCAAGAAGAACGACCAGATTGCCAAGCTGCCCATTGCCGAACTGCTCAAGCACCACTGGCGCGACGTTGTCAGGGTTATCTGCTGCGCGTTCATTGCTGCCGTCAGCACGGTCTTTGGCGCCCTGGCCATCAAGTATGCCCAGGACGTGGCGCACGTGAACAACACCATCACCCTGTGGCTGGTGGTCGCCGCCAACTTTGTGGCCTTGTTTACCCAGCCGATGTTCGGCAAGCTCGCGGACCGGATCGGCCGCAAGCCTGTGTTCATTTACGGCGCCCTGGCCAGCGCGGTCATGACCCCGCTGTTCCTGCTGTCCCTGGAATCGGGCAGCGTGCCGCTGATGTTCCTTGTCTCGATTGTCTACTTTGCCTGCGGCTACGCTGCCGCCAATGCCGTCTGGCCATCCTTCTACGGCGAAATGTTCAGCACCAAGGTCCGTTTTTCCGGCCTCGCCATTGGCACCCAGATCGGCTTCCTGATGGCAGGCTTTGCACCCGCCATTGTTGCCGCCATGGGCGGAATCAAGCCCGGCGGGTGGGTCCAGATCAGCATCTTCACCGGAGTCATCTGCATCATTGCCGCCGTCTCGGCCTCAACGGCCAAGGAGACGTTCAAGGTCCCCACGGCGGAACTGGGCCGCTAGCCCCCTTGCCAAGAACGACGGCGGCACCCGGCTTGCGCTTTCAGCGCGCGGCGGGTGCCGCCGTCGTGCGGGAAGAAAAATTTCATCAAAATTGCCGATGGATTTAATGTGGGCAACAGCTTGGGTTAGACCGGGCGGCCTACTTTGAATCACATGACAAAACCGCAAAAAGTCCCTGGCAAACCGTCCGACAACAAACTCTCCCGCCCATTTGGCCTGAGCAGGATGTCAACGGCCGTCGTGAGAAACAAGCCGCTGGCGATCGTGGCCGCAAGCTGTACCTTGGCCCTCCTGGGCGGCGGGATCGCTGCCGCCTCGATCATTCCCTTCAACCAGCAACAGGTCGGCGCCCAGACCGAAAATGGGCAGCAGATCTCCTCGAACCAGGTCATCAAGCCCATCGGCGACCGGCTCATGACTCCGTTCGGCAAGATCATGGGTTCCACCGTCAGCCCCGACGGCCGCTACCTGGTGGGGACCAGCGCCGACCGTTCCGTCGACCTGCAGGTTTTCGACCTCAAGACGTACCAGCCCGTCGCCGCCGCAGGCACCCTCGCTGCGGCGTCGTTCGCGACGGCGGCGGGCAGCGCAGGCTACCCGGCCATCGCCTACCAGCACCTGACCGACGGCACGGTGGGCCAGGAAGGTCCGGTCTTCTCGCCCGACGGCAAGTTCCTCTATTCACCGGTTGCCACCGGGATCGTCCGCTACCCCTTCAATGCAGACGGATCGCTCGGCGCAGGCACGAAGATCGGCATCCCGACAGTTGGCGGCGCGAAGGCGCTGACCGCCGGCATGGCGTTCTCGCCCGACGGGGCCACGCTGTATGCCGCCGTCAATGGCCAAAACTCCGTCGTCGCCCTTGACCCGGTTGCTGGCACCATCAAAGCGACCTTCGCCACGGGGATCGCGCCCCGCCAGCTCAAGTTCGCCGGCGGCAAGCTGTACGTCTCCAACGAAGGCGGCCGCCAGGCCGTTGCCGGGGACGCGACAATGGGCTCCTATGGCTCGCAGGTTCCCGCCGACACCTACCTTGGCACCTCCACGACCGGCACACTCAGCGTCATAGACACGGTGAACGCCTCGGCTCCTGTCGCTTCCATCGACGTCCAGCTCCACCCCACTGCGCTGTACCTTGACGGCGCCGCGCTGTACGTGGCGAACACCAACAGCGACACCGTTTCCGTCGTGGACACCGCCTCCGGCAAGGTGGTCCAGACCATCGCAACCCAGCCGTGGGCTTCGTCGCAGGTGGGATATGAGCCCACATCCATCACGATGCAGGGGGACCACCTGCTGGTCTCGCTGGGACGCGCGAACGCTGTCGCCGTCTACAAGGTCAACAGGACCGAGCCGAAGGACCCTGCCAGCTACATCGGCCTGCTGCCGACGGACTACTTCCCCGGGAACGTGGCGGCCGTGAACGGCCAGATTGTGGTCACAAACATGCGCGGCATTGATGCGCGCGGCCCGGAGCTGAGCTTCAACAAGGGCCCGGGCACCACGGTTGCAACCGGCCACGGCACCCACTCCACCACGGCGTCGCTGACCAAGTTCACCCTGCCCTCGGACGGCCAAATCCAGCAGTACACCGAGACGGTGTTCAAGCAGAACGGCTGGAATGGCAGTGCCGTTAAGGAAGCGACGGCGGCAGCCGCCGCCAAGATTCCGGCCGTGGCCGTGCCGAAGCGGATTGGGGATCCGTCCACCATCAAGCACGTGTTCCTGATCGTCAAGGAAAACCGTACCTACGACCAGGTCTACGGCGACATGAAGCAGGGCAACGGCGATGCCTCGCTGGCTCAGTTTGGTGCGAAGGTCACCCCGAACCAGCATGCGCTGGCCAGCCAGTTTGGCCTCTACGACAACACCTACGACATCGGCACGAACTCGGCCGAGGGCCACAACTGGATGATGCAGGGCGACAACCCCGCGTACACAGAGACCAGTGCGGGGGAGTACACGCGCTCCTATGACACGGAGGAGGACGTGCTGGGCCACCAGCGTTCCGGATTCCTCTGGACGGCCATCCAGTCCGCGGGCAAGACTGCACGGAACTACGGCGAGTTCCTGTATGGCGAGGGCAAGCCGGCCGGCGCAACGTGGCAGCAGTATTACTGCGCGGCGTCGAGCACCATGGCGGGAGGCGACCCGGCCCAACTCTTCACCCCGGCGCTCCAGCTGCACGCCAGCTCGACCATTCCTTCGCTCAACGCGATCAGCGACCCGAACGCGGCCCCGTTCGACACCTCGGTGCCTGACATCTACCGCTACGCCACCTGGAAGCAGGACTTCGAGAAAAACGGCCCGAAGAACTTCCAGATGACATGGCTTTCCAGCGACCACACGGGCGGCACGGCGGGCCCGTCAGCCCAGGTTGCCGACAACGACCTCGCCGTGGGCAAGATCGTCGACGAAATCTCGCATTCCCCGTACTGGAAGGACTCGGCGATCTTCATTGCCGAGGACGACAGCCAGGACGGCGCCGACCACGTTGACGGCCACCGGGCACCCGTCCAGGTCATCAGCCCGTACGCGGTGCACGGCAAGACGGTCAGCACGTTCTACTCGCAGATCAACATGGTCCGGACCATCGAGCAGATCCTCGGTGCGCAGCCGCTCAACCAGAAAGTCGCTGCGGCAACCCCGATGTTTGACGCCTTCACCAACAAGGCCGAGCTGACGCCTTACACGGCGGTCCCGAACCAGGTTCCGCTGACCGAGGGCGTCAAGACGGCTCCGGCCTGCGGCAATGACACGCTGGGCCAGACGGGCGCTGCGGCCGCCGCGGTCAACGCCGCCGCGGCCGACGCGGTGGCCGTTCCCGCCTCGATGCAGGCGATTGCCGGGGAATGGGACAGCTGGTCCAAGAAGCAGCACCTGACCGGCAACGGCGCCAAAGAAGACTCCGCGAACCCGTACCTGTTCAACCGCTGGACCTGGTACCAGGCACACCGCTGGCAGAGCCCGTACCCGGGCGACACCGAAATTTATGGGCCGGACAACGTGCCGGGCGTCCCCGCAGGCTCCACCGGACACGCGGACGGCTGACCGTCCGGCGGCGGCACCTGCCAACCTGAAAACGGTGAAGGCCACCTCCCCGGAGGTGGCCTTCACCGCTTGTCCCGGCGCTGACTACATCCTCAATCGCCCTGTGGCGGGACCGGGGCGTGGTGATTGACGGTTTCTGCCGCGTTTAGTCCTCCGCCGTTCCCACCTTGGACAGGATGGCCGCCAGGGCCGCGCGCACGCCGGTGCTCAAAGTGGGTTCGATCGCCGGGGCGAACCGCGGGGAGTGATTCCCGAACACCGGTCCGCCGTCTGCCAGCTGCTCGGCGGGACAGCCGCCAAACCGCCAGTACACGGAGGGAACGGCTATGGCGTCGGCGAGGGTGCCGAAGTCCTCGCTCCCCATCGTCGGTGGCAGCTCGGTGACCGAGTCGCTGCCCAAGGCCTCCCTGAACCGGCGGATGAGCAGGGCCGTTTCTGCCGGGTCGTTGTAACAGCGCGGAAAGGCGGAAAGTTCGGTAATTTCCGGCGCCGGCGCAGCGGTGGCTGCTGCCTCGGCGAGAATGATCCGCCTGATGCCGGCCAGGACCTTCTCCCGGACGTCCGGGGTGAACGTGCGCACGTTGACTGTGAACTCGGCTGAGGCGGGGATGATGTTTTCCTTCAGGCCCGCATGGAAGGTGCCGACGGTGACGACGGCCGAATCCAGCGGGTGCGTTTCCCGCGACACCAGCGTCTGGAGCCTGACCACCATGTGGGCGCCGAGCACTATCGGGTCAACGGAATCCTGGGGCTGGGAACCGTGGGCCTGGACGCCGCGGACCACCACCTTCCAGGAGTCGGCCATTGCCATGGCATGGCCGCTGCAGACGCTGACAGTGCCGCTCGCGCCAGGCATGACATGCTGACCGAAGACAATTTCTGGCTTGGGGGCCTTCTCCCAAAGCCCGTCCTCCACCATGGCGCGGGCCCCGGCAGCTGTTTCCTCGCCCGGCTGGAAGATGAACACGACGGTGCCGGCCCAGGCATCCTTCGCCCCCGCCAGCAGCGCCGCGGCCGTCAACGCGGCCGTGATGTGTGTGTCGTGCCCGCGGCCGTGCATCACGGTGGCCGTGCTGGCGTAGGGCAGGCCTGTCTCCTCCCGGATGGGCAGGCCGTCCGTGTCGGCGCGGAATGCGACGACTGGCCCGTCCCCATTGCTCAGAATGCCAACCACTCCGGTGCCCCCGCAGCGGAAGTTTTCCAGGCCCAGCTCTGTGAGCCTGCCGGCGATCAAGTCTGCTGTTTTGTGTTCCTGCATGGAGAGTTCCGGGTTGGCATGCAACGTTCGGTAAAGCTGGTGCATCTGGTGGGACTCTTGCTCACCTAGCTCCAACCGGGTGGGCGGAATGGCGGATCGCGGGGTTGGCATGGTGTTCCCTCCTGATGTCGAGCACCAGGCTAGGTTGCCAGCGACCCCAAGTGCAAGCGGCTATGCGTGCGTGGCAGGTTCCGCTGCGCGCTCAAGCGGGAATGCCTTCTTCGCCAGTTCGACGACGGTGCGCAGCGCCAGCGAGGGATTCGTGTCCCGCCAGGCGAGCGCGATGGGCAGCACGCCAGTGGCCTCGGCAAGAGGGCGGTACGTCACGCCGTCGACCTGGATGTGGGTGGAGGAGCCCACCACGATGGAAACCCCCACATCCGCCCCCACCAAGGCCAGCATGCTGTAGGGGTCCGGGGCTTCCTGGGCAATGTGGGGCACGAAGCCCGCGGCCGTGCAGAGTGAGATCATGGCGTCGCGGATCCGCGAGCCGTGCGACGCCGGGTAGGCGATGAACCGCTGGTCCCGCAGTTCGGCAATGCTGATCGGCCCTCCGCGGGCCAGCGGGTGGTCGCTCGGAACGGCAACGATGAGTGTCTCATTTCGAACCAGGTGCGCCGATATGCCTGTGGGTGTTGGGGAGCTGACCACTCCCAGGTCTATCTCCCCGTCGCGCAGCAGCGTCAGCGCCTCGCCTGAGTAGAGCTGTGGCTGAAGTTCAAGGCTGATTCCGGGCTGCTCGCGCGAAACCTCCCTGGCCAGGATGGAAAGGATGGAATATCCGGTGGTGCCGGCAAACCCCACCTTGACGCTGCCAATCTCACCCTGCTTTGCGGCCCGGGTGATGCGCTTGACTCCGTCCACATGGATGTGGATGGCCTTCGCCGGTTCCAAGAGGGCCACGCCCGAAGGGGTCAGGCGGACCTTGCGTGTGGTCCGCTCGAACAGTTCGGTTCCCAGCTCCTTCTCCAGCATGCGGATGATCCGGCTGAGTGCCGGCTGGGCCACGTGCAGCTTTTCGGCCGCGCGCCCGAAATGAAGCTCCTCCGCGACGGCCAGGAATGCCTCAAACTGCCGAAATTCCATGTGGGCTGGGTCTCCTTGGATGGCTGCCGGCCGGTGCCGGCACGATTATTGTGAATTTTACATCAATTACTGCGCAACTATGTCTTGGACTCAAAGGATCAATTCTGAAATAGTGACATGCAGCATAGGGGTGAGTGAGGCCCCACACCTTTTGGAGGAAATGAATGAGCATCAGGAACGCATCAATAGAGCAGGTGCCCGCCGTGTCGGTCATTGGGCCGGCACAAGCCCGCCGGGCCGGAATCGCGGCCTTTGTGGGCACGACCATAGAGTGGTTTGACTTCTTCATCTACGGCACCGCTTCCGCACTGGTCCTGGGGAAGCTGTTCTTTCCGGAAACGTCTCCTGCCATCGGAACGCTGGCGGCCTTCGCGACCTTTGCCGTCGGCTTCATTGCACGCCCCTTGGGCGGCATCATTTTTGGCCACTTCGGCGACAAGTTCGGCCGCAAGAACACTGTCATCACCACGCTGTTGTTGATGGGCGGTGCCACCGTTGGCGTTGGCTTGCTGCCCACCTACGCGCAGATTGGCGTGCTGGCGCCCATTCTCCTGGTGCTGCTGCGGATCATCCAGGGTGTGGCCATGGGCGGTGAATGGGGCGGGGCGGTGCTCATCGCCACGGAGTTTGCGCCTCCCAAAAAGAAGATACTCTACGGCGCTTTTGCCCAACAGGGGTCACCTGTGGGAAACCTGCTGGCCACCGTGGCCTTTCTTGCCCTCACGTCCCTGAGCGCGGAGTCGTTTGGCTCCTGGGGCTGGCGGCTGCCCTTCCTGGCCTCGGCCATTCTCATTCTCATTGGCCTGTACGTCCGCCTGAAAATCAGTGAGGCGCCTGAAATGCTCAAGGCCATCCAGTCCAAGACCAGCAAGCGTGTTCCGCTCCTCGAAATCCTGCGCAACCATTACGGCGTGGTCCTGCTGTCCGGCGGCGCCGTGGTTGCTGGCGTGTCACTGACTTATGTGAAGACCACCTTTGCTCTGTCCTGGGCCACGCAGGATCTGGGCTACAGCCGGGCGGAGTTCCTGCAAGTCATCACGGTGGCGCTGGTGGCCCAGGTGTTTATTCAGCCGCTCGGCGCCCTCCTTGCGTCCAAAATCAATGTGCGAACGGCGATTTTGTGGATGCTGGTGCCGGAAATTGTTCTGCTGCCCTTCATGTTCACCATGATCAGCACCGGCAACATCATCCTGGCGATGCTGGGCATGGTCCTGGCAACAATCCCCACCTGCATGTACTACGCAACGCTTGCCGGAGTACTGGCCCAGCTGTTCCCGGCACATATCCGGTACACCGGAATTTCCGTCTCGTACCAGCTCGCCACCGCGATCTTCGCCGGTACGGCGCCCTTCTTGAGCCAAATGCTCCTCAACGTCAGCGGCTCCATCTGGGCTGTTGTCTGCCTGGGCATCGGCTACGTTGTTCTCTCCCTTGTCTGCATGCTGGCGCTGTTGCGTGGCAAGGCCTGGACCGGACGGGACGGCCAGGCCGAAACCGCCAGCCCCTGACCGCCAGCGCCGGACGGCCATCGCCTGACCGCCGACGGCCCGGCGCTGCACCGCCAAACATTTAATGAAGAAATCTTGAAAGGCACGTCAAACTCCATGAACTTTGCAAGCAGCGATCCAGCCCTGATGCCCCTGGTGGAGCGCTACCTCGCCCCCGAGGACCGGAACCTGCTGGTCCCGGTGCTCACCGAACTGGGCGCCGACGTCGCCAACCGCCTCTCGGCCCTGGCCGACACGGCGGACAAGAACAAGCCAACACTGGAACACTTTGACCGCGACGGCAAACGGGTGGACCGCATCAGCTACCACCCCAGCTACGTGGAGCTGTCCAAGGCGGCGTATGAGCAGTATGGCCTCTCCGCCCTGTCCCACCGCGGCCTCCATGGCTGGACGGAAACCCCGCCGCACCTGGCGAAATACGCCCTGTCCTACCTCTTCGTGCAGGCGGAATTCGGGCTTGCCTGCCCCGTCTCTATGACCGACGCCGCGGCGCGCACGCTGCGCAAGTTCGGCGATCCGGAGCTCTTTGGACCCTACATTGACGGACTGACCTCCACCGAGCCGGAAAGCCGCTTCACCGGCGCCATGTTCATGACCGAAACCCAGGCCGGAACCGACATTGCCATGACCGAAACCCAGGCCGTGCCCGACGGCGGTGCCTGGCGGCTGAGCGGGAAGAAGTGGTTCACGTCCAACCCCGACGCCGATGTGGTCCTGACGCTGGCCAAGTACCCCGGCGGCCCGGACACCACCCGCGGCGTGGGCCTGTTCATGCTGCCCAAGGTGCTGCCGGACGGCACCCGCAACAGCTACGTCATTGACCGGCTCAAGGACAAGATGGGCACCCGTTCCATGCCCAGCGGCGAAATCACCCTTGACGGGGCCTACGCGCTGCAGGTGGGCGAGCTCGACCGCGGTTTCAAGCAGATGGCGGAGATGATCAACACCTCACGGCTGTCCAACGCCATGCGCTCTGCCGCACTGATGCGCCGTGCCGTCGTCGAGTCCGTGGACCATGCACGGCGTCGGGTGGTCTTCGGGAAGCCGCTGATGCAGCAGCCCCTCATGCGCAACACCATCCTGCCTCTCGCCCTGGAAGCCGAGGCCGCACTCGGGCTGATCTTCCACTCCGGAGACACGCTGCAAAAGGCCGACGGCGGCGACGCGAACGCCAAGTCCCTGATTCGAGTGCTCACCCCAATCGCCAAGCACTACATTTGCAAGAGGGCCCGCTGGGTCACCGGTGAGGCCATGGAGATCCGGGGAGGGAACGGCTACATTGAGGACTGGCCCAACTCGCGCCTGATGCGCGACTCCCACCTCGGTTCCATCTGGGAAGGATCCTCCAACGTGATCGCCCTGGATGTGCTGCGTTGCATGAAGCAGTACGGGGCCCACCGCGTAGTCGCCGACTCAATGCTCGAAAAGCTCTCCGCCTTGCAGGCCACCGACGCAGCCCCGGGCGCGCAGCAGCTCACGGAGGCCTGGCACCTGGTCCTCACCCGCGGGGATGCCCTCCTCGCGGGTGCGAACCAGGACGCCCAGGCGCTGATCGGCCACTACACCAACACCCTGGCCCAGCTGGTCATGTCCACCCTGCTGCTCGAGCAGGCCATCCACGAGTCAGCCAACGGCTACCGAAAGCTGATGGTGGCGAACTCCTACCTGGACGTGATCGTCAATGGCCGCACCGGCGCGCTGCCGGCGGCCCTGCAGTGGCTCGATGAAATTGTTGACGGGGACTCCGTGCCCCGTGAAGCGGCACTGAGCGTTTTCAAATAGGCACCCGAAAAGACTGATACACCATGAAAACAACGAAGCACCCTACATTCACCGGGCCGCTGGCCGGCATCAAGGTCGTTGACCTCTCCAAGATCCTCGCGGGCCCCTATGCCACCATGTCACTTGCAGACCTGGGCGCGGACGTCACCAAGGTGGAACACCCTGACGGCGGGGACCCCACACGCTCCTGGGGCCCGCCCGTCGAGGGCACCGACGCCACGTATTACCTGGCCATCAACCGCGGCAAGAAATCCGTCACCATCGACCTGAAGTCCGTGGAGGGCCAGGAAATCGTGCACCGCATGCTGGAAGAGGCCGACGTGCTGGTGGAAAACTTCCGCCCTGGCTCCGGCCTGCAGCGCACCTTCGACTACAAAGTGCTCTCCGAGCGGTACCCCAAGCTGGTGATTCTTCACATCTCGGCGTTTGGGGACCACGGGCCACTGCGCGACGAGCCGGGCTACGACATGATCGCCCAGGCAGCGGGAGGGCTCATGTCCCTCACGGGGGAGCCGGGCGGCGCGCCACTCAAGGCGGGCTTCGCCATGGGCGATTTGGGCGCCTCGCTGTTTGGAATCATCGGCCTGCTCGCAGCCCTCGTGGAGCGCTCGCGCACCGGGCGTGGACAGTACGTGACCACGTCCCTGTACGAGTGCCAGCTGGCACTGCATGTCAACTGGGCTACCAACTACTTTGCCGACGGCGTGCGCCCCGGCCCCCTGGGTTCAGGCCATCCCAACCTGGTCCCGTACCAGGCGTACCAGGCCCGGGACGGCTACTTCGTCATCGCCGTCGGAAACGACGCCATGTGGCAGAAGCTCTGTGCAGCCATCGGCCGCCCGGACCTGGGCGCGGACGCGTCGCTGCTGGCCAACAACGGGCGGCTGGCCAACCGTGAACGGCTTAACGGGGAGCTTGAAAAATCCCTGAAGGCCAAGACTGTGGCGCAGTGGTGCGGACTGTTCGCCGAACGCGGCGTCCCGGCCTCCCCGATCCGGAGCCTCGACGAAGTCTATGCGCACCCCCACACCCAGGCCCTGGGAATGGTCCAGATTGCCGACCACCCCGTCATCGGGGACCTCAAGCAGGTTGCCTTCCCCGTGAACTTCCGCGGCCGCCGGCCGGAGGTCCGCACCGCCCCGCCGATGCTCGGTGCCGACAACGACACCGTGCTGCCGAATTATTCACCGCTCCCAACGGCCTAAGCGCCGCCTCAAGACTTCGCCACAGAAAAGAGACACCCCACCATGAACACTCTTGCCATCGACCCCGCCCTGGCCAACTCCGACGTGTTGAACCTCGACGCCCTCTTCAGCGCCGAAGAACTCGCCTTCCGCGACACCGTGCGCGGTTTTGTGAACGACCGCATCAAGCCGAACATCAAGGATTGGTACGAGGCAGCCCATTTCCCGGTGGAAATTGCCAGGGAAATGGGTAGCCTGGGTTTGCTGGGCATGCATTTGAAGGGCTACGGGTGCCCGGGCCGGTCCTCCGTTGAATACGGCATCGCGGCGATGGAGCTGGAAGCCGGGGATTCCGGCCTGCGCACCTTCGTCTCGGTGCAGGGTTCGCTGGCCATGACAGCCATCCACAAGTGGGGGAGCGAGGAGCAGAAGAACACCTACCTGCCCGGCATGGCCAGGGGTGAGATCATCGGGTGCTTCGGGCTGACCGAGCCGACGGCGGGATCGGACCCCTCCTCCATGCAAACGCGCGCGGTGCGCAGCGATACCGGCTGGGTGCTCAACGGGGCCAAGCGGTGGATTGGGCTGGCCACCATTGCCCAGGTGGCAGTGATCTGGGCCATGACGGACGACGGTGTGCGCGGCTTCCTCGTGCCCACGGACACCGCCGGCTTTACGGCCACCGCCATTGGGCCGAAGCTCTCGATGCGCGCCTCCATCCAATGCGACATCACCTTCGAGGACGTCCTGCTGCCGGCTGACGCCATCCTGCCCGGCGCCAAGGGCCTGCGCGGGCCCTTCTCCTGCCTCAACGAGGCCCGCTACGGCATCATCTGGGGCGCCATGGGCGCGGCCCGCGACTCCTACGAAACCGCCCTGAAGTACTCCCTGGAGCGCATGCAGTTCGATAAGCCCCTGGCCGGCTACCAGCTGACCCAGCTCAAGCTGGTAAACATGCTGCTGGAGATCCAAAAGGGCACCCTGCTGGCAATCCACACAGGCCGCATGAAGGATGCCGGAGTCCTCCAGCCCGTGCAAATCTCGGTGGGCAAGCTGAACAACTGCCGCGAGGCCATCGAGATTTGCCGCGAAGCACGCACCATCCTGGGCGGCAACGGCATCACCTTGGACTTCTCGCCACTGCGCCACGGCAACAACCTCGAATCCGTCCGCACCTACGAGGGCACCGATGAGGTCCACACACTGATCCTGGGCAACCACATCACCGGCCAGCCGGCTTTTCGGTAGCCGGGGCGGCAAGGGACGACCATGGCGTTTGAGACGATCCTCACTGACATCAACAACGGGCTCGGCACCATTACCATCAACCGGCCCGGAGCGCGCAACGCACTGAACCCCACAGTGGTGCGCGAGCTCCGCGCGGCCTTGGAGGGGTTTGCCGACAAGGACGAGCTCCGGGCCGTTGTCTTCACCGGTGCCGGCGAGGTGGCCTTCGTGGCGGGCTCAGACATCACCGCGTTGGCCGGTTACGCGGCCGGTGACGGACTAAGCGCAAAAATGCAGCGCTTTTTCGATTATCTCGAGGACTACGAACTGCCGACCATTGCCGCGATGAATGGCTTTGCGCTCGGCGGAGGTATCGAGTTGGCCATGGCCTGCGACATCCGCATCGCTGCCGAATCGGCCCGCTTCGGCCTGCCGGAGACGAACTTGGGGATCATCCCCGGGGCAGGCGGCACCCAGCGCCTGTCCCGGCTGGTCGGCAAGGGCCGCGCTGTCGAGCTCATCCTCACGGGACGCATCTTCGACTCCGAAGAGGCGCTTCGGATGGGGCTCGTCACCGAGGTGGTGCCTCCACCGGAATTGATGGACGCGGCCCGCAGGACGGCCGGGCAGATCATGGCCAAGGGGCCCCTGGCCGTCCGGCTGGCCAAGCTCGTCATCAAAAACGGGGCAGAAACTGACCAGCGCACGGGCCTGCTCCTCGAACGGCTGGCCCAGTCCCTGCTGTATACCAGCAGCGACAAGTCCGAGGGCTTGAACGCCTTTCTGGAAAAGCGCCCGGCTGCGTTCACCGGGTTCTGAACCGCACGCCCACGCACAACCTTCAAGGACAACACTTATGCACATCAACAACATCCTGGTCGTCGGCTCCGGCGCCATGGGCTCCCAAATCGGCTTGGCCGCCTCCCTGGCCGGATACGCCACCACCATCCACGACATCGCCGCGGAACCGCTGGCCGCGGCCAGGGAGCAGATTGCCTCCCGCCTGGACAGCTCGGTGGCAAAGGGCAGGCTGTCCCGCCCCGACGCCGACGCGGCACTGGCACGGCTGTCCTTCACGACATCGCTGGAAGAGGGGGCTGCCGGCGCCGACCTCGTCATCGAGGCGGCCACGGAACGGCTGGATGTCAAGCGGGCCATCTTCGCTGCCCTCGATGCAGCAGCGCCGCCACATGCGATCCTGGCCACCAACTCCTCCACCCTGGGCTCCTCCAAGGTGGCGGGGTCCACCTCCCGTCCGGGGAAAGTCTGCAATATGCACTTCTTCAACCCGGCCCTGGTCATGAAGTGCGTGGAGGTGGTCCGCCACCCGGGCACCTCCCAGGAAACCGTTGACACCGTCATGGAGCTGGCCCGGCGGCTGGGGAAGGCACCCGTGCTCATCAACCACGAGATCCCCGGCTTCGTGGCCAACCGCCTGATGGGTGCCATCCGGGACGAAGCACTCCGCCTTTACGCGGAAGGCATCGCCACCTTTGAAGACATCGACACGGCCGCGAAGACTGCACTGGGGCACCCCATGGGCCCGTTTGAACTCATGGACCTGGTGGGCCTGGACGTCAGTTACCTGATCCGTCATGCCACATTCGCCGAAACCGGTGACCCGGCGGACCTGCCCCACCCGGCCCTGACCGAGATGTATGAACGCGGCGACTACGGCCGGAAAACCGGAAAGGGCTGGTACCGATACGGCGAGGCCGCAACGGCGGTCAAGTAGCAGCCCCTCCTTGCAAGTCCCTGGAACCAAACACGATCCGACTGAAGGAGTTTTTCAATGGCCGAGGCATTCCTCGTTGGCGGCACCCGAACCCCGGTGGGGCGCTACGGCGGCGCGCTGTCCGCCGTGCGTTCCGACGACCTCGCTGCACTGGTGGTCCAGGATGCGGTGCGCCGGGCCGGCGTCGATCCCGACACCGTGGATGAGGTGATACTCGGCAACGCGAACGGCGCCGGGGAGGAAAACCGCAACGTTGCCCGGATGGCCTGGCTGCTGGCAGGCTTTGGCGACCACGTGCCCGGGCTGACCGTGAACCGGCTGTGCGCCTCCGGACTGAGCGCCATCATCCTGGCCGCGCAAATGGTCAAGGCGGGCGCGGCGGACATTGTGGTGGCCGGCGGCGTGGAATCCATGAGCCGTGCACCGTGGGTTCAGGAAAAGCCCGGGAAGGCGTTTGCCGAGCCGGGGGCCGTCTTTGACACCTCGATTGGCTGGCGGTTCACCAACCCGCGCCTCACCTCCGGGGACCTGACCCGGGGCGGGGAGATGACGTTCTCCATGCCGGAAACGGCGGAAAAGGTGGCCCAGGTCCATGGGATCTCGCGCGAGGACTCCGATGCCTTCGCCGTCCAGTCCCACGAACGGGCGCTGGCCGCCATCGCGGCGGGACGGTTCCGGGAAGAAATCGTGCCCGTCGTCATTCCGGGACGAAAGGGCAGCACGGTTGTCGACACCGATGAGGGCCCCCGGCCGGGAACCACCACGGAGGTGCTGGCCGGGCTTCGTCCCGTGGTGAAGGGCGGTGCGGTGGTCACGGCGGGAAACGCAAGCACCCTCAACGATGGTGCCTCGGCCATTGTTGTCGCTTCGGAGGCTGCCGTGGCCAAATACGGGCTGGCCCCGCGCGGGCGCATCGTCGACGGCGCCTCGGCGGGCGTGGCGCCGGAAGTCATGGGGATCGGCCCGGTTCCGGCCACGGAAAAGGTCCTGGCCCGTGCGGGGTGGCACATTGGTGAACTGGGCGCCGTCGAACTTAATGAGGCCTTTGCCACCCAGTCGCTGGCCGTGATGCGTGCCCTTTGCCTGGACAATGGCATCACCAACAACGACGGCGGCGCAATTGCCCTGGGGCACCCGCTCGGTTCCAGCGGCTCCCGGCTGGTGGTCACGCTGCTGCGTCGGATGGAGCAGGACAATGTCCGGCGCGGACTGGCCACCCTGTGCGTGGGCGTCGGCCAAGGCACCTCGCTCCTCGTCGAACGGCCGTGACATACATGGTCGCCATTCTTGCCGCCGATGCCATCCACGTCTCCTTTGTTCCGCACCGGCAGGTCCAGGCCCTTGTCATTGACGGCGAAAAGGTCGTGTTCGCCGGCACCTCCGAGGAGGCCCACCGACGCTACCCGCAGGCGGACCAGTCCCTTGAACTCAACGGAACGATCATCCCCGGACTGGTCGACAGCCACGTCCACACCGTTTTCACCGGGATGACCGGGCAATGGGCGAACCTTCGGCCCGAAGCCGTCGGCTCCATGGACGCGCTGATCGCCGCCCTGGTCCGTTGCGGGGCCAGCCAGGGCTGGTACCGGGGATGGGGGTATGACGACACCCTGCTGCTTGAGGGCCGCCACCCCAGCAGGCATGACCTGGACCGCGTCTCGGTGGGAGACCCGGTGCTGGTGACCCACCTCTCCGGCCACTTCGCTGTCGCCAACACCCGGGCGCTTGAACTGGCCGGAGTCTGGGACGGGACCCCGGACCCGGTGGGCGGGAGCTTCGTCCGGGATGAAGCCGGCCGGGCATCGGGGCTGTTGTGGGGGATCGGCGCTGTCCGGGCAGTGCGCGAGCAGTGCCCCCAACCCGAACGCGGGGACGGTCTGCGTGCGGCACGCGAGGCGATGGACCAGGCCGTTTCCCAGGGAATCACCCAGATTCACGACATGGCCATCGGCTCGCAGTTCGCAGCCCGGGAGCTGGACATGCTCAGGGAGATCGCGGACGCCGGGGCGATGCCGGTGCGCCTGTTCGGATATTTGATTGGCGACCTTGTGCCTGAAATCGTTGCCCGGGATCCTGAACTTTTCCGGCACTCGACGGCGTCCCGCCTTCAGATTCGCGGGGCGAAGCTGTGGGCGGACGGCTCCATCCAAGGACTCTCGGCAGCCGTCGTTGACGGATATGAATGCTGCCCTGAGTCGCACGGCAACCTGCTGCTGTCCTCGGCCCAAATCGTGGCTAAGGCCCAATCTTTGCTGGCAGCCGGGGCCCAGCTGGCAGTTCATGCCAACGGGGATGGGGCAATAGGGGAAGTCATCGAGGCCTTCCGCGAGTTGCGCGGCCTGGCGGCAGGGGAGGGGTGGGCCAAACACCGAATTGAGCACTTCCAAATGGCCCACCCCGAACACATCAAGGCGGCGGCGGAAGTGGGCCTGGGCGCCTCACTGTTTACCAACCATGTCCACTATTGGGGGGACCGCCACCGGGACCGCTTTGTGGGACCGGCCCGGGCCGAACGCATGAACCCGCTGCGTGAATGCCTGGACCATGGACTCACGGTTGGCATGCACTCGGATTCACCCGTTACGCCCATGAACATTTTGGCCACGATCGAGACCGCGGTGACCCGTTCCACCCTCGGGGGCTCAATACTCGGGGCCGCACAGGGGGTGTCGGCGGCGGAGGCGTTCCACGTTGCCACGGCCCTGAGCGCTGACCTTGTTGGTATGGGAGGGGCAGTCGGCACCTTGGAGCCGGGAATGCTTGCCGACCTCGTCCTGCTCGACCGTGACCCCCTGCTGGCCGGGGATGCCCCCGGCCATATTTCCGCCAGCGTGGTCAAGGCAACCATGGTGGGCGGTGAATGGGTTTATGGCGCTTAGCTTGGCCGTGCCGCTGCGCCGGGTACGGCGCTATGGGGCAATCTCGTTCATAACCGGCGTCTACTTTGCCTTCCACACTATGGCTATTACGGCAATAGCCGTTAGTGCGCCTGGACTGGCAGACGCCTCGATCGCCGTAACGATCTACATGGGCCTTGGCCTGCTGCTCGATTCGCCCGCAGCGCAGTTGGGGGCCCGGTATGGATTGAAGCCGCTGGTCGCTGCCAGCGGGGGCCTCATAGTGTTGACGGCCAGCGCCGCCGTGCTGCTGGGGACAGGCTGGTGGATCATGGTGTTCGCCGCGGTCTTCGCCGCGTGTTCCAGCCTGATCTATATCCCTACACTGGCACGGTACTCCGAACTCCTGGGGCCGGCGCAGGCAGCAGGCCAAAGGATGTCGGTGTTGGTGCAGCGGGGAGGGGCCCTCATCGCTTCGGGAGCCATCACCGTGGCCTTGGGCCGGGAAGCCCCTGCGGAACTGTTATTCGGCCTCCTCATCTCCGGCGCCCTGCTCCTGGGCGCCGCGTTTACACTGCCGCGGGGCACAAATCCGGGGCAGTCGTCCCGGCCGCCGGCGCCAGCCAACACCGGCGCAGTGGCGGCCATTCGGTTTTCCGTGGCCGAAATGGCGCGGTCTTCCGTCATGGTCAAGGGGGCCGTTGCCGCTGCAACCATGCCCATCGTGTTTACGGCTGCCGGTTCCGCCCTGCCCGTTGCGCTCCCGGGTCTGGGCGGCGCCATTGGGCTGGGACTGGTCCTGCGGGAGCTGTTGGCGATGGCGACCGCCGGATTCATGGGGCGTGGTTCGCTGGCACGGACCAACATCGAGTTCGCCGCGGCAGTGGTTGGGGCCGGCGCAGGATTCTGGTATGGCGCCGTGGCGGGCAGCCCGGTTGCCGTCGCCGTCGGGCTTGGACTCAGCGGACCCCTCATCGGGGCTGCCATCATGGCCTCCACGCTCAACACCCGGCAGGCAGCATTGGCCAGCACCCGCCCATGGGCCTGTTTTGCCGGCATGGGCATGGCAGCGCGGGCCGGCGGCCTGGCCGGCCCGCTGCTGCTGGGGTGGATGCTGACGTTTGGGCGAACCGGGCTGGCCGCCGGATTTGTGGTGCTTCTCGCGGCAGCTGGGCTTGCCGTCGCCCGGCGGAGTGCTGGTGCCCTTATTTCGCCCCGAGGAAAATCGGGTTCGTGAGGGCCGCCATGGGACCGAGCTGCAGGGCGGTCCCCATCGCGGTCCCGTTGCTGGGCGTTCCGTCCGCCATCGGGTGCCGGACCTCAAGGCGCACGTACGCCGCGAGCTGCGGCGTCGTCACCCAGGTGATGGTGCCCCGGCCGGCGGCGGGCAGGTTCTGCTGGAGGGTCTGGCCCTCGTCGGTGATGAAGCGGACCACGCCGTTGGGCACGCCGGAAACCGCCGCCGTCACCGTGACGGGGGAATTCGCTGCAACGTCAAGCCGCTCCCCGATGCCGGCGCTCCGTCCGCCGGAGGACACCGTGAAATCGACCGATACATCGGCAGATTCGGCGATCCAGCTTCTGCCGTTGCGGATGCCCTCCAACAGGGCATCACGGGAGAGGGCTGCGGCATGGACAACGTTGTGCGGGAAGCCGATCACCTGGGGTGCGCTGTGGGCGTCGCTGTTGCCCATGGCCGGGAGCCAGCGGCCGCCGGAACGCACCGACTGGGCCAGCATGGAATCCCAGCTGTTGATGGCGTATTCGTCATCGGCGGTCCACGGGCCGGTCCACACTTCGACGGCGTCGGCGTCGTCGTAGCCGAACTTCCAGCGGCAGGCAACGTAGGGGCAGAAGGGGTGGGCCGGTACCACGATCCCGCCCGAGGAACGGATGTGCTGCGCCTCCTGTTTGAAGCCCTTGTCCCGCGCCCGGTAACGCCAGTCGATCCAGTCGCCCGGCTCCAGCCCCAAGGCGAGGTAGTGTCCATTGCGCGTGGTGACTTCCTCGCCCGTGAGGATGAGCAGGTCATCCCCGGCAAGCGGTCCCCACGCCCCATGCGAGGCGGGCGTGTTGTGGTCGGTGCTGACCATGAAGTCCAGGCGGGCGGCCCGGGCCCCCGCCGCCACTTCATCGGGGGTGCGCTTGCCGTCGGAATAGACCGTGTGGAGGTGGGCGTCGCCGCGGTACCAGCCGGCTCCGCGCCCGGTAATCGCCTGGGCGGGGTACAGCGGGCGGTGGGGAGCGCCGTCGGGCCCGTAGTCCAGGGTGATGTTGACGGTGTAGTCCATGCCCTCCGCGGCGACCTGGTAGGGGCCCAGCACGATGTTCCAGGTGCCCCTGCCGACCGGGCCGGGGAGGTAGCCCGGCGTCGCTTCGGCGGCGCTGATGAAGAATTCACTGCGGAATCCCCCGGACCAGCCCCGGAAGCCCTTGCCGGCAAGTTTTGTGCCGTTTTCGTCGAAGATGCCGATGTCGCAGGCGTTGTTCAGCAGGCCCGAGGCAACGTGGGGCCTGCTGTACGTGTACTGCACACTGATCTTGTTGACACCGGCGGGCACGTCGAAGGGAAGGTAGACGAAGTCGGCGGCGCCGGTGTCCAAGTGCCCCGTGATCGTCTTGTTTTTGCTGGTTCCGGAGTCGGCGGCAGCGAACTGTACCGGAGCCAGCGTCAGGGCGGCGCCTGTCAGGGCTGCGGCCAGGAAACCGCGGCGGGAAGTTGAGTGGATGACATTGTCGGCCTCGTGGGCCTTGCATGGTGAATTCAGGGGCTTCACGGTAGTGGGCGGGGGTTAAGGGAACTTGAAATCCGCCAAAACCGGAAATGAAATCAACGCCCCCCGGCCGCGCGGCCGGGAGGCGTTGACAAAGCGGGTGCCGGGCTCAGCTGCCGGAGTCGGGACGCCCGTTGCCCCGGCCATTGCCGGTGTGCGTGATGGCCGCGACGGTGCCGTTCTGTTCGTTGAGCAGGACCAAGTCGCTGCGCTGGTGGTGGAAGTTGAACATGTTGGCCAGGGAGCCTGCGGTGGCGTCGGCTGACGCGTCGCCGATCTGCCCGGTGTGCCAGTTGTCCTCGATGAAGCGCAGGATCGAGGACTGGTTGCTCTCTGTGTGGTCCACGAAGTTCTTCTTCGCATAGGGGGAGATCACCAGCAGGGGCTGGCGCGGGCCCGGGCCGCAGCGGTCGGCATAGCCTCCGCCCATCGGGACGCCGGCGGCTGCTGCGTTTTGGCACCAGGCGGCGTCGTCGGCGGTGTTGGAGGAATTCTTCACGGTCGCGGCGACGTGGTCGTACCAGCCGTCCGAGTCGTCATAGGCAATGACCACGGCCGTGCTGTCCCAGTTCTTCGACTTTTGGATATTGTTCACGGTGGCGGTGATGAAGTTCTGCTCATCGAGCGGGTCCGAGTACGCGGCGTGCCCGTCCTGGGACATCCCGGCCTTCAGGAAGGACACGGCGGGCATGTTGTCCGTGTTGACCACATGGTTGAAGGCGGTGAGGTCGTACTGGTGGTTTGCCTGGCCGTTGTGCCCGATCTCCGCCGGCGAGGCAGGTGCCAGGTGGTGCGGGTTGGCGGTGGAGGCGTAGTACTGGAAGGGCTCGTGGTGAGGGGAGTAGTCGGTCACTTTAGCGCCGGCTGCGTTGCCGTGGGAGGACAGGCACGACGCCGGGCTGCCCGCGGTTGAGGGGGTGGTTGGGGCAAACCCGCCCTGGAACCAGCCCCACGAGACGCCCTTGGCGTTGAGGAGGTCGCCAACGTTTTTCCCGGTCATGGCGGCCAGGTTGTTGGCACTGGCGTGGCTGTTGTTGGAGCAGTCGTCGTAGACGGGATCCGGGTCGTTGGTGACCGTTCCGATCCCGTTCGCGTCGGGCTGGCGGACCGTGTAGCTTCCTGCCGCCGGGGTGGCCACGGGGGCGCCGGCGGCGGAGAACTCCTTGACGCCGTGGGTCTGGCCCGCGACCAGGTTCAATGCACCCGGTGTGGAGGGGCCAAGGGTGGTGCTGAAGTGGTTGTCGCTCATGGCGTAGTTCTGGGCGTAGTTCCAGATGCCGGTGACGGTGTTGCCGTCGTAATAGTCCATGGTCAGGCCGGGGCGGCCGAACTGGTTCGCCCCGCAGCTGTCGCGGCTGGTGAATTGGACGAACTTGTCCATCAGCCCGGCGTTGTACGCCTTCTGTTCCGAGGTGTAGCCGTGGTCCTGGTCGCAGGTGACGGCCTGCATGGGGGAGAGCCGGGCCGGCTGGATGGAATTCGGGTTGTTGGGGGCCAGCAGCCCCGCATTCGCCAGCGTGTTGATGCCCTTCGGCGTGTTCTTCGCCGCCGTGAACGCCGGTGCTGCGATTCCGCTGCCCTGCTGTGTTTCGCCCGGCGTGTTTGCGGCCTGCGGGTACGTCGCGAAGTAGTGGTCAAAGGAAACGTTCTCCTGGAAGATCACCACCACGTGCTTGATGGGCGTGGCGGTGCCGTGCGGGCTTTCGCCGGCAGTCCCCGGCGCGGCGCCTAGGCCCAGCAGGCTGGCTGCCAGCAGGGAAACCCCGGCCACGGCGGCCGTTGACGCCGCGGCCGCCCGTTTGCGGCTGGAAGGTTGTTTGAATTCAGGCATGGAATGGTCCAATCGTTGCCGATCTGGTGCCGGTAAGGAATGCCGGCCTTTGACTGCACGGGAGCCCAAAACACTCCAATATCCCGTGCACGGCAACACTAGGTCCCCACCATGAATTCGGGGTGAACCCGGGGTTTCAGGGAGCGGAACCTTCACTGCGGTTCGGCCGCGCAGGGCGGCACGCAGCCTGCCCCGGGCCGCCGAAGTCCGCCGTGGCTAGGGTTCCTTGGTCAGGACTTCGAACTCTTCGACCCCCAGGACCTCCATGTGCTGCCCCGCCGTGGTCTCCGTGCGAATCTTCTCCACGGCCTGCTCGCTGCCGGCGAGTGCGGCCTCGTCATCCCAGAGGGTCACGGACAGGGACTTGCCGTCCTTGCCCAGCAGGTAGTAAATCCCCTTGCAGCCGGCCAGGCCAAGCACCTGGCTGACGGTGGCAGCTGACGGTGCTCCGGTGCTTCCGGGGCCTGGACGGTAGGTGCTGACTCTTGCGAACATCGATTCCTCCACTGTTGCGGCGACGTGTTCCCAGCCTCCCGTGCCCGAAACGCCGTCGGGCCGCAGGGCTGCTCCCACGGGGCGTGTGCCCCTCCAACAAGTTAGGGTCCAAACGCGTCCGGGCGGGCCATCGCCGAGATGGAGCCCCTGTACCAGCGCTACGATGCCTTTGTCACCATTTGTTCGGGAGAGGCCCCGACATTCCGCGCACACGACTCCCGCGCATTCTGGCGGCGGGCCAACCACTTCACGGCGGCGAACGTCACGGGCCAGCCTGTGCTGGCCCTGCCCAGCGGCTTTGGCCCGTCCGGATTGCCGCTGGGCATGCAGCTGCTGGGGCGGCCGTTTGGGGAAGCCGTGATTTTGCGGATCGGCCACGCATACCAAAGGGCCACGGAGTGGCACCTGCGGCACCCCGCACTGGTTCCCCATGCATCGGCCCCACCCGTCGAAGAACCGGAAACCCTCACGGAACCGCACGGGGAGGCGGTGACGGCCCTGCGTGCCGAATGCCTGGCGGCGGCCGGACGGGCGGGCCTGGACTTGGACAGGCGGATGCTTGCCCAATTGCTCGACGGGGCGCCGTACGCCCTCGCCATGGCCGATCGCATGCCACGGGACCACGGCTACGCCGAAGCGCCGGCCAATGTTCTCACCCTGCAGTCCCCATGACTGCCACCCTGTACAGCGTCAACTCCCCGGACCTGCCGCAGCCACCGGCGTGGCAGTCCGCCGGCCCCAAATTCTTCACTCCCAGCGAAAGGCAGTCCATGTCAGTCACCCTCGCCCAGGCCAACCAGGCCAACCAGGCCATTGCAGCCGCCATTGGGAAGGCGCACGTCCTGGGCATCAACATCAGCGTCTCCGTATGTGACCCAGGGGGCAGGCTGGTGGCCTTCGCCCGGATGGACGGCAGCCATTGGGGCGCCGGCTACGGCTCACAGGGCAAGGCAGTCGCCTCCGCCGGGTTCGCCAGGCCCAGCGGTCTGTTGGCTGAGCGGGCGGCGGCGCCCATCATGAGGGGCATCGCCCAGGCCGAGGGCGGGCACATGTTTTATGCCAAGGGAGCGGTGCCAATCTTCATCGATGGCGCACTGGCAGGGGCATGCGGCGTGGGCGGCGGCACCGGCGAGCAGGACGAGGAATGTGCCGTTGCCGGGTCAACTGCCGTGCTGGGGTGAAGCACCCGGTCCAGCCATCCAGAAGAAGGATTAGCCCATGATTTACGAATTCCGCTCCTACCAGGTGGAGCCGGAAAATGTCCCTGAGTTTGAGCGGCGGTTCGGGCAGGCCTACCCCGACAGGGATGCCTTCTCGCCCCTGGCCGGATTTTGGCACACCACGGACGGGCCGTGCAGCGAAGTGGTTCACGTGTGGCCGTACCGAGACCTGGCGGAACGCACCCGCCTTCGGGCCCTCGCGGCCCAGCACCCCAACTGGCCGCCGGCCACCGGCAGCTTCGTCAACCGGATGATGGTTGAACTGGTCCTTCCGTTCGATTTTGTCCAGGGTCCGCAGCCTGGCAGCCCAGGGCCGTTCTATGAGATCAGGTACGACTACTTCAAGGTCTGCGAGCTGCGTGCCGCAGGGGAGGCCTGGTCCCGTGCGATCCAGGAGCGCAGCCTGACGGAGCCCCTGGTGGTTGCCGGCCGCCTGGAGTTCGGCCAGAGCAACGGGATTGTCCAAATATGGGCACGTCCGCAAGCTGGCGCGGGCCCCATGGAAGGGTCCAACCCCACCGGCGCCCATGATGGTCCGGCGCCGACGTCCACCGTGACCAAGCAGCTGGCCCCTGCGGCCTTCTCACCCCTGCAATAGCACGCCGCGCCGGGCTACGGGGCAAGGCCCCACAGCTCAGGACGACGGCGGCGTGCCCGGGGCCTCATACAACCGGGAGACCACCTCGGCAACACAGCCGGGCTTCTTCGCCTCCCCGTTGAATTCCTGTTCGACGGTGACCTGGACGGTTGACTGTGCCCAGTTTTCCTGGCGGTCAAGGTCCACCAGTTTGATCCGGCCGCGCACCCGCGAACCGGCCAGGACCGGAGCCGGGTAGCGGACCTTGTTGGAGCCGTAGTTCACGCCCATGGACAACCCGTCCACCCGGTAGGTGTCGAACATGAACCCGGACACCAGGGAAAGGGTCAGGTAGCCGTGCACCAGCGTGGTGCCGAACGGCCCCGCTGCCGCCCTTTCCGTGTCGACATGGATCCACTGGTGGTCGTTGGTTACGTCAGCGAAGGCATTGATGTCCGCCTGGGTGATGGTGCGCCATTCCGTGACGCCAATTTCCTCACCCACGTGCCTGGCGAAGTCGTCTATGCCGTTGAAGGTCCTCATGCCTTGGGCCCGCCAGCCACATACAGCACTTGGCCGGAGACAAAACCGGCATTCTCGGACGCGAAGAAGGACACGGCGTTGGCAATGTCCGCGGGCTTGCCAGTGCGGCGCACCGGGATGGCTGCGGCGGCCTTGGCCGTGAATTCCTCGAAGGTGATTCCCATCCGCTGCGCCGTGGAGGCCGTCATCTCGGTTTCGATGAAGCCCGGGGCGATCGCGTTGGCAGTCACACCGAAGGGCCCAAGTTCCAGGGCCAGGGTCTTGGTGAACCCCTGGAGGCCTGCCTTCGCCGCGGAGTAGTTGGCCTGGCCGCGGTTGCCCAGCGCCGAGGTGCTTGAGAGGTTGATGATGCGGCCCCATTTTGCCTCGACCATGTGCTTTTGGGCCGCGCGGGAAACCAGGAAGGAGCCGCGCAGGTGCACGTTCATGACCAGGTCCCAGTCGGTGACGGACATCTTGAAGAGCAGGTTGTCGCGGATGATGCCGGCGTTGTTGACCACCACCACCGGCGCACCCAGCTCGCTGGCGGTCCGGGCGACGGCGGCGTCCACGGCGGCTTCGTCGGAGATGTCTGCCACGATCCCGATGGCCCGGTGCCCGGCCGCCGTCAACTCGGTGGTGAGGGCGTCCAGTCCCTTTTGGTCGAGGTCGATTGCGGCAACCTGGAAACCGTCGGAGGCCAGGCGCCGGGCAATGTCGGCGCCGATCCCGCGTCCTGCACCCGTGATGATGGCCGTGCGCTGCTGTTCAGTCATGTAGAAACCCGATTCCCTTGTCTGCTGTGACGCTGTTTTAACGGTAGGTGATCCACGAATGTGGAAGGTGGGCGTGGTCGTTGAATGTCACCATTGTCTGCCCCGATGAACCGGAGACAATCTTGGTAACGCCGGAATTGACCGTGACCCGGTTGAGCGCCAGCCATTGCGGGAATCCGCCGTCGAGGAGCCGGGCGGCTGCCCAGGCGATGGCGCCGGAGCTGGAGACAACCAGCGCGCTCTGCCCCGATGCGAGCCCGTCAAGTGCGCTGATGAGTGCCGCGTCGACGCGGCTGGTGAAGGCGGAGTACGTCTCACGGTAGTCGCCGTCGTGCTCACCGGAGGCCCAGCGGGCGGAAGCCTTCTCGAGCAGCCGTTGGAAGGCGCGCGAGTCAGTCCGGGCCTGCGGATCGTCCGCGGGGCAGGCACCGATCAGCTCGGTGGCGTTGAATTCGTCCCAGCGCGGGTCAACGCAGGCCGGGGTGGTCCAGCCGGCTGCTTCGAGGATCCCTTGTGCCGTTTGGCGCTGCCGCAGCATGGCGCCGGTGACAATGCGCACCGGGGAGGCGCCTGCCTGCATGAGAGCGCTTCCGAGGGCCTGGCTCTGTTCCCTGCCGCGCGGCGACAGGCGGTCATAGTCTTCGGTGCCGAAGGAAGCCTGTCCGTGCCGGACCAAGTAGAGAACGCTCACATGCATGACCCTAACCAACAGCGGGTCCCGGAGATACCCTCTCGCCCCTATCGGGGTGAAACGGAGGGGCAATCCCTGTTGCCCAATCCGGCAGCCGAACTATTCCCCGGCAGCCTCGGCCGAAACCAGGGGGTCGGGCCCGCGAGGGGGCAAGGGGCCGGCAGCTTCCACCGGGAATTGGTTCCGCACCCAGTATTCGTAACCGCCGATCATTTCGCGGACGTCCAGGCCCGCGGCGATCAGCCGGCGTGCCGTGTGGGTTGCCCCGTTGCAGCCGGGGCCCCAACCGTAGACAATGTAGCGCCGCTCCCGGGGCAGCAAGGCAAGTGCCTCCTCGAGACCCGCCACGGGCAGGTGCAGAGCACCTGCCACGTGGCCGTGGTCCCAGGAAAGCTGTTTGCGGGTGTCGACGATGACGGCGGCCCCGCCGGCCTGTGCTGCGGCGGCGGCGACCACGTCAATTTCGTAGGCCAGCCTTGCATCGACGAAGGCGAGCAGCTCACTTTGGGTCACCATGGGGCGCCTGCCCGCCGCAGGCCCATGCCTGGTTTTCCGGAGGCAACGGAGCCGCCGCGCAACACTGCCTGCCCTGCCACCAGGACGTCGTCAATTCCCACCGACTCGCCCAGCGGATCGTCATAGGTGGCTTGATCGGCCACGGCGAGCGGGTCGACAACCATGAGGTCGGCCACCCAGCCGGGGGAGACCCTGCCGCGCCGGCCGAGGCCGAAGCGGGCTGCGGGCGCCGTTGAAAGGTGGGCTGCTGCCTGCGGCCATGACCAGGTGCCGGTTTCACGCACGTATTGGCGCAGGTACCGGGCGAAGGTGCCCCGGGCCCGCGGATGCGGGTGTGCGCCAATGAAGATGCCGTCGGAACCGCCCATGTGGCCCTCCTGGGAGAAGATGGCAGCCAATTCGGCGACGGGGCGCCGGTGCCGCACGGCCATGACGGCGTTGACCTCCAGACGTGACGCGGCCAGCACATCCAGGCTGAAGTCGATGGGGTCGGTGCCGGCGCGTGCGGCGGCTGCCTCGAGTGTCAGCCCGTGCGCCCAGGCATAGCCGGCGGCGCCGATGTGGGCGAGGGTGATCATGGACAGCCAGTCCGGCCCCAGGCTGGCATTGCGCTTAATGGAGGGGAACCAGTCGCGGCGCAGGCGGGCCCGTTCGGCGGGGTCGTTCAGTGCCTTGACCACCGTTTCGGCAGGCTGCACGGAGAGTTCGTGGGGCAGCAGCGGCATGGCCAGCAGGGTGCAGCCGCGGGTGTAGGGGTACGCGTCAAAGGTGGCATCCACGCCCGCGTCCCGGAGGTACCGCAGCTGGGCATCGATGATGTGCGCCTGTGCGTGGAAGTGCGATATGTGGATGCGGGCGCCAGATACGGACGCGATGTGGGCGATCTCGGAAATGCCCGCGGCCGAATTGGCCTCGTAGCCGCCCCTCATGTGCGTGACATACACGGCCCCGGCATCAGCCACCGGGGCACAGAGTGCGGCGATCTCATCCGCCGTGGCAAAGATTCCGGGCACGTAGTCCAGCCCCGTGGACAGGCCGACGGCGCCCTCCTGGAGCCCCTGCGTGACCAGGGCGGCCATGGCGGCCGTTTGGGAGGGGGTTGCAGGCCCGCTCGACCGCCCGCACACTTCCGCCCGGACGGTGCCCGCGGGAACAAGGTAGGCATAATTCAGCCGCGACCGTCCGTCAACGGCGCCGAGGAATGCAGCCACACCGCCGCCGCGGTAGTGCGGGTGCGCTCCGTTGATGGCCGCAAAATACCCGCCGGCGTAGCTGCCGTCGCCGGGTGCGTAGGAGACCCCGTCCTGCCCGGCAACCACCGTCGTCACCCCCTGTTTCAGGAGGGCCCGCTGGACTGCCTCGTCCTCGATGAAGCCGTCGGCGTGTGAGTGCACGTCAACAAATCCCGGCAGCACGTACCGTCCGCGGCAGTCGATGGTGTCATCGCCTGCCTGCGGGGGCAGGTCCCCGACCTCTGTGATGGTCCCGCCGGCAATGCCGACGTCGGCCGTTCGCATTCCCTGGTCGTCTACGACGGTTCCGCCGCGCAACACCAAACGCATGGTGGGTTCCTTTCGGGGGTCGACTCTTAGAAAAAGGTGCGGACCAGTTCGACGACGAGGTCGCTGTCCTGTGAGGCGGTCATGGGCAGGTAGTGCCACTTGTCGAATGTCGTGCAGGGATGCGAAAGCCCCAGGGAGACCACCGAACCAAGCCCCAGGTCCCGGCCGCTGTGCACCAGATAACTGTGCTGGTCGTTCATGGCGGGAATGCTTGAGCCGGCCAGCGGCGTCCAGGGGCCTTGCAGGTCCGGCGCCTGCCGGCGGGGGATGGGCAGCCCCTCGTCGAAGGGGAAGTCGCGCTTGCCGCCGTCGAGCAGGGAAAGGCCGGGCTCCGGGTGGGACACCACGCGGGCCATGCCGCGCATGGCCGGAAGCAGGCGGCCTGCCCCGGTCTGGCCCGCCCCGGCCTGGCCCGCCGGGCGTCCCTCGTCGAGCGGGGAAATCCGGCGGTAGAAGCCGTCGTCGTGCGTGATGTAGGCGCCGCTGCGCAACGTCCAGCGGGTGTGCGGGTCCGCAGCTACGGCGTCCGCGTACACCTCGGCGACAACGTCGAAGTAGGCGCTGCCGCCGGCTGTGACGAAAATGTCGCCGTCGTCGTACAGCCCGCCCAGCGCCTGGTGCAGTTCGAGTTGTTGCCGCAGGTAGCGCCGGACGTTCGCAAGTGTCTCCTCCGAGCGGTCGTGCCCGAGGGAACCTTCGTAACCGCCGACGCCGGCCAGGCGGAGCACGTCCGAGGCGGCGGCGAGCCGGGCCACCTCAAGGGCTTCGGCGACAGACCGTGCACCGGTGCGCCCGCCTTCCGCACCCAGTTCGACGCACACATCCACCGGCCGGGGCAGCTCAACGCTGCGCAGGCCGTGTTCCATGGCCGCGATGGTGGCCACGGAATCTGCCCAGCAGACAAACCGGAACTGCGGATCGGCCAGTTCACCGGCAAGGTAGCGCAGGGAGCGGCCGTCGACGACGGCGTTGGCCAGCATGATGGAGTCCAGCCCGAAACTGCGTGCGGTGCGCACCTGCCCCATGGTGGCCAGCGTGATGCCGGTGCTGTCCGCGTCGAGCTGCCGCTGCCACAGCTGCGGGGCCATGGTGGTCTTGCCGTGCGGCATGAGTTGCAGCCCCCGGGACGAACACCACCTGGACATGACGTCAACATTGTTGTCAATGGCTGACTGGTCCAAGGCAACCAGCGGCGTCCAGAATTCGGGGAGACGGGGCCGGGTGGCCAAAAATTCCGTCACGGTCATGCCAAACGCGCGTTCAGGGATCCCCTTGTCGCGCGGGGAAAGGCGTTCTTCCCCGAGTTCCTCCAGCCGCAGCTTCCTGGTTGCCATCCCTGCCCTGTCCCTACTTGCTTTCCGGAACGGCGGCGACCACGTCGATTTCCACCAGAATGCCTGCCAACTGCGACCCCACCGTGGTGCGCACGGGATAGGGCTCGGAGAAGAATTCCTGGTAGGCGTCGTTGAACTCGGCAAAGTCGGCCAGGTCGGCGAGGTGCACCGTGGTCTTGACGCAGTGGTCCATGGTCAGCCCCCGTTCCTTGAGGATGGCCTGCACATTGCGCAACACCTGCCGCGTCTGCTCGCCCACGGAATCGGGGACGGCTCCGGTGGCGGGGTCCTGCGGCCCGAAGCCTGCCGTGTAGAAGAACCCGTTTGCCTCAATGCCCTGGCTGTAGGGGCCGGCGGGCTGCGGGGCGTTGGTGGTGCGGAACGCGGTCTTCGGGGTGAAGTTCATGGATGGTCCATTTCTGTAGGTGGTGCGCGGTGGTGCGGCTGTGCGGATGGCGTTCCTTGCAGGCAAGGCTACGCGTGCAGCCGGCCTGCGTTCTCGACGTCGGGCCGGAACGAAGCATAGGCGGTTGCAACAATGCCGATGACACAGATGACGGCGGCGTAGACGATGACCGGCCACACGCTCCCGAACGCCGCGGCGAGGGCTGTTGCGATCAGGGGCGCAAAGCCGCCGCCGATGGTGTTGGAAATCTGGTAGCCGATGTTGACGCCGGTGGTGCGTGCCTCGACGTCGAACATTTCAACGAGCATCGTCTGAAGGGTGCCCTGCATGGCCACGCCGGGAATGACGAAGCCGATGATCATGCCCAGCCAGATGAGTATGGCCACCTCGGTTCCGTAGAGCACGAAGGCGGGGTAGATAAGCAGGGCAAAGCCTATGCAGCCGCCAATGTAGGTCTTGCGGCGCCCGATTTTGTCCGACAGGGCTCCCCACAACGGGGCCGCGAAGATTTGGAGCACTCCCACGATCATGGTTCCGATGAATCCAACCTGGGCGTGGGTGCCCTTGGACACCATGTAGGCCAGACCGAAGGTCAGGATGATGTAGCCGGCGATGCTCTGCGGCAGTCCAATGAGGATGCCCAGTATGGCGTTCTTTGGGTGGCGGAAAACCTCCTTGAGGGGGGACTTGCGTTCCTGTGGCTTGTTGGCCCGGGCGGCGGCGAGTTCCTTGAACTCGTCCGATTCCTCCAGCTTGGAGCGCAGCACGATGGCCACGACGGCCAGGACCAGTGCGAACACGAACGGTATCCGCCAGCCCCAGGCGATGAAGAACGAATGCGATCCGGCCCCGACCAGCGTCATGAGTCCGGCAGAGGCGACATTGGCGATTCCCGCGCCGCTGATCAGCAGCGCCCCAAACAGTCCGCGGCGGCCGGCGGGTGCGTGTTCGACAACCAGGGTCGCGGCACCGCCCATCTCGCCGCCCACGAAGAGGCCCTGGCACATGCGGAAGACCAGCAGCAGGATCGGGGCGGCAATGCCAATGGCATTGGTCGAAGGAATCAGGCCGATGGCTGCCGTGGAGAGGCCCATGCCGATGACGGTGATCATGAGTGCCGTCTTGCGGCCCAGCCGGTCGCCGATGTGGCCAAAAATGAGGCCGCCAACCGGGCGCAGCAGGAAGCCGAACGCGAAACTGGCGAAGGATGACAGTGTTCCCACGACAGCGTTGTCATTGGGGAAGAACACCGTGGGGAACACGGTGGCCGAGGCCAGCCCGTAGAGGTAGTAGTCGAAATACTCCATCAAGGTTCCGACCGCACCACCGGCAATGGTGCGGCGCTGTTTTGCCGAAATCGTCGATCTCCACGACGCTTGCTGCGCCTGGTGGGTTACTGCCATGGGAGCCTCCTTGCCCGCCTCAATGAATTCCTGGAGCCGCCGGCTGTGCCGCGACTTGTTTCAAATTAGCAGGGCTTGAACAATATGTCTACGGCTTTTACAATTTGTATATATTGTTTCGTGCGTATAGGACTGACATATGACTGAGGACTTTATGGCGGCGAGTGCAGCCCCTGCCGGCGTGGACCAGTTGGCCCACATGGGGACCTACGAGTCCGTGGCCGACATTTTGGTGGTGTTCCGGCCTGTCATGCACGCCATGGCTGCTGCCGCCGGACCGGGCTGCGAGGTGGTCCTGCATGACCTCTCGGCCCCGAATCCGGATCTCCGCCACACCATTGCGGCCATTGAGAACGGGCATGTCACGGGGCGTGAGATAGGGGGCCCGTCCTCGAGCCTGGGCGCAAGCGTGATCCACAACCAGTCTGCTGACCACAACGCCTTTGGCTACCGGGGCATCACCAGCGACGGGCGCCAGCTGCGCTGCTCCTCCGTGTATTTCCGCAACGCAGCCGGGCGGATCATTGCCGCCCTGTGCATCAATGTCGACGTCAGCGCCATCCACCAGGCGCGGGCCATTCTGGGCGGACTCCTGCCGCAGGAAGCGGCGAGTTTCCCGGAACAGCCCAACGAATATTTTGGCCGGGACCTGGTTTCCGTGATGGATGTGATGATTGCCGAGGCCATCCGGGAAGTCGGCAAGCCGGTGGGGCAGATGAGCCGGGATGACCGCATCGCTGTGCTCACCACCTTGGACCAGCAGGGGGTGCTGCAGATGCGCAAGGGCATTGAAAGGATTGCGGCGCGCCTGGACATCTCCAGGGTCACCGCCTACTCCTACCTTGACGAGGCCCGCAGCCAGGGCCTGGACCCGGCCGCGGCCGCTGCGGAACGGTAGGGAAATATGCCACGTGCAGCCGGGACCAACTGACCCAAACGGGTGTATGGTTCAAAAATCCCCGGTCCGACGCCGAACGGGGGTTTGTGAAGGAGCATCCCATGACGCAAAATGGGCTTGGCATCGAATCGTGGCCGCCTCCGGTCGCAGCGCTGCTCCTGGACCTGAGCGCGGATTTGGCCTGTGTGGCTGGCTATGACGGCATTTTCCGGGAAGCCACGGGCGACTGGGAGGGGCTCCTTGGCTGGACGGAAGAGGATTTGTTCTCCCGCCCCTTCATGGGTTTTGTGCACGGGGATGACGCCCAGGCCACGACGGAACAACTGGACGCCGCACGGGGAGGGACCGGCATCGTCCATTTCCAAAACCGCTTCATTGCCGCAGACGGGTCGAGCCGGTGGCTGTCCTGGACAGCCGTCGGAATGCCCGGGGAGCAGGCCTTCCGGGCCGTGGCGCAGGACCTCACGCCGAAGCACGACGCCGAAGTGCGCGGACGTGAGAGCGACCAGCGCTACCTGGACCTCATCGAGTCCGCCCACGACATTGTCCAAAGCATCCTGCCCGACGGCCACTTTGATTTCGTCAACCGCGCCTGGCACGACAACCTCGGCTACACCCTTGAGGATCTGCCCGGGCTGACCCTTTTCGACATCGTCACCGAGGCCGACCACGAACACTGCTCCATCCTCATTGCCCAGATCATGAGCGGAATGTCCTTCGACCAGGTGGAGGTGACGTTTGTAGCCAAGGACGGGCACACCTTTCCTGTCGAGGGGAACGCGACAGGGAGGTTCCGGGACGGGCAGTTCGTTGCTACGCACACCTTTTTCAGGGATGTGAGCGACCGAAAGAAGGCGGAGGCACTGCAGGCCGCCTACCGGCGCCAGTTGGAGGATGAGGTCGCGGAACGTTCCGCAGCGCTGGTCCAGAGCGAAAAGCTGGCCACCCTTGGGCGCCTCAGCGCAGGCATGGCCCACGAACTGAACAATCCGGCCGCTGCTGCGCGGCGCGGGGCGGCACTCCTGGAAGAAACCTTTTCCAGGACCTGCTCGGCCCTGCTCACCCTGGCCCGCGCAACGCAGGACCCCGCCGAAGCCAAGCAGCTTGCCAAGCTCATGGAAGCCGCCGCGGCACACCCAACGGACTCCGGCCGGCTGGATCCGCTGGACCGGGGCGACCGTGAGGACGAGGTGGGGGACTGGCTGGCGGCCCACGGGCTCGCCGATTCCTGGGAGGCTGCGGGCTCCCTTGTCGAACTGGGGATGGCCGCGGCGGACCTTGACGGGTTGGCAGCAACGTTCGCCCCGGGCCGCCTGGAGGCAGCGATCACGGCCCTGTCGGAGGCGCACAACGCGTATGGCCTCATCGCCCAGATCGGGCACGGGTCGGCACGCATTTCGCAGATCGTGGGCGCGCTCAAGGACTACAGCTACATGGACCGCGCACCTGTGCAGGATGTCGACGTCCAGGAAGGGCTCAACGGAACGCTCGTCATGCTCGCGTCCAAGCTCAGGCTGGGCATCGAGGTGGTCCGCGACTACGGTGCCGATGTTCCCCGCATCGAAACCCTGGGCAGCGAACTGAACCAGGTGTGGACCAACCTCATTGACAATGCTGCCGATGCGATGGACGGTGCCGGGCACCTGACCATCCGCACCCGGACCGCCGAAGGCGGGGTCGCCGTCGAGATCGAGGACGACGGGCCCGGCATTCCGCCCGAGGTGGTGGGGAAAGTGTTTGAACCGTTCTTCACCACGAAGCCCCCGGGCCAAGGAACCGGGCTGGGGCTGAGCATTGTCTCCAACATGGTCCGGGGCATGGGCGGCACCATTGACGTGGTGTCTGCGCCCCGGCACACCGTGTTCCGGGTGTGGCTGCCGCTTCGGCTGCCCGACACCGGAGCCGCCGCGGGTGACACGCACAACGGGAGGCCGGCATGACTATGAACGCAGCGGCGCCGCAGCGGCCCGTGATTCTCGCCGTCGACGACGACCCGGCTGTCCTCAGTGCGGTGCGAGGGGACCTGCGCAGCCGGTACGGGCGCCACTACCGGGTGCTGACGGCGGCCGGCGGCGCCGAGGCCGTCGGCACCCTCAGGCAGTTGAAAGTCCGGGGCGACGCGACCGCCGTCGTGGTCTCTGATCAGCGCATGCCTGGGGTTGCCGGGACAGAGGTGCTCACTGCTGCCCGGCAGCTGTTCCCCGGGGTGCGCACAGTGCTGCTCACCGCCTACGCCGACACGGAGGTGGCCATTGGGGCCATCAACGACCTTCACCTTGACTACTACATCCTCAAGCCCTGGGATCCGCCCGAGGAGCGCCTGTTCCCCGTCATCGACGACCTGCTGGAAGACTGGCACGCCAACAACCAGCCCAGTTATGCCCTGACGCGGGTGGTCGGCAGCCGGTGGTCGGCGCGCACGCATGAGGTCCGCGACTACCTACAGCGCAACCAGGTGCCGATGCAATGGTTCGACGTCGACTCCAGCCCGGAGGGCCGGCAATTGTTCGAGGCCGCGGGCCAGGACGGGCTGCCCCTCGTCATCACGCCGGACGGCACGGCCCTCCACGCCCCCGATGTGGCCGCCCTGGCTTCGGCGCTGGGCCACAAGACCCATGCCGACGGCGAAGTCTTCGACCTGGCGATCATTGGGGCCGGGCCCGCCGGGCTGGCTGCCGCCGTGTACGGGGCCAGCGAGGGCTTGCGGACAGTCTGCCTCGAGGCAATGGTCCCCGGCGGACAGGCGGGGCAATCCTCACGCATCGAAAACTACCTGGGATTTCCGACAGGGATTTCCGGGGCCGACCTTGCGCGGCGGGCCGTGACACAGGCGCGGAGATTCCAGGTGCAGCTGCTGGCGCCGTCGCCCGCCGCGGGGCTTGACCTTTCGGGGCCGTACCCCCGGCTGGAACTGGCGGATGGTGCTGCCATCAGCGCCGGCGCCGTCATTCTGGCCTGCGGAGTCGCCTACAACAGCCTCGGCGTCCCCGGCAGCACCGAATTGGAGGGCCGCGGCGTGTTCTACGGGGCCTCGCTGGGCGAGCGCGACACCGTCCGCGATGAGGACATTGTCATTGTGGGCGGGGCGAACTCGGCCGGCCAGGCGGCCGTCTACTTCTCCGAGTACGCGCGCTCCGTGACCATCCTGTGCCGTGCCAGCGAGCTTGGCGCCAAGATGTCCGCCTACCTCGTGGAGCAAATTGCCGGGCGGGCGAATGTCACTGTCCGATGCGGGACATCCGTGCTGTCGGTTGAGGGTTCGGAACGCCTGGAGGGCGTGGTCATTCACGATGCCGCCACGGGCGTCAGCGAACGCCTGCCGGCGTCGGCGCTGTTTGTCTTTATCGGCGCCCTGCCGCGCACCGACTGGCTGCCGCCGCAGATAGCGAGGGACGGGCGCGGATTCATCCTCACGGGGCCCGCGCTGGGCGGGCGGCGCCACCGTACGGCCGACGGAGACCGCGATCCGTTCCTGTATGAGACGAGCGCAGCGCGCGTTTTTGCCGTCGGGGACGTCCGGGCCAGCTCCGTCAAGCGGGTTGCCTCCGCAGTGGGCGAGGGGTCGGTGGCCGTCCAGTTTGTCCACCAGGTCCTGCATGGCTGAAGGCGGGACGGGGCAGATGGATTGTTCTTGAGCCGGCGGGCCATCCGGGCCCCGACTTTCACTGGAGATAAGGATATTTTCGATGAGTAGTGCGAACACGGGCCAGGCCAAGGGCCGGGGGCTGGAGGTACGGTCGATTGACTATGTGCCGCTGAGCGAACGCCACGGGAAGGTCTCCCACATTGGGCCCCTGTGGTTCATGAGCAATGCCCAGATCGCCACGCTTGCCGTGGGCCTGATCAGCATCACGACCGGTGGAAACCTGGTCTGGTCACTCATTGCCATCGCCGCGGGGACCTTGGTGGGGACCTTGTTCATGGCGGCCCACTCATCGCAGGGGCCGCAGCTGGGCCTTCCGCAAATGATCCAGTCCCGTCCTCAGTTCGGCTACATTGGGGCCCTGCTGGTGTGGCTGTTCGCCTATTTGCAGTATGCCGGCTTCAACATCTTCAACACCGTCCTGGCCGGCCAGGCCTTGGCCGGATCCGTCCACAGCGGTTCGGTTAACGTGTGGTTCTGGGTGGTGACGATTGTCGCCGTCGTCGTGGCCCTTTTTGGCTATGACCTCATTCATGGCTTTGAGCGCTACCTGACGTACCTGACCATCGCCATGCTGGCCCTGCTGACGGTGGCGGTCGTGACCCACCTCTCCATGCCGGCCGGGGCCTTCGACTTGGCCGGCTTTCACCTGGTGCCTTTCCTGGGCCAATTGGGCGTTGCCGCCGGCTACCAGATTTCCTGGGCCATCTACGTTTCCGACTACTCCCGCTACCTGCCGCCAACGTCAGCGCGTGGCACCTTCCGGTGGACCTTCTGGGGAAGTTCACTTGGCGGCATCTGGGTGATGTTCCTCGGCGCCTTCATCGCCGCCGCGGCAGGCAAGAACTTCGACACCATCGGCTCGATTCAAGCCACCGCGGGCAAGCTGTTCCCGGGATTCGGATCTATTGCCCTGTTCATTGCCGCCTTGGGCCTGGTCTCAGTCACCGCCCTGAACATGTATGGGGGTTCGCTCACGCTGATCTCATCGATCGACAGCGTGCGGACCATCCGGCCCACGCTCAGATTGCGGGTGGTGACGATTTTGATTACGGCTGCGCTTTCGCTGGTCTTCGCCAACCTCGCCTCCGCCGACTTCCTGGCCAACTTCAACGACTTCCTGCTGCTGGTCCTGTACTTCTTCATCCCGTGGACGGCCGTCAACCTAACCGACTACTTCATCGTTCGCAAGGGCCACTATGCCATCGCGGAGATCTTCAAGCCCAACGGCATCTATGGGCGGTGGGGCTGGCCGGGAATCATCGCCTACCTGGTGGGGTTCGTCGTCATGATTCCCTTCTTCTCGGCCGGCGCGCTCTTCGTTGGCCCAGTGGCGGCTGCCATGAACGGGGCCGACATCTCGCTGTTCATCGGGCTTCCTGTCTCGGCAGTTCTGTACTGGCTGCTCACCCGGAACATCGATGTGGCCGGCGAGGCTGAACTGGCCCGGGCACAGGCCGCTCAACTGGAAGAGGCGGCCCACGAGCACATCCTGCCGTAGCCCGGGGACTCCGACGTCAGTTCCCCGGGTTGCCGGCCGTCGGAAAATTTGGCGTCTGCCACCTCTCGCCGGTGGCCGTGATGGCGAAGGCTTCGACGCCCGAAAGCCCGCTGATCCAGGATTTCGCCTTGTCGCCCATGGCGAGTGCGGCCGTGGCATAGGCGTCCACCGTGGTCAGGTTCCTGCCCGTTACAGTGATGCTGGCCAGTGCCGTTGCAGGCAGTCCCGAGGTGGGGTCAATGATGTGCTGTCCGCGTTCCGCAGTGCTGGAGGTGGCAACAGCCATGTCCGTGCCGGCGACAGTGGTGGCCAGGGCGGTACGGCGGAAGGGGTCAGCGATGCCAATGGTCCACGGCCGGCCGTCCTGAGGCTTGCCAAGGAGCTGGATGTCTCCTCCTCCGTTCACGGCGTGGGCGGTTGAGCCGGCGGCCTGGAGCATGGTGGAGGCCCGCTCGACGGCCCAGCCCTTGACCATTCCGGACGGATCCAGCCCTCCCGGAAGCCGGGCCGTGAAGTATCCGCCACTGTCGCGGGAGGCTTGTTCGCACAGTTCCAGGACTTCATGGACTTCGGGACTGCACTCCCCGAGCTGGAGGCTGCCGCGGTCCAGCCGTGAAATTTCGCTGTCGGGCCTGTAGGTGGAAAACATGGCGTCCATGCGGTGGAGCCAGTCAACGACACCCTGCAGTGCGTGGGCGCTGACGCCCGGCGCACTGATGTCGAAGGAAAAGACTGTCCCCATGCATGGCTCCACCCGGCGCATGGGCACATGATCGCATGGACTGCTTCCCGGGTTCACTTGATGCCGATCTTGTCCAGCGCGCTCTGCAGCGACGTCAGGTAGCCTTCGCTCGTGTACGTCCCGCCGGAGACCATGTCAACGTGCGCGCTTTGGGCCGTGAGCACTTCCTGGGTGAGTTGGGGTATGGCATAGCTGTTGATCTGCTGGTCCCGGCCGTTCCCGGAGGGGACTTGAATGGCTGTCACATCCGTGATCTTGGTCCCCGTGACGGTCACTTGCACCTGGACGGGCCCATACTGGGTTTCCACCGTGGTGCCGGTAAGCGTGCTGGTCCCGGTGGCCGGCGCGCCTGTGGCCGGTGTGGCGGTGGCCGGCGGAACGGCCGCCGTGGCGCCGCTTGAGGGTTGCTGGCTGGCGCCGGCGGTGGGCGAGGAGGCCGCGACCGGCCCCGTGCTGGTGGTTTCCGGCATGGGGTGTGTCTTGAATCCAAGCAGCAAAACTATCCCGGCAATGGTGGCGGCTATGGTGACAATGGCGCGTTTCACGGGGCGCTCCTACTGCTCGAAGGATTCGTGGTGGATCTGCCGCGGGCGAATTCCCGCAGCCCGTAGGCCCTTGATGGCCTCCGCCGTCATGCCAGGCGGTCCGCAAAGGTAGATGTCCCTTTGGGCAAGGTCGGGCACGGCGGCGAGGAGGCGCCTGGCCGAAAGCTGATTGGCATTGCCGGAACGGCGGGGACCGACGGCGTAGTAAACCCTTGTGCCCCTCGCCGCGGCGATGGAGTCGAGTTCGGAGCGGAACAGCACATCGGATTCGGAAGTGGCCCGGTACATCATGAGCACCTCGCCGGGCGCTCCCTCAAGGGTTTCAAAGAGGGCGCGCAGGGGAGTGATCCCCACGCCGCCGCCCAGGAGCAGGACCTTCCGGCGGCGCCGGAGCCTGGCAGTGAATGCCCCGTATGGCCCTTCGGCGACGACTCTTGTTCCGGCCCGCAGATACCGGAGCTGGTGGCTGTGTTCGCCCAGGTCCTTCACCGTGATGCGCACGCTGTTGGATGCGGCGGGGGCGGACAGTGAGAACGGGTTGGCTGCCCACCATGAATCCCTGGTGAGGAAGCGCCACCGGAAGAACTGTCCTGGCTCGGTGGCCAGTTCCTCCAGGTGGCGCCCCGAAATGACAATGGACACAACCCCGGGTCCCTCGGCGTACACCTGCGCAACCCGCATGCGGTGGCGCAAGGCCTGGCGGATGGGGGTGAGGATCCGGTGCCACAGCAGCAGCGCCCCCACGGCAATGTACAGGGCCGACCACAGGATTCGGGCCGGCAGGTTGTTGATGAAGTCCGCGCCCGTGGAAAATTGGTGGCTGAAGGCCAGCGCCACGGCCAGGTAGGTGTAGAAATGCAGGTAGAACCAGGTTTCATACTTCAGCCGGGCGCGGGCGGCCCGGGCCGAGACCATCCCCACGCCCAACAGCAGCAGCCCGGCCACCGTTGCAGCGAGCACGTCCGGGTAGCTGAGGATCAGCACCACGCCCTGGTGCAGGAAGTTGGTGTGGGAGGTGACCGCATAGCCCCACGTGATGAGAAGCCCGTGAGCCACGGTCAGTCCGACGGCGTAGCGCCCGCCCATGGCATGCCAGCGGGACAGCCGGTCCGTCCCGACGCCGCGGTCCAAGGCGGGTATGCGGGACATGAGGGCAATGAGCACCACCACGGCATAGCCGGCCATCAGTCCCGTAATCCGCCCGGCCCCGGTCAGCCAGTCACCAAGCCCGGAAACATTCGGCGTGTCGAACCACCACAAACTGAGGACGGCGGCCGCTCCGGCCCAGACCAGCCACAACACGGCGGCGGGACGGACGCACCTGATTCGGCCGTGCACCCTGTCCGCTCGTGGCAGGGCCTGCGCCCGCAGCATATTGACCACTTGCCATTCTCCGCTCCGTGAAATGTAGGAGAGGCAACTCTTGGGCCGCCCCTGGAACACAACCCCACGGAGAGAATTTATGTGGTGTACCCGATTTCTTTCCGCCAAGCATCTGGGAGCCTGCTGTGACTTCGCGGCCGTGGGCGGTGGCCGGCATGAGTTATGGCGGGCGCCAGGCCTGGTGAGAAGTGCGCCGGCGGGCCAATACCCGGCTGATGCCCGAAATCCGCCAACATGACCCACAGTGTCGCCGCACGGAGGACCCAGTTCGAGGCTTCAGAAGTTACGTTGAAAGTCATCTTGAGAAGGGGATGCGCAGAACGTGGGTGGGCATCGTGCCAAAAGACGACTCCGAACAGTCTGCACCCATAACGGGGATTTGATTGGCCGCTGTGTGCACCACTGGACGGTTCGGACGCTGGTAGGGTCAGGAACCAGGCCCCATGCCCGGGGGCACCACATGGTTGGCCCCTGAACCGGCCACCTCGATGCGCAATATGGTGGACTAGCAGGGTCGTTTGGCTCCCACAATTGAATCGGTCAGCACAGAATAGGCGGCCAGGGAAGCCAAGTCAGAGGAAGTGAGAAGTTTGCCGGGCCCTGGAGAGTTGCCAGGGCCCGGCCAGTGCCGCCCGGACCGGTCCCGGACGCGTTGGCTGCAATGCCGGTGATGCGTGGCGGGGTTCACCAACGCCGATGCCGGAATGCGATCTTGATCCAGCGGTGTTTTCACTGTGCCCGTTGAGATCGTTGCCGTCCAATGCCCCCCCGATTGATGGGCTGGTGCAGGACTATTCCAGGCCTGTCCGGATTGCCTCATCCAAGGGGACCCGCCACGTCCTGGCGGCGTCGAGTGTAAAGCTTCTGCCTGCCACTGTCTCCGGGGTGATACGGATGAGGTGGTCCTTTCCGATGCCCTGCCAAGGAAACTGTCCATGCACCGCGACATTTAGTGCCCGGCTGGAGTCCGTTGTGACTTCGGCCCGCCCTTTGACCACCACGCTCCATGCGACGCCAAACTCCGAGCTCACGGCGTCGGCCTCCACAGCAACCCGGCTGTCGTCGCGAATGGCGTCGAGCTTGGTGCCATTGCCGGTCCGAAAGACGAGTGTGTCCCCGTCAACAAGGTAGTTGATGGGGAAGACGTCCGGTCTTCCGTCGACGGTCACGGCGAGGCGGCCAACGGACGTCTCGGAAAGGTGCTTCCAGCATTGTCCCGGGGTGAGGATCCCTGCCTTGGGAACTACGGTGTTCTCGTTCATGATGTTGATCCTATGGTGCCGCGGTTGTCGGGCACAGGGCACAAAGTCCCGCTTTAGAGAATTCCGCTTGCTCCCAGCGCCCTTCCGATGCCATAGGTCGCCGCGAGTGCCAAGCCGCCGCCAAGGACAAGCCGTGTGGCAGCTGTGGACTTCGAGCTGCCCCCGATGCCGGCGCTCAGCGTTCCCGTGAGCGCCAACGCGATCAGAACCGCCAGGAAGGTGACCGGGATTCTTAGCCCGGCAGGTGGGACCATGATGGCCAGCAGAGGCAGCACGGCACCCACCGCAAATGCTGCAGCCGACGCGTAGGCGGCTTGCCACGGGCTTGCCTGGTCGTCCTGGTCGATGTTTAATTCGGTGGACAAATGGGCAGCCAGGGCGTCATGTTTGGTCAACTCCTCGGCGACTTGCCCAGCCGTTATGGGACTAAGCCCCTTGGCCATATATAGTCCCGTGAGTTCGGCCAGTTCTGAGTCCGGATCTTGCTCCAACTCGCGTCGCTCCTTCTCGATCAGCGCACGCTGGCTGTCGCGCTGGCTGCTGACGGACACGTATTCACCCAAGGCCATGGAAACTGCGCCCCCGACAACGGCGGCGACTCCTGCCACGAGAATGGGGGCTGGCGCATTGGTCACGCCGGCAACCCCGACAACCGTTGCGGCAACAGAGACTATGCCGTCGTTGGCACCGAGGACACCTGCCCGAAGCCAATTGAGGCGTCCGGCAATGTTGGAGGTGTGGGGTTCGTTGTCGTGCACACCAGCGCTGCCGGCAGCGTTGATGTGCCCCTCACCGTTGGCCATAATAATCCTTCCAAATCAGCCGGTGAATCGGTATCTTGCGAGGCAGGGAGCGAAGCCCGGGAATGAAGGGGAGCAGGGTTAGCAGGAGCGAGAGTACCAGCATGGTGGAGACGACCAGGATGTCGGCATTGGGCGAGGACTTGAACGGTTCTATTTGGTAGAACAGTGAAAACAGCCACAACCAGGACTGGCCTGGCGTATTGCCTGTTTCGTTCATGACACCCCATTGATCTCCCGTCAAGTGGGCCGCCGCGGCAAGGCTTGGAAAATACGAACCATCGCCGAGAAACAAGATGGTTGGGGTGTAGTTGAGGTTGTAGGGCTGCCCCGAGTTTTGCAGGACGCCGTCCAGGTTTCCGCTGCGGGCCATCCCCAGCAAGGCGCCCGCCAGCTCGGGTACAGGCCCGTAGCTGCCCTTGGCAACCTGTGCGGGATCGCCGTCGGGCGCGGCTGCGAGCGCTGCACTGTAGTTGGCGGCCCACTTCGCCTGCTGATCGGCCGTGGCTGCTGTCCACACCGCCACGGCGGGCAGCTGTGTGGATTGTGTCTTGAGTGGATTGATGACGAAGTCGTTGGCCGTGTCGATCGCGAGTCGAACACCGGACAGCTCCTGGGGGTTGAAAAATCCCAGGTGTTGCGAGGCATCGGGAGTGGAGTTGTAGGGCGGTCCGTAGCCTGCCGTGCCGCTGCTGCCGCCGAGCTCGGCGGTTGCTGTCGCGACAAAGTCTGCCGGCGCCGCCGCCGCCCACGATTTTAGCGTCACCCCGGGATCGTCAGGCGAACTGAAGATGGCAGAGAGGCCAAGCACGAGCAGGCCGACGACGACGACGCCGATGGTGAGCTCCTTGAACAGGTCGTAGTCCCGGACACGTCCCCGCCATGGCCTGCTGGCAATGTTGTCACCCGTCCGCCACGACATCGTTGATGGAACCTTGGTCATGATGGTTTCGCCTCCGGATCTTGAGCGCCGGCCGTTGAGTCACGGAGCTGGGCGTCGGTCGCCGCTGCATCGAGTGGGGGAACAACGCCGTGGGCGCGCACCAGGACAACGTGCAGGGCGACGACGGCGCCAACCGCCAGTGGCAGCAACATGATGTGCCACATGAAGATCTGGCCCAGATTGGCAACGTTGAACCAGGCCCCGATGCCGACGGCATTCAGGGCGTCCTTGGCCTCGAAGGCAATCCATTGGGAGTCAAAGTTCGTTTGCAGCAGGTATCCGGTAAACGCCGTCACGATGGAGACGAGGAACGCCAGCATGCCGGTAATCCAGGTCAGCAAGCGCCCTCCGCGCCAGGCCGCCATCCAGAACTTGATCCACAAATGGACCACCATGAACATGAAGAACAGTTCCACACTCCACAAATGAACGCTGTTGGTGAAGTGGCCCAACGAGGAGACGTGGTACCACTGCGGCCCGTTCAGGCTCAACACCACTCCCGAGCCAATGATGAAGATCAAGCCGGCGACGGCGCCCATGCCAAAGACATAGGCCCACGACGCAACATAACTGGGTTGGTCTTCCGGCAGCAGTTTCTCGGGTGGAAGGTGCCTCAAAAACCATTGCCGTGACTTTCCCGTCCACGTGTAGGCGCCAGTCCCAGCCAGTTCCGGGTCCGGTGAGGACTCCTTGACGGTGCTCATTTCCGGCTCCGTCCGCCGGGGAAGGGCAGGATCAGGGCGAGGATGAACAATGCGAGCATTGTCAGAATGACAACGAGGTTGCCCGATTGGATCATGACGGGGCCCCAGCCAAAATAGGTTCCCGGGGTGACCGGAAGTGGCGCTTGCGCCAGCAGCTCATGCATGGTGGTCTCTTTTGCTGTTTGCTTCGTTGCCTGCGTGGACAACCAACACCGGGCAGTGTGCGTACGCCGTGCAGGCTGAACTGACTGATCCCATGAGAAGCCCCCTGAATCCGCCAAAACCACGCCGGCCAAGAACGAGCATCATGGCGTTCCTGCTTTCTTTGATCAGGGTTTCCCGTGCCGGTCCCCGCACCAACCGGGTCGTAAGATTTTCGGGCCAGTCAATCCCGAAAGCAACTTGTATGGCGTTGTCCAGGATATTCTGGGCGTTCTTTTCGTAGTCGACGTTCCCCACGCCGTAGCTCGACGCCGGGGCCGGGGGGCTCCAGCAGGCCAAGGCCTGGACTTGTGCCCCCATTCTGATCGCCAGCTTTTCGGCTTGGCGGAGCGCCTCGACCGACGGCGCCGAACCGTCGACGCCCACGATCACCATGGGCGCATCCTTGCGCTTATTCATGCCCGTCGCCTCCTTCGCCGTTCGGTTGGCTGCCTGGGGCGCCTGGCAACCCACGTGCTGGCGGCGTCCAAGTCCATTCGCGAATGGATGGGAGATCCTCAAGGTGCTCCCGGATGTACCGTTCGTGCTTGTCGAGCATTTCCTGGCAGTGGGCCCGCAGTGCGTCCATCCCGTCGATGTGGCGGCCAACTCGGTCAAGGGCTTCCAACGCAAGGTGGTAGCGGCTCATCCGGTTTAGCACCACCATGTCAAAAGGCGTGGTGGTGGTACCTTGCTCGGTGTAGCCGCGGACGTGGAACCTGCCCGGATTCTTCCGGCCGTGCAAGAGTTGGTGGAAGGCCCGGGCATATCCGTGCCATGCCACGACCACGTCCCGGTCCGCGGTGAAGAGGGCCTCAAATTCGGTGTCCGGGAGGCCATGCGGATGGACATCCCGTGGCGGCAGCACCAGCAGGTCCATGACATTGACCACCCGGACCCGCAGCTGCGGAACATGGCGTTGGAGCAGCCAGGCCGCAGCCAGCGTTTCCTCCGTGGGGACGTCCCCGGCGCAAGCCATCACAATGTCCGGTTCACTGTCGCCCGTGTTGCCAGCCCAGCGCCAGATGGAGGCGCCGGCTGCGTTGTGCTGCCGGGCGTCGTTGAGGTTCAAGTACTGGGGGTGAGCCTGCTTGTCCACCACTATGAGGTTTACATAATCCTTGCTGGAAAGGACGTGCTCGGCGGTGGCGAGCAGAGTGTTGGAATCCGGTGGCAAATATACGCGCACCACCGATCCCGACAGCGACAGGACGGTGTCAATCAAGCCGGGGCCCTGGTGGCTGAATCCGTTGTGGTCGTTCCGCCAGCAGGTGGAGGTGAGCAGGATGTTCAGGCTCGGCACGGGATAACGCCAGGGAAGTTCGCGCGCATGCTGGAGCCACTTCGCATGCTGGACGGTCATGGAGGCACTCACCATGGCGAATGCTTCATAGCTGGCAAAAAGGCCGTGCCGTCCCGTCAGCAAATAGCCCTCCAGCCAGCCTTGGCACAGGTGCTCGGACAGTACTTCCATGACCCGGCCGCCGGCCGAGATGTGTTCATCCGATTCCCCGGTGGGTTCCATGAGGCACCTGTCGGTGGCCTCAAAAACAGCGCCCAGGCGGTTGCTGTTGGTTTCATCGGGGCAAAACAGCCGGAATCGGGGATCACTCGCAGTGTCCAGGTAGATGTCCCTGAGCATAAGTCCGAGTGGCTTGGTGGTCTCATGTTTGGCGGCCCCGGGGACGCCGACGTCGAGCGCGTATGTTTCCAGCGGACGCAGGGGAAGGGGTGCCATGTCGGGGCCGCCGTTGGCCCACGGCGCGGACCCCATGCGCAGCGGGCGAGAAGGCGAGAGGGCTGCCAGCTCGGGCACCAGCCGTCCGGCGTCGTCAAAAAGCTCCTCAGGCTTGTAGGAGCGAAGCCAGCGTTCGAGTTGGGCCAGGTGGGCTGGATTTTCGCGGACACCCGAAAGCGGGACCTGGTGTGCGCGGAACGTGCCTTCCACCGGAACGCCGTCCACGACGTCGGGGCCCGTCCAGCCCTTGGGGGTGCGCAGGATAATCGCCGGCCAAGGCGCGGGCCCCGTGCTTCCGTGGAGTCGGGCCTGGTGCTGGATTTCCGTGATGCGCGCATGGGCGGCATCCAGCGCCTGGGCCAAGTGCGGATGGATTTGCCCAGGGTCGGTGCCGGAAACGACGACGGGATCCCAGCCGTGTGCCCGGAGCAGCGCCATGACTTGTTCGTCTGACTGGCGGCCCAGCACGGTGGGCCCTGAAATCTTATGGCCATTCAGGTGAAGGATGGGCAGGACGGCTCCATCCCTGCGGGGGTTGAGGAAAGCTGGTGCCTTCCACGAGGCCTCCAAGGGACCGGTTTCCGCTTCGCCGTCGCCCACGACGCACGCAACGATGAGCCCGGGGTTGTCCATTACAGCACCAGTGGCGTGCATGAGCGAGTAGCCCAGTTCCCCTCCCTCATGGATGGAACCGGGAGTGGGCGGGCCCACATGGCTGGGAATGCCCCCGGGTGTGGAGAACTGGCGGACGAGGCGGCGCAGGCCCTCATCGTCCTGGCCAATCTCTGGATAAATCTCGGAATAGCTGCCTTCGAGGTAGAGGTTGGCCACCACGGCCGGTCCGCCATGCCCGGGGCCGGCCACAAAGAGAATGTGGGCCCCAGTTTTGTTGATGAGCCGGTTCAAATGGGCATAGATCAACGACAGTCCCGGGCTGGTGCCCCAGTGTCCCAACAGGCGCGGCTTGATGTCCTCGACTCTCAGCGGCCTTCGAAGCAGCGCGTTTTCCTGCAAATAGATTTGCGCCACCGTCAAGTAGTTGGCCGCGTCCCAATATCTGCCCAGCAAATCCCACTCACCGGACTCCACATCCAGGGCAGGACCCTGCCGAGCGTCGGTCAAGGCGGCCTCGTGGTTGCTGTTCAAGGTTGGCTCCCTGTAGTCACGGTTCAAGCATGGTTGCTGTGTATTCAGCCTCCCACCGTGGCCGTCCGGGCGTTAGGGACCTTGTACCCTGTGCAGCGGTGCCGTTCGGCGGCGACCATTGGAGCTGGAAGGCCGTGCCGGGTTGTGGGTTTGCCGTGGACTGGACGGCCCGATGCGGTGCCGTTGGGGCGCCGTTCAACTGTTCACCAGTGAAGGAAGTAGTGCCATGGACAAGCAGGTTTCTCGAAATGGTTTGCCCATAGTGGTGGGGGTGGACGGTTCACCCGAGTCCGTCTTGGCGTTGCGGTGGGCGGAAAAGCTGGCCGACCCGCTGGGTACCGTCATCAAGGCCGTCTGCACTTGGCAGATGGAAGTGGTGTACGGTCCTTATGCCATTTCGGAGTGGGACGGCGAGCCGGCGGCCCAGCACATGCTGGCAGCGGCCCTGGTTGACGCGTTTGGGGACAAGCCGCCCGCGGGCCTCATCGGCGAGTGCCGGCGCGGCCAGCCGGCAAAGGTGCTGGTGGACGAGGGAAAGTCGGCACAAATGATCATCGTCGGCTCGCGGGGACACGGCGGATTTGCAGGCATGCTGTTGGGCTCCGTCAGCTCGGCCTGTGCAGCGCACGCAAGTTGCCCCGTCCTTGTGGTCCACGGAGCGATGGAACATGAGGCCGACCCCGAGGTGGCAACGGAAGGAAATGAACGGCGTGCTGCCGATGAACCGGCTGGCTGACACGGAGGCAACCCGGGACTGGGCCGCGACACCAACAATTGCACATGCTGCACGGCTGACGCCGGAACAGGCGCTCCTTGCGATGGGGTCAGGCACGCAAGGGCTTTCCGGCCTCGAAGCTCAACGGCGTTTGGTGGAGACCGGTCCCAACGCCCTTCGCACACACCGGGCGAACCCTTGGCTGGTGCTGGGACGACAGTTGCGCAGTCCCATCCTGATTCTGTTGATTGTCACCGCCGGGGTGTCCCTGTTCCTGGGGGATTCAACGAATTCGACGGTCATTGGGGTCATATTGGTGGTCAGTGTTGGTTTGGGATTCAGCAATGAATTCCGGGCCGAACGGGCCGCCGAGGCACTTCACTCACGCGTCACGCATACCATTGTGGTCCTTCGGGATGGCAGGGAAAGCCAAATCGGCGTAGTGGAGCTGGTGCCCGGCGACATTGTCCGGCTGTCCCTGGGGGCCGTCATTCCTGCCGACATCCGCCTGCTGGCCAGTGAGGACCTGCTCTGCGATGAAAGCATCCTCACGGGTGAGTCCCTACCGGTGGAGAAGGCACCTGCCACCGTTGCAGGGGAGGCCGCACTGGGCGATCTGGCGTGCTGCCTGTTCATGGGCACCATCGTCCAGTCAGGCAGTTGTACCGGCGTTGTGGTCGCGACCGGTGGCAGGGCGGAATTTGGCCGGATAGCCCTGGGACTGGGGGAGCGCCAGCCCCAAACCGAGTTCCAGCTGGGACTGAAAAGGTTTTCCTACCTGCTCCTGCAGGTGGCCGTCGCCCTGACCACGCTGATCTTCATTGCCAACCTCCTGCTGGGCCGCCCGCTGCTCGACTCACTGCTCTTCTCACTCGCCATTGCCGTCGGCATCACCCCGCAGCTGCTGCCCGCCGTCGTCAGCACCTGCCTGGCCGCCGGCACCCGTGCCTTGGCGCGGCGGCAGGTCCTCGTCAAGCGTCTGGTGTGTATTGAAGACCTGGGCGACATGGATGTGCTCGTCACCGACAAGACAGGCACGCTCACCGAGGGGCGCATCAGCTTCACGGCTGCCATTCCCACCCGGCCCGACATCACCGAGGCAGAGCTATTTGTCCTGGGGCTGGAAGCCACCGAGGCCGACTATTCACGCGGGACCCCTTCCCTCATTGGCCAGAACCCCTTGGACGCGGCCCTGTGGGAAGCGCCCGGAGCCAGGGTCTTTGAGCCTGCCGGCCACCAACGGCTGGACATCATCCCCTTCGACCACCGGCGCCGCCGCACCAGCGCCTTGGTTGCCGATGCGGGCGGCGGCAACCAGGTACTCCTTACGAAGGGCTCGCCCGAGGACGTCCTGCCACTGTGCGATGGCACCCCGCCGGAGGCACAGGCCATGCTGGAGGCCCAGTACGACGCCGGCTCCCGCGTTGTTGCTGTTGCCTCAAGGCCTGCAGTGGGACTGGACACGATCGGGCCAGCGGATGAGCGCGGCCTGGCCCTGGCTGGCTTCCTGGTCTTTCTGGACCGGCCCAAGCCCCAGGCCAAGGGCTCCCTGGAGGAGCTGGCCAGGCTGGGAATCGCCGTCAAGATTGCCACGGGAGACAACGCAAGGGTTGCCGAAAAGGTGTGCCGGGACCTGGGCCTGGAATCCGGGGGGACACTAACCGGCGCCCAGGTTGATGCGCTCACGGACGCCGACCTCACCGCGGCGCTGCCGGGGACAGGCATCTTTGCCCGCGTGTCACCGGAACAAAAGGCCCGCATCATCAGTTTGTTGCGCCGGGAGGGCCGCGCCGTCGCCTTTCTGGGAGACGGAGTCAACGATGCCCTTGCCCTGCACCATGCCGACGTCGGAATATCGGTCGAAAGTGCCGCCGACGTTGCCAAGGATGCGGCGGACATCGTCCTGATGGACAAGGACCTCGGCGTTCTGGCCGAAGGGGTTCGCGAGGGTCGGCGTATCTTCTCCAACACCATCAAGTACGTCCTGATGGGGACTTCCAGTAATTTTGGCAACATGTTCAGCGCTGCGGCAGCGTCCGTGGTGCTGAGCTTCCTGCCTATGCTCCCGGGGCAGATCCTGCTGAACAACCTGCTCTACGACACGGGGCAGCTGGCCATTCCCGGCGACCGGGTGGACAAGGAACAGCTGCTGGCCCCGTCCCATTGGGACATAGCCTTCATCCGGCGCTTCATGCTGGTCTTTGGCCCTATCAGTTCATTGTTCGACTTCGCCACCTTCGCCCTGATGCTGTTTGTTTTCAACGCCGTTCCGGGGGAGTTCCGTGCAGGATGGTTCATCGAGTCCATCGCCACGCAGACGCTGATCATCTTTGCCATCCGAACCCGCCGGGTACCGTTCGTGCGGAGCCGTCCGTCCGCGGGCCTCTTGTGGGCTTCCCTGGGCGTGGTCGCCGCCGGGGTCGCGTTGCCACTGTCGCCGCTGGGCCCGGTGCTGGGTTTTGATCCGCTGCCTGTCCCATTCTTCTTGGCCCTGTTGGGCATGATTGCCGTGTACCTGGTCCTCGTCGAGGGAACGAAGAAGTGGTTCTTTGCGCGTGCTGCCCAGCAGCCTCCGACGGTCCGACGGCGGGGCCGTCTCCACCGTGTCCACCGACGTGCTGCGAGATTCAGTGTGGCCCGCACTCTGTCCCGCCATTGAGTGGAGGCGAAGTATGCCGGCCTGCGGCAGCATCAGTGGCCTCGAGGCTGTCCAACAGGGACTGAAGAATCGGAAGCTGGCCCCGAACCAGGCATGTGCGCGCCTCCCGTTCCCCAACCCATTTGACGGCGTCGACTTCCGGAAACTGCTCAATATGCCCGGACCCGCGAGGCCATTCCAACCGGAATGAATTGCTCATGAACCGATCCAGCTCGAATTCCGACTCGGCGGCAAACACCCTGATGACCTTGCCGGACCGTTGATGGAACTCGCCCAGGCTGACGTAGTTCGCTGCCGGTGCCGGCGTGCCCACTTCCTCCTCGAATTCACGCAAGGCGGCTTGCCACGGATCCTCACCCGGCTTGCATTCTCCCTTGGGAATTGACCAGGCACCTGCATCCTTGTGGGCCCAGAAAGGTCCGCCCATGTGGCCGATCAAGACCTGGGTTCCGGGTTCATGGCGACGGTAAAGCAAGATTCCGGCGCTCAGTTCATTCATGGCAATTGTGGGGCCCTTTCACTCTCGGTGGCCTTCACCGCAGGGACCACCATCACATACGATCCACACTGCATTCTGCCCGTCCCCGACGTCGCCGGGTAGGGCCAAAAGGCATCCTCCTGCTGACGGGACGTTGTCCTCTATGCGCGCGGCAGCGGCACGGCTGTACTTGAGGAGAAGAGAATGCGCGGTGCCGGCAATCGGCTGCTGCGACACCTCCCGCCTATGATGCGCAGGCCAGGCTGGAGGCCACTTTGAGCAGGAAGGAATACCATGGCAGCGAATCCCTTTCCAAGTCTCCGTTTTCTCGGTGCGACGGGAACAGTGACGGGGTCCAAATACCTTATTGACACCGGCCGGCGTCGCGTCCTGGTGGACTGCGGGCTGTTCCAGGGCTACAAGATGTTCCGTGAGCGCAACCGCGCCCCGCTGCCGGTGCGAGCCAGCTCCATCGACGCCGTGGTCATCACCCACGCACACCTTGACCACACCGGATACCTCCCCGCCCTTGTCCGGGACGGCTATGACGGACCCATCCACGCCACGGGGGGAACGGCTGAGCTGAGCGGCCTGGTGCTGCCGGACAGCGGTCACCTGCTCGAGGAGGAGGCCCGATACGCAGCGCACCGGGGCTCCTCGGTCCACCATCCCCCCATGCCGCTCTATACGGCAGCCGACGCAGTGAAGGCGCTGAAGAGTTTCAAAGTTCAGGAATTTGACACCCCCTTCGAATTGGCGGATGGCATCGAAGCAACCCTGGTTCCCGCGGGGCACATACTTGGGGCAGCACAGGTCCACCTGCGAATCGGCGGTCTGGGATTGCATTTCACAGGAGACCTGGGGCGCTCCGACGATCCATTGATGAAGCCCCCGCGCCCATTGGAATCCGTTGACGTGCTGGTCACCGAGTCAACCTACGGGAACAGGACGCACCCTGACACCGATCCAGCCGAAGAACTGGGGCAGCTGGTGACGAGGGTCGCCAAGCGGGGTGGCGTTGTGCTCATCGCGGCCTTTGCCGTGGGCCGTGCCGAGACTGTGCTCTTGGCGCTTTCACGCCTTCTGGCGCACGGCGGGATCCCGTCTGTGCCGGTCTTCCTCAACAGCCCCATGGCTATTGACGCCTCCCACATCTATCAACAGCACCGGGACGAACATCGTCTGAACCCAAGGGACTTTGCATCGATGTACAAGCTGGCAACGATGACCCGGACGGCCGATGAATCCAAGCTGCTCAACCTTCGAGGCGGCCCGATGATCGTCATTTCCGCCAGCGGCATGCTGACCGGCGGGAGGATCCTTCACCACATCTCCGCCTATGGCGGCGATCCGAAGAACGCAATCGTGCTGGCAGGCTACCAAGCACCCGGAACGCGGGGTGCAGCCCTGGCAGGCGGGCAGCGGACACTAAGGATCTATGGGGAGGACGTAACGGTCAGGGCCGAGGTGGCAGCACTTGACGGATTCTCCGCCCATGCCGACTCCGACGCTCTAGTGCGCTGGATGCAATCCGCGCCGAAGCCGCCGCGCATGACCTACATCACGCACGGGGAACCCGATTCGGCCGATGCGCTGCGGTTGCGTATCAAGCACGAGCTGGGGTGGCATGCCCGCGTTCCTGAGCATTTGGAAACGATCAGCCTCAGGAATCCGAAGTAGGTTTCGGTGACTACCTTGAAACTTCCCGCACTGAAAGGCGGGGCAAATGCCCAGTACCATCGTCGTCGGCATTGACGGCTCACCGGCCTCCAGGGCTGCTGCGGACTGGGCCGCCCGGCGAGCGCAACGGTACGGCAGCGAAATGCGCCTTGTCCTGACCGTGCCGGACATCTGGGATCCCCATGAAGCATGCCCGACAACGGACGGGATTGAACCGGCAGTCCGTGCCCTCGATGCCGAAAAGGACCGGCTCGCATCCATTTTCCCCGGCGCCATTATCCACACGGCCGTCCGGCGGGGTGAACCTGCCATGGTGCTTGGGGAACTCTCCCACGACGCCGGAATGGTGGTGGTGGGTAGCGACAAGCCGGCGGACGCGCACGGTGAGGGATTCGGCGCCGTCGGCCTGCAGCTGGTGACCCGCAGCGACTGCACCGTGGCGATCATTCCCAATGACGATCCACGCGGTGCGGGCGTGGTGGCAGGCATTGACGGCTCCCCTGAAGCGGAAAGGGCGTTGAGGGTGGCCGCCGGGGAGGCAGAGATGAGCGGGCAGGCGCTGACTGTTGTGCACGCTGTGGGTGATGCTGTTTCGGGGAGGCCGGGACAGTCCCGAAGCCCTTCAGTACAGCCTGGTGCGGCCGAGGCCGGCACCCGTCTCCTCGACGCAGCTGTCGCCACCGCGAGGGCCCGCCACCCGCGTTTGGAGATTCATCGCATCCTTGACACACGGCACGGGCCCGCCGAAGCCCTGGCCAACGCAGCCGCTGGAGCCGGATTGGTGGTGGTGGGCAGTCGCGGTCGCGAAAGCATCATGCACGTGCGACCAGGTGCCATGGGGTCAGTCATCCAAGCCCGTATTCCCTGTCCCCTGCTGGTGACCTCGGGCCCCGTGGGGAAGTTCCTGGTGGGAACGAAGTGACAGACATTCCTGCCCCCGGGGCATGGCGGCCTGGGCGGTTTTGGCGGCATGTTCCTTTGGCTTAAGCGCGCGCAGGGCATTGAGAATGGTGGCGAGGTCCACGAATTCCTGGCTGAGTGCGCCGGCTACTGCCGGAACCAGTCCGACGGCGGCCAGAGCCATGAGCACAACACTGAGAATGATCCCTATCCAAATGCTTTGCAGGGCCACCGCGATGGTGTCCCTGCCGATTCGTACGGCGGCGGCGGCCTTGCCAAGGTCGTCGACCAATATCACAACGTCGGCCGATTCACTGGCGGCCGTTGAACCTTTGGCACCCATGGACACGCCGACGTCGGCGACGGCCAGCACGGGGGCGTCGTTGATGCCGTCGCCAACCATCATGACAGGGCGAGGGACTAGGCC
>NZ_JAAKZI010000021.1 GCF_011045165.1 Arthrobacter silviterrae
AAGGAAGGCCCCCGGCCGAAGCCGGGGACCTTCCCTTGGTTGATCCCAGTAGTCAGATGCTACTTGATGATCTTGGTAACGCGACCTGAACCAACGGTGCGGCCACCTTCGCGGATGGCGAAGCCGAGGCCTTCTTCCATGGCGATGGGCTGGATCAGCTCAACGGTCATTTCGGTGTTGTCGCCAGGCATGACCATTTCCGTGCCCTCAGGCAGGGTGATAACGCCGGTAACATCCGTGGTGCGGAAGTAGAACTGCGGGCGGTAGTTGGAGTAGAACGGGTTGTGACGCCCACCCTCATCCTTGGCCAGGATGTAGACGTTGCCTTCGAAGTTCGTGTGCGGGGTGATGGAACCCGGCTTCACGATGACCTGGCCGCGCTCTACGTCTTCGCGCTTGATGCCGCGGAGCAGCAAGCCACAGTTCTCGCCGGCCCAAGCCTCGTCGAGCTGCTTGTGGAACATTTCGATACCGGTAACCGTGGTCTTCTGGACCGGACGGATGCCGACGATCTCAATTTCGGAGTTGATCTTGAGGGTTCCACGCTCGGCGCGGCCCGTAACAACGGTGCCACGGCCGGTGATCGTGAAGACATCTTCAACGGGCATCAGGAACGGCTTGTCCTTGTCGCGGATCGGGTCCGGAACGTGGTTGTCCACTGCGTCCATCAGGTCCTCAACGGACTTGACCCACTTGGGGTCGCCTTCCAGTGCCTTCAGCCCGGAGACGCGGACAACCGGAGCCTCATCGCCGTCGAAGCCCTGTGAGGAGAGGAGCTCGCGAACTTCCATTTCGACCAGGTCGAGGAGTTCTTCGTCGTCAACCATGTCGGACTTGTTGAGTGCAACCAGAAGGTAGGGAACGCCAACCTGGCGAGCAAGCAGAACGTGCTCGCGGGTCTGGGCCATGGGGCCGTCAGTCGCAGCAACCACCAGGATTGCGCCGTCCATCTGCGCAGCACCGGTGATCATGTTCTTGATGTAGTCAGCGTGTCCGGGGGCGTCTACGTGTGCGTAGTGGCGCTTCTCGGTCTGGTACTCAACGTGAGAGATGTTGATCGTGATGCCGCGCTGCTTCTCCTCGGGGGCCGAGTCGATGGAGCTGAAATCACGCTGCTCGTTGAGTGTGGGGTACTTGTCGTACAGTACCTTGGAAATGGCAGCCGTCAACGTGGTCTTACCATGGTCAACGTGACCGATGGTGCCGATGTTAACGTGCGGCTTAGTCCGCTCGAACTTTGCCTTCGCCACGGGTTCCTCCTAGAACGTTTTCAGTTGACATACTCTCAGCGGCGCTTTTCGCCGCCGAAATCGAAAGTAAGTCTACTGGGGGCTTTTGATATTTAAGAAATTACTGCCTGCGCGGGGTCCGTCTCAGCATAAAGTGCCGAACGGACCCCGTGCAAAAGTGCGGTTATTCGCCGCGGGCCTTCTGGATGATCTCGTCGGCTACAGCCTTCGGGACCTCAGAGTAGCTGTCGAACTTCATCGAGTACACGGCACGACCCTGGGTCTTGGACCGCAGGTCACCGATGTAACCGAACATGCCGGACAAGGGAACAAGGGCCTTGATGACCTTGACACCGCTTGCGTCCTCCATGGACTGCATCTGGCCGCGACGGGAGTTGATGTCACCGATAACTTCACCCATGTATTCCTCAGGGGTGCGGACTTCAACTTCCATCAACGGTTCGAGCAGAACCGGGTTGGCCAGGCGGGCGGCTTCCTTGAACGCCATGCGACCGGCGATCTTGAAGGCCATTTCCGAAGAGTCAACATCGTGGGACGCGCCGTCAAGCAGCGTGGCCTTGATGCCAACCATCGGGTAGCCGGCCAGCACGCCGTCAGGCAGTGCGGACTGGACGCCCTGGTCAACGCTGGGGATGTATTCACGGGGAACACGGCCACCGGTGACCTTGTTGACAAACTCGTACATTGCGCCTTCGGCAGTATCCAGGGGCTCAATGGCGATCTGGATCTTGGCGAACTGACCTGAACCACCGGTCTGCTTCTTGTGCGTGTAGTCATGCTTGGCAACGGCACGCTTGATGGTTTCGCGGTACGCGACCTGCGGCTTGCCAACGTTGGCTTCAACATTGAATTCGCGACGCATGCGGTCCACCAGAATATCCAGGTGGAGCTCACCCATGCCGCCAATTTCGGTCTGGCCGGTGTCCTCGTTGAGGTTGACGGTGAACGTCGGGTCCTCAGCGGAGAGCTTCTGGATGGCCGTGGACAGCTTCTCCTGGTCACCCTTGGTCTTCGGCTCGATGGCGACGAAGATCACGGGCTCGGGGAAGGTCATCGACTCGAGCACGATCGGGTTCGCCGGATCGCACAGGGTGTCACCGGTGGTGGTGTCCTTGAGGCCGATCACCGCGTAGATGTGACCTGCGTGGATCTCGTCAACCGGCATTTCCTTGTTGGCGTGCATCTGGAAGAGCTTGCCGATGCGCTCCTTCTTCTGCTTCGTGGAGTTCAGCAGCTGCGTACCGGAGGTTACCCGACCGGAGTACACGCGGATGAAGTTCAACTGGCCGAAGAACGGGTGCGTTGCGATCTTGAAGGCAAGAGCCGAGAACGGCTCCGTCTCGTTCGGTTCGCGCTTGATCTCGATGGACTCGTCGCGGGGGTCGTGACCGACCATGGCGCCAACGTCCAAGGGGTTCGGCAGGTAGTCGATGACAGCATCGAGCATCGGCTGAACACCGCGGTTCTTGAATGCAGAACCACAGAACACCGGGTAGATCTCGGAGTTGACGGTCAGGTGGCGGATGCCGGCCTTCAGTTCCTCAATGGAAGGCTCGATGCCCTCGAGGTACTTTTCCATCAGTTCTTCGGAGGACTCGGCTGCAGCCTCAACGAGGGCAGCGCGGTACTCTTCAGCCTTCTCCTGCAGATCCGCGGGGATCTCCTGGACTTCGTAGGCGGCACCCATGGTGACGTCGCCCTTGGAGTCGCCGGCCCAGACGAATGCCTTCATCGTCAGCAGGTCGACAACGCCAATGAACTCGCTCTCGACACCGATCGGCAGCTGCATGACCAAGGGCTTGGCACCCAAGCGGTTGATGATGGTGTCAACGGTGAAGTAGAAGTCGGCACCGAGCTTGTCCATCTTGTTGACGAAGCAGATGCGCGGAACGTTGTACTTGTCGGCCTGGCGCCAAACAGTCTCGGACTGCGGCTCCACGCCTTCCTTGCCGTCAAAGACAGCAACGGCGCCGTCGAGAACACGCAGGGAGCGCTCAACTTCCACCGTGAAGTCAACGTGGCCAGGGGTGTCAATGATGTTGATCTGGTTCTTGTTCCAGAAGCAGGTCACGGCGGCAGACGTGATGGTGATGCCGCGTTCCTTTTCCTGTTCCATCCAGTCGGTCGTCGAAGCACCGTCGTGGGTTTCGCCGATCTTGTGGTTCACACCCGTGTAAAACAGGATGCGCTCGGTCGTCGTCGTCTTGCCGGCATCAATGTGGGCCATGATGCCGATGTTGCGGACCTTGTTAAGGTCGGTAAGCACGTCCTGTGCCACGTTCTCTCCCTTTTCTAGAGATGAGCTAGCAGGTCTCCGGGCGGTTTGTAGCCGCCGGAAACCCCGAAGGCTCTAGTTACCAGCGGTAATGGGCGAAGGCCTTGTTGGACTCGGCCATCTTGTGGGTGTCTTCGCGACGCTTGACAGCAGCACCAAGGCCGTTGGAGGCATCCAGAACTTCGTTGCGCAGGCGCTCGGTCATGGTCTTTTCGCGGCGGGCCTTTGAGTAGCCAACCAGCCAGCGAAGGGCCAGGGCGGTCTGGCGGCCGGGCTTGACCTCAACCGGAACCTGGTAAGTGGCGCCACCAACACGGCGGGACTTGACCTCAAGGCTCGGCTTGATGTTCTCCATGGCCTTCTTCAAGGCAACCACGGGATCAGCACCGGTCTTCTCACGCACACCTTCGAGGGCACCGTAGACGATGCGCTCTGCAGTGGACTTCTTGCCGTCAATCAGGACCTTGTTGATCAGCTGGGTGACCAACGGGGAGCCGTATACGGGATCTACAACTAGCGGCCGCTTGGGGGCCGGACCCTTGCGAGGCATATTACTTCTTCTCCATCTTTGCACCGTAGCGGCTGCGGGCCTGCTTGCGGTTCTTGACGCCCTGGGTATCCAATGCGCCGCGGACGATCTTGTAACGAACACCGGGAAGGTCCTTGACACGGCCTCCGCGGACGAGCACGATGGAGTGCTCCTGAAGGTTGTGGCCTACACCGGGGATGTAGGCGGTAACTTCAACGCCGCCGTTGAGGCGCACGCGGGCAACCTTGCGCAGTGCCGAGTTCGGCTTCTTCGGGGTGGTGGTGTAAACGCGCGTGCAGACGCCGCGACGCATGGGGCTGCCCTTCAATGCGGGAGCCTTGGTCTTGGTGACCTTGGGTGTCCGGCCCTTTCGGACCAGCTGGTTAATCGTAGGCACTTTCGTGTTCTCCGTTGTTTTCTCGAGAGTCTTCTCGTGTTGCCTGTCCTGCCAAACGCAAAAACGCATTCACCGGGAAAAGCTGTTTACTGGTAGTCGCAGACTTGGCGACTTCACAGCGCCTAGGCATGCAAAAATGTGGCATTCGCTGTACAAGAACCGTACAACCCGGACCCGCGAACCGCATCCCCTGGACAACCATGGGAAACGGGCGCTCTTATCCACTGCCACACTAACAATTACCACTACGTTACCACGCCTTGGGCACGGCCCTGAAATCCGGGGATGCTGAAGCCTTGACAGGGCCGCCAGGTGCGCGCAATCTCAAAGGTACTCCACGCCGCACCTTGGCCGGTCTCCCACCTGCAGCACCCCCATGTGGAGCGGACAACAGGCGAATGGCAGGTGCGTCATGGCAGATGCAGATTTGGTTCTTGAGGGCGGCGGAGTCAAGGGGTCCGGGCTGGTGGGCGCGGTGTCGGCCCTGGCCGAACACACCGATCCCTACTCGATTCACCGGGTGGCCGGCACCTCCGCCGGCGCCATCGTGGCGGGCCTGTTGGCCTCCGGCATGTCCGTTGCCCAGGTCAAGGCAGTCATGGACGGCCTTGACTTTGCCCGCTTTGAGGACGAGTCGGGATTCCTGGCCCACCTGCCCGGCCTGGGCGAATCCGCCGGGCTGCTGTTCCACGAGGGGCTGTTCACCGGCGGCTTCCTGCACGACTGGATCTCGGAGACACTGGCCGGGCAGGGCGTCTATACCTGGGCCGACCTGAAGGAAGATGACCCCGGCAGCGCCCTTCCGCCGGCACACCGCTACAAGCTGGTGGTCATTGTCTCCGATGTTTCCCGCGGCCTCATGCTGCGCCTTCCGTGGGACTATGAGGAATTGCTGGGCCTTGACCCCGACAAGACTTCCGTGGCGGACGCCATCCGGGCCTCGGCCTCCATTCCGTTCTTCTTCCGGCCCTGGAAAATGCCGGCCAACACCTCCGTGACCGGGCACGACCACATAGTCTGTGCCGACGGCGGACTGCTCTCCAACTTCCCCATGGCCATCTTCGACAGGCATGACGGCCGCCCGTCCCGCTGGCCCACACTCGGCGTCAAGCTGTCCGGGCAGACAAGCATCCGCACCGAGGACTGGGCACCGGACAACAGCAACATCCAGCTGGCCAAGTCGCTGCTGAGCACCATGATGGGCGCCCACGACCGCGGCTACGTCAACGACCCGCAAGCGGTCGCCCGGACCATCTTCGTCGACACCACCAACTACCGGGCCACCGACTTCCACCTGACCCCGGCAGACAAGGAAGCCATGTTCACAACAGGGCTGGCCAGCGGACAAAAGTTCCTGTCTTCCTGGGACTGGGAGGCGTGGAAGGCAGGCAGCTACGCCCGGTAGCCCCCGGGCTTAAAGCACGACGGCGGTGACCCACCTTTCACAGGTGACTCACCGCCGTCGAACTTTCAGGTGTTAGCCGGAGAAGTTGGTGCCGAGATCGTAGTCATCCAACGGGATGGCGCGGAACTCCGCCCCAAGGTCTCCCACGCCGCCCACGTAGTCAAAGTCGCTGAACGCGCTCGGACCGGTGAACAGGTTGGCCTTGGCCTCTTCGGTCGGCTCCACCGTGACGTTGGTGTAGCGCGGCAGACCCGTACCAGCCGGGATCAGCTTACCGATGATGACGTTCTCCTTCAGGCCCAGCAGCGGGTCCGACTTGCCTTCCATGGCCGCCTGCGTCAGGACGCGGGTGGTTTCCTGGAAGGAAGCGGCAGAGAGCCAGGACTCGGTGGCGAGCGAGGCCTTGGTGATACCCATGAGCTCGTTGCGCCCCGATGCCGGCTTCTTGCCCTCGGACACGACGCGACGGTTTTCCGTCTCGAAGCGGCCGCGCTCGGCGAGCTCGCCGGGCAGCAGGTTGGAGTCGCCGGACTCGATGACCGTGACGCGGCGCAGCATCTGGCGGACGATGACTTCCACGTGCTTGTCGTGGATGCCCACGCCCTGGCTGCGGTACACGCCCTGGACTTCCTCCACGAGGTGCTTCTGGGCAGCTCGCGGGCCGAGGATGCGCAGCACCTGCTTCGGGTCGACAGCGCCGACGATCAGCTTCTGGCCAACCACCACGTGCTCGCCGTCTGCAACCAGCAGGCGGGCACGGCGCAGGACCGGGTAGGCGATCTCTTCGGTGCCGTCGTCCGGGGTCAGGATCAGTCGCATGGTGCGTTCGGACTCATCAATGTTGATGCGTCCGGCAGCCTCCGCGATCGGGGCCACACCCTTGGGGGTGCGGGCCTCGAAGAGCTCCTGGATACGGGGCAGGCCCTGGGTGATGTCCTCGCCACGGCTGGCCGAAACAGCACCACCGGTGTGGAAGGTACGCATGGTCAGCTGCGTGCCGGGCTCACCAATGGACTGTGCGGCGATGATGCCCACGGCCTCACCAATGTCGACCGTCTTGCCGGTGGCCAGCGAACGGCCGTAGCACAGTGCACAGGTTCCCACCGTGGACTCACACGTGAGCACGGAGCGGACCTTGATGTCGGCAATGCCCGCCGCGAACAGCTTCGCAATGAGGACGTCCCCGACGTCGTCGCCCGCCGTGGCCAGCACAGTGCCGCTCGCGTCAACGACGTCGGCAGCCAAGGTGCGCGCGTACACGCTGTTCTCGACTTCCTCGTGCAGCTTGATCTCGCCATCTTCGGTCACAACCGCGATGGGCAGGGTCAGGCCGCGCTCGGTGCCACAGTCGTCTTCACGAACAATGACATCCTGCGAAACGTCCACCAGGCGGCGGGTCAGGTAACCCGAGTTGGCCGTACGGAGGGCCGTATCGGCCAGACCCTTGCGGGCACCGTGCGTGGCGATGAAGTATTCCAAGACCGACAGGCCCTCACGGTAGGAGGACTTGATCGGGCGGGGGATAATTTCACCCTTCGGGTTTGCCACCAGGCCGCGGATACCGGCAATCTGGCGAACCTGCATCCAGTTACCACGGGCGCCGGAGGAAACCATCCGGTTAATGGTGTTGGACGCGGCGAAGGACGCACGCATTGCCTCGGCGATTTCGTTCGTTGCCTGGTTCCAGATGTCAATCAGGTCCTGGCGGCGTTCCTCATCGGCGATGAGGCCCTTGTCGAACTGGGCCTGCACCTTGGCAGCCTTGACTTCGTATCCTTCCAGGATGGCCGGCTTCGACTCGGGCACCTTGATGTCCGAGATGGCAACGGTGATCCCTGATCGGGTTGCCCAGTAGAAACCGGCATCCTTCAGGTTGTCCAGCGTTGCCGCCACGACCACCTTGGGGTAGCGCTCGGCGAGGTCGTTGACGATCTCGGAGAGCTGGCCCTTATCGGCAACCTTCTCAACCCACGGGTAGTCGGCAGGCAGGGTCTCGTTGAAGATGACCTGGCCCAGCGAGGTGGCAACGATGGCCGGCTGGCCGGGCTCCCATCCCTCCGGTGCTTCCCATTCCGCGTTTGGCACAAAGTTCGTCAGGCGGATCTTGACCTGCGAGTTCAAGTGCAGCTGGCCGGCGTCGTGCGCCATGATGGCCTCGGCGGGGGTCGAGAAGACCCTGCCTTCGCCCGCCGAACCCACACGCTTGGTGGTCAGGTGGTACAGGCCGATGATCATATCCTGCGAGGGCAGGGTGACCGGGCGGCCATCCGACGGCTTCAGGATGTTGTTGCTGGACAGCATCAGGATGCGTGCCTCAGCCTGGGCCTCGGGGCTCAGCGGCAGGTGCACTGCCATCTGGTCACCGTCGAAGTCAGCGTTGAAGGCGCCACAAACCAGCGGGTGAAGCTGGATGGCCTTGCCTTCAACAAGCTGCGGCTCGAACGCCTGGATGCCCAGGCGGTGCAGGGTTGGTGCACGGTTGAGCAGCACCGGGTGCTCGGTGATGATCTCTTCGAGCACATCCCACACCTGGGGGCGGAAACGCTCCACCATCCGCTTGGCGCTCTTGATGTTCTGCGCGTGGTTCAAGTCAACCAGGCGCTTCATCACGAAGGGCTTGAAGAGCTCCAGCGCCATCTGCTTGGGCAGACCACACTGGTGCAGCTTCAGCTGCGGGCCAACAACAATGACCGAACGGCCGGAGTAGTCAACGCGCTTGCCGAGGAGGTTCTGGCGGAAACGCCCCTGCTTGCCCTTGAGCATGTCGGAGAGCGACTTCAGCGGGCGGTTGCCGGGCCCGGTGACCGGACGGCCGCGGCGGCCGTTGTCGAACAGCGAGTCAACGGCTTCCTGAAGCATCCGCTTCTCGTTGTTGACAATGATCTCCGGGGCACCCAGGTCAAGCAGGCGCTTGAGACGGTTGTTGCGGTTGATCACGCGGCGGTACAGGTCGTTCAAGTCCGACGTCGCAAAGCGGCCGCCGTCGAGCTGCACCATGGGGCGCAGTTCCGGCGGGATCACCGGAACGGCATCCAGCACCATGCCCAGGGGGCTGTTGTTGGTGGTCAGGAACGCGTTGACAACCTTCAGGCGCTTGAGGGCACGCGTCTTGCGCTGGCCCTTGCCGTTCTGGATGATGTCGCGCAGGATCTCGGCTTCGCCGGCCATGTCAAAGGTCTCGAGGCGCTTCTTGATGGCCTCGGCACCCATGGAGCCTTCGAAGAACATGCCGTAGCGGTCACGCAGTTCGCGGTACAGCGCTTCGTCGCCTTCGAGGTCGGCAACCTTCAGGCCCTTGAAACGGTCCCAAACCTGCTCGAGGCGGTCGATGTCGGCATCCGCGCGCTTGCGCACATTGGCCATCTGGCGGTCCGCGGAGTCGCGGGCCTTCTTCTTCTCGGCAGCCTTGGCGCCTTCACCTTCCAGGCGCTGCAATTCGCTCTCAAGGTCGCGGGCGATCGTGGCAATGTCGGAGTCGCGCGTGTCGACCATGCGCTTCTTCTCCAGGTCATGCTCGGTCTGGAGGTTCGGCAATTCGGCGTGGCGTGCCTCGTCGTCGACGCTGGTGATCATGTAGGCGGCGAAGTAAATGACCTTTTCGAGGTCCTTCGGCGCCAGGTCCAGCAGGTAGCCCAGTCGTGACGGGACGCCCTTGAAGTACCAGATGTGCGTGACGGGGGCGGCCAGCTCAATGTGGCCCATGCGCTCGCGGCGCACCTTGGCGCGGGTGACTTCAACACCACAGCGCTCACAAATGATGCCCTTGAAGCGCACGCGCTTGTACTTGCCGCAGTAGCATTCCCAGTCGCGGGACGGGCCAAAGATCTTCTCGCAGAAGAGGCCGTCCTTCTCGGGCTTGAGCGTGCGGTAGTTGATGGTTTCCGGCTTCTTGACTTCGCCGTGCGACCAATCGCGGATGTCTTCCGCGGTGGCCAGGCCGATCTGCATGAGGCCGAAGGAGGATTCGCTGGACATATGGGTCCTGTTCTCTCTAATTCTCTAAAGTCTGAATGTCTGTGTCGGGTACGGGAGGAAGTGAAGGTTCGACGGCGGCGCAGCTCGCTGCCGCCGTCGAGCCTTACTAAACTTCTTCGACAGAGTTCGGCTCGGCCCGTGACAGGTCGATGCCCAGCTCCTCCGCGGCCCGGAAGACTTCTTCATCCGAGTCACGCATTTCAATCGTGGTGCCGTCGGTGGAAAGGACTTCCACGTTCAGGCACAGCGACTGCATTTCCTTGATGAGCACCTTGAAGGACTCCGGAATGCCCGGCTCCGGGATGTTCTCGCCCTTGACAATGGCCTCGTACACCTTGACGCGGCCGTGGATGTCATCAGACTTGATCGTGAGCAGTTCCTGCAGCGTGTACGCCGCGCCGTAGGCCTCCAAGGCCCACACTTCCATTTCACCGAAGCGCTGTCCGCCGAACTGCGCCTTACCGCCCAGGGGCTGCTGGGTGATCATGGAGTAGGGGCCGGTGGAACGGGCGTGGATCTTGTCGTCCACCAGGTGGTGGAGTTTCAGGATGTACATGTAGCCCACAGAAACCGGGTCCGGGAACGGCTCGCCGGAGCGGCCGTCAAACAGGAGGGTCTTGCCGGAGGCATCCACCAGGCGCACACCGTCGCGGGTGACGTTGGTGGAGTCCAGCAGGCCGGTGATCTCCGTGTCGCGGGCGCCGTCGAACACCGGGGTGGCAACCTTGGTCTGGCCGATCTCGCGCGGCAGGTTGGGCAGCTTCTGCACCCAGTCCGGCTCGCCTTCGATCTTCCAGCCGTTCTTGGCGGCCCAGCCCAGGTGGATCTCCAGGACCTGTCCGACGTTCATGCGGCCGGGAACACCCAGGGGGTTCAGGACGATGTCGACGGGCGTGCCGTCGGCAAGGAAGGGCATGTCCTCGATCGGCAGGATCTTGGAGATGACACCCTTGTTGCCGTGGCGGCCGGCAAGCTTGTCACCGTCGGTGATCTTGCGCTTGTTGGCCACGTAGACGCGGACCAGCTGGTTCACTCCGGGAGGCAGGTCGTCGTCGGAGTCGCGGTCAAAGACGCGCACCCCGATGACTGTGCCGGACTCGCCGTGGGGAACCTTCAGCGAGGTGTCGCGGACTTCGCGGCTCTTCTCGCCGAAGATGGCACGCAGCAGGCGCTCTTCCGGGGTCAGTTCGGTTTCGCCCTTCGGGGTGACCTTCCCAACCAGGATGTCGCCGGCTTCAACCTCGGCACCAATGTGGATGATGCCGCGCTCGTCCAGGCCGGCCAGGATTTCCTCGGAAACGTTCGGGATGTCCCGGGTGATTTCCTCGGCACCAAGCTTGGTGTCGCGGGCGTCGATCTCGTGCTCTTCAATGTGGATGGAGGAAAGCACGTCTTCGGCAACAATGCGCTGCGACAGGATGATGGCATCCTCGTAGTTGTGCCCTTCCCACGACATGAAGGCGACCAGGAGGTTCTTGCCCAGGGCGAGCTCGCCCATGTCCGTTGCGGGACCGTCGGCGATGATGCCGCCAACTTCCAGGCGCTGGCCCTCGGAGGCCAGGACTCGCTGGTTGTAGGCCGTGCCCTGGTTGGAGCGCTGGTACTTGGCGATCGGGTAGTTGGTTTCCGTGCCGTCGTCGTTCAACATCACAACGATGTCGGCGGAGACCTCGGAGACCACACCGGCCTTCTTGGCGATGACCACGTCACCGGCGTCAACTGCCGTGGCGCGCTCCATGCCGGTGCCCACGAAGGGGGCTTCGGACTGGACCAGCGGCACGGCCTGGCGCTGCATGTTCGCACCCATGAGGGCGCGGTTGGCGTCGTCGTGCTCCAGGAACGGGATCAGGGCCGTGGCCACCGACACCATCTGGCGCGGGGAGACGTCCATGTACTCGACCTCGTCGGCCGGGATCAGCACGGGCTCGCCGCCACCGCCACGCTGGCGGACCAGGACGGATTCCTCGGTGAAGTGGTTGTCGTCGTCCAGCGGCGCGTTGGCCTGGGCGATGACAACATCAACCTCGTCGTCGGCCGTCAGGTAGTCCACCTGGTCGGTGACGATGCCGTCCTTGACGCGGCGGTAGGGGGTTTCGATGAAACCGAAGGGGTTGATGCGCCCGTAGGAAGCCAGCGAACCGATCAAACCAATGTTCGGGCCTTCAGGGGTTTCAATGGGGCACATGCGGCCGTAGTGCGACGGGTGGACGTCACGGACTTCCATGCCGGCACGGTCGCGGGACAAACCGCCCGGGCCCAGCGCGGACAGGCGGCGCTTGTGCGTCAGGCCGGCCAGCGGGTTGTTCTGGTCCATGAACTGCGACAGCTGCGACGTTCCGAAGAACTCCTTGATCGCGGCGACAACCGGGCGGATGTTGATCAGCGTCTGGGGCGTGATGGCCTCAACATCCTGGGTGGTCATGCGCTCGCGCACCACGCGCTCCATGCGGGACAGGCCCGTGCGGACCTGGTTCTCGATGAGCTCGCCCACCGCGCGGATGCGGCGGTTGCCGAAGTGGTCGATGTCGTCGACGTCAACGCGCAGGTCAACTTCGGCGCCGTCGCGCTTGCCCTTGGTGGTCTTGCCGCCGGCGTGCAGGGTCACCAGGTACTTGATCATGGCGACGATGTCATCCACGCTCAGCACGGAGGCGTCCGGGCTGCTCAGGGGCAGGTCGATGCCGAGCTTGCGGTTGATCTTGTAACGGCCAACCTTGGCCAGGTCGTAGCGCTTGGCGTTGAAGTACAGGTTGTGCAGCAGTGCGTCTGCAGCGTCAACGGTGGGCGGCTCGCCCGGGCGCAGCTTGCGGTAGATGTCCAGGAGCGCGTCCTCGCGGCCGGTGGTGGCATCCTTTTCCAGCGTGGCACGGATGGAGTCGAACTCGCCGAACTCCTCCAGGATCTGGCCTTCGGTCCAGCCAAGAGCCTTCAGCAGCACGGTGACGGACTGCTTGCGCTTGCGGTCAAGGCGCACGCCGACCTGGTCGCGCTTGTCAATCTCCAGCTCAAACCAGGCACCACGTGAAGGGATGATCTTGGCGGTGAAGATTTCCTTGTCGCTGGTCTTGTCTGCGGTGCGCTCAAAGTATGCGCCCGGGGAACGGACCAGCTGGGACACAACAACACGCTCGGTGCCGTTGATGACGAAGGTGCCCTTGTCGGTCATGAGCGGGAAATCGCCCATGAACACGGTCTGCTGCTTGATTTCACCCGTGAGGTTGTTCATGAATTCAGCCTTGACATACAGGGGGGCGGCGTACGTGGCGTCGCGGTCCTTGCATTCGTCAACGGTGAACTTGGGGTCGGCGAACTCCGGTTCCGTGAAGGACAGGGACATGGTGCCCTGGAAGTCCTCAATCGGGGAGATCTCTTCGAAGATGTCAGCCAATCCGGAGGTTACGGCCACACTGTCATCGCCGGCATCAACGGCTGTCTGCATGCGGTCCTGCCAGCGCCCGTTGCCGACGAGCCAGTCAAAGCTCTCGGTCTGGAGTGCAAGCAGATTCGGCACGTCAAGCGGCTCGTGAATCTTTGCGAATGAGAGGCGACTCTTAGCACCGTCCGTGCTGTTTGAATCGATAGCGGTTGCAGCGTTATTTACATTAGAGGTGCTCGAGGCGACCAAGAGGGATCCTTCCACAGACCTGCAGGCTTGTTCTTGTGAACCCTCACCCGATTCGCCGCTTGGTCATCAAACCAAGGCGAACGCTGGTCAAGAAGTTGCAAAAACACCCATCATGGGAGTTGAATCTACCCAAGATGCGCGTTGTTCCAACTCTTGTCCTAAGCAAAGCCCACCGCTATATGAAGGCTGAAGGTTAAGAGGGATACGCAAAGAACTACACTACAGGCAAAGTGCCCCACGTGTCTACCCCACTGCGGGCAAATGCGCAACTATGAATGTTCCGCGGCCCACAGCGGGGACGCCCAACGCCAAATTATTGGGTCCCATATTTCGACCGCGCACCCCTGATGTCGCGGAATTTTCCCCGCCTCCCCTACTGTTAGATTCAATAGGGACCCGGTGAGCCGGTCGACGATGACCGACCCGGATGATGTGTAAGGAGCATCCTCGCATGACGACACAGGCAAATGACGTGGTAATTCTCGCAGGCGCGCGCACCCCGCAGGGGCGCCTCAACGGGCAGCTGGCGGGCTTCACCGCCGTCGAACTTGGTGCTAAGGCCATTGCCGCGGCAGTGGAGCGGTCCGGGCTCAGTCCGCAGGATGTCAACTATGTTGTCATGGGCCACGTGCTCCAGGCCGGGGCAGGCCAAAACCCGGCACGCCAGAGTGCAGTCGGCGCCGGAATCGGTTGGAACGTGCCGGCCGTGACCATCAACAAGGTGTGCCTCTCGGGGCTGACGGCCATCATCGACGGGGCCCGCATGATCCGCTCCGGCGATGCCGACGTGGTGGTGGCCGGCGGCCAGGAATCCATGACACGGGCCCCGCACATTCTTCCCGGTTCGCGCCAAGGCTGGAGCTACGGGGCCGTCCAGGCACTCGATGTGGCCGCGCACGACGGCCTTACGGACGCGTTCGACGGCGAATCCATGGGGCTCTCCACGGAACGCGGCAACATCAGGCTGAACATTACCCGCGCCGCGCAGGACGAGGTGGCCGCAGCGTCCCACCAACGCGCCGCGGCCGCACAGGAAGCCGGCGTATTCGATCGCGAAATTGTCCCGGTCACCGTGCCCCAGCGCAAGGGGGATCCGCTGGTCCTTACCCGCGACGAAGGCATCCGGGCAGCCACCACGGTGGAAACCCTCGCCCCGCTCCGGCCCGCATTCACGGCCGACGGCGCCATCACGGCGGGCAACTCCTCCCCCTTGTCCGACGGCGCCTGCGCGGTGGTCCTCTCCACCCGGGCCTACGCCGACGAACACGGACTTGAATGGCTCGCCGTGGTGGGGACACCCGGCCAGGTGGCGGGGCCGGACAACTCCCTGCACTCGCAGCCTTCGCACGCCATCCAGAGCGCCCTGGACAGGGCCGGCTGGACCACCGAGGACCTGGACTTCATTGAGGTCAATGAGGCATTTGCCTCCGTGGCCGTGCAGTCCCTCCGCGACCTCGACTTCCCGCTGGAGAAGTGCAACATCCACGGCGGAGCCATTGCGCTGGGCCACCCGATCGGCACCTCCGGCGCACGCCTGGCCCTGCACGCCGCGTTTGAGCTGGCCCGCCGCGGCTCCGGCAAGGCAGCCGTCTCCCTGTGCGGCGGCGGTGGCCAGGGAGAGGCACTCCTGCTGTTCCGGGACGCGGAGTGAGCGAAGTGCTTCAGGGCCATGCCCGCGTTTCGGCGGATGCCGCCGGGCGCGGGCTGGCCGTGGAAATCTTTGCCCGCCCGGCAGCAAATTCGCTGGCTGAAGCCGCCTCCCTGATGGGCGTCACGCCCGGGGACATAGTCAAGTCCTTGGTGGTCAAGCGCAGTGACAACACGTTCCTCTTTGCCCTGGTCCCCGGCGGCCGGTCCATTTCCTGGCCCAAGCTGCGCCATGCCGTGGGCGTGAACAAGCTGCAAATGCCCCCTGCAGACATTGCCCTGGCGGCCACAGGCTATGAGCGCGGCACCATCACGCCGCTTGGGAGCACCACCGCGTGGCCCGTGTTCGTCGATGAATCAGTGGTTGGACGCAGGGTGGCCATGGGGGCCGGCGAAAACGGCTACAGCATGTTCGTCGAAGCAGACGCCCTCATCGCAGCGTTCGGCGCCACCGTGGCGGACATCTCCGTCCCCGAATAGGACGCTCCCTCACCTTTCGCGGCCCTCTGCCCGACGCTTCCTCACCTTTCGCGGTGTTTCCGGCGGCGCTCCCTCCCGGTCGGTGTTTGCCCGCCGGTCGCCACGCAAGGCAGTGATGGAGCGTTTCGAAAAAACACCGCGAAAGGTGATCGAGCGTCGGGGAGATATGGCCATAAAGTGAGGGAGCATCGGGGGAAAGACCGCGAAAAGTGAGGGAGCGTCGCTTGGCGGGGGTGGGCGTACACGCGAAGGGGCCCCGCACCTTGTCGGTGCGGGGCCCCTTCGTGGAATGCGAGGTGATTACTTGAGGGTAACCGTGGCGCCGGCAGCTTCGAGGGCTTCCTTGGCCTTCTCGGCAGCTTCCTTGGTTGCACCTTCGAGGACAGCCTTCGGAGCGGAGTCAACGACGTCCTTGGCTTCCTTCAGTCCGAGGGACGTGAGGGCGCGAACTTCCTTGATCACTGCAATCTTCTTGTCGCCAGCGGCTTCAAGGATGACATCGAATTCGGTCTGCTCGTCTTCAGACTCAGCAGCGCCGCCACCGGCGGGGCCGGCAACTGCAACAGCGGCAGCGGTAACTTCAAAGGTCTCTTCGAAGAGCTTGACGAACTCGGAGAGCTCGATGATGGTCAGTTCCTTGAAAGCTGCAATGAGCTCGTCGTTGGTGAGCTTAGCCATGGGTGGCGCTCCTTCTGTGTACGTGGCCCGGAGGGCCGAATCTATAAACCTAAGTCCTCATGGATTTAGGGAAAAACTAGAGGGGACGAATCCCCCATGAGGACTAGGCCTCGGTGGTCTCGGCGGCCGGTGCCTCTTCGGCAGCGGCAGCTTCAGGGGCCGGAGCCTCTTCGACAGCGGCAGGCGCTTCCTCGACGGGGGCGCCTTCGGCCAGCTTGACACGCAGGGCCTCGATGGTGCGCGCGACGGCGGCCATCGGAGCCTTGAGGATGCCGGCGACCTTGGCCAGCTGCAGTTCGCGAGACTCAAGGGCGGCCAGTGCGGCTACCTCAGAAGCGTCGAGAGCCTTGCCTTCGAAGATGCCGGTCTTGATGATCAGCGCCTTGTTGGCTTTTGCAAAATCCGTCAGGCTCTTCGCTGCAGCTACAGCATCACCCTTGATGAAAGCAATGGCGGTGGGGCCGCTCAGCTGACCCTCGAAGGCGTCAACACCCGCTTCCTTGGCCGCGATGGCTGTCAGGGTGTTCTTGACGACCGAGAACTTGGTGTCCTGGCCGAGAGAAACGCGCAGCTCCTTGAGCTGGGCAACGGTGAGCCCACGGTATTCGGTTAGGACTGCTGCAGTGGAATCATTGAAATCTTGAGTGATTTCCTTGACCGCAGCCACCTTTGTTGGCGTTGCCATAACCCTCCTTCCGGGAATTGGTGCCGGTCCCTGCAGGTCCCGTCCCACGCTCCACGGGGAAGCTGGCGGGACAAACAAAACGCCCCGCACAGATGTACGGGGCGTTTCACGGCGGGTCAACCGGCATTCACCGGGGTCTACACCATTTAAGCTTTGTGCACCTGCGCTGGCCGTCCTGAACAGGACTTTCGGATGGAAACTTTCCCTGGTTCCGCGTTGCGCGGCACATGGTGCACCTGCATTGCGGGGGTGATTTCCATCGACCGACGGTCTTTGGTTCCTTAAGAATACAAGAGAGGTCCGGGTGACGCCAAATCGAAGCCGGGAACCCGCGGCCAGGCGGGGGCAGATTGCTACAGCGCTGCCGCGAAATCCTTCTGCCACTGCCCCGTAATGCCCGCCGCGGCAAATCCCAGCTTGGCGTTCACCGCCAGCATGTACGCATTGTCCGCAGCGTTCCACGTGTACACCGTGCGGGACTGCGGGAATTCACGCGCCAGCCGTTCCATGTTGGCCACCTTGATCCGCAGGCCCAACTCCTGCCCCCGGTGTTCCTCTGCCAGCACGGTGTCGTCCTGGAACACCACGTCCTCCCGGTACCCCAGCACCGAAATGGAGGTAAACCCCACCAGAGACCCGGTGGCCACGCACTCGGCGGCACTCACCAGGGTGTGCCGCCCCGTCTGAAGTGACAATTCCTCTGATTCCCGCAGCCGCGCCACATCCCAGGTGTTCCCGCCCTCCGGGTCCTGGCCACGCTCCAGCCGCACCACGTCGGCGGCCCACCGGTCCGGGCAGTGGTCCGTCCACCCATGGACGTCGTACTTGCCCGCTTGGGCGGCCTTCGCGCCATCGGAGAGCTCCTGTGCCCTGACCGGGTTCAGGGGCAGGGCGCAGCTGCTGAACTGCTCCACCTGCTCAAGCTGGTAGCCTGCGCTGAAGGCAAACCGCGCTTCCCTGCTGCTCAGGGGCAGCGAACCGGCGCCGTTTGCTGCGGGCACGGCGTCCTCGCCCCCGGCGGCAGCGTCCGCAGCCGAATGGTTGGTTTCCACAACCACAATGTGCCGGTTTTCCCCCTGCACAAACGTTTCGGCCGCCTCCAGCAGCTTCCTGCCAATGCCATGGCCTTGCGCCGATGGCAGCACATCCAGCGTGACATGGGCCAGTTCCGTGTCGTCGTCCAGGGGCATGGCGACGCCGGCCCTGCCCACGATCTCCCCGCCGAGGCGGGCCACCAACATCACATACCATTCGTACGGGTCGTGGCAGAGCGCCAGCATCTCCGCACCGGTATAGGCCAGGTCGTCATTGCCCCAGGTGTTTAGGCGGACCTGGCGGGAGACGTCCACGGCGCGCAGGAAGTCCGCGGCACCGTCACCGTCGAGCGTCTCGGGCACCCGCAGTTGTTCGATCTGGACATCGTTCATTTCCCTGTACTCCTGAGACTTGCGTTATGCGGGCCGGACCATGACAAAATCATGCTCCACCCTGTTCCCCAGCCGAAAGCTTCGCTCCCCGGCAACGGCAAAGCCGTGCTTTTCATAGAATTTCCTGGCCCGGGCATTCTCATCATTGACGCCGAGCCACACCTGTGCGGAACCCCGCGACCGCGCCCACCCAAGGCTTTCCGCCATGAGCTGCGCGGTGATGCCCGCTCCATGGACATCGGGGTGTGCATAGCATTTGCTCAGTTCCACCCCGGAAGGGCTGCCCACAACAGCCGCCACGTCCGCGTCCTGCGGCGGTGCATCCACCAGCATTGTGTACGCGAGCAACTGGGACCCTCCGCCAGGCTGCGCGTCCTCGGCCACAAAAACCACGCGTTGGGAGTCGGACAAGTAGCCGTCGAAGGAGTCCTCGCCCAGCTTGTCCACGATGAAGGCGGCAACGTCCTCCGCCCGGCTGTCGGGCGGGCAGGCCAACGGGAAAGTCACCGCAGCCAGGCCGGCCAGCGCCGCCGCATCCTCACGAGTGGCCTCCCTGATGGTGACGGTCATATGTCATGCTCCCAAGATTGCTTGTGCGTGCCTGCCTGTGACTTAACCATACAAAAAATGGGGGCCGGTGTAGCGAATAGCTAGACCGGCCCCCATGTTCCAAAGCCTGTGGCTTAGGCGTCGGTGAGTACCTTTGTTGCTGCGGGGTCGACCGAGATGCCGGGGCCGAACGTCGTGGTGACGGTGGCCTTCTGCAGGTAGCGGCCCTTGGAAGCGGACGGCTTCAGGCGAAGCACCTCTTCCAGAGCTGCCGCGTAGTTCTCCGCCAGCTTGACGGCGTCGAAGGACACCTTGCCGATGATGAAGTGAAGGTTGGAGTGCTTGTCGACGCGGAAGTCGATCTTGCCGCCCTTGATGTCATTGACAGCCTTGGCGACGTCGTTGGTCACCGTGCCGGTCTTCGGGTTCGGCATGAGGTTGCGGGGGCCAAGAATCTTGCCCAGGCGACCCACCTTGCCCATGAGGTCCGGGGTTGCCACTGCTGAGTCGAAGTCGGTCCAGCCGCCCTGGATCTTTTCGATCAGTTCGTCCGTGCCCACGAAGTCGGCGCCGGCTGCAATAGCAGCCTCGGCGCGCTCGCCCGTTGCGAAAACGAGGACGCGGGCCGTCTTGCCGGTGCCGTGGGGCAGGTTGACCGTGCCGCGGATCATCTGGTCGGCCTTGCGGGGGTCAACGCCCAGGCGGAACGCGACCTCAACGGTGGCGTCGAACTTGGAGGGGTTGGTCTCCTTGGCGAGCTTGATGGCCTCGAACGGTGCGTAAACCTTTTCCGCATCGATCTTGGCTTCGGCTGCCTTATATGCTTTGCTGCGCTTTGCCATGCTGCTTGTTTCTCCTTGTGCAGTTGTGGTCGTTTGGACCGCGCGGGCCCTGCCACGTACGTCCGCCTCCAGGCACCCAAGGGGAGACTGGCCGGCGTCGTTCTTTATGTTTTTGGTGATGCTGTGTGGCGGTCGCGACAAGCCCGACCACCGGATGCCGGGGCTTTAGGCCTCGACGGTGATGCCCATGGAGCGGGCGGTGCCGGCGATGATCTTCTCAGCGCCTTCGATGCTCGTGGCGTTGAGGTCAACCAGCTTCTGGGTGGCGATCTCGGTGACCTGTGCCTTGGTCAGCTGGGCAACCTTGACGGTGTGCGGAGTGGCTGAACCCTTGGCGACGCCTGCAGCCTTTTTGATGAGCTCTGCAGCCGGCGGGGTCTTGGTGACGAACGTGAAGGAACGGTCTTCGTAAACCGTGATTTCAACGGGGATGACGTTTCCGCGCTGGGATTCCGTGGCAGCGTTGTACGCCTTGCAGAATTCCATGATGTTGACACCGTGCTGGCCAAGCGCGGGACCGATTGGCGGGGCCGGGTTGGCGGCGCCTGCCTGGATCTGCAGCTTGATAAGGCCGGTGACCTTTTTCTTGGGAGCCAATGTAGGGTCCTTCTCTCAATATCTGTCCTGGACGACGGAGCGCGTCCAAGGTGGGTGGCCGGATGGCGTCCGGCCGAACGCCCCGCGGGAACTAAGCAAGCCCCCGCGAAGCGAAACTTAGGGGCAACTAGATCTTGGTGACCTGGTTGAAGGCGAGTGTGACGGGGGTCTCGCGCTCGAAGATGGATACCAGCACCACCAGCTGCTGGGATTCGGGCTTGATCTCCGAAATGGTGGCGGAGAGGGTCTCGAACGGGCCGTCCTTGACGATGACGGCCTCGCCGACCTCGAAGTCGATTTCGGCATCCAGCGGATCGTGGCGCAGCGGGACGCCGGTCACTTCGGCCTGCTGCTCCTCGAAGATCGGGGCCAGCATGGAGAAGACCTCGTCCAGGCGCAGCGGCACGGGGTTGTGGGCGTTGCCGACAAAGCCGGTGACGCCGGGGGTGTGGCGGACCACGCCCCAGGAGGCATCCGTCAAGTCCATGCGGACCAGCACGTAGCCGGGAATGCGAACGCGGTTCACAACCTTGCGCTGGGCGTTCTTGATCTCCACGACTTCTTCCATGGGGACCTGGACTTCGAAGATGAAATCTTCCATGTTCAGCGACAGGCTGCGGGATTCAAGGTTGACCTTGACGCGGTTTTCGTAGCCGGCGTAGGAGTGGATGACGTACCAGTCACCCTCCTGGCGGCGCAGCTTGGCCTTGAATTCCTCGGCCGGGTCCACCTCGGGCTCGGCAGGCACGACGGCGGCGTCAGCTTCCGCTGCTTCGTCGCCTTCCGCCGTGGCCGGCTCGGCGTCGACCACGGTGGCCGGCTCGGTTTCAACCGCTGCTGCGTCAGCCTCGGGGGCATCAAGGTCGGCACTGATTGCAGCATCAGCAACCACAGTGTCCTGCTCCGGCTCACTGTAGTTAGCCTCGGGCTCCTGCTCAGACACGAATTTCCTGCTTTCCTTGTGCGTTTCTTAAATGGCTCAAACCGACCCCTTGTCGAAAATCGCTTTCGGGGCCGGCCAAAGTCGAGCGTTTACTGCTCAGTGGATACGTGGCCGCCAAAGACCCAAAGCACGGCCTTGCCGAAGCCAAAGTCCAGGACGGTGACGATTCCCATCACAATGACCACGAATACCAGCACGACGGCGGTCATGTTGATCAACTCCTGGCGAGTGGGCGTGACGACCTTTTTCATCTCGCCAATGACCTGGCGAAGGAAGGTGGCTATGCGGCCAAAGAATCCTGGCCCACCTGACTTGCCGGTCTTCTTGGCAGGGCGGCCCTCGGAGCGGCTTGCCGCAGATTCGGTCACCAGTGCCTCACTCATCGTTTGTTGGAAAACACCCGGGTCCGGATCTCGGACCCCGTCTTGTGCAACTTATTCGCTAGACGGAGATGGGTTTGGCCCACGAATCCACAAGTAATTCACTTGCACTTCACAAGGACCAAACCCGCTGCGCCTAAACGCAGGGCAGACAGGACTCGAACCTGCAACCTGCGGTTTTGGAGACCGCTGCGCTACCAATTGCGCCACTACCCTTTGGAGCCCTGGGGGCCCCATGACGCCGAACGCCATGAATAACTTACCGTCTTGAACACCCGTTTTCCAAACCGGCACCGGTTGTTCCATCCGGTTCAAGGCGTGCACCATCATGGTGTTTTAGCACCAGTTCTCCATTCTACGCATTCTTCAGTGGCTACGTCGAACCGGGCACCCGATGCGCCTAAAGTAGAAGACGAAGTCGAAGTGACCCGAATGCACTGCAAGGCTCACCCTGAGAAGAAAGTACCCTGATGTCTGCCGAACTGACAGCTGACCATGGCGCCGGGCGCCGCATCTCCGCCCGCATCGCCGCCATTGCCGAATCCGCCACTCTGGCCGTCGACGCCAAGGCCAAGGCCCTGAAGGCGGCCGGGCGCCCCGTGATTGGATTTGGTGCCGGTGAGCCGGACTTCCCCACCCCCGACTACATAGTGGAGGCGGCAATTGCCGCAGCCCGACAGCCCAAGTACCACCGCTACTCCCCCGCAGCGGGCCTGCCGGAGCTCAAGGCCGCCATCGTGGCCAAGACGCTGCGGGATTCGGGCTACTCCGCCGAGCCCGCCCAGGTGGTGGTCACCAATGGCGGCAAGCAGGCCGTCTACGAGTCTTTCGCCACCTTGCTCGATCCGGGTGATGAGGTCATCATCCCCACCCCGTACTGGACCACCTATCCGGAGGCGATCCGGCTGGCCGGCGGCGTTCCCGTTGAGGTGTTTGCCGGACCGGAACAGGGCTACCTGGTGACCGTGGACCAGCTTGAAGCCGCGGTGACGCCCCGCAGCAAGGTGCTGCTGTTTGTGTCCCCGTCCAATCCGACCGGCGCCGTGTACTCCGCCGAGCAAACGCGGGAGATCGGGCTGTGGGCCGCGTCGAAGGGCCTGTGGGTCATCACGGACGAAATCTACGAGCACCTGACCTACGACGGCGTCCCCTTCACTTCGATTGCCACGGCCGCCCCGGAGCTGGGTGACAAGGTGGTGATCCTCAACGGCGTGGCCAAGACGTATGCCATGACCGGCTGGCGCGTGGGCTGGATGATCGCCCCGGCGGATGTGGCCAAGGCTGCCACGAACATGCAGTCCCACGCCACGTCCAACGTGGCCAACGTTTCCCAGATGGCCGCCCTGGCCGCCGTATCCGGGCCGCTGACGGCCGTGGAGGAAATGAAGGTGGCCTTCGATCGCCGCCGCAAGGCCATGGTGCAGGCGCTGAATGCGATCGACGGCGTGCAATGCCCCACGCCCCACGGCGCGTTTTATGCCTATGCCGATGTTCGGGGCCTGCTGGGACGCGAGATCGGCGGCATCCGCCCCGCCACGTCGGCGGAGCTGGCTGCCCTCATCCTGGACAAGGCCGAAGTGGCCGTGGTTCCGGGCGAGGCGTTCGGCCCCAGCGGCTACCTGCGCCTGTCCTACGCCCTCGGCGACGACGACCTCGCCACGGGCGTGGGCCGCCTGCAGGAGTTCCTGGGCACCGCAAAGGCCTGACGGGAGGACGCCGTACGCCTTACAGCAGCCTGCGGTCGGCGGCCCAGCGGGTGAGTTCGTGCCGGGAGGACAGTTGGAGTTTGCGCAGCACGGCTGAGACGTGCGTTTCCACGGTCTTGATGGAGATAAAGAGCGCCTTCGCCACCTCCTTGTAGGAGTAGCCGCGGGCAATGAGCCGCATGACCTCAAGCTCGCGGGCGGACAGCTTGTCGAGCTCATCCTCCACGGCCACCTCGGCCGTGCCAAAGGCGTCAAGCACGAAGCCGGCCAGCCGCGGGGAAAACACGGCGTCTCCCCCGGCAACCCGGCGGACGGCGTCGGATATTTCCGTGCCGGAGATCGATTTGGTGACATAGCCCCGGGCGCCGGCGCGGATCACGGAGACCACGTCCTCCGCGGCGTCCGAGACGCTCAGTGCCAGGAACTTCACCTGTCCCAGCATCCCGGCGCACCCCGAGATGACCTCGCGCCCGCCCTGGCCGCGTCCGCCAGGCAGGTGGACGTCAAGGAGCACCACATCCGGCGTGTGGGCGGCGACGGCGGCAATGGCTTCCTCCACCGTGGCGGCCTCCGCCAGCACGTGGATGTCCGGGGCAAGGTCCGCCTTGAGCCCGGAGCGGAAGATGGCGTGGTCGTCCACCACGACCACCCGGATGGGCTGCCCTGCAGCTGTCATTTCGCTTCCTCCGCGTCCGTGTTCCTGGCTGTGCCGGTGGCTGCCGCGGCCTGCGCCGGCCCGCCGGGCAGGTGGAGGCGCACCTCCGTGCCGTCAGGTGAACTAATGATCTCAGCCGAGCCGCCATTGCGTTGCATGCGCCCGACGACGGACTCCCGGACTCCCAGCCTGTCCGGCGGCACGGCGCCGGGATCGAACCCCGGCCCGCGGTCCTTGACGAAGACGTCAACTCCGGAGGGGGCCGCCTCAACGTACACGGACACGGGCGTCCCGCCATGGCGGACGCCGTTCAGCACGGCCTCACGCGTGGCCTGGACCAGGGCGCGCATGGGCTCGCCCAGCTCGGCATCCCCCACCGTCACCAGTTCCACCGGCAGGCCATGGAGATCCTCGACTTCGGCGCACACGGCCTTGATCCCGGCAACCAGCCGGCCCGTGTCCTGCCCGGCATCCTGGTAGATCCAGCTGCGCAGTTCGCGTTCCTGTGCGCGGGCCAGCCGGCTGACGTCCTGGGGCGAATCCGCCCGTTTTTGGATCAGCGCCAACGTTTGCAGCACGGAGTCGTGCAGGTGGGCCGCGATCTCCGCCCGCTGGGTTTCCCGGATGCGCCCGGCGCGCTCGGCCTGGAGATCGCGCCAAAACTTCAGTGCCCAGGGGGCCAGGACCAGCCCGACGCCGGCCAGCACGGCCACCGAGGCGACCACGGACGCCCAGACCAGCGCCCAGGAGCCGGAGCCGGTGACGATGATGAGCACCCCGGCCACCACCAGGATCAGGCCCGCCACAAACCTGGCCACCGACCAGGGGGTGTCCATCTTTGCCGCGTTAAGCAGGCCCACGCGCCTGGTGGCGTCAAGCTGCATCCATGCCAGCACGGCACCCGCGGCAATGACGCCCAAGGGAATGATGGTGCCCAGGTTGAGGTTCACCCCGGCCCTGGCGCTGAACAGCAGCACCGCTGCGACCACCAATGCCCCGCCCACCAGGATTTCCCTGGCCCCCACCGAAAAGCCCGGACGTGCGCGGTCACCCCGCGGCTGCGCGGGACCTCCGGCTCCAAGCTCCGCCGGGGCCGGCTCTGCCGGGGGTGCCGGGCGGAAGAGCCTGAGCCGGGGGCCGCCGTCGTCGGCCAGCTGGGGGGCACCCGAGGCGGCGTCATCCCCGGCGAGGGGCACCAGGATCCACAGCCAGGCGTAGAACACCACGCCCGCCCCGAACAGGAAGCAGGAGCCGGCCATGATGGCCCGAACAGTGCCGACGCGCAGGCCAAGGTGCTCCGCCAGGCCGGCGCACACGCCGGCAACCACACGGTCCGTGGACCTGTACATCTTTGCGCTCATGGTTCAATCCAAGCACGCCCGGAGAGCGGCGGCGCAGTTTCCAAGGGTCGCATCAGGGTTCTTTCAGGGTCACCCCCGATGGCGGCGCGGGCACCGCCGGGACACGATTGAACCATGAACGAAACCCATGACCCCCAACAGCCCGACCCAGGCGCCACGCCCCCCTCAAGCGGGCAGCCCCCGCAGCAGCCTTCCCAGCCGGAAAGCCCGGGCCAGGGCTACCCCGCGCCGCCACAGCCCGCAGCGCGGGACAGCGCACGCTTCTTCCGGTGGCTGCGCTCCCTGGGCGTGCAGCGCGGCAGCAGCCGCTGGGTGGGCGGCGTGTGCAGCGGGCTGGCGGACCGATGGGGAATCGACCCTGTGATTGTCCGCGGCCTCACCGTGGTCCTCACCCTGTTCTTCGGCATCGGCCTGCTGGCCTACGGGCTGGCCTGGGCCCTGCTGCCCGAACCGGACGGCCGCATCCACGTGGAGCAGGTGGCACGGGGGCACTGGTCCACCGGCATGACGGGCGCCGCGGTGGCCACCTTCCTGGGGCTGGCCGGACCGGGGCAGACCTTCGTCTGGGACGGCCACAACGGCTGGTTCCCCTGGCCCGTTATCTGGGTGGCGGCCATCGTTTGCTGCGTGGTCTGGGCCGTCAACCGGGGCAAGGGGCAGCCGCCGCGGCCGTCGGGAAACCCACCCTGGCAGCAGCACTCCAGTGCGGCAGCCACCGGTACACCTTACGGATCCGGATACGCGGCCCAGGGCCCCGGCTACGCGGCTGGAACTGAAACCGGGCCCGACCCCAGGCAGCTTGCCGCCGCAGGGCCCGCGGCGAAAGCCGGCGCCTGGACTGAGCACACCTTGGGCCCGAATGGCCCCCTCGGAGCGAACGGGCCGCTTGGCCCTAACGGGCCCCTCGGACGGAACGGACGGCCGGCCCTCAAGGCGCCACCCCGCCTGGGTGCTGCAGCAAGCCTGCTCTCGCTGGGACTGGCCGTCATGGTGGGCGCACTGGTGCTTATCCTCAATGCAGCCGGGATCATCAACCTCAACGGCTACCAGGTGGCGGCCGCCGCGGCCGCCGCAGCCATCACCGCGGGACTGGCCATCATCATCTCGGGGATACTCGGGCGCACGGCGGGCGGGGTGGGCACCTTTGCGATCATCGCACTGGTGGTTGCGGGCCTGCTGAGCGTGGTCCCGCTGCACGGTCCCTGGACGCCCCTGGCGAACCAGTCATGGACCCCCACCAGTGTCAGTGCGGCCGAACAAGGGCTCGATGTGATGGTGGGCAACGCCGCAATCGACCTGACCCACGTCTCCCAAGGCAGCTCCCTCACGGCTGACGTCCAGATCCCCCTCAACGTAGTTGCCGCCAAGGTGGTGGTGAAGGTGCCCACCGACATCCCCGTCACGGTCACCAGCGACCTCGCGGTGTCAAAACTCGACGTCCAGGGCGGTGCCGGCCAAGGCGGGGGCGCGGTGGTGCAGAACTCCTCCACGCAGCTCAACCCCGGGCTGAAAGGCAGCGGACTGGCCATCACCCTCAACGGCGCCGCAGCCACCATCGCCTTTGTCCCGACACCCGGCAACTAAGAACCTGGAGAATGCCATGAACACCCCAACAGAACCCATCAGCTTTCCCGGCGACGACAATGTCACGCGCCCAGACGCGGGCGCCGAAGCACAAACACAAACTGAGTCCACCCGGCACCCGGTGAGGGTCGGCACCCTGGTGTGGGGCGCCGTCGTGGTGGTTCTGGGCATCCTGGTCATCGCCTCCCGCCAGGCCGGCCTGCGGCTGGACACCGGCCAGACGGCCATGTGGCTGCTCTTCGGCGCGGGCCTGGCCATGGTGGCCGGCGGGGCCGTGAGCGTGCTGCGAAAGAAGTGACGGCGGCGGTGGCGGAATCCGTGTCCACCCCGCGGTCAAGAGTTGCCCCGGTCACATGACCGTCTAGAATGGCCTGTGAGGAGCTCAACGGTGCGCTCAAGACACATTGACTCCATCACACCGAAGGGCCCCAACACCCATGAAGATTGGCATTCTCACCAGCGGAGGCGACTGCCCCGGACTCAACGCCGTGATCCGCGGCATTGTTTTGAAGGGCATCAAGGTCTACGGACACGAATTTGTGGGCTTCAGGGACGGCTGGCGGGGCGTTGTTGAGGGCGACATCATGGACCTGCCCCGCCAGATGGTCCGCGGCATTTCGAAGCAGGGCGGCACCATCCTGGGCACATCGCGCACCAACCCGTTCGACGGCGACGGCGGCCCCGAGGTCATCAAGGCCCACCTGGAACGCCTCGGCATTGACGCCATGATCGCCATTGGCGGCGAGGGGACGCTGGCTGCGGCCCGCCGGCTCACGGATGCCGGGCTGAAAATTGTGGGCGTGCCGAAAACCGTGGACAACGACCTTGACGCCACCGACTACACCTTCGGCTTCGACACGGCCGTGCAAATTGCCACCGAGGCCATCGACCGGCTGCGGACCACCGGGGAGTCACACCACCGGTGCATGATCGCCGAGGTCATGGGCCGCCATGTGGGCTGGATTGCCCTGCACGCCGGCATGGCCACGGGCGCCCACGCCATCTTGATTCCGGAACAAAACACCAGCATGGACCAGATTGTGGAATGGGTCCAGGAAGCCCACGAACGCGGCCGCGCACCCCTGGTGGTGGTGGCAGAAGGGTTCGTCCCGGACCACCGGGACTCCGCCCATTCAGAACGCGGCATGGACACCTTCGGCCGCCCGCGGCTGGGCGGCATCGGCGAACAGCTGGCCCCGGAAATTGAGGCGCGCACGGGCATCGAAACCCGCGCCACCATCCTGGGCCACATCCAGCGCGGCGGCGTGCCCTCCAGCTTTGATCGGGTTCTGGCGACCCGCCTGGGCATGGCCGCCGTTGATTCCGTGGTGGAGGAACGCTGGGGCACCATGGTCTCCCTCAAGGGCACCGAGATTGAGCACGTGCCCTTTGAGGCAGCGCTCGGCAACTTGAAGGTGGTGCCTCAGCACCGCTACGATGAGGCCGCGATCCTTTTCGGCTGACACCGTCCGGCCAGCCCCCACGCCCCGCGCAGACCCCTGCAGCGGGGCGTTAAGGTTTAATCCATGACCTTTGACCTCAGCTCGGCCCCCATTGTCCGGCTCGCCTGGGAACGCGGGCTGGGCCTGCCGGAGGGTTCCCTTGTCATGGGACGGGATGGCAGCCGGATCACCCATGCCACCGACGACGGCCGGCTGACGTTCGTGCGGCTGTGGGAGCAATCGATCCTGACCGGCCCTCCGGCCGTGCTGGACGCCGCACGGGCCCACAGCGATGACGAGCTCAGCGACCATGCCGTGATGCTGCGCCTCACGCGCGGCTTTGGCGGGCGCGGCCGCGGCACCCAGGCCCTGTATTTTGCCGACGAGCTGGAGGTCCGGCAGCCGGCAGGGAGCATCATGGTCTCCCACGGGAACCCGGAGGCCGTGGCGCTTGAGGCGATGTGCCCGCCCGACGACGTGAACGACGTCGGCCTGGCCGCCATGCCCCACAAGTTCACCCTGATGGGGCTCCCCGGGCAAAGCCGGGATCCTGGCGCGGACTGGGACGGCGATCCGCAGGAGGCGGCGCATTCGGCCGGACCGGTTGCGTGCAGTGCCTACGCCGAGTTTCAGGGGTTATTGGCCCGGCTGGGCACCCTGGTGGCCCCCGCCCACCGGAAACAGGGGCTGGGGCTGCTGGCCACCTCGATTGCCGCGCACGAGGCGCTCGCCGCCGGGCTGATAGTCCAGTGGCGGGCGGACATCAACAACGTGCCCGCCCACGCACTGGCCATGGCAGCGGGACTTAGTGTGGCTGGTTTGCAGACGACCGTTGACCTTCATACTCCGCATAAATAGCTTCCACGGAGCGGGGCTTGGCGAAGAAGGCCGCGGTTGCTGCACCCAGCACCACCACTGCAGCGGGCAGGATGATGGACTGGCCCATCGCCGTCGCAAATCCGGCCTGCAGGAACGCCGGCAGCTGACCCGACACCCCGGAGGCGCCCTGCGAAGCGCCAGCGGGCATCTCGGCCGCCAGGCGGGCGGAGATCAGGGCGGCAATCGCTGCACTGCCCAGCACCGAACCGATTTGGCGCGTGGTGTTGTAAATTCCGGCACCGGCACCGGCCTCGCTGGGGCCCAGGTTGCGGGTGGCCGTGGTGGACAGCGGCGCCCAGATGCCGGAGCTGGCAATGCCCAGCAGCCCGCTGGGGAGCAGGAACAGCCAGATGGGCGTGTCGGGGCTCATCAGCGACGATGTCCACAAGAGGGAGACGGACATCAGCACGAAGCCGGTCAGCGCCACGTAGCGCGGGTTCACCAGGTCCACCAGCTTGCCGACAAACGGCGCCAGCACGCCGGAGAACAGCGCCATGGGGACCATCATGAGCGCCGATTGCGTAGGTGTCATGCCGCGCACCAGCTGGTAGTAGAAGAACAGCGGCAGGCTCATGGCCGTCACGCTGAAGCCCATGGTGGTGATGGCAATGTTGGCCAGGGAGAAGTTGCGGACCTTGAACAGGTGCAGCGGGACCAGGGCCTCGCCCTTCGTGGTGCCCTGCCAGATCCCGAACAGCACCAGGAACACCAAGCCGGCAATGATCAGCCCCCACACGGTGATGGGGCCTGAAATGGCTCCCCAGTTGTACTTTTCGCCTTCCTGGATCCCAAAGACCAGCATGAACAGCCCGATCGAGCTCAGGGCCACGCCCAGCAGGTCGAACTTGTGGTCGTGCGTCTTCAGGGCCGGCACCAGGCGGACGGCCATGACGAATGCCACGATGCCCACGGGCACGTTGACAAAGAAGATCCATTCCCAGCCCAGGCCGTCCACCAGCACGCCGCCCAGGATGGGGCCCACCAGCATGGCCACCCCGGCGGTGGCGCCCCACAGGCCCATGGCCGGGCCACGCTTGTCAGGGGCAAAGATGCGAGTAATGACGGCCATGGTCTGTGGCGTCATCATGGCCGCGCCGAGCCCCTGGACGGCACGGGCCAGGATCAGCATGCCGATGCTGCCGGACAGGCCGCACCACAGCGACGCCAGCGTGAACACGCTCAGGCCGATCAGGTACAGGTTCTTGGGCCCGTATTTGTCCCCCATGCGCCCGGTGACAAGCAGCGGGACGGCGTATGCCAGCAGGTAGGCGCTGGTCACCCAGATGACGGAGTTGATGTCGGTGTGCAGGCCCTCCATGATCTTCGGGTTGGCCACCGAGACGATGGTTGAGTCGACCAGGATCATGAAGAACCCCAGCACAAGCGCCCATAGCGCGGGCCAAGGTTTTGCCACGGTTTCCATGCTTGTTCCTTAAAGTTTGTTTCGAGCCGCTTGGTCGAAGAATTCGTCCGGCTGCCATGGCAGCGCGCCGGTGGTGATGTCTGAGTGCAGCTGCCGGATCCAGTCCAGCTCTGCCTTGGTGATGGCCTGTTGGTACAACACTTCCACCCAGAACCTTTGTTCCACGCCCCGGGATGTTGCGTTCCGCTGGTCTGCTTCCAGCTCCGCCGCGTGCGCTTCCAGTGCCGCAATCCGCTGCCCCAGCAGGCCAAGCACGACGCCGGCCGGCAGGTTGTGTGCCTCGGCCACGGCCTGCGGGAAGCTGGGGTATTCAACTGCCGGCTGCGCCAGCAGCTTCTTGAGTTCCGTTTCCAAGGCTTCGCGGCCGGCTTCGAGTATGGCGTAAGTGGTCCGCTCGGGCCTGTTTCCGTCCCGCTCGGTGCCCGCAGCCTTGACCAGGTCTGCCGCTGCCAGCCGGCCCACCGTGTGGTACAGCGTGCCCGGCCGGATCTTGACCAGGCGGTCTTCCCTGCGGTGCATGAGCACCTGGTACATCTCGTAGGGGTGCATGGGACGTTCCGCCAACAGGCCGAGTGCCGCGACAGCCAGGGGCGTGAGCCGCTTGTTCTGTGCCTCTTGTTGTTGCTCCATGACCCTGCCTTCCATCTAGCCCATAAGAATTATTCCACGTGGACTATTGGGGCACAATGGCGCGGATCACAGGAGTTGACGTTTTTTCCGGCTACTGCGGGGCTTAGTGCGGGGTGCGGAGGAAGCCCTTGGCGCGCCCCACCACCTGGCCGGCGTCGGTGGCCACAATCAGCTCCTGGGCCGCCACGTACTTTTCGCCGTCGTCGTCAATCATCAGGACCGCCTCCGGGTCCACGGTGCGCTTGATGACGGCCAGGCCGATGGGTCCCATCTCATAATGTTGGGCAACGCTGGTCAGGCGGCCCACCTGGCGCTCGCCGTCATAGACGGCACTGCCGGCGGCCGGAATGGTGTGCTGCGAGCCGTCCAGCTGCAGGAAAACCAGCCGGCGCGGCGGCCTGCCCAGGTTGTGGACGCGGGCAATGGTTTCCTGGCCCTTGTAGCAGCCCTTCGACAGGTGCACTGCGGTGCGCAGCAGGTCCAGTTCATGGGGAATGGTCTTTTCATCCGTCTCGGCTCCCCGGCGGGGGCGCCACGCGGCAATCCGGAGGGCCTCCGCAGCCCAGGCGCCGGCGAGGGGGCGCTGTCCGACGGTGGCCACCAGGTCCGCAGCCGGCACCAGGTATTCGTGCCACGGCCGTTCCAGGCCCGGGTGTTCGGATTCATCGACGGCGGCGTAGCTGTAGCCGCCGGCCCCGATGTGGGGCCAGGGGTCGGTCCATTGGAGCAGGGAGTCCCACTCGGGCACCTCGGCCACGGAGCCCAGCACGGCCCAGTCGGCGGAGACGTCGGCAATCTCAACGCGCAGCATGAACTTCATGGACGCCAGCCAGTCCGCCAGCGGGGCGGCCTCCGCGGTTTCCACAATCAGCCAGGTGGTGGTTCCGTCGTCAACCACGCGGGCATCGTAGTCAATGCGGCCCTGCAGGCTCAGCAGCAGCAGTTCGGTGCCCACGCGGGGTTCAAGTTTCGTGACGCCCTGGGAGGAAAGTGTGTTGAGCCAGCTCAGCCTGTCGGGGCCGGACACCGTGACCACGCCCCGGTGTGAGAGGTCCACCACGGCTGTGGGCGGCAGGCCGTTGTACCCCGCCAGCAGCCGCTGTTCCCGGTTCGGATCCCCGTAGTGCGAGGCAACGCCCGCATCAAGGCCTCCCGCAAGCACGGCTCCATGGCGGTTTAGCAAAGGACTCTTATAGCTCATAACGTGTGCAACGCCTTCCCTGAATGGCCTATTCCGGCCCGTGCCTGACCCGTCCGGACTATCATCACGCCGGCGGCCGGGCCCGGCAGCGGCACAGAGCCGCCTACGCGACCTTGTGGAGTGCTGCTGAGGCGTGGGCCTCGAGGGACTTGCCCTGTGCGGCCGCGTCCCAGCGCCAGTAGAGGTCGCCGTTGACCAGGCCAAAGATGCGGGTGGCCGCCTTGTAGTCCTTGGAGCCGGCGCCGCGCATGACGGCGTCGGTGGACAGCTGGATCTGCGGACCCTTGATGCTGCCGTAATACAGTTCGGAGATGCCGCCAGGGTGGACGATGGTGGCCATGATGTCAAAGCCGCCGTCGGCATTGCGGAGGACTTCGACGTCGTCGGCGGTGCGCAAGGCCGGCACAATGTCGGCCGGGACCAGTCCGGGGCCGCCGTCGGCGTCGTTGAGGGTGCGGTCCAGCTGCCAGAAGCCCGTCTCGACGGCGAGGGGGCGCAGCACCGTGCCATCCTCGTCGGTGAGCCAGGTTTCAGCGGTGTACTGGAGGTACGGGAGCCCGTTCGCGGCAAAGGTCGCGGTTTGGGTGAAATAGCCCGAATCCGCGTCTCCCTCGCCCAGCCGGCCGTGCCCGGTCCAGGTGCCCAGCAGCCAGGAAAGGGGGACCAGTTCGGGGGTCAGGCCCGTGGGGATCTCAATGGCCATGGAGGCTACTGCTGGCCCTTGAACAGGCGCCACACCACCAGACCGGCGAACCAGGCCATGGTGATGCCGGCCAGTACCAGCAGGCAGATGAAGAAAATTTCCAAGGCAAGTACGCTCATGGTGCCATCCTATCGTGATCTTTTGCGGAGCTACGTCAGAAGCAGTTTATCGACGAAATAAACCAGCGCCCCGAGCGAGAGGATGGGGGCCAGCGCAGCCGACACACCCCCGATGACGTTGCGGACCGGCCCGGAAAGCGTCCGCAGGCGGTGGAAGCCGGCGATTACGGCAGCCAGCAGCGCCCCCAGGACTGCCGCAGGAATGATGCGTACGTCCGAAAACAACAGCGCCGCCAGGGGTCCGGCCAGCGCGGCCAGGACGATGGCCAGCGGGGCGGAGACCCGGTCCGGAATGGCCAGCATGCCGATGCCCAGGGCGACGGCGGCACTAATGGCGGTGATCAGCGTCATGCCGGGTTCGCCCAGGAACCGGTAGGACGCCACCCAACCGCCGGCCAGCCCGGCAATGGCGACGCCGGCGCCCGCCCCCAGCGTGGATTCAAGCCGGTGTGCCTGGCCGGTGCCGCGGATCAGCTGCACCACCATGACGGCGCCAAAACCAACTGCAATGAAGATGGGCGTCCATGTGAGGTAGTTTGAATCCCGGGTCAGGCCTGCCGTGGCGGCTGAACCGGCACCCGTCAAGGCGATGACGGTGCCCAAGGTTTTTTTGGCCGGAATGCCCAGGTAATGCGGCCAGCCGAGCCCAAAGACCGCCGCCAGCACCACACCGAGGACCACGGTGTAGGCGAGCCCCAGCGCATGGCCGGCGACAATGGCAGCGAGCGCGGCAATTCCAACAAGTCCCGCAGTTGATGACTTCACACACCAATCCTGCCCTATTGTGGCGGTACACTGTGGAAAACCCCCGCAGCCGGTGCGTTGGGCCAGGTGCAGCCGAGCCGCACCCGAGCCGGATCCCGGCAGCAGGACATTCAGTGGTTCGTCGCTCAAAGATGCGCACCCCGCACTTTGGAGGAAGTCATGTCGCAGATACTCATGCTGACCAACAACCACGGAAGTTCCGTGGATGTTTTGCCTGCGCTGGAACTGCTCAGCCACTCCGTGCACATTCTCCCCGCCGTCCCCACCGCACTGCTGGATGCCAAGCCCTCAGACTTGATCATGGTCGATGCCCGCAAGGACCTGGCCGGTTCCCGCTCGCTGACGCAGCTGTTGCGGGCCACCGGCATCAGCGTCCCGCTGCTGCTTGTGCTGACTGAGGGCGGCATGGCTGCCGTGTCCGCGTCCTGGGCGGCCGACGACGTGGTGCTGGAATCCGCGGGCCCGGCCGAAGTTGAAGCCCGCATCCGGCTGGCACTGACCCGCGTGGCCGGTGCGGAGGACGCCGTCAGCCACGAAATCCAGGCGGCAGGGGTCATCATCGACGAGGACAGCTACACCGTCCGTGTCCACGGCAACGCACTCAACCTCACCTACAAGGAGTTTGAACTCCTGAAGTACCTGGCCCAGCATCCGGGACGGGTTTTCACCCGGGCGCAATTGCTGAACGAGGTGTGGGGCTACGACTATTACGGGGGAACGCGCACCGTGGACGTCCACGTGCGGCGGCTGCGGGCCAAGCTCGGTTCCGACCACGAGAGCCTGATCAGCACTGTCAGGAATGTGGGCTACCGCCTGACCATCAGCAAAACGTCCGACGACGACGAACTGGCGGATGCCTGACCCGGACCGGGTCCATGCAAAATGGCCCGCTTCCCGGAGGAAGGCGGGCCATTCTTTGGTGGAGGACATACGGGTCGAACGTATCGAGGACACCCCACTGGTGCATCCCCCCTGATGCTGCCCTCAAACTCTAGGCGAGCGGCACCGCTGCACGCAAACCGGCCGGCCGCCGGCCCCGAAAATCCGCCCGTGTGTCTCGCGTTGGGCCGCCCGCGCCCACTAGGCTGTGGACATGAGCCCAGCAAACAGCAGCACCTGGCCCGTCACGGTGATTGAGGGCACCCCCCAGCCCGAAGCCCTGCGCGACATCCTTGACCTGGTGGGGGCGGCCGAAGACGAGGACGGCAACCCGCCGTTCTCCGAGCAGTCGCTCGTGGAGCTCAAGGCGAAGGCAGGCGGCCCGCACACCGTCCTGACGCTGCTCACCCACGCACCGGAAGAGAAATCCCCCACCGAGGGCGAGGACCTGGCCGGAGTGGCCGTCGTCGTGCTTAATGGCAGTGAAGGCGTGCTGGAGATCGCGGTGCACCCCCACTACCGCAACGAAGGCGTCGGCACCATGCTGGTGGACAAACTCGTGGCGGTGCGCGGGCTGCTGGGCATCAAGGCCTGGTCGCACGGTGACCATGAGGCCGCCGCGGACCTAGCCGCAAGCTACGGCTACCGCGCCATCCGCGAACTGTGGCGCATGCGCCTGGTCCGCCACGCGCCGGCGGACACCCCTGCTGCACCAAGCAGCTTTCCCACGCCCGACGGCGTCCGCCTGCGCACCTTTGTGCCACACCAGGACGAGGGCCCGTGGCTGGCGGCCAACGCCGCTGCCTTTGCCCACCACCCCGAACAGGGCGCCATGACCCCCGCGGACCTGCAGGCCCGCATGGAGGAACCCTGGTTTGACCCGGCAGGGTTCTTCCTGGCCGTCAACGACGCCGGCGACATCCTGGGCTTCCACTGGACCAAGGTCCACCCGGCCCGCACCGGCCAAGCTGCCATGGGTGAGGTGTACGTGGTGGGCGTCACGCCCGCGGCCCAAGGCATGGGACTGGGGCGGACGTTGACCGCCCAGGGAATTGAATACCTGCAAAACCGCGGCCTGAGCGCCATCATGCTGTACGTGGACGCGGACAACGAGCCGGCCGTGGCCCTGTACCGAAAACTCGGATTCACCAAGTGGGACTCCGATGTGATGTACGGGCCGGTGTCGGCCACATCATGAGTGACCGTCCGCCGCACGGCATTTCCCGTTCCGGCACCGCCGCCTTGTAGTGTTGAAGCAGGGCACCACCGATTGTGAAGCAGCACCAACTTTTTTGAGGATTCATCCATGAAACGCGAATACACGCGGCCGGTGCAGACCGCAGCGTCATTTGGCCGGGAGCGCTTTGGCTCCGGCGAGGTCCAGGCGGCGCGGGCCACGCAGGACCGCATCGACATTCCGGAATTTGAGCCCAACCTGACCCCGTCCGGGGACATTAGCCCGGACCGGTTTTTGGACCGCGAGCTGAGCTGGCTTGCCTTCAACGCCCGCGTGCTGGAGCTTGCCGAGGACCCGGAGCTCCACCTGTTGGAACGCGTGAACTTTCTCTCCATTTTTGCCTCCAACCTGGATGAATTCTTCATGGTGCGCGTGGCCGGGCTGAAGCGCCGCATCGCCGCCGGGCTGGCCGTGCCGTCCCCGGCCGGCCTGAGCCCCATAGAGGTGCTGGAGCAGATCAGCGGCGCAGCCCACGAGTTGCAGGCACGGCACGCTCACGTGTTTGCCAGCCAAATCCGGCCCGCCCTGGCCTATGAGCACATCCACCTGGTGCATTGGGAAGAGCTAGACGACGCAGCCAAGGTCCAGCTGGGTGAGATGTTCGCGGAAAAGATGTTCCCGATCCTGACGCCGCTGGCTGTGGACCCTGCCCACCCCTTCCCGTATATCTCGGGCCTGTCGCTCAACCTGGCCGTGGTGGTCCGCAACCCGGTCAGCGAGAAGGAGCTCTTTGCCCGCCTGAAGGTCCCGGACCTGCTGCCCCGGCTGGTCTCCGTGGACGGCCCCCGCGCCGGCACTGTGCCCGGGCGCGTGGCCCGCTTCATTCCGCTGGAGGAAGTCATCGCCCAGCACCTGGACCAGCTGTTCCCGGGCATGGAAGTGCTGGAGCACCACACCTTCCGCGTCACGCGCAACGAGGACCTGGAAGTTGAGGAGGACGACGCCGAAAACCTGCTGCAGGCCCTTGAAAAGGAACTGCTGCGCCGCAAGTTCGGCCCGCCCGTGCGCCTTGAAGTGGCCACCGACATCAATCCGAACATACTGGCCTTGCTGGTGCGAGAGCTGGACATTGAGGACACCGAGGTCTACTCGCTGCCGGCCCCGCTGGACCTGCGCGGGCTCTCCATCATTGGCAACATTGACCGCAGCGACCTGCGCTATCCCAAACACCTGGGCCACACCTCGCGCCACCTCAACGAATCCGAGACGTCCAAGGCCGCCAACGTCTTCGCCGCGATGCGCCGCCGCGACATCCTCCTCCACCACCCCTACGATTCCTTTGCCACCTCGGTGCAGGCGTTCCTGGAGCAGGCCGCCTCGGACCCCAAGGTGCGCGCCATCAAGCAGACGCTGTACCGCACCTCCGGTGACTCCCCCATTGTTGATGCCCTGGTGGACGCGGCTGAGGCCGGCAAGCAGGTGCTGGCCCTGGTGGAGATCAAGGCCCGCTTCGACGAACAGGCCAACATCTCCTGGGCGCGGAAGCTGGAACAGGCCGGCGTGCACGTGGTGTACGGCATTGTGGGGCTGAAGACGCACTGCAAGCTGTCCCTGGTGGTCCGCCAGGAGCAGGACGGTCTGCGCCGCTACTGCCACATCGGCACCGGCAACTACCATCCCCGCACCGCCCGCTACTACGAGGACCTGGGCCTGCTCACGGCAGACAACCAGGTGGGCGAGGACCTCTCCAAGCTGTTCAACCAGCTGTCCGGCTACGCGCCCAAGTCCGAATTTGAACGGCTGCTGGTGGCGCCGCGCTCCGTCCGGTCCGGGCTGATTGAACGCATTGACGCCGAAATCGCCAACAAGGCCGCCGGACGGCCGGCCCAGGTGCGCTTCAAGGTCAATTCCATGGTGGACGAAGCCATCATCGATTCGCTGTACCGGGCGTCCCAGGCCGGCGTGGAGGTGGGCGTCATAGTGCGCGGCATCTGCTCGCTGCGCCCCGGCGTCCCCGGGTTGAGCGAAAATATTACGGTGCGCTCCCACCTGGGGCGCTTCCTGGAGCACTCCCGCGTGTTCACCTTTGCCAATGGCGGGGACCCCGTGGTGTACATCGGCTCGGCGGACATGATGCACCGCAACCTTGACCGCCGGGTGGAGGCCCTGGTCAGGATTTCCAACAAGGACGACATTGACGAAGTCAACGAACTCCTTGACCGCTACCTCGATGCCGGCACCTCTAGCTGGCACCTGAACAATGAAGGCGAATGGCAGCGACACCACCTGGACCCCGACGGCAGCCCCCTCACCGACATCCAGTCCTGGCTGATAGCCAGCCATTCCCGACAGCGTTCAACCCTTCGCCGGTAATGCGGACCACGGAGCATTTGGAAGAAGCAGCCGACGACGGCGGCACGGGAGTGTCCGTGTACGCCGCCGGGGCGCTGTGCTGGCGGGTGAAAAAGAAGAAACTTGAACTGCTGCTGATACACCGCCAGCGCTACGACGACTGGTCCTGGCCCAAGGGAAAGCTGGACGCCGGCGAAACCCTGGCCGAGTGCGCCGTGCGTGAGGTGTATGAGGAAGTGGGGCTGCCCATCACCCTGGGCATTCCGCTGCCCGCCATCCGCTACGCCGTCAAGCCCGGCCTGAAGGAAGTCCACTACTGGGCCGCCGCCGTCGACGACCTCCCGCCCATGCCCGACGGGAAGGAAGTGGACACCGCCGTCTGGTGCAGCCCCAACAAGGCGCGCGGGCTGCTGTCCAACCCCTCCGACGTCCAGCCGCTTGATGCCCTGCTCGCCGCCTTTGAGGCAGGAACACTGGCCACGTGGCCGCTGCTGGTGGTCCGCCACGCCAAGGCAAAGCCGCGTTCGGCGTGGACCCGCGCCGAGGGTGACCGCCCCCTCGCGGCCACCGGGAAACGGCAGGCGCTGTACCTGCAGCGGCTGCTGATGGCCTGGCACCCCGGCAAGATCCTCACCAGCGGCTGGATGCGCTGCATCGCCACCATTTCCCCGTACGCCCAGGCCACCAAGGCCAAGGTGAAGGTCATCCCCGCGCTCACTGAAGCGGACCACAAGCGCAACCCTGCCAAGTCGGCCGCCGTGGTGGAACGGCTGCTGGCCAAGTCCAGCCCTGTGGCCGTGTGCACCCACCGCCCCGTGCTGCCTTCCGTGCTGCGCACCTTGGCGGGGCACATGGACCCGTCCCTGGCCGCCGCGCTGCCCATCAAGGACCCGCACCTGGCCCCGGGCGAGATCCTGGTGGCCCATGTGTCGGTCAACAACCCCGGATGGATCGTGGCGGTGGAGCAGCACAAGCCGTACGAGGACTGAGCCTTCCCCTCCCGCAACTTTGTACCGTACGCTTGGTACAAAGATGGCTGGCGGAGGGGGAAACCGTGTTAGGCATCAACTGGGCGGAGGCGCTAATACTGGGCGCCGTTGGTGCAATCATCATCGCCTACCTGTACTTGCGGCTGGTCAAGTGGGGCCCGCGGCCTGAACGGGCACTGGACCACATCCGCAACCATGCGCTGTGGACCGGCATCATCGCCTGGGCGCTCAGCAGCGAGGCAGCAGCCAACAGGGCCGGCATCATGCCCGCGCCGCAATCGGCAGGTCCCTCCATTCCCCTTGATGCGGCCGTCCCCAACCCGTGGGACACGATCCCACTTGCGGCCCTCATCGGCCCCGTGGTGGCAGTTTTGGTGGTGCACCTGCTTGGCCAGCTTTCCTGGCCCGCCCCGAAATCCCCGAAGCGCGTGGCCGTCCTGGAATACCGCAGGGTGCGGGATTTTATTGAACCGGCCCTTGGATGGACTGTCCTTGGCGTTTTCCTCCTCTCGGCGGGCACCGTGGCGTACCTGGCCTTCGCGCCGGGGCACCCTGTCAGGCTGGCGGGCTCACCCACGGAGGGAACGTGGTATGGCCCGCTGGACGGGCGGGTGCCCGGCTGGATGCTGGGCACCGCGTTGGGTGCGTCGCTGGCCATCCTGGCGGCGGGGACCTTTGCCGTAATGGCGCTCATTGCCTCCCGGAGGTCCCTCGAAGCCCTGGACAGTGTCCAAAACAAGACGCTGCGAACTGTTGGCATGAACCGGCTGCTGCGGATTTCCGCCACCATGGCATCGGGATTCGCCGCCATTGCCGGAAACTACCTGGTGCAGCTTGCCCCGGGTTCCACCGCCACGTCCTCGGTGAATTGGCTGGCCCTGACCAATCTTGCGGTGCTGGCATCGATGCTTTTCTGGAAACCTCCTTTCATCGAGGACGTGGCGTCCCCGGCCGCCTCCGGGCCTCATGCCGGCCACGGCCCCGGCCGTGGCGCTTTGGCCAACACCGGGCTCGATGCGGCGCGCCTCGCGGATTCCACCATCGCCGCAGTAGTACCGGCGGCCGTGGTGGGCGGTTTCGCAGGCGCACTCCTCATGACCTGGCTGGGCTGGATGGGGCCGGCTGTCGTGGCAACCGTCTTCATCCTCCTGACATACGCGGGGCTGGAAGTGCTGCTACGGCGCAACTATGCGACGCCGGGATTGCCGCACAAACACCTGAGCAAGTCCATCCCCTGGCCGCTCTACGCTGCACTCATCATCGCCGCGGCGGGACTGGCCATCGCACTGAACCAAGTGTGGCGTGCCAGGACCGAGGGCCTTGGCACCAGTGCGGGATGGAACGGAACAGGCGGGCCCGCGACATTCTGCGATATTCCGCTTCTGTGCGCCTTGGTTGTCGCGGCCGCGGGCGCCCTGGCTGCCTGGCAGGTGTTGCGGCGCCCAGCGCTCGGAAAGGCCTGGCCCGCACTTGATGGTGCCCTGCGGCGGCGCGCATTGTTCAGGATTGGCCGGACAGTCGCCTCCGGCTGGTTCACTGTTCTCGGCGCCGTGGTGATGGTGCTGCCAAATGAGGCCGACTCCAACCCCCTGGCACCGCAGCCAAACCTGGCGGCGCTGGGTGCCGTCTGTATTGCCTTGGCGGCACTGATGCTGGTCTTTCCCGTCCGGGCTGTTTCTCCGGCGGACTTCCTGCCGGAGTCGGCTGAAACCTCCGCCGACCTGGACGGTTAGCCCGCCATGGAAGCCCGCATCACCATCGACCTGGAAACGGCCACTCCCCCCTTCGAACAGGTCCTCAGCCAGATCTCCGCCCTCGTCGCCGTGGGCGAACTGCCTCCCGGAACTCGGCTCCCCACTGTCCGCAGCCTGGCAGGCGATCTCGGCGTGGCCGCCGGGACCGTGGCCCGAGCCTACAGGGAACTTGAGGCGGCCGGCGTCGTCACCACCCACCGGCGCCAGGGCACGGTGGTGGCGGCCACCCGCCGGGGCCAGCCACCTGCCGGGGCAACCCGGCCGCCCGAGGTGCTGGCCGCCGTCGAACATCTGGTGGCGGAAGGCCGGCGGGCCGGGCTGGATGACGGAACTCTCTTGGCGCTGCTGCAGGGCCGGCTGCGGCAGCTGGGCAAGTAGACTGTTGCGCGTGACTATTGTGACCCCGTATGAGGACCTGTTGAGGGACGTGCTTGCAAACGGCACGGCGAAATCGGACCGCACCGGCACCGGCACGCGCAGTGTCTTTGGCTGCCAGCTGCGCTTTGACCTGGCCGATTCCTTCCCGCTCATCACCACCAAGCGGGTGCACTTCAAGTCGGTGGCCCTGGAACTGCTCTGGTTCCTCCGCGGCGATTCCAATGTGCGCTGGCTGCAGGAAAACGGCGTCAAGATTTGGAATGAATGGGCGGACGACGCCGGCGAGCTGGGTCCCGTCTACGGCGTCCAGTGGCGCTCGTGGCCCACGCCGGACGGGGAGCACATAGACCAGATTTCCGCCGTGATGGACTCCCTCCGGGAGAATCCGGATTCGCGCCGCCACATCGTTTCCGCCTGGAATGTGGGCGAGCTGAAGAACATGGCGCTGCCGCCGTGCCACGCCTTCTTCCAGTTCTACGTTGCCCCCACGGAGGACGGCCGCGGGAAGCTGAGCTGCCAGCTGTACCAGCGTTCGGCGGACATGTTCCTGGGCGTTCCGTTCAACATTGCCTCCTACGCCCTGCTCACCATGATGATGGCCCAGCAGCTGGACATGGAGCCTGGCGAGTTTGTCTGGACCGGCGGCGACGTGCATATTTACGACGACCACCTGGAGCAGGTGCGCGAGCAGCTTTCCCGCGAGCCGTACCCTTATCCGCAGCTGCGCTTCAACCGCACTCCGGAATCAATTTTTGACTACAAGTTTGACGACTTTGAGCTGGTGGACTACCGGCACCATCCCACGATTAAGGCACCGATCGCCGTATGAGCACCCCCGATTCCCCCGAGCTGTACCGGTTCACCCAGCCCATTGTCGGCATGATCTGGGCCCAGACCAACCAGGGAGTGATAGGGGCCGACGGCGGCATGCCCTGGCAGCTGCCCGAGGACATGGCGCAGTTCAAGCGGGTCACCATGGGGCACCCCGTGGTCATGGGCCGCAAGACGTGGGACTCCTTCCCGGCAAAGTTCCGGCCCCTGCCGGGGCGCACCAACATCGTGGTGACCCGCCAGGAGGGGTGGGGGTCGACACCCGGGGCGGCAGGCGCCGTCGTTCTTGATTCACTGGACCAGGCACTCGTGGAGGCGCAGCTGTCCCCCGGCGGCAATGAAGTGTGGGTGCTCGGCGGCGGGCAGGTCTTCGCCCAGGCCATGGATTCGTGCAACGTGGCCGCCATTACCGTTATTAACACAGACGTGCCAGGTGACACCCAGGCGCCTGCCCTGGGGCCGGAATGGTCGTTCCGCGGCGCATCCCCCGTGAAGGGGTGGCACACGTCAAGGAACGGCACCGAATACCGCTTCACCCTGTGGGCCAAGGGCGAGACGGAATTTGTGGCGCCGGAGTAGTCAGGGCGGGCGCCCATGACGCACCTAGCACCACAGCAGCCCGACGAACCATACGAACCGCACCACAACAACCTCGTCCGGGACCGCAAGCGGATGCTGAGCAACTACGGCCCGTACTCCTACGCCCGCGGCGTGTATGTCAACGGGGCCGAGACCCCGCTCAAGCCCCGCAACATCCGGATCCAGAGTTCCATCCCCATCGTGTTTGCAATTGGAACGATTATCGCGAGCATCTGGCTCTGGGCGAGTGGCGGCGACTTCTCCGGCGTGTTGCTGATGTTCGGCTTCGCTGCCGTGTGTTTGTTGATGAGCTGGATTGGCTTTCGCACCGCCCGCCTGCGCGAGAAGTGGGAAAGGGAATACCCCGACCTGGCCAAGAACATCAAATATTGACGGCCAGCCTCAGCCGCGCACGAAAGGCGGGAAACGCCGTCGAGCCTGTTCATGGGGTGAAACGAACTTCGGGCACAGTGCGGCGCCCACTAAACTGGCACCATGACCAATAACAGTGTTCCTTCCGTCGGCCTGGTTGGCTGGCGCGGCATGGTCGGTTCCGTCCTGATGCAGCGCATGCAGGACGAGGGCGACTTCGCAAGCATCAACCCCGTCTTCTTCTCCACCTCCAACGCCGGCGGCACGGCCCCCGCGATTTCAGGCGGCGACACCGGCACCCTCGAAGACGCCTTTGACATTGACACTTTGGCCAAGCTGCCCATCATCGTCACGGCCCAGGGCGGCGACTACACAAAACGGGTCCATACCGAGCTGCGCGGCCGCGGCTGGGACGGCCTGTGGCTCGACGCCGCCTCCACTCTGCGCATGAACCACGACTCGATCATCGTCCTGGATCCCATCAACCGCTCTGTGATCGACTCGGGCCTGGCGAACGGCACCCGTGACTTCATCGGCGGCAACTGCACGGTTTCCTGCATGCTCATGGGCCTGGGCGGGCTGTTCAAGAACGGCCTGGTCGAATGGGGCACGGCCATGACCTACCAGGCGGCCTCCGGCGGCGGCGCCCGCCACATGCGCGAGCTGCTGAACCAGTTCGGCACTCTTAACTCCGAGGTTTCCTCGGAACTTCTTGATCCGGCGTCCGCGATTCTGGACATCGACCGCAAGGTCCTGGCGCACCAGCGCGAGGGCATTGACTCCTCGCAATTTGGTGTGCCGCTGGCCGGCTCGCTGATTCCCTGGATCGATTCCGACCTGGGCAACGGCCAGTCCCGCGAGGAATGGAAGGCCGGGGTGGAAACGAACAAGATCCTGGGTACCTCCGCCGACAACCAGGTCATCATGGACGGGCTCTGCGTGCGGATCGGCGCCATGCGTTCCCACTCCCAGGCGCTGACCTTGAAGCTGCGCGAAGACCTGTCGGTGTCCGAAATCGAGTCGCTGCTGGCCAACGACAACGAGTGGGCCAAGGTGGTCCCCAACACCAAGGAAGCGTCCATGGCGGACCTCACCCCGGTGGCCGCCTCCGGCACATTGGACGTTCCCGTGGGCCGCATCCGCAAGATGGAAATGGGTCCGGAATATGTCAGCGCGTTCACCGTGGGCGACCAGCTCCTCTGGGGCGCGGCCGAGCCTCTGCGCCGCATGCTGGCCATCGCCGTCGGGAAGCTTTAGCCCAGGAAGCGCTTGTACCCGGCCGCAGCCTTTTCCAGTGCCTTGAGCTGGTTGGGGCCCAGCTCCGTGAAAAAGTCTGGAAGGACGACGCCGGCCACCTCCCTTTGCTTTTCGGCTGCGCCTTGCGCTTTGCGCCAGGTCCCGGCCACCTGGCCGCCCGCCACCACCGTTGCCTTGAACATGCCGTTGCCGCCTGGCACGGTCAGCGGCGCGTGGTGGGGTGCCAGGGCCGCGCTCCTGTCCGTGTAGCCGAGCAGGTATTCATCGAAGCCCGGCAGCAAAACGACCGAGCGCGCGCCGGGTGCGGTTCCGCCCAGCAGCCCGGCGGTTTCGGGGGCAAGCCAGTACGTTTCGCCGCCGCATTCCACCGTGTCCAGCCGATCCTTCGCCTGGTCCAGGCCCGCCTTGATGTCCGCGAGGGTCAGCTTTGACCACCATTGGAAGTCCTTGACGGTGGCCGGGCCGTGGCTGCGGAAGTAGCGCAGGGCCAGTTCGGTCAGCGCTTCCGTTCGGTCGAGGACCCGCGGATTCGCGATCCACGCCTCGGAGCTGACGTAGAACTGGCCGTTGCCAGTTCCGCGGCTGACGGGGCCCTGGACCAGGGTGCCCTCGAGGCAGAGCAGGAACAAGAGGTGGTAGCCGCGCTGGGCCTTGGTTCCCTGGCCGGCCCGTTCAAAGGCGGCAAAGAGCTCGTTGCGCGTGGCCCGGCCGCCCAACTGTTCCAGCAGCGCAAGGGCGAGGCCGCGCACCCGGTCCACGTCCGGCGTCGTAATTCCCAGCTGGCGGTGGCGCGTTGCCTGGCCCTGGCTCATGCGCCCGGCAGTAAGCGAGAGTATCCAGCCGACGTCCTCGGCGGCGGTGACATGCAGGGTGCCGCGCAGTGGGCATGAGCGGACGATTTCCCCGCGGTCGAAAGCTTCCTCGACGGCGGCGCGGCCGGTTCCCGAGCGCAGGCCGATGGACCACAGGGCGCCGGGGAAGTCCTGTCCCTGCAGGGCCGTCAGCCAACGCACCACGCCCGCCGGCCCCGTGCTGGGGCGGGCGGGCGTGGGCAGAATCCACTGGGCGGCGAGTCGGAGCCTGGCCAGGGTGGCGGGTGTGACGCTGGGGGTCATGCACCCAATCTAGTGCCAGATCGGCGTCAGCGGGCGGAGCGCAGCTGGGCGGTGATGGGGCATTCGAAGGGGTCTCGCTGGCCCAGGCCCACGCGGTTGAGGTAGCGCATCACGATCATGTACGACTGACCGAGCGTGGTTTCGGTGTACGTGATGTTCCGCTCGGCGCAATATTTGCGGACCATGGGCTGGACGGCCTTGAGGTTTTTGGAGGACATGGTGGGGAAGAGGTGGTGCTCAATCTGGTAGTTCAGCCCGCCCATGCCTGCATCCACCCACCAGCCGCCGGAGATGTTGCGGCTCATGAGGGTCTGGCGGCGCATGAAGTCGATCTTGACGTCCTTGGGAACCAGCGGCATTCCCTTGTGGTTCGGGGCGAAGGATCCGCCCATGTAGACGCCCAGCGCCATGACCTGCACGGCGATGAAGGCCAGGCCGATCGCCCATCCGAGGTAGAGGACGGTGAAGGCCGGGAGGATGACCAGGCGGACGGCCAGCATGGCGATCTCTGCCTTGCGCTCGGGAACAATCTGCTTGCGGTCCAGGACCCGGCCGACGGCGGAGATGTGCAGGTCCAGCGCTGCCAGTGTCAGCAGGGGGAAGAAAAACGCCCCTTGGCGGCGGGCGAACCACTTGGCAAAGCCGGTTCGCTTGGCGGCGTTCTCTGGGTCAAACACGAGGGCGCCAGGATCGATGTCGCCGTCCACACCAATCTTGTTCGGGTTCAGGTGGTGCTTGCCGTGCTTGTTCATCCACCAGCCATAGGACAGGCCCACAAACAGGTTGCCGGCAGTGCGGGCCAGCCACGCGTTTTTCTTGGCGGAGGCAAACACCTGGCGGTGGGCGGCGTCGTGGGAGAGGAAGGCGGTTTGCGTGCACAGGAACGCGAACAGCACGGCCGTGACCAGCTGCCACCAGCTTTGGCCGAGCGTGAGGAACAGTGCGAGCACTGCAAGGTAGCCCAGTCCCTGGCGGACCATGCGGCCCACATACCATTTGATGTCGCGCTCCATGAGGCCGGCATCGCGGACCTGCTCGCAGAGTTGGATGAAGTCGGTGACATGGCGGTCCCGTGCGGGGCGCTTCCTCACTGGTTTGGCGGCAGGCGCCTCTTCCAGCAGTTCGGTCGAGTCAAGCGTTGCGGATGACATTGTGCTCCTCAAAGTGCCTCACGGATGCCCAATCATCACGTAAACGAAAAAGTCTGAATCTAACTTCTACGTTATGTAAAAGGGCACCTTCGGCACATCACCCCGGGGAACCGTTCTGACCCCCTACCCGGGTAGGGGGCCGTCGCCGACGGTGAGGGAGCGTTCGTGAAAAATGCCCCAAATGTGCGGGAGGGTCGGTGAAAACAGCCCCGATTGCAACCGAGCGTCGGAGTTTAGAGGGAGCAGCCGACCAGGACCGGCTCGGGGTGCAGGGTGATGTTGAACTTGCGCTCGACGCCGTTGCGCACCTCTCGGGCCACGGCCAGGATGTCCTCTGCCGCGGCCCCGCCGCGATTGGTGACGGCCAGGGTGTGCTTGGTGGAAAGGGAGGCGTGCGGCGTCCCGGCGTGGTTGTTCCCCTCGGCGAGACCGCTGGCCGCGAGCTCACCCGCCAGGCCGTAGCCCTTGGCAAAGCCGGCGTGCTCAATGAGCCAGGCTGCGCTGAGCTTGACCAGGCCGCCATCCTCCCCGGCCGGCCAGCGCGGGGCATCCAGCGGCAATGCGTCAGCAACGTTTGCCGGGACAACGGGGTTGGTGAAGAAGGATCCGGTGGAGAAGGTGTCGCGGTCTGCGGGGTCCAGGACCATGCCCTTGGACGCGCGCAGGGCCAGGACTGTGCGGCGCAGCTCCAGGGAGTTGGCGCGCCTGCCCACCTCCACGTCCAGCCGGCGGGCCAGCTCGGCATACTTGACCGGGGCGCTCATCCGGCCCAGCAGCAGCTGGAATTCCACCGTCAGGACCACGTAGCGGGGGGATCCATTGACGGTGGTTGCCTTGATGATGGAGTCCCGGTAACCGAACTTCAGTTCATGGTTGGTGAAGGTGTGCACGGCGTTGTTTTCGCGGTCCCACACGCGCACGGCCGCAATCGTCTGGGACACGTCGGCACCATACGCACCCACATTCTGCACGGGCGTGGCTCCGGTGGACCCTGGAATGCCCGACAGCGCCTCGAGCCCGCTCCAGGCGTGCAGCACCGACTGGTGGACGAAGTCGTCCCAGTTGTGGCCGGCCTGGACCACCACGGCGGCACCGCCGCAGGAATCCTCCGCATTGACGGCATACCCCTGGCTGGCGATCTTGAGCACCGTGCCCTCAAATCCCTGGTCCGAAATCACCAGGTTGGAACCGCCCCCAACAATCAGCAGCGGCTCCCCGGCACTGTCCGCGGCACGGACAGCTGCGATGATGTCGGGCTCGGTGGCCGCCTCCACATAATTGCGTGCGGGCCCTCCCACGCCAAGGGTGGTCAGGGAACTCAGCAGCACAGTCTCACTCACCCTTCAACACTAGCCCTTTCCGGCACTGCCCCGGCGGGCTTGCGGACCACGGGGCTCAGCATGAAGGCAACCACCAGCATGACCAGCACGGCCAACAGGGAGTGGAGCACCCCGATGTGTTCGGCCAGCAGCCCCAGCAGCGGGGGCCCGCCCAGGAACGCACCGTAGCCGATCGTGGAGACCACCGACACGCGGGCAGCGGCGTGGTCGGGGTCGTCGGAGGCGGCGGACATGCCCACGGGGAAGCCAAGGGCGGAACCCAGGCCCCACAGCACCAGGGCAGCGAGGGCGATCTCCTGGTTGGGGGCAAAGACAAAGACGGCAAGCCCGACGACGGCCAGCGCGGCACTGGTCCGCAGTGCCGCCACCCGGCCGTAGCGGTCCAGGACCGTGGTCCCGGCAAAGCGGCCCACCGTCATGGCGGAGACAAAAATGCCGTAGCCCAGCGCGCCGGTGGCGTTGGACGAGCCATAGCCGTCTGCCAGCGCCAGGGCCACCCAGTCCCCCGCGGCACCTTCAGCCAAGGCAAGCCCCAGCACCAGCACGCCGATCAGCAGGGTGCGGGGGTCCCGCCAGGCGGCCGCAATCTTGGCCTTGCCGTCGAGCTTGGCCTGGGCCAACCTCCGGGACTCCGGCGCCAGCGCAGCCGCTGCGTCAGCAGCTGGATCGGCCGGCGGGCCCGCCCCCTTGGCCGGGGGACGCGCCGTCGTTCCCGGCCTGACAAGGGGGATGGGGCCGGTGCCCGGCACGGAATCAAGCTCGCCCAGCTGGACGGCTCCTTGCCCGCGGGCCTCCTGCGCGGAACGCGAGTCCGCCTGGTAGTGGCGGGTGGCGAACCAGATGGCGGTCCAGACAATGGCGGCCATGACCGAGACGTGGATGGCAACCGGAAGGTGCACGGAGGCGGCGAGGGCTCCAAGCCCGGCACCCACCACAGTGCCAATGCTGAAGGAGCCGTGCAGGCGCGGCATGATGTGCCTGCCCAGCGCCCGCTCCACGGCGGCGCCCTCAATGTTGGAGGCCGTGTTGAAGCTGGCGGTGCCCAGGCCCACCACCACCAGGCCGGCCCCCACAACCAGCGGGTTGACGAAAACGCTGGCGCCCAGCCCCATGATGACCATGCCCACGGCCTGGATGGTGGTGCAGACGCGCGTGGTCAGCTTTGAGCCGAGCCGCAGCACCACCAGTCCGGAGGCCGCCACCGAGGTAAAGGATCCCAGCGACATGCACAGCAGAATCAACCCCACGGTGCCGGGCGTCAGGCCCAGGTCGTCGCGAATGGCCGGAATGCGGGAGACCCAGGTGGAAAAGACCAGTCCGGAACCCGCATAGGCCGCGACCACGCCGTTGCGCCACGCCCCGACGGTTTTGGAATCGAGCCCGCTCACGCCATGCTGACCGTGGCTTGCGCCTTGACCAGCACCTTTTGCCCGTCCAGCGTCACGGCCAGGTCAATCCGGGCCGTTCCGGCCGACTCATCCAGTGCGCCGATGGTTCCGGTCACCTCGACGACGGCACCCGGCGCCCCGTCCAGGTCAGCCACCGGCACGGGCTTGGTGAACCGGGTGCCATAGGAGACGACGGCGGAGGGGTCACCGGCCCAGTCCGTCACCAGCTGCACTGCCGCGCCCATGGTGAACATGCCGTGGGCAATGACGCCGGGCAGTTCCACTTCGCGGGCGAAGCGCTCGTTCCAGTGGATGGGGTTGAAGTCCCCTGATGCCCCTGCATACCTGACCAGGTCCGCGCGGGTGATTTCAAGCGAGCGGGTGCCGATGACCTGGCCCACTGCGAGTTCTGAAAAGTTCATTACTGGCCCTCCCCGCGCACCAGGATGGCGGAAACTGTGGTGGCGACGGCATCCCCGGCCACGGTGGAAATTTCGGCCCGTGTGGTGATCATGGCCCCGCCGCCCATGGCCCGGACCGTGTCGACGTGGAGTTCGGCCACGAGCTCGTCACCGGCCACGATGGGGCGGTGGTGGGAGAACTTTTGCTCCGCGTGGACCACGCGGGAGAAGTCAATGCCGGAATCGGGATCGTTGATCAGCTGGGCGTCTGCGCGCTGCGCCACGATGATGGCGTAGGTGGGGGGTGCCACGAGGTCGGCGTGGCCGAGTTCCCGTGCGGCGGCGACGTCGAAGTGCGCCGGGTGGGTGGCCTTGACGGCGCGGGCAAACTCGCGGATCGACTCGCGTCCAACGCTGTAAACGTCGCCGGCAGGGTAGCTGCGTCCCTGCAATTCGGGGTTGGTGGTCATGGTGACAAGCTTACCGGGCGAGGGGCCCGCCGCGAGCTTGCGAGCGGTGGGAGCCCGGTGAGCGTTACCGGGCGAGGGGCCCGCCGCGAGCTTGCGAGCGGGGGGCCGCCGGGAGCAGCGAGGTTGTGGAGGCCGGTAAGCGTTACCCGGAGTCAGGCCCGGACACTGGAGCGTAGCTGCCGGACCACGGCGAGCAGCGACTGGACGTCGACGGCGTCCTGGGTGCCGCCGTCGTTCTTGGCATCGGTGGGCAGGCCGAACAAGGCGGCGTTGAAGTAGAGGCCGTCGCCAAGCAGCATGACTGCGCGCGCCACTGCAGGGTCCCCGATGTCTTCCAGGATGAGCCGGTACCAGGTGGCGTGCATGGCCAAAAATGCCGCCCGCACGGTGCTGTCCTCGCCCTGGGCCAGGCGCATGGCGGCGACCACGCAGCGGTCAAAAACCGTGCCGCCAAAAACGCTGGTCCGCACGTAATAACTGGCGCACCCTTCGGGATCATTGGCCATGAGTTCAAAGTCGACGGCGGCAAGCTCGGCCAGTTTTCCCAGCAGGCCTTCGGTCAGGGCTTCCTTGCTCTTGAAGTGGTACAGCAGCCCGCCCTTGGACACCCCGGCTGCGGCGGCAACGGCATCCAGGGTGGCTGCCCGGGGGCCGTCGTTGATCAGCAAGTCCTCATAGGCGGCAAGGACACGCTCGCGCGCCGAAGGTTGTGTAGTCATTGGACAAGACTACAAGAAGTGATGCAGTACACCGTCCAGACGGTTTACTGTACCGGCTGGACGGTATAGAGTTGATGGCATGGCACTGTCACTCAACACCCCCGCTTCCACCCTCGCCGCCGGCCCCGCCCGAGCAGGCACACGCGCCTGGATTGCCCTGGCCGTGCTGATGCTGCCGGTGCTGCTGATTTCGGTGGACAATACTGTGCTGAGTTTTGCCATCCCCTCCATCTCCCTGGCGCTGGTTCCTTCCGCAACCGAACTGCTGTGGATCATTGACATCTACCCGCTGGTGCTTGCCGCGCTGCTGGTGCCGATGGGCAGCCTGGCCGACCGCTTTGGCCGCCGGCGCCTGCTGCTGATTGGCAGCACCGGCTTTGCGCTGGTGTCGGCACTGGCGGCTTTCGCGCCGTCGGCCACCGCATTGATTGGCTACCGCGCCCTGCTTGGAATCTTCGGCGCCATGCTGATGCCGTCCACGCTTTCGCTGATCCGCAACCTGTTTGTGCACCACGACCAGCGCCGCACGGCCATCGCCATTTGGGCTGCCTGCTTCTCCGGCGGCGCGGCACTGGGCCCCATTGTGGGCGGGTTCCTGCTGGAGCACTTCTGGTGGGGCGCCGTGTTCCTGCTGTCCATCCCCGTCCTCATCCCCTTGCTGGTCCTGGCCCCGGTCTTCGTGCCGGCGTCCAAGGATCCGGCCCCGGGCCGCATCGATCCGCTGGGCATTGCGTTGTCACTGGGAGCCATGGTGCCGGCCATTTACGGCATCAAGGAAATTGCCCAGACCGGGCTGACATTTGTCAACGCGGCCTTTATTGTGGCGGGCATGGTCCTCGGGGTGGTGTTTGTGCGCCGCCAGCTGCGCCGTCCGGACCCCATGCTGGATGTCCGGCTGTTCCGCAACCCGGTGTTTTCCGGAGGGGTGCTGGCCAACCTGCTGAGCATTTTCTCCCTGGTGGGCTTCCTGTACTTCATCACCCAGCACCTGCAGCTGGTGGTGGGGCTCTCCCCCACGGCGGCCGCCTTTGTGCTGGTCCCCGGACTGGTCATTTCCATTGTGACGGGCCTGCTGGCCGCGTCCCTGGCCAAGTTCTTCCGGCCCTCACACCTGGTGGCCGGCGGCCTGCTGCTCAACGCCGCAGGATTCCTGATCGTGTGGCTCAATGCCGACGGATCCGTGGCGGGCACCATTGCGGCCTTTGCCGTGCTGGGCGCCGGGGTGGGAATTGCCGAAACCATCTCCAACGACCTCATCCTCAGTGCTGCGCCGCCGGCGAAGGCAGGGGCCGCGTCAGCCATCTCCGAGACTGCCTACGAGGTGGGTTCGGTTCTTGGCACTGCCATTCTGGGCAGCGTGCTCGCCGCCGCCTACCGCATGAATGTTGCCGTGCCGGCCGGACTGTCTGCCAGTGACAGCCACACGGCGGGGCAAACGCTGGGCGGCGCCATCGACGTTGCGGCCGGCCTGCCGGCGGCCCAGGGCCAGGCGCTGTTGGCCTCCGCCCGGCATGCCTTCGACTCCGGCTCGGGGCTGGTGGCGCTGGTGGGCGTGGTGCTGATGCTCGGCGCGGCCATCATGTGCCTGCGGGCGTTGCGCCCGTTGCCGGCGGACAAGTAATGGCCACGGCGTGCCAAACAGTCGGCGGCGTGCGAAATTTCACCCATCGCCGGCGGTTTGGCACGCCCCCAGCGGTTTAGGCCTTGTTCCGCTGTTCCGCTTCCCTGAGCGACTTGCGGACGGCGCGGGCGCGGAGGCCCAGGGACACCATGTGGGCCACGAGCCCGACGCCGACGAACGGCAACCCCACGAAGGTCAGCGCGGGCGTGGAGGACACTGCGCCCACTACGATGATGATGATGCCAATGGCGGTCAGGCCCATGCCGCCAAAGACCGCGTATTTGTAGGCGGGCGGGGCAGTTTCCCAAAAGTCGTTAAGCACACCCCCAGTGTAGAGGAGGGGGCTGGGCGCCCTTCCCGGACCCAGACGCCGGGTCTCGACGCCGGGTCTGACGCGCTCGCAGAGCTCGCTGCTCGAGCACGGAATGGAGCCTAGAAAAGCGATTCCTGGAGGGCCGGGACGTCGGTGGCGTAGTCGCCGAATAGGATCTTGTGCCCCTTCAGGGCCGTGAGGTCGGCAAGGAACGCTGTCCCGGATCCGTCCACGCCAACCAAGGCATAAGGACCCAGCAGCGAGTCCAGCCGGATGCCGTGGGTGCCCGCCTTGAGCTCCTGGGGGTAGGCAATGCGCTGGCTGGGCTCAGCCACACCAGCCGCAATGGCACTGCGTTCCCACTGCTCCGAAACCACCCCAAAGCCATCAAGGGCCTGCGTGCCCAGGAATTCCCTGACCACGGCGGCGGCAGCCCGGTTGACCTCCTCCACATCGGCGGCAGGGCGGGGCTGGAGGAGCGAGGCGAACTTGCCGGCACCCCGGACAAACTGCGTCAGGCCAAGATTCGCAGACACGGCGTCCTCAAGCACCCGCACCACGGAGCCGTCGCCGGCCTGTGCAACATACCGGGCCACGACGGCGCCCTGATCCGCCAGTCGGGACCACTTGCTGCGCTGGGAAGCCGTGCCCACCTTGGTGGTGCCATCGGCGAAGGTGGCCACATACAGCCAGTGCGGCTGCGCGAGGTAGGCCTTCAGACCGGGCGGGGCAATGCCGCTGCGGTGAAAGTCGTGCATGAAGCGGAAATCGTCGCGGGCAAAGCACGCGCCGCACTGGTAGCCGCGCTCGGCAGCTGCACCGCTGGGGCACGGAAAATGCTGCGACTCTTCCGGCCCCTGGACGCTGGAGTACCCCAGGCAGTACCGGGCCGGAATGCCGCTCCCCGCCAGGACGCTGAACCGCAGCCACTGGCCGGCTTGCAGCGGCACCCGGGCGCCGCCGTCGTCCGCGGTAAGGGACAGCGACGGCCCGGCAGGGGTCCACGAAACGCCGCGGACCAGTGCCGGGCCGGTCTCAGCCACGGTTCAGAGCGCGGGCTGGACGCCGTAGGCCACGGCCAGCTTCATGATCTTTTCGGCGCGGCCCAGTCGGGGCAGGTCCGAGCCGTCGCGGATGACGCCGCCGCGGGCCTTGAAGTCGTCCATGAAGTCCGTGGCCCAGGCAACGTCCGTGGGGGTGGGGCTGATGACCTCGTTGATGATGTTGGTCTGGTCAATGGCCAGGCACAGCTTGCCCGTCATGCCCATGGACACCGTGATGGCGGACTGCTCGCGCAGGATGGGGTGGTTCGTGCCAACCGTGGGGCCGTCGATGGGGCCGGGCAGGTTGCCGACGCGGCTGGCAACGACCAGTTTGGCGCGCGGGTAGGCCATGGCCTCACGGTCCGCGGCCATGCCGGTGTCGCGGCGGAAGTCGCCGGAGCCGAAGGCGAGGCGGAAGGCGCCTTCCGCGCGGGCGATGTTGTTGGCTTCCTCAATGCCCAGCGCCGACTCGACGAGCGCCAGGACGCGGGTTTTGCCGTCCAGGCGGTGGTAGGTTTCCTTGACCTGCTCGGCATTCTCGGTCTTGGCGAGCATGACGCCGAGGAGGCCGGGGATGTTGCGCAGGCCCGCCACGTCGTCGGCCCAGAAATCGGAGTGGACGTCATTGATGCGGACCCAGGCCTTGCCACCGTTGCGCAGCCAGTCGATGACGTCCTGGCGGGCGCCGTCCTTCTTCTTGGGGTCCACGGCGTCTTCAATGTCCAGTACGACGGCGTCGGCGCGTGAGCTGGCTGACTCGTCAAAGATCTCCGGGCGCGTGGCGGGCACCAGCAGCCATGAGCGGGCAATTTCGGCCGGAATGTTGCGGGTGCGGATGGGCTTGGATGAGGCTGTGTCGCCAACGGAACTAGACATACATCTACCGTATACGGGCCGCGCCGCACTTTCGACGCGGCGGGGCACAAACGAACCCGGGTTTTGCTGTGCCTATGCGCCAGCGATCCTGCGTGTGCAACCGGCGGTGAGGCGTCCCGTGCGGCACGTTGCCAGCGGCGGGCCGGTTGGGGACGTCGGCATCCCAGGTAAGGTCGGCGCCCTCCCCCAGCGCAAGCGCCTCGACTGCAGGGTCCTGCACCAGGGCTGCAATGAGCTCCCTGCTGCCAGCCACCACGGTGGAGTCAAAATCGATTTCCGACACCATGACCCAACTCCGGTCGGCGGGCCACAAAATGCTGGGCGATTGCGGCCATAGCGGCGAATGGTGCCACGGCACGCGGTTCACCCATTCGGGGTCGGTGTAGAACCGTGGCCCGGCAGAAAAAAGGTAGTAGCTGCGGTTCGGGAGTTCCAGTTTTTCGCCGTCGGCCACCGCCGCGGACAGCAGCCCGGAGCCGGGTTCCCGGGACAACGGGTTGTCCCACTGGCCGTCGTCAGACAGGCGCAGCTCGGCATAGCCGGCGGAGGTGGCCAGCCCGCCCCAGCCCTCCCAAATGGCACTTACGCCTTCGTCAGGCGTGCCGGTGTGGTTGCAGAGGTGGGTGGCAACCGCAGCCAGGACGTCCGTAGCAAGGTTCCCAATGTCCGGTTTCGAATAGCGCCAGCCTGCCTCGTCCAGGGGCCCGAGCATCGGTGTCACCGGTCCCATCAGGCGGTGGAGCTGGGCCAGCGGGTGCATGAGCGTGCCAAAGGCCCGGGCGACGGCGGCCCAGCCCACCCGCTGCTGTTCCAGCTCTCCCATGGCCGGCAGTTCATGGCCATGCCACGACCCTGTGTCCTGCGGACGGTCGCGCTCCAGAGGGTGGAAGATCCGGGCATAGGCTGGGAAGCCGCGCGGCACCACCGCGTGCATGTCGTGCCATTGTTCGTCGAGCAGGGGCTTGAGCCAGGCTCCGGCTGATGCGCCGGCAAGGGCTTGGGGAATCGAACCAGGCTGGGAGTCCATGGCCCCAGCCTAGGCCATGGCCGCATCGCGGGAGCGTTGGGCAAAAGACCGCAAATCGTGAGGGGGCGTTGGGGAAAACAGCCCGAAAAGTGAGGGAGCGTCGGGGTGGGGGCGGGGCTATTCCGGCATGATCATGGTGCGCAGGTCCAGCTGGCGGAGCACCTTGTCCGCCACTTCGGGGTCGGTCTCCGGCTCATTGCGGGCCGTCAGCACTTCCTGGCGGGCGGCGTCGAGCGCAATGGTCTGCACGGCTATGGCCAGCTCCCGTCCGCGGCGGCGCCGTTCGTCGGCATCGTCGGCGGGGAGGCCGCCGTCGAGCAGCTCGGCGTGCAGCTTCTTCATTTTGGCCTTCATCAGGGCCAGCTTTTCCGGCGGCAGGTTCCTGATGACCTCGTTGCCGCGCAGGGCCGCCACGGCAGCTTCCTGGGCGCGCAGGGCCATGAGCTTGGCCGCCTCACGCTCCTCGACGCCGTCGTCCGTTGCCTTCAGCACGCGCATGAGCCACGGCAGCGTCAGCCCCGGCAGGACCAGGGTGGCCAGGAGCACGGCACAGGCAATGACAATAATTTCGTGCCGGGCGGGGAAGGGGGCTCCCGACGGCAGCACGGCGGGCAGCGCAAGGGCCAGGGCCAGCGTGGCGAGCCCCCGCATGCCGCACCAACTGAGGATGACGACGTCCTTGAAGCTGGTGGGCGGCAGGTCCCCGCGGTCCTTGCGGGAAAGCAGCTGGAGCACCCAAAACCAGAGGAACCTGATGGCGATGACCAGCACGCTGATGCCAACCGCCAGGGGAACCATGCCCCAGATGGCGCCACCCTCGGCCTTGACGACCCCCCGGACTTCCAAGCCCACCAGGCCAAACGCCAGGCCCGTCGCGAGCAATTCCACCACGTCCCAGAAGGCGGCCCGGGTAATGCGTTCCGTGGCGTCCTCGGCGCGGGCGTGCCGCTTGATTTCCAGCGCGGTCACCACAACGGCAATGACGCCCGAGGCGTGGAATTCCTCGGCCAGGATGTACGCGGCAAACGGCACCACCAGGGTCACGGCGCTGCGGGCCACTGAGGAGGTGATGAGCCGGGTGATCAGGCCCGTCAGCCAGCCCATGAGCATGCCGGCGACGACGGCGAGCACGGCTCCCAGCACAAACTTGCCCACCACCCCGAGCCCGAAGGTCTCCCCGCCGACGGCGCTGGCCACTGCCGCTTGGAAGATCACGATGGCGGCCGCGTCGTTGAACAGGCCCTCGCTTTGCAGCACGGTGACCAGCCGCCGGGGCATGTGCACGCGCCCGGCCACGGATTCCACGGCCACAGGGTCCGGCGGCGCGGTCATGGCGCCCAGCGCCAGCGCAGCGGGAACGCCAATGCCGGGGATCAACAGCCACGCCGCACCGGCCACCAGGGCCGTGGACACCACCACAAGGGCCACGGCCAGCAGCACAATGGTGCGCCAGCGAATCCGGAACACGGACCAGGAGCTCTTTTGGGCCGTGGCAAAAAGCAGCGGCGGCAAGAAGATGGGCAGGATCAGCTCGGGGTCGATCCTCAGGTCCGGGAAGCCGGGAATGAACGTCATGGCCCCGGCCATGATCAGCATGAGCACGGGGTACGGCAGCCTGAGGCGGTCCCCCAGGCCGACGGCGACAACGGTGGCGAACAAGAGTCCGACGATCAGTACAAGCTGCTCCACGCTCCCACCCTAGCGCTCCCAGTCCCGAATTCAGCCGTAGTGCTGCATCCCGGGCCAGAGGGCCGCCCAGGGGGCGCGCAGGCCCCGGCAGACCATGACGGCCCGCCCCTGTTCCTCGTTCTGCACCCCTTCGCCGTTGTCCAGCCTGGCTTCCACCGTGCAGGAGGAGAAATCGGCGGAAAGGTCGTCGAAGCCCACTGAAATGGCCGTGGTCGCCGCCGCCGGCGGGGGTCCGTAGGCGTGCAGCTGGTTGTGTCCGCTGAACACCGCGGGAAGGCCCAGTCCGGGCCCGAATCTGTCCAGCGCGCCCGCCTCGCCGTAATTTTGGGCCAGCAGCACGGTGTGCGCCCTCTCGGCTGGCGTCAGCGCACCATAGACCCGGGCGACCTCCGCCACGTAGGCCGGCCACCCCACGGAGTCCCTGGCAGTCTGGTTCACTGTGGCGATGACGGGAGGCAGGGAGGCCGCCGGAATCACCGGCAGCGCCACCACCACGGCCATGGCAGCCGCAACCCCGACGGCGGCCCAAAGGCCGGCCCGCCGCACGGCCCGGTCGCGTGCCCACTGGACAGCAACCACCGATCCGGCGGCGTAGGCGAACGCGAGCAGTCCAAAGGTGTAATACGGCTGGCCACCTGTGGCGAGAACGATCAGGCAGACGGCCGGGTAGGCCCAGGCAAATGCCCGCACCGGACGCCATTCCCGGCGTCGAAAGAGTGCCGTGAAGCCGGCAACCCAGATTGGTGCAACGGTGAATCCGAGCAGTATGAGCTGAAACGGGACAAAGTACGCCTTGTCGCCGCCGCCCTTGTCATTCGCCAGCGCCCCGGCCATCGTCACCTCGGGCCAGCCCGCGGTGAGCTGGTAAATGAAATTCGGAGCCCCGACAACCACGGCGGCCAGCACGCCGGCCCAGAGCCACCGCCCGGCAAGGGCCCTGCGCGGGCCGGACAGCAGCAGGCCGGCGAGGAAGCCGATGAGCAACAGCGCAATCAACCACTTGTTGTAGCTCGCCAGCCCCGCCACGATGCCCGCCGCCAGCCACCACCGCGGCCTGTTTCTGAGCAGGGCCCTGGAGGCAAAGAGGATGAAGCCCAGCCAGGCCGGCATGTCGGGGGACGCCGTCAGCAGGATGTGTCCGGCAATGAAGACGAACGTGGAACTGATGCCGGCTGCGGCCAGGAGCTGGGCGCGGCTGCCGCCCCCAAGTTCGGCCGCCAGCAGGGCCGTCAGGGCCACGGCGCCCAAGGCGAAAAGCATCGCCGGGACGCGAACCGCCCAAAGGTTGTCCCCCAACGCCCAAATCCCGGCACGGACCACCATGGGCGTCAGGGGCGACTGGTCCACGTACCCCCAGGCGGGATGCATGGACAAGATCCGAAAATACAGCTCATCCCGGTGGTAGCCGTACTGCGTCAGCGTCGCCAGGAACAGCGCCGCGTCAACAGCCAGGACTGCGCTGACCGCACGCCAGGCGAACGGGCGGCGCAGGCTGCCAGGGTGCTGGCCCTGGCCGGAACGTCCCGGCCGGGTTCGGGGAGACGGCGTCATCGCGGCGCTCGCGGATGCCTACAGGACATCATAGGAGTCCACCGCCTGCTCGAGAATGCCACGTTCTGCGTTCCATCTGTCGGCCGGTGTGGCGGCGACGATCACGGTGCTGCCGCGGACGCCGGTCACGAGACAGGCGATCTCCCGGTAATGGTGCGCCCCGATGCGGGTCACATAGTCGTCAAGGACGCAGGAACCGGTGCCGCCGCGGAAGGCAAGGCCTGCGGCGGACGCGTCAAGGGCGGCGCCCACAGCGTGTTCGCCCCTGAGGTGGGCCAGTCGGAACGATCGCCAGTTGGCCAGGGTTTCGCTGCCCTGCTGCGGTGTGGCATTGAGGTAAAGTACCGGCTGCCCGCCCGGACCGGCGGTTTCCGCCGCCACCGTGCCCGAATCGCTTTGCACAGGGGCCGCTGTGGGAGGGTACGCCAGCACCGCGGCCCGGCCCGGCAGTTCCAAGGCGAGCCAGCCGGCAGGCGCCGGGCCCGCCGTGAACCACGAAAACCCGGACGACGCCGCCCGGACCGGAGGTGGCCTCCGGGAACGGTCGCGGCCAACGTTGCGCGAGGCACTGAGGGGGAATGCATGCGAATTCCTTGCTTCCGCGAGCTGGATTCGGAACTGGCGCGGTTCACATGAGGCCGTCGCCGTCGTCGGGCCCGCCGTTGTTGTCGCCTTCGTGGTCGCCGCCGTTGCGGACCGGCGCTGGCGGTTGTTGCATGACAGGCGGCGGTGCCGGAATGACCGCAGGCGGCGGGGCTGGCATGACGACAGGCGGCGGTGCGGGGACGGGAGCAAGCGGTGCGACCGGGCGCTTCACTGGCTTGGGCACCGGCTTGGCCGAATGCGACGGGGTCGGGATGGCCTTCGCGGTGGTGGGTGCCGTCGACGCGGACGACGACGGCGGCGGTGCGGGCTGGGCGGTTGTCCCTGCGCAGCCCGCGAGCAGCAGGCCGGCCCCCAGCGCCGTGGCGCCAACAGCCAGCCGAAAATTCTTCATGGTGTGTCCCTTGTGAGTACCCCAACCCTGGTGGCCGGGCTTGAAAGGACAAACGGGGCCGGCCAGGCATGGGTTCAACGCAGGACGGGGAGCCGCGTTCTTGCGGGAGGCGCTGGAACTCAGGCGTTGAGCGCCTGCTCGACGGACGTGTCCCCGTCGGTGAACTCGATGGTGCGCCGCACGGTGTCCGGGCGGTCCAGGACGGCGGCTGCAACCAAGGCAACGTTGGCGCGTGAGGTGTTGCGGCGGGCCGGATCCACCGTGGTGGTGACAGTTCCCGTGGCTTCGTCCGAGGTCAGGGCCCCGGGCCCCAGGATGGTCCAGGCCAGGCCCATGGCGCGCAGGTGCGTGTCCGCAGCCGCCTTGGCTTCCGCGTAGGCGAAGAAGCTGTCCCCCGGCGGCACCCCGTGGTCGGTGCGGGCCCCCAGGTAGGACACCATGACGTAGCGGCCCACCCCTGCCTTTTCGGCGGCGTCCATGGAGCGGATGGCCGCGTCGCGGTCCACCGCGTAGGTGCGTTCGGCGCTGCCGCCCCCGGCGCCCGCTGACCAGATGACGGCGTCCTGCCCGGCCACCAGGGCAGCGAGCTGGTCCACGGAGGAGGAAGCGACGTCGTGCACCACCGGCGTGGCGCCCGCCGCGGCTACATCGTCAATCTGGGCCGCGCTGCGGATCACGCCTGAGACGTCCCAGCCGGCATCCCTGAGCAGCGGGGCAAGCAGCAGGGCGATCTTTCCGTGCCCGCCGATGATCATGGCCTTCTTCATGGTGCTCCCTTGCCTTCCGTCCACGCCGTGTGGAAACCTTCGCTGCCGAAAGGCCGTGCCGGAACACAAAAAACCCGCAGCCTTCAGCTTCTTCAGCCTAAGACTACGGGTCGTATTTTTGTAGCGGCGGGGAGGCTCGATCTCCCGACCTCACGATTATGAGTCGTGCGCTCTAACCAACTGAGCTACGCCGCCATAAATGGGTTTGGCCCGTGTTCCGCGGCCAAAACCGTCTTGACACGAGCCCACCCATTTGCGAGCCCCCCACCGGAATCGATCCGGTGACCTCGTTCTTACCAAGAACGCGCTCTACCACTGAGCTAGGGGGGCAACGAGAAAATACTTTACCAGCGGTTTTGCAGGATGCGAAATCGAGGGTTCCCACCCCGGATTTTCGGCATTGCTTCAGGGTCCGTACAGGCATTTTTCGGCCCAAAACCGGCCACAACGGGCCGTTGGCGGCGAGCCCGGGAACGTGGATTCCGGGACTTCGGCGCGGTGAAAATGATATGCGTCACAGCCGGCTTGGGCCACCCTGTCAAAAAGGGGGCGGGATGCCCGCGTACGGCATCCCGCCCCCTTTCGAGGCCTCACATCACCACGTCACCGATGGGTGCCGCAGAGGTGGGCGTGTTTACCACTTGCCCTTGCTGTTGTAGTTCTGGCCGCCGCCTTCGTGGCGGGGACGGCGGTCGCCGCCGCCGTGGCCCGTGTGGCCCTGGCGTTCAGCACCGTAGCCCTGGTCCGAACCGCGTTCGCGATCGCCTCCGCGGTAGCCGCCCTGGCCGCCGTCGTACTTCTTCTTGAAGCCGCCCTGGCCGCGGTCATTGCGGTCACGGTACGGGGCGCCTGCGCCGGCGGACGCCGGGCGGCGGCCCTTGTCCAGCTCGAGGTTGATGAGCTCACCGCCGATGCGGGTCTTGCTTAGCGCGCGCCACTGGTCCTTGCTGAGCTCGGCCGGCAGTTCCACCAGGGTGTGGTCGGAACGGATGTCGATGCCGCCGATTTGGGCCGAGGAAAGCCCGCCTTCATTGGCAATGGCGCCAACGATGGAGCCGGGCATGACGCGCTGGCGGCGGCCCACCGAGATGCGGTAGGTGGCGTTGCCCTCGGTCAGGGTGCGGGTCGGGCCGCGGGAGCCGAAGCCGTCCTTGGAGCGTTCCTTCTTCTGGTATTCCGGGGCCGCCGGGAGGTCGTTGACCAACAGCGGCTGGCCGCCCTGGGCCATGACAGCCAGTGCCGCGGCAATTTCCGAGGCCGGAACATCGTGCTCTTCCTCGTAGCTGGCGATCAGGTCGCGGAACTTGGCGACGTCCTTGGTGGCCAGGGTTTCCGTGATCTTCTCGGCAAACTTGCCCAGGCGCAGGGTGTTGATGGTCTCCGCGGAGGGAAGGTGCATCTGCTCCACCGGCTGGCGGGTGGCCTTCTCGATGGCGCGCAGCAGGTACTTTTCCCGCGGGGTCATGAAGAGGATCGCGTCGCCGGAGCGGCCGGCGCGGCCCGTGCGGCCAATGCGGTGCACGTACGACTCGGTGTCGTGGGGGATGTCGTAGTTGATGACGTGGGAGATGCGCTCCACGTCCAGGCCGCGGGCGGCAACGTCGGTGGCCACCAGGATGTCGAAGCGGCCGTCGCGCAGGCCCTCGATGGTCCGCTCGCGCTGCTGCTGCGGGATGTCGCCGTTGATGGCGGCCGCCTGGAATCCGCGCGACTTCAGCTTGTCAGCCAGTTCCTCGGTGGCCATCTTGGTGCGCACAAACGCAATGACGCCGTCGAACTCTTCAACTTCAAGCACACGCGTCAGGGCGTCGAGCTTGTGCGGGCCCATGACCTGCAGGTAACGCTGGCGGGTGTTGGCGCCCGTGGTGGTCTTGGCCTTGACCGTGACCTCGGCAGGGTTGTTCAGGTACTGCTTGGAGATGCGTCGGATCTGGCCCGGCATGGTGGCGGAGAACAGGGCAACCTGCTTCTCATCCGGGGTCTGCGAGAGGATCTGCTCAACATCTTCGGCGAAGCCCATGCGGAGCATCTCGTCTGCCTCGTCCAGCACCAGGTACTGCAGGTGGGACAGGTCGAGGGAGCCCTTGGACAGGTGGTCGATGACACGCCCGGGAGTGCCGACAACCACCTGGGCGCCGCGGCGCAGGCCAGCCAGCTGGGGGCCGTAGGCGGAGCCGCCGTAGACGGGCAGGACGGAGAAGTTGTCCATGTACTTGGCGTAGGAGGTGAACGCTTCGGCAACCTGCAGGGCCAGCTCGCGGGTGGGCGCCAGCACCAGGATCTGGGTGTTCTTGGTGGGGCCGTTGAGGTCCATCAGCTCAGCCATGCGGGACAGGGCCGGAACCGCGAACGCGGCCGTCTTTCCCGTGCCTGTCTGGGCAAGGCCCACCACGTCGCGGCCCTCAAGGAGCAGCGGGATCGTGGCGGCCTGGATGGGGGAAGGCTTTTCGTAGCCGACGTCGCTCAGGGCGGACAGCACGCGGCCGTCGATGCCAAGTTCGGCAAAAGTAACTTCCGGGGCGTCTTCCTTGTTGATGGTGACGGAACCGGAAGCGGTGTCAGTGGTATTTTCGGGCATGGTGGTAAATGTCCTCATTCATAGGGCCGGGCGGCGAGGGCGCCGCATTACTCGAAATCCAGCCGCAACAGGTATCCCAGGCAGGATCTCGCGCCACATGCGCACCGTTGGTACGGCCGCCGGTGCCAGCCTAGGCCAACACCGTGTGACGTTTCTTTGCCGGCAATCCCCTATGAACGCTACTTGCCCGCGCAATTACCGCGGGCCCCATACACTTCAGGCTCCTGCCTCAAAAATTGGGCAGAAAATAAAAGGAGATACCGGAGTGGGGGATGTTTAAATTGTAGGGCATACCTTACCCATTCGGGCGGCCCAAAGTCGATGGCTCCCAGTGAGGTTGCGCACAAACGCCCGGACGGGCTGCCGCGAAGCTACTTGGCCCCCTGCAGGATCCGCGGGAAGTACTTGTCGTAGTGCCTGCTCAAGGTGATTTCGCCGGCGTCGTGCAGGGCCTGGAGCGTGAGCACATCCTCCACGGTGGGATGGGAGAAAAACTTGCCCACCGTGATGCCGTGAGCCGGGGTGGACTCCACCACAATCGGATCCCCCGCCTGCACCTTGCCCTTGTGGATGACCCGAAAATAGCAGCCCACGCGGCCTGCCTCTGTGAAGCGCCGGACCCACTGCGGCTCCGCCATCCGCTCGGCAAAAGTGGCACACGGGACGCGGGGCGAGGTCACCTCCAGCAGCAGGTGCTTTCCAATGCGCCAGCGCTGACCAATGACGGCGCCGGTGGTTTCGACCCCTTCCGTGCGCAGGTTCTCGCCAAAGAGGCCCGGCGGGATGTCCCGGCCCAGCTGGGCGCGCCAGTAGTCCGCATCCTCCTGCGAGTACGCGTACACGGCCTGGTCGGGGCCGCCATGGTGCTCACGGTCGCCCTGGAAGTCGCCAAAGACGCCAAACCTGCGCACGCCCACGGGCCCCTCAACGGGACGCTTGTCAATGGCGGTGACGCCAAAGCCGGTGTCCGTGGTGGCCATTTGGTGCACCCGGCACAGGGCGAGGACTGTGCCGGCAGGGGTTTCGCTCATGCGTCAACGCTACAACCAAGCGTCAGTAGGCGACGCCCACACCGTGTCCAAATGTTGCCGGATCGCCGATCATGGCGAGCATGGCGTGGGCGACATCCCCGCGGCTGATCTGCCAGCCGCCACGCAGGTTGGACTCGACGGCGGTACGGTAGACGCCCGTGGCCGGCGTATCCAGCAGGCGCGGCGGGCGCACCGCCGTCCAGTCCAGCCCGCTGTCGGCCAGTTCGCTTTCCACGATTCGCAGGTCAACGTAGTTCTCTCGGAAGATGCGGTCGACTATGGGCGTGATGACGGTCCGCAGCGGGAACGGCTGCCCCTCCGGCACGGGTCCCAACGGTGAGGCGCTGACCACCAGCAGCCGGCGCACCCCGGCCAGCCCCATGGCTGCCGTGATGGTGCGCGTGACCGGCGCCGTTGAGCCGGCCTGCTTGCGGCTGCCCGGGCCGACGGCGGAAAGCACCGCGTCCCGTCCCTCCACAGCACCCCGGAGGCGCTCCGGGTCATCGAGCACCGGCACCTCAACAATCTCCAGGTCCTGGCCCGAAATGGGCAGCCGGGAACGGTCCCGGACCACGGCCGTCACGCCGTGCCCGGCCGCGAGCGCCTGCCGCACAATTTCCTGCCCGACCTTCCCGCTGGCACCAAATACCGTCAGTTTCATGCCTGGTCCTCCCTCTTGCGCCCTTTACGGCGAAAACCTGTACCCCATGCCGGCCTCGGTCAGCAGGTGGACGGGATTGCCGGGATCTGCCTCAAGCTTGCGCCGCAGTTGCGCCATGTACACGCGCAGGTAGTGGGTCTCCTTGGCATAGGCCGGCCCCCACACCTCCGACAGTATCTGCTGCTGGCTGACCAGCCGGCCGGGATTTCGCACCAGCAGCTCCAGCACGTTCCATTCCGTGGGCGTCATCCGCACCGCCTCGCCGCGCCGGGTGACCCGCTTGTTGGCCAGGTCCACCGTGAATTCAGGCGTTTCGACCAGGGGTTCGGCGGCCTGGGCGCCCGCCCGCCGCGACGCGGCCCGCAGCCGCGCCAACAGCTCGTCCAGGCCAAACGGCTTGGTGACGTAGTCGTCAGCACCGGCGTCCAGCGCCTCCACCACGTCCAGGGAACCATGCCGGGCGGTCAGCACGATGATGGGCACCTCCGTCCAGCCGCGGAGCCCGGCAATCACCTCCAGCCCGTCCATGTCCGGCAGGCCAAGGTCAAGCACGACGACGTCAATCGCGTGGGTCTGTGCGGCCAGCAGCGCTGCGGTGCCGTTGGGTGCGGGAACCACGGTGTAGCCGTGGGCGTGGAGGTTGATTTGGAGGGCACGCAGGATCTGCGGCTCGTCGTCGACTATCAATACAGTGGTCATGCCGGTGTCCCGTTCCGTGTGCGCTGCTGGACCGCCCCCGTGGACAGGGGAAGCCGCACAATCATGGTCAGCCCGCCGCCGGGCGTTTCTTCCGCTTCCAGCACACCCTCCATGATTTCAGTAAATCCCTTCGCAACAGCCAGCCCCAGCCCCACGCCCGTGCCGCCCTGGGCGCTGTAGGAGACGTCGTCGAGCCGTTGGAACGGGCGGAACATGGCCACCACGTTGGCGGCCGGCACGCCCTTGCCGTGGTCAATGATGCGCAGCTCGCTGGCCGGGCGGCCGTTGACCGTGGCACTGCCGCTGCCCCCGACCGAGCCCACCACCAGTATGTCCGAGTCTGGGGCGTACTTTTCGGCGTTTTCGACAATGTTGGCAATGACACGCTCCAGCAGGCCGGGGTCCGCTTCGACGGCCGGCATGTTGGGGGGCAGTTCGCTGCGCACCCGGCCCGCGGCCACACCGTGCAGGGCCGCCGGCAGGACCTCCTGCCACATGACTGCGCCCAGCACCGGGGAGACCATGTCGGCACTGAGCCGGGACATGTCCAGCAGGTTGCCGACCAGGGCATCCATCCGGTCCGAATAGTGCTCAATCGTGGCGAGCAGCTCCGCCTCATCGGCGGGGCTGAAGGTGACGTCGCTTTGGCGCAGGCTGCTGACGGCCAGCTTGATGCCGGCCAGGGGCGTCCGCAGGTCATGGGACACGGCACGCAGCACGGAGGTGCGGATCTTGTTGTCCTGGGACAGCTGCTGGTTTTCGCGCTGGCTTGCGGTCAGGGCCTGGCGTTGTTCAAGGGCAATCAGGTGGGCGCCGAAGGCCCCCAGCAGGCGGCGGTCGCTTGCCGGCAGCACCCTCCCGCTCAGGCCCAGGACCCAACGCCCTGACACCTCCTGCACATTGTCGGCCTGGCCAGGGCTTGCCGGCGGATCCTCTCCGACGGAAGCGTCCGCATGCCACGTGCTGATCTCGGGCCCCGAGCCGCTGTAGAGCGTCACGGCCCGCATCCCGAAGTGTTCGCGGACCTGTTCCAGAAACACCTGGACGGTGTCCTGGGAGGCGAGCATGCCGCGGGCCAGTTCGCTAAGTGTGGCCGCTTCCGCCCCGGCCTTGACCGCGTCCCGTGACCGGCGGGCCGACTGGTCCACGGCGAGTGCCACCGCCACGGCGACCACCAGGAAGATGGCCAGGGCCAGCAGGTTCTGGGGGTCGCTGATGTTCAGGGTGCCTACGGGCGGAGCGGAGTAAAAGTTCAGCAGCAGGCTGCTCCACACGGCTGCCGCGACGGCAGGCCACAGGCCTCCCAGCAGGGCCACGGCAATGGTGGCGGCAAATTGGATGAGCATGGTCAGCTGCAGGCTCAGGTCGCCTGTGGCCAGCTGCACCAGGACGGGCAGCACCAGGGCCAGCGCAAATCCTGCCAGGATGCGTTTCCGGTTCAGGTCTCCCCGGCCTGACATGGTCCGGCCCTTGCCCACGAGGGGGTGCGGCACCATGTGGACGTCCATGTCCCCGGCGCCGCGTACCACCTGGGCGCCCACGCCCGGCCGGGCCAGGAACCCCAGCAGGGGCTTGCGCCGTGAAGAGCCAATGACGATTTGGGTGGCGCCCACGCTGCGGGCAAAGTCCAGCAGGGCCCGGGCGGGGTCCTCGCCGCCCACGGAGTGGTAGGTGCCGCCCAGGTCGGTGACCAGCTGGCGCTGGCTTTCCAAGGCCAGCGGCACATCCCCGGCAACGCCGTCGGACCGTGGAATGTGGACGGCCAGCAGTTCCCCGCCGCTCACCCGGCTGAGGATGCGGGCCGCCCGGCGCAGCAGGAATTCGCCTTCAGCGCCGCCGGTCAGCCCCACCACCACGCGTTCGCGGGTGGGCCAGCTTGCCTCAATGCCGTGGCTTTGCCGGTAGGCCGCCACGCCTTCCTCCACCCTGTCGGCCAGCCACAGGAGGGCCAATTCGCGCAGTGCCGTCAGGTTGCCCAGCCGGAAGTAGTTGGCCAGGGCGGCATCCACCTTGTCCCGCGTGTAGACGTTGCCCGCACTCAGGCGCTGGCGCAGCAGTTCCGGCGGGATGTCCACCAGCTCAATCTGGTCCGCCCGGCGCACCACCTCATCGGGCACCGTTTCCTGCTGCCGGACCCCGGTGATGGACTCCACCACATCCCCCAGGGACGCCAGGTGCTGGACATTCACGGTTGAGTAGACATCGATCCCGGCGGCGAGCAGTTCCTCCACGTCCTGCCAGCGCTTGGCATTGCCGGCCCCCGGAACATTGGAGTGCGCGTACTCATCCACGAGGGCCAGTGCGGGGCGCCGCGCCAGCAGGGCCGCCACGTCCAGCTCCTCAAATTCGGCCTCCCGGTAGGTGAAGGTGCGGGTGGGCAGGGCCTGGAGCCCCGCCATCTGTGCGCGGGTCTGCTCGCGGCCGTGGTCCAGCACAATTCCGGCCACCACGTCCACGCCGGCCGCCGCCTGGGCGTGGCCTTCATCCAGCATGGCGTAGGTTTTGCCCACGCCGGGGGCAGCCCCCAGGAATATACGCAAGATGCCTCGTGCCATGGTCCCATTGTCGCAGTCGGTATTTGTTTGCTGTCAGTGCCCCGCGCGCAGTGTTGCCAGCGCGGCGTTGAGCGTGGTGGTGTTTACGGCCGGCTGGCCCAGGAACGCCAGGAAGCCGTTGCTGGTGTGCTCCGCGACGAGCGCCTTGACGGCAGCCTCTCCCAGCCCGCTGGCCCGCGCCACCCGCGGCACCTGGAGGGCGGCATAGGCCGGGGAGATGTCCGGGTCCAGCCCGGAGCCGCTGGCCGTGACGGCGTCCATCGGGACGCTGGCCGGGGGCACCTGCTCCCGTGCCGCCACGGCGGCCCGGTTCTTGGCGATGGCCGCCACCAGGGCGGGCTGGTTCGGGCCGAGGTTGGAGGCGGAGGATTGCGAAGGGTCCCAGCCGACGGCGGAGGGCCGCGGGTAAAAATACCCGTCGCCGGTGACCGGCTGCGCCAGCAGGGACGACCCTGCCTGCTGCCCGGACACCGTGATGATGGAGCCGTTGGCTTGGGCGGGCGCTGCGAGCTGCCCGACGCCGAAGACCAGCGCGGGGTAGGCCAGGCCCAAAAGAAGTGTGGCGAAGAAGAGGAACCGCAGCGAGGTGAGCAGCTGGCGTCCGTAGGCGTTCATGGCGATGACCAATCCGTGGGGTTTAGGCGATGGTGGGAATGAGGGCGACCACAAGGTCTAGCAGCTTGATGCCAATGAACGGGGCAATGACGCCGCCCAGGCCGTAGATGAGCAGGTTGCGGGAGAGGGCCTTGGCCGCCGACACTGCCCTGTACTTCACCCCGCGCAGTGCCAGCGGCACCAGCAGCACAATGATGATTGCGTTGAAGATGACCGCCGAAAGGATGGCGCTCTCCGGGGAGTGGAGCCCCATGATGTTCAGCAGTCCCAGCCCGGGGAAGGTGGCGGCAAACAGGGCGGGCACAATGGCGAAGTACTTCGCCACGTCATTGGCCACCGAAAACGTGGTCAGCGATCCGCGCGTGATGAGCAGCTGCTTGCCGATCCCCACCACGTCGATCAACTTGGTGGGGTCCGAGTCCAGGTCCACCATGTTGGCGGCCTCCTTGGCTGCGCTGGTGCCCGAGTTCATGGCCACCCCCACATCCGCCGCCGCGAGCGCCGGGGCGTCATTGGTGCCGTCGCCGGTCATGGCCACCAGCCGCCCCGCCTCCTGTTCGCGCTTGATGACGGCCAGCTTGTCCTCCGGGGTGGCCTCGGCCACGAAGTCGTCCACGCCTGCCTCCCCCGCAATGGCGCCGGCTGTGATCTTGTTGTCGCCGGTGATCATGACGGTCCTGATGCCCATGGCCCGCAGCTGGGCAACCCGTTCCTTCATGCCGGGCTTGACCACATCGGCCAGGTGGATGACGCCGAGCACCTGCGCCCTCGTGCCGTCAAAGGTGGCCACGAGCAGGGGCGTGCCGCCGGTGGCGGAGATCTCCAAAACCTTCTCCTCGAGTTCCTGCGGCACGAAGCCGCCGCGTTCCAGGGCATACCGTTCGACTGCGGCAGCGGCACCCTTGCGCACCTCCAGGACGCGGGTCCCGGGATTCGCCGGGTACCCGGGGGGCAGGTTCAGGCCCGACATGCGCGTCACTGCGCTGAACTCGATCACCTCCACGTCCGCGGACAGTTCCTCCGGAGCCTGGGCCGGCTGGCCGTCCCCCTGCTCCAGCGCCAGGTCCACGATGGAGCGCCCCTCGGGGGTTTCGTCTGCCAGCGAGGACAGGCGGGCGGCGGCGATGAGGCGGAAGGGGGCCACGCCGTCGGCCGGGCCAAACTCCACGGCACGGCGGTTGCCGTAGGTGATGGTGCCCGTCTTGTCGAGCAGCAGGGTGGTGATGTCGCCGGCGGTCTCCACTGCCCGGCCTGAGGTGGCCAGCACGTTGCGCTGGATCAGCCGGTCCATGCCGGCGATGCCGATGGCCGGCACCAGGGCGCCGATGGTGGTGGGGATGAGGCAGACCAGCAGGGCAACAAGCACCACGGGCGTGGGCAGTGCGTTGGCAAAGTTGGCCATCGGTGCCAGGGCCATGACGCACACCACGAAGACGATGGTCAGGGAGGCCAGGAGCACGTTCAGGGCAATTTCATTCGGCGTGCGCTGCCGGGTGGAGCCTTCAACCAGCGCGATCATCCGGTCCAGGAACGTCTTGCCGCTGGCGGCCGTAATGCGGACGGCGATCTTGTCCGACAGCACCATGGTGCCGCCCGTGACGGAACTCCTGTCGCCGCCGGATTCGCGGATGACTGGCGCGGACTCCCCCGTGATGGCGGATTCGTCCACGCTGGCCAGGCCCTCGATGACGTCGCCGTCGCTCGGGATCAGGTCCCCGGCCTCGCAGACAACAATGTCGCCCACCGCCAGTTCGGTGCCCGGCACCAGTTCCTCGGTGAAGGTGCCGGGCCCGCCCGGGCCGGCCAGCCGGCGTCGTGCCATGACGGAGGTGCGCGCGGCCCGCAGGCTGTCCGCCTGGGCCTTGCCGCGGCCCTCCGCGATGGCCTCCGACAGGTTGCCAAACAGCACCGTCAGCCACAGCCACACCGTGACCAGGGCGGAGAAGACGGCCACGGGGGAACCCTGCACCAGCTGCTGGATGCTCACCAGGGTGCACACCAGGGATCCGATAAACACCGTGAACATGACGGGTGAATGGACCAGCAGGCGGGGGTTGAACTTGCGGACGGCCAGCGGAAAGGCGGCCAGCGTGTTGGCGAGGTTCATTTCAGGAGTCCTTCAGCAGCCGGGCCCAGGGCGAGCGCGGGGAAGTAGATGAGGGCGGTGACCAGCAGTGACACGCCGCCGAGGAGGGTGGCGAACAAGGGTCCGTGGGTGGCCAGGGTGCCGGCGGTGTCCGGGACCTTGCGTTGTTTGGCCAGCGTTCCGGCCAGCGCCAGCACCAGCACCATGGGGATGAAGCGGCCCAGCAGCATGACTACAGCCAGCATGGCGGCCAGCGGCGGGCCGGACGTGGTGATGCCGCCAAAGGCTGAGCCGTTGTTGTTGGCGGCGGAGGTGAACGCGTAGAGGATTTCGCTGAAGCCGTGCGGGCCGGCGGCGGGTGCATTGGCGGCCAGGGCCGGAATGCCTGCGGTGAGCGAGGTGCCGGCCAGGGCCAGGACCGGGGTGGTGAGAATATAGACCGCCACCAGCTTCATGGGCGCGGCGCCAATCTTCTTGCCCAGAAATTCCGGCGTCCGGCCCACCATGAGGCCGCCAATGAAAACGGCGACGACGGCCAGCACCAGCAGCCCGTACAAGCCCGAGCCCACGCCGCCGGGCGCGATTTCGCCCAGCATCATGTTCAGCATGGCCAGTCCTCCGGCCAGAGGGGGCAGGGAATCGTGCGCCACGTTGACGGCGCCTGTCGAGGTCAGGGTGGTGGCAGTGGCGAAAATGGCGCTCGGGGCAACCCCCAGCCGCTGCTCAAACCCCTCCCCCACGCCGGTCCCCGTATGGGCGTAGGATCCCACGGCCAAGGCCATCAGGGACGTGGAGACCAGCCAGAAGGCCACCATGACTGTCAGCACGGTGTAGCCCTGGCGCCTGTCCCCCACCATCCGCCCGTACATGGCCGGCAGCGAAAACGGGATCAGCAGGAGCAGGAACACCTCAAACAGGCTGCTGAACGCGTTTGGGTTTTCGAAGGGGTGGGCGGAATTGGCGTTGAAATAGCCGCCGCCGTTGGTGCCCAGCTCCTTGATGGCCTCCTGGGATGCGACGGGCCCGCCGGGCACGGTTTGTGCTGCATGGGAGGCGAGGGTGTGGATGTCCGTGCCGCCCCAGTTCTGCACCACCCCCGTAATGACCAGCACCACGGCCGCCACGGTGGCCAGCGGCAGCAGGACCCGGAAGGTGCCCCGGGTCAGGTCCACCCAAAAGTTGCCCACATTGTGGGTCTCGGAGCGGACCAGCCCGCGGACCAGGGCCACCGCCACGGCCAGCCCGACGGCGGCGGAGAGGAAGTTCTGCACCGCCAGTAGCAGCATCTGCACGCCAAAGCCCAGCGTTGCCTCCGGCGCGTACGTCTGCCAGTTGGTGTTGGTGACGAAGGAAACAGCCGTGTTCAGTGCCACCCACGGATCCACGGCGCCGTGTCCCTGGTTGAAGGGCAGCACGCCCTGCAGCAGCTGGCCCAGGAACACCACCACTATGGACAGCGCGCTGAATGCCAGCAGCGACCGCACATAGACCTTCCAGTGCTGGTCCGCCTGGGCATCGATCCCGGACACCCTGTACAGCCCGCGTTCAAGGGCCAGGTGGCGGCGGCTGGTGAACGTTGTGGCCAGGTAGGCGCCGAGCGGCTGGTGGGCCGCCCCCAGCAGCAGCACCAGCACGGCCAGCTGGGTGATGAAGGAGAAAAGGTTCAGCTCCATGGCCGTCACTCACCACTTCTCGGGGCGGATCAGGGCGGCGAAAAGGTAGACCAGCAGGGCCAGCCCCACCAGTCCCAAAATGAGCCACGTCAGTAGTGCCATGGGAGACCTGCCTTCAGGGTGTGATTCGATCGTTGAGTCAATCGCACACCCCGGCAGGCGCCGTGCCCCCGGTTTTTACGCCTTCTTGACGCCCCTGCTCATCATCTTGACGGCTTTCTGACTACGCTCATCGCGCGGCCCCGGGCCCCGTTGCGGCCACGGGCACAGCTACGGGCCCGGCCCCGGGCTCGGCTACGCCGAAAAGCCGCCGTCGGCCTTGATCAGCTGCCCGCTCACCCAGTGCCCGCCGGGGGAGAGCAGGAAAGCCACCGTCGGGGCCACGTCCGCGGGCGTGCCGAGCCGTCCGCCCGGCTGGAGGGCCGTCAGTTCAGCCCTGACGGCCTCATTCATCCAGCCGGTGTCGACGGGGCCGGGGTTGAGCACGTTGGCGCTGATGCCCTGCCCGCCCAGCTCCCTCGCCGCGGCAATGACAATCCTGTCGAGGGCACCCTTGGAGGCGCCGTACGGCAGGTTGAACGCTGTGTGGTCGCTGGTCAGCGCCACGATGGCGCCGCCGCGCGGCCCGGCCTGTCGTGCGAAGGCCGCAATGAGCTGCCAGCTGGCGCGGGTGTTGACGGCAAAGTGGCGTTCAAAGCTCTCCGGCGTCGTGTCCAGAATGGCCGAATCCACCGACTCGCTGTGGGACAGCACCATGCCTTCCAGCGGCCCGGCCTCTTGTGCGATCTGCACGAATAGGCGTTCGACGGCGGACGGGTCCGCGAGGTCCGCCGGCATGGCCCAGGTTCGCGCACCGGCATCCGTGAGCTCGGCACACAGGGCGGCAACGTCGTCGGGCTGGACGCCCCAGGGCATGCGCGCGTCGTAGGGCTGCCAGTAGTTCAGGACCAGGTCCCACCCGTCGGCGGCGAGCGCCCGGGCGATTCCCGCACCAATCCCGACGGTGCGGCCCACGCCGGTGACCAGGGCAATTTTTTGCGTCATCAAGCCAGCATACGTGCCGGAATCCGGCCCCGGCCGGCGGGGACGCGGTAGCTTGGGGGTGGGCCCACCGGCCCGCCATGATTCCGACGCGAACCCCGCGCACGCATTGAAAGGCCGTCATGACCCCCACACAGCCCACCCCCAAACCAGCATTTGTCCCGGGCCGCGTGACCAGGCCGGCCCGGCCCGCCCAGCCGGGTGGGAAGCAGAGTGGCAAGCCGGGCGGGAAGCCGGGCGGCGGGAAGGGAAAGGCCGCGCCGGCCGTCAATACCGCCTCCATCAGCGCTGCCATCCGGGAAGCCGCGGACGCCGCGAAGAGGCGCGTGCTGGCCATCACCAATGCGCATGTGGTGCCGATCGAGGGCGAACCCTTCGACGGCACCGTGCTGGTGGAAGGCGGGAAGATCCTGGCACTGGGCGCCTCCGTGCAGGTGCCGGAAGGGGCCGACGTGCTCGACGCCACGGGCCAGTGGCTGCTGCCTGGCTTCATCGACGCGCATGTGCACCTGGGCATGCATCCGGAAGGCGAGGTGGGGTCCACCAGCGATGTCAACGAGATGACGGACCCCGTCATGGCGGCGGTCCGGGCCATTGACGCCGTCGACCCTTTCGATCCCGGCTTTGACGACGCCCTGGCCGGCGGCATCACGGCCGTGAACGTCAACCCCGGCTCGGGCAACCCCATCGGCGGCTTGGCCGTGGCGCTGCACACGCACGGGCGCTACATCGAGGAGATGGTGCTGCGTTCCCCCAGCGGCCTGAAGTCGGCCCTGGGCGAGAACCCGAAGAACGTGTACGGCGAAAAGAAGAAGACACCGTCCACCCGGCTGGGCACCGCGCTGGTGATCCGGCAGGCGTTCATGGCGGCCCAGAACTGGCTGGCGAAGCCCGAACCGCGCCCACGCGACGCGCAGATGGAGGCGCTGGCCATGGTGCTGCGCCGCGAAATCCCGTGGCGCCAGCATTGCCATCGGACCGACGACGTCGCCACTGCGCTGCGCCTGGCCGACGAATTCGGCTACGAGCTGGTCATTGACCACGGCACGGAGGCGCACGTCATCGCCGATGTCCTGGCGGCGCGCGGCGTCCCGGTGCTGATCGGCCCGCTGTTCACCACCAAGTCCAAGCCGGAGCTGAGGGGGAGATCCATTGCCAATCCGGGCAAGCTTGCAGCGGCGGGCGTGGAAATATCCATCATCACCGACCACCCCGTGGTGCCGATCAATTTCCTGGTCCACCAGGCCACCTTCGCCGTCAAGGAGGGGCTGGACCGGGCCACTGCCCTGCGTGCCATTACCCTGAACCCGGCCAAGGTGCTGGGGCTGGCGGAGCGGATCGGCTCACTGGCCGTTGGCAAGGACGCGGACCTGGTGCTGTGGAGCGGCGACCCCCTGGACGTCATGCAACGCGCCCTGAAGGTTTTCATTGGCGGCAAGCCGGTGTACACGTACGACACCGTAGCCCGGGTGGGTGCCGCAGCGTCGCGCGGCTAGCCCCCTCCCCACACCGACGCTCCCTCAGCTTTCGCGGTGTTTTGGCGAACGCACCC
>NZ_JAAKZI010000022.1 GCF_011045165.1 Arthrobacter silviterrae
TCGCGCTCAAGGTTCACCATGACGTGCTTGACGCGGGTGTAGTCCTCAAGGGCGTACATCGACAGGTCCTTGCCGTGGCCCGAGTGCTTGAAGCCGCCGTGGGGCAGTTCCGCGCTGATCGTGAGGTGGTCGTTGATCCAGACGGCGCCAAAGTCCAGCTGCCGGCTCAGGTCCAGCGCGCGGGCCACGTCGCGGGTCCAGACGCTCGAGGACAGCCCAAAGGGAACATCGTTGGCCCACTCGACGGCCTGCTCCTCCGAGTCAAATGCCTGGACGGTGATGACCGGACCAAAGATTTCCTCCTGGATGGCGGCATCGTGCTGAAGCAGCCCGGCGACCACCGTGGGCTCATAGAAGTAGCCCCCACGGTCAATCGTGTGCCCTCCCGTGAGGACCCTGGCGTGCGCCGGCAGGGCATCCACCACGGCGGCCACGCGGGCCAGCTGGGCCGCGTTGTTCAGCGGACCCATGTCTGCGTGGTCCTCGGGTCCGCCAACGCTGTAGCCGGCGGCTTCCGCGGCCAGGGCTGCGGCAAATTCATCGTGGATGGAGGCCTCGACCAACACGCGGGTTGCCGCGGTGCAGTCCTGGCCGGCGTTGTACAGCCCCGCCATGGCGATGGTCTTGGCCGCCTTCGCAAGGTCGGCATCGGCAAACACCAGCACGGGCGCCTTTCCGCCCAGTTCAAGGTGGGTGCGCTTGAGGTCCAGCGCCGCCGACTTGGCCACGTCCATGCCTGCCCGGACACTGCCGGTGATGGAGACCAGTTCGGGGGCGGCATGCTCGACGACGGCCCGCCCCGTGTCCCTGTCGCCCGTCACGACGTTGAACACGCCGGCCGGCAGCACCTCTGCCGCCAGTTCGGCCAGGAGCAGGGTGGTCAAGGGCGTGGTGTCGGAGGGCTTGAGCACAATCGTGTTGCCACCGGCCAGGGCCGGTGCAATCTTCCAGACGGCCATCATGAGCGGATAATTCCAGGGCGTCACCTGGCCGACGACGCCGATCGGCTCCCGCCGGATGAATGAGGTCCTCCCGGGTGCGTACTCGCCGGCGGCCGAGGCGCCCATGGTGCGGGCCGCACCGGCAAAGAAGCGCAGCTGGTCCGCGCAGGGCGGCACCTGGTCCACGGCCACCATTTCGAGGGGCTGCCCGGTCTGGGCACTTTCCAGTTCAACAAATTCCGCGGCGTGCTCCTCGAGGAGGTCGGCCAGTTTCAGCAGGGCGGCCTGCCGCTCAGACGGGGTGGTCCTCCCCCAGCTCCGCGCGGCGGCGCGGGCGGCAGCGTAGGCGCGGTCGACGTCGTCGGCGTTGGCGACATCCACGACGGCGATTTCACGGCCTGTGGCGGGGTTGACCACGGATGACGTCTTCCCGCTGGCCGCCGGCACAAAGGCGCCGTTGATAATGAGTCCGCGGTTCTTGTACAGGGTGGTGGTCATTCCTGGCCTTCTTGTGGTTGCGCTGCCTGCCGGACAGGGAACGGCCGGGCTCCTGAATCCGACGGATTCAGGAGCCCCTTTACGGAATACGAAGTATTCACTCGAGTCTACAACTCATATCAACGCTGTAAAGGGCTCTAGCGCACGAACCCGTCGGCCACCGCCAATGCCTCATCAATGGCGGCCAAGCCCGTCCGCAGTTCACCCTCCGTGATGACCAGCGGCGGGCAGATGTGGATGCGGTTGTTGTTGGTCATGGGCCAGACACCGCGGGCCTTGCAGGCCGCCACGACCTCCGCCATGGGGCGTGCCGCATCGCCGGCGGCGGTGAACGGAACCAGCGGTTCACGGGTCTCCCTGTTGGTGACGAGCTCCACGGCCCAGAACAGGCCCCGGCCGCGCACCTCTCCGACGCTGGGGTGCTTTTCCACCCAGGAGTCAAGGATTGGCCGGACCACGCGGCTGCCGAGGTCGCGCACATGGGCCAGGATGCCGTCGCGCTCAAAGACCTTGAATGTTGCCACGCCGGGGGCGCAGGCCAGCGGGTGGCCGGAATACGTGAGCCCTCCAGGGTAGGCGACTTCGTCAAAGATCGCTGCGATGGCGTCGCTCATGATGACTCCGCCCAGGGGCACGTAGCCGGAGTTCACGCCCTTGGCAAAGGAGATCAGGTCGGGGATGACGTTGAAGCCGTCCACGGCAAACCACTCGCCCGTGCGCCCAAAGCCTGCCATGACTTCGTCGGCGATGTAGACGATGCCGTACTTGTCGCAGAGCGCGCGTACGCCCGGCAGGTAGCCCGGCGGCGGCACCAGGATGCCGTTGGTGCCCACCACCGTCTCGATGATGATGCCGCCAATCGTGGAGGCCCCCTCCAGCACGATGACGCTTTCCAGGTGTTCCAGCGCCCGGGCGCTCTCCTCTTCGGGGGTGCTGGAGTGGAACGGCGAACGGTAGGCGTAGGGGCCGAAGAAGTGCGCCACGGAGGCCGCGCCGGGCTCATTGGCCCATCGGCGGGGATCGCCCGTGAGCTGCATGGCCGTGGACGTGGCCCCGTGGTAGGAGCGGTACTGGGCCAGGATCTTGGACTTGCCCGTAAATTGGCGGGCCATGCGGACGGCGTTTTCATTGGCCTCGGCGCCGCCGTTGGTGAAGAAGACCTTGTTGAGCGTGCCGGGTGCCTTGGCGGCGATCAGGGCGGCCAGTTCGCCGCGGACATCGTTGGCAAACGCCGGCTGGATGGTGGCCAACTTCCCGGCCTGCTCCTGGATCGCCGCAACAAGGTCCGGGTGCTGGTGCCCCAGGTTCAGGTTGACCAGCTGTGAGCCGAAGTCCAGGTAGCGGTTGCCCTGGTAGTCCCAGAAGGTGGAGCCCAGGCCGCCTTCCACCGGCAGGGGGTCAATGGCGGCCTGGGCGGACCACGAATGCAGCACGTGGTGGCGGTCGTTGTGGCGGATGGAACTTTCGACGTCGTTCGCAACGTCAGGGCTGGCGGTCATGAATGTCTCCTTCGGTAAAACCCGCGTTTTCAGGCCTGCGGTAGTCGACCCAGGCATGGACCGCGCCAGCCAGACAATGTGTCCGACAGCTGTTGTAGGCTCCTGATAGTGATATTTGCATCCCTCGGCTGGAGCAGAGTGTGAAAAGTGAGTGGAATCCGGCCGGCGTCCGGACGGATCGTCCGGGGCTGCCGACGGTGGCCGAGGTGCTGGCCCTGCCAGTGCTGGCGGCCGGCGATGCTGAGGTGGTGGCCGGTGCTGCCGGACTGGGCCTGCCGGTGCGCTGGGTCCACGTCGTCGAGTCGCGGAACGTGGCCGGCCTGCTCGACGGCGGCGAGCTCCTGCTGGCCACCGGAGTCGGCTGGCCCGAAGGCACCCACTGGATGGCCGGATACATGGCCGAACTGGCCGCCGCCCAGGTTGCCGGGCTGGTGCTCGAGCTTGGCACGCGCTACGCGGATGTCCCGGCGGAGCTGCTTGAGCGGTGCGACGCCCATGGCCTGCCCCTGGTGGTGCTGCACCGCCGGGTCAAGTTTGTCAGCGTCACCGAATCGGTGCATGGGCGCATCATCGCCGAACAAATGGCGGCACTGCAGGCCCGTGACGAGGTCCACGCACTGTTTTCGGAACTAAGCCTGCGCGGCTCTCCCGCCGACTACATCGTGGCCCAGCTCGGGGCAGTCCTCGGCTGTCCCGTGGTCCTGGAGGACATGGCGCATCAGGTGGTTGCCTTCGACACGGCCGGACTTGACGAGCACACCCTGCTTGACGGCTGGGAAATGCGCGCCCGTGCCGCCCACCGCGCCCGCCCGGGGGACGCCGCGGATTCCTGGCACGACGCACGCACTTCCGTCCTGGGTTCGGAGGGCTGGCTGGTCACTCCGGTCGAAGCCCGCGGCACCCGCTGGGGCTGGCTGATCGCGTTCGACGGCGCACCCCACCCCGCCGGGCGGGCACTGGTGCTGGAACAGGCCGCCGTGGCACTTTCGCTGAGCCGGCTCGCCGACGGTTCGGCGGAAAACTGGACGCCCGCCAGCCAGCACTGGCTGCTTTCCTCCCTGCTGCAGGGACGGTACCGCAGTGAAACAACCCTGCGGGCCCGCTTCGAGGCAATGGGCCTGCCCGTCACGAACCGTCGCCTGTGCGGACTGGCTGTACGTGCACCTAAATCCTTGGGCGCTGGTACACGGGTGCGGTCGGGAGCAGCCGGGGGCGGGCTCCCACCCATCGGGGCCGGACCGAACGCCTGCTTCCGGTGGCCCTCCGCAGCCGACGTGTCCCGGCTGGCACGTTCAATGGGCGCCAGTGCCGTGGCTGGCAGGGTTGATGCCCAGGACGGCCGGCTGCTGCTGGTTGCCGTCTCCGTGCCCGGACCCGGCACCGGCCGGCCCGGACCGGACGCCGCGGTCGACTCCTTTGCCGTCAGGCTGCATGGGCTCATCCGCGGCGTGGGGGACTCCGCGGGGCCGCCCACCATGGCTGCGGGCGCCGTCGTCGAGCAGGTGGGTGCGCTGGCGGACTCCCTGCAGGAAGCCGTGGAAGTACTGGGCCCCCTCCCTGACGGCGGCGCCGGGCCGGCCCTGCTCCACCGCCAGGGAGCGAAAGGCCTGCGCCGGCTGGTCAGCCAGCTGCGCAGCGACCCGCGCCTGCAGTCATACCTGGAGCGCAGCCTCGGCACTCTCCTCGAACACGACGCCCGCCACGGCACCGACCTGTTGCCCGTGCTGAGCGCCTACCTGGCCCATCCGGGCAACCGGACGCTCGCCGCCGCCAACAGCCACCTCTCACGGTCCGTGTTCTACCAGCGGCTGGACCTCATTGGCGGCCTGCTCGGCGCCGACTTGGCCGACGGGGAGGTCATTGCAGGGCTGCAGGCGGCGGTCATGGCGTGGGAGGCCACGCGGACCCAACAGCGGCCCTAGCCACCGCCGGGTGCTGCGCCCTTCACATGAGCCGGTAGTGGCCACGATCACACGGCCGGGCGTGGGCGCCTCCATGCCGATAAACTGGCCGGACCACCCCCTGATTGGAGTTCATGCGCATGTCCCCGCGAGGTTCCGAGCCCCCACCCGCCAGCGGGGACGGCACATCCCGGATCGACGGCACCGACAGCGCACTGGCCTCACGGGCCACGGGCACCTCCTGGCGGGATTCGGTGCTTCGCTACTACTCACTGGCCAAGCCGGGCGTGCTGTACGGCAACGTCCTCACTGCCGCGGCGGGGTTCCTCTTCGCCAGCCCAGGGCACATTGACTGGCTGCTGTTTCTGGCGGTATGCGCGGGCACCACCTTGGTCATTGCCTCCGCCTGCGTTGTGAACAACGTGCTTGACCGCGACATCGACTCCGTGATGGAGCGGACCAGGAAGCGCGCCACCGTCACGGGCCATGTCCAGGCTCGCAATGCCGTCATTTATTCAGTGCTGCTGGGCCTTGCCGGCATGTCGGTGCTCATGGCCTGGACCAACTGGCTGGTGGTGGCCGTGGGGCTGGGCGGCTACCTGGCCTACGTGGTGCTCTACGGCATGCTGTCCAAAAGGATGTCAGTCCACGGCACGCTGGTGGGCAGCATTTCCGGGGCCGCTCCGATCCTGGGCGGATATGTGGGAGCCGCCGGGGAGCTCAACGCCGGCGCCGCCATTGCGTTCCTCATGCTGTTCTTTTGGCAGATGCCCGCGTTCTATTCAATTTCCATCTATCGTCACGATGAGTACGCGCAGGCCGGGGTGCCCGTCATTTCCGTGGTGCGCGGCATCGCCAACACCACGGAACAGATACTCGCCTACACCGTGGTGTTTGTGGCCGTCTCCCTGCTCCCCCAGCCGTTCGGCTACACGGGCTGGAGCTATACCGCCGTCATGGGTTTGCTGGGCCTGGGCTGGATCGCCCTTGGCATCCGGGGACTGAAGGCTGAACGCCCCGCGAGGTGGTCGCGCCTGATGTTCCGCTACTCCCTGGTCATGATGACGGCCCTTTCCGTCATGCTGGCCGCTGGGCCACGCCTGCCCTAGCGGCGGCGTGGCCCGCAGGCTCCCTCAATTCTGTGGCCTACTTGGCTGCCTTGCCCTGCTTGGCGTACTCTTCCTGCGTCACGGTGAGTGCCACCTTCACGTAGGATGCATCGGTCATGGTGCCGGCAGCAGGATCCGTGGAGGCAACCTTGGCGTCGGCCCAGGGGTTTCCTTCAATCCACCTCGCGCCGGTCTTGTCGACCAGCTGGGCGAAGAAGTTTTCCTTGACCAGGGTCTCGTACGCTTCCTGGTACGTCATCCCAACAACGTTGGGAACTGCACGCTTCGCCTGCGTTGCGGCAGTGGTTTCGCTGGGCGTCCCGCTGGAAGTCGCGGCGGGTGCATTGGTACCGCAGGCGGCCAGGGTGGCAACCAGGATTGCGGCGGCGGACAACTGAATAATTTTCCTCATGGGCCTAACTTGATCGTCAAATTGCGTGGCGGATGCAAAGCCCCGCCAGGGATAATTCCAACCATCAATCCTAGGGTCACGACATCCGTTGCACGGCACCCAGAGCCTGATTTATGCGGCACATCACACTACTGGCGGCCCTTCCGCCAGCCCAGCGCGGCAATGCCCCACACCGCCAGGAACAGCCCCACCAGCAGCAGCCCTGCATGGCCAAGGTCCACGGTGGCCAGCCAGGTGGTGACGGGATCGCTCAGGCCCAGGACTTCGTGGACGATCGCGGCGATGGTCAGTGCGGAGATGAACAGTGCCGACGTTGCCGACAGGCCGGTGATGACCATGTTGAAGCCGATGCGGCGGGCCGGGTGCATGACGGCGGAGCGGTACATTTTCATCATGGCCATGCCGTTGGCCGTGTCGCACAAGGTCATGGCGGCGGTGAATGCGAGGGGCAGGGCCAGCAGTGCGGCAACGGAAACGCCTGCCAGCGCGGCGGAGGCCGTCAGCAGCAGGAACGCGATCGTTGAGGCCGTGTCGAAGCCCAGGCCGAACAGGAAGCCCAGCACGTAAATGTCGCGGGGGCGCTTCACGCGGGACAGCGGCTTGTCCAGGAGGCGGGCCACCATGCCCGTGGGCGCCAGTTCATCGTCCGCAACAGCCCCTCCCCCGCGAATCCGCCGGAACAGCTCATTGGCCTTCAGGAACGCGGAACCGTTGAACAACCCGATTGCCAGCAGGAAGAGGGCGGAGACGCTGGACCCGAACAGGGCCAGCGCCACGTTCGGAGCGGATCCTTGATGCAGCACGGCCCCCATGATGCCGGCACCGCTGACCACCAGCACCCCGGCCACCATGACGACGGAACTGTGCCCCAGGCTGAAGGCAAAGCCCACGCTGACCGGCGCCCTGCCCTGGGAAGCAAATTTCCTGCTGGAATTGTCGATCGCAGCAATGTGGTCCCAGTCGTAGCTGTGCTTCACACCGGCCAAATAGGCCGTGACCACCAGGCCGAAGGCCAGCGGATGCACATCCGTCATCAGTGAAAACACCATGAGTCCCGCCACGACGGCGTGCAGCACGGCCACCGCCAGGAACGTGGCACCCACCCTGCGGGCGAGCGGAAGCTTCTCCCGTTCCAGATATCCCAGGCGGGCAGGGGCGGTCATCTAATATTTCCTCAAGTTCAGGGGTTCCTGGCCGTGCCAGCGCTTCCGGAGAAGGTCGACGGCGGCGCCCAGCATGGCATTCAATTGTTCCGTTGAGCGGGACAATGCCCGCAGCGCCAGGCCCGGGCCGTCCAACAGCGTGACCCCCAGCCGGCCGCCGTCGTCCTTGGGTGCCAGCAGCGCATGGAGGTCATCGGCGAGGGTGGAATTGACGCGGGCGTCCACCACCAGCAGGGAGCCCAGGTGGGTGCAGGCGCCCATGAAGGCGCTGCCGTCCACGGGCGAGCCGGAACCGGGGCGGATCAGCAAGTTGTCCAGCACCGTCAGCCGGCCGCCAATGGAGATCTCGTTGCGCAGGCGGATTTCGTCGTAGCGGAAGTATCCGCCGTCGGGCGACCAGCCGGGTGTCACCACCTCAGCCATGACAAGCGACGCCGTCGGATCCATGTCCACGCAGGTGACCTGGCCGTAGCTGGCTTCGCGGTAGGCGATGAGCGGATCGGGCAGCAGTTCCAGCCGCGAACCGGCGCCGAGGCTGATGCGCATGTGCTGCTCGGCCCGGTCGTTGGGCGTGCGGTAGATCTTCGTTGCCGACTGTGTGGTCAGCAGCAGGTCCGCCCCGGGCGCAACATCAAGCTCGATCAGGTACCTGTCGCCGCCAAGATACGCGCCTCCCGGGTTGATGACCACGTAGCAGACCTGGCCGGATTCATCGAGGTAGTGGGGGCGCAGGATCCGCAGCGCGCCGTCATGGTGCTGGCGCACGGCGATGGAACGGCCGTTGCGGCGGGCAACGTCCAATGACAAGGTGCCGGCCCACTCCCCCACGGCTCCAAGACGCCCCACAGCGGGGCTTGCCTGGGTCTCGACAAGCTCGACCACCGGAGCAAGCTCGACCACGGGGGCAGACTCGACCACCGGAGCCCCTAGTTCGCCAGGTCCAGCATGAGCACGTCACGCTTGAGCCAGTTGATCACGTGTTCCAGGCCGTCGTCGGTCTTCAGGTTGGTGAAGCAGTAGGGCTTGTGGCCGCGGAATTCGAGGGTGTCGGCCTCCATGACGGACAGGTCCGCGCCCACGTAGGGTGCCAGGTCCGTCTTGTTGATGACGAAGAGGTCGGACTTGATCATGCCCTGTCCCGCCTTGCGCGGAATCTTCTCCCCTTGGGCTACGTCAATGATGTAGATGGAGAAATCCACCAGTTCCGGGCTGAACGTGGCGGAGAGGTTGTCGCCCCCCGACTCGATGAATATCACCTGCAGGTCCTGGTGCCGCGCCTCCAGTTCCGCCACGGCAGCCGAGTTCATCGATGTGTCCTCGCGGATGGCGGTGTGCGGGCATCCTCCGGTCTCAATGCCGATGATCCGGTCCAGCGGCAGCACGCCGTTCGCGGCCAGGATCTTCGCATCCTCGATGGTGTAGATGTCGTTCGTGATCGCCGCGCAGGAGACCTGCCCGTCCAGTGCGCGGGTCAGGCGCTCCACGAGCTGGGTCTTGCCGGCGCCCACCGGGCCGCCAATGCCAATCCTGATCGGTTTCATGTGTGTCTCCTTGTGTCAATGTTTGCGGTGTTCGGTGTGGTCCCCGGAAGGTGATGGAGCGTCGGGGGAAAGACCCCGAAAAGTGAGGGAGCGTCGATGGAATGACCCCGAAAAGTGAGGGAGCGTCGGGTTGGGGGGGTCAGGACATGAACATTCGGGCCCGCTGGCGCTCATGCTGCATTTGGGCGATTTCAAGGCCCGGTGCCGTCACGCCGAAGTCCTCGCGCCCCAGCGTTTGGACACGCACGACGGCGTCCCGCACCTCCCGGTGCGCAGCGGCAAGGACACGCTGGCCGGCGTTTTGGCCGAGCGGGATGCCGCGGATGGCATTTTGGGTCAGCGAGGTGGCGGCGGAAAACAGGTAGCTGGCCAGCAGTTCCGCCAGCGGGACACCGAGGGACTTTCCGGCCACGGCATACGCGAGGGCGGGGTGGCCCGCGCAGTCGCCACTGGCCACGGCGTCGGCGTAGCACTGAAGTTCGGGGGACGGCGCCACGGCGAGGGCGATGTCCAGCATGCGCGCGCCCATCTTCACCCCTGCCTCGCGGATTTCCCGCGGCAGTGCTGAAGCATGCAGTTCCCGGTCCACGCGGAACAGTTCCGCCGGGGTGTCCGCTTCGCAGGCTAGGCGGATGGCCAGGCCGTCGCTGTGGACCAGCTGGATCCGGATGAACTGGGTGAGCCAGTCGGCGAACGTGGCTTCGTCACGGACCTCTCCCCGGTGCAGGCTGGTTTCCAGCCCCAGTGAGTGGCTGAATGCGCCGGTGGGAAGTGCCGAGTCGCTGAGCTGGAGCAGCGGCAGCAGGTAGGTGGGCGCGGCTGCAGGCATGGCGGGCATCAGTGGGTGTGTTCGGCGTGCCGGAACGGCACGGGCATGATGCGTTCCTGCCGGGAGTACTGCACGCCCACGTGCTTGAGGTAGTCCTCCACCGTGTGGTCGTAGGCCAGCACCATGACCTGGGCGCCGTATTCGCTGTCCTCTCCGAAGAACTGTGCCTGCATGTGCCGGTTGCCCAGATTGTGCGCCACCACGCCCATTTCCCGGATGGAGCCGGGGGCGATCACGAGGACGTCCGTGTGCTCCACGGAGATGACGATTGCCCCGGTGGCGTCGAGGTGGAGCACGTCGCCGTCACGGAGGTCCGGCGCGTGGCCGCCGTCGAGCATGATGCCCAGTTCCCTGCCATGGTCAGTGGTGACGCGCTGGATGCGCTTGACCAGGGCCGCGGAGGGCAGCACCACTTTCTCCTCGTGCAGCCCGGCAAGAACGGCGGGGTCAAAGGTGTCCGTGGCGGGGTCGAACTTATTGCCAAGTATGGCGCTGATGATCAATGGTTCTCCTTCTAAAACAGGAAGTAGCGCTGGGCCATGGGCAGCACGGCTGAGGGCTCGGCCGTGACCACTTCGCCATCCACCCGGACCTCATAGGTTTCGGGATCCACTTCGATGTCAGGCATTTCGCCGTTGTGCTTCATATCCGCCTTGGTGAGGTTGCGGATGCCGTGGCAGGCCCGGACCTCGTGCTGCAGGCCCAGCTGCGCGGGGACGCCGGCGTCAATGGCCGCCTGGGACATGAAGGTGATGGACGAAGAATGCACCGCACGGCCCAGTGCCGCGAAGTTCTGCCGCAGGGTCCGCGGCTGCGGCGTGGGGATGGACGCGTTGGGGTCGCCCATGACGCTCATGACCATCTGGCCGCCCTTGATGACCATTTCCGGCTTGACGCCGAAGAACGCCGGCTCCCACAGCACCAGGTCGGCAAACTTGCCTTCCTCGATGCTGCCCACGGAATCGGCGATGCCGTGGGCAATGGCCGGATTGATCGTGTATTTCGCAACAAAGCGCTTGAGCCGCGCATTGTCACCCACTTCAGGGTCGTCGTCGTACTTTCCGCGCTGGCGCTTCATGGCGTCGGCCACCTGCCAGGTGCGCAGCACCACCTCGCCCACGCGGCCCATGGCCTGGGAATCGGAGGAGGTGATGGAGAAGATGCCCATGTCATGGAGCACATCCTCGGCGGCGATGGTTTCCTTGCGGATGCGGGAGTCGGCGAACGCCACGTCCTCGGGGATGTCGGGGCTGAGGTGGTGGCAGACCATGAGCATGTCCAGGTGCTCGTCGATCGTGTTCACCGTATAGGGCAGGGTGGGGTTGGTCGACGCCGGCAGCACGTTGGGCAGGCCCGCCACCTTGATGATGTCGGGGGCGTGGCCGCCGCCGGCACCTTCGGTGTGGAAGGTGTGGATGACGCGCCCGCCGATGGCCGCAATGGTGTCCTCGACGAAGCCGCATTCATTGAGCGTGTCGGAGTGGATGGCCACCTGGACGTCGAATTCGTCGGCCACTTGCAGGGACATGTCTATGGAGGAGGTGGTAGCGCCCCAGTCCTCGTGGACCTTCAGCCCGATGACGCCGGCCCGGATCTGTTCGGCCAGGGGTTCCCGGGCGCTGGCGTGGCCCTTGCCCAGCAGGCCAATGTTGATGGGCATGTTGTCCACGGCCTGGAGCATTTTGGAGATGTGCCAGGCGCCGGGCGTGACGGTGGTGGCCTTGCTGGCATCGGAGGGGCCCGTGCCGCCGCCGATCAGCGTGGTGACGCCGGAGGCCAGGGCCACGGGAATCTGGTCGGAACTGACAAAGTGCACGTGCGTGTCGATGCCGCCGGCCGTGAGGATTTTGCCTTCGCCAGCGATGATGTCCGTGGCCGCGCCGATGGTGATGGTGACGCCGTCGGAGATCTGCGGGTTGCCGGCCTTGCCGATCCTGAAGATGTGACCGTCGCGCAGGGCAACATCCGCCTTGTAGATGCCCGTGTAGTCCAGCACAATCACGTTGGTGATGACGGTGTCCGGAATGTCCTCGTCCCGGACCAGCTGGCCGTTTTGGCCCATCCCGTCGCGGATCACCTTGCCGCCGCCGTAGACCACTTCCTCGCCGTACTTGGTGTGGTCGTGCTCAATTTCGGCGAACAATTCGGTGTCCGCGAGGCGGACGGCGTCCCCGGTGGTGGGGCCGTAGAGGTCCGAGTACTGCTTGCGGCTTAGTTCAAAGCTCATTTGCTGCCGTCCTGGGGTGCGCCGGGATTGGTTCCTGCCGGGGTGTCGAGCGGGCCGTTGACCTGGTCGCGGAAGCCGTGGACTTCGCGGGTGCCTGACAGCTGGATCAGCCCGACGGACTTGGCGTCGCCGGGTTCGAAGCGGACGGCAGTGCCGGCGGGGATGTCCAGGCGGCGCCCGTACGCTGCGGCACGGTCGAAGTGAAGGGCGTCATTGACTTCGGCAAAGTGGTAGTGCGAACCGACCTGGACGGGGCGGTCGCCGCGGTTCGTCACCTGTACCGTCACGGCCTCGGATGAGGCGTTGCATCGTAGGGGGTCGGTGCGCAGGACATATTCTCCGGGTATCACGGCTGGCCTTTCATCGATTGTGGAATCGCGTTGCTGGCGGCGGGGAAGCACGCCTAGCGAATGGGGTTGTGGACGGTGACCAGCTTGGTGCCGTCGGGGAACGTCGCCTCGACCTGGACATCCTTGATCATTTCGGCCACGCCGTCCATGACGTCGTCGCGGGTGAGGATGGTGCTCCCCCAGCCCATGAGGTCGGCCACCGTGCGGCCGTCCCGGGCGCCTTCGATGAGTTCGTACGTCAGGATGGCGACGGCCTCGGGATGGTTCAGCTTGAGCTTGCGGCCCTGGCGGCGCCGGGCCAAATCGGCTGCCACCACAATCATGAGTTTTTCCTGTTCACGGGGCGTCAAGTGCATGCAATTCTCCTCAGCTAAGCAACGGATATAAGTGTCCACCCGTTATCTGCGACCGGCAAGCAAACTTGCCGGGAGGCCCGTGGATTTCGCCAGATTATCAGAAGTTGAAGCCTCCATAAAATGGGACCCGGACGCCTGCCCCTGCCAGCCCTTGACCTTCCCCGGCAAAGGGCATGCAATGGAAGGTAAGGATCGGGAGGTGGCGTCATGGTGGTCGAAGCCGTGGCTCAGTTGGTGGCGGTGGCCGCCGTGGTGGTTTCCGCGACTGGAGGGACAGCCTGGCTGGTCAAGTCCCGCCCCGCCCTTGAAAAAGATCCGGACTCCGCCTTCTGGTACGGCTTTGCCGGGCTGTGCATTGTGGCGCCGGCCGTTTTGCTTACGACGGCGGCCAACCGCTGGGCAGGTGCCGCGCTGGCGGCCCTGGCAGCCGCAACGTGGCTTTTCTGTGCACGGCTCTTCGCACAGGTGCTGGCGTCCCGTGCCACCATCCGGGCGCGGCAGCTGGATGACGCCGTTCGCCATTCCCTGGCGGCCCGGCAGGATGCCGTGGCGCTGAGGTGGAGCCGTTTCGAGCTTGACCCCGCAGCGGCCATCGACTTCCCGGACATGACCGACGTCCGCGTGGCGGAAACGGCATTGCTGGCCAGGGCCATGGCCAAGGCCGAGGCACTTCGCTACGGGCCGGAACAAGCCCTTGCCGGATACAGGGAAGCCGTTGCCGCCCTGGAACAGGCCTACCGGCGCGCCGAATGGGCCGCCGTCGAAGGCCGTGGCCAGGTTTCCGGCGACGTCGCGGCTAGGCTGGCCAGCCCCTAGCGCACCACGATGACGGGGCAGTCTGCCTGGTTGATGCTCTGGGCGCTGACCGAACCCAGCAGTGTGCCCATGATGCCGCCGTGGCCGCGGCGTCCCACAACCAAGTAGCGTGCCCCGCGGCTCGCGTCGGCCAGGACCGCTGCCGCGCCTCCGCGCTCAGTGCGCGCGGACAGGGCCTGCGGCAGGACCGGGCCAAAAGCGTCCGCCAACGCCTGGTCGAGCACCCGCCGCGCCCCTTCCTCAAAGCTGCCAATGCCACGTGCCTGGTAGCTGGAGGGCTTGGCGGGCGGTTCCCAGGCGGCCACCGCCTCGACGGCCGCGCCCAGCAGTTCCGCGAGCCGGACCGCCTCCCGCAGGGCAGCCAGCGATGCCTGCGATCCGTCAACTCCAACAACAATCCGGACCGGGTTTACTGAACCATTCACGGCACTCTCCTCTGTGGGTGGGCACTCCCAGTCTCGCCGACAAGTCCGCCCGTGGCCAACTGGCCGCCACGGGCCAATGATCGTTGTTTGTGTCGGACATCGGCCGTAGCATCGCCTGTAACGACGGAAGGTGTGCACCATGAACCAGAACACTGAATCCAATCCCGCCCAGCCGGGCGCCCGCGGCAGGCATGCCGGCGAAGCCGAACAGCCACAGCTGGTTCCGCTGCCGGGCAGCACCAGGGAGCCGGCCCCGCAGGCCCTCCACCGTCCGGCCGCCGCGGAGGCCGGCTTCGAGGCCCTCTACAACGAGGAAATTTCCGTCACCCTGGTGTTGCGCCGCGCGCAGCCTGTTCCGGACGAAGCGCTGGGCAGGATCCTCTCGCGCACCGAGCTGGCCGCCTATGGCGCCTCGCCGGCCGACGTCGAACTGGCCACCTCCACCATGACCAGGATCGGCGCACAGGTCACGGAGGTGGATGCAGCATCACGCAGGATCCGCATCACCGGACAGGTGGGCCTGCTGTGCACCATCTTCGGCACCCGCCTGGAGCCCGTGTCCAGCGTGGCGCCGGACCAGCAAACGGTGGCGCACCGGCACCGTACCGGCGGCCTCAGCATCCCCGCAGCCCTGGAGGGGGTGGTGGTGGCGGTCCTGGGGCTCGACGACAGGCCCACCGCCCGCGCCCAGTTTCACTTCGCCCCGGCCGCCGCAGGATCCGTAAGCTACACGCCCCTGGACCTGGGCCGCGTGTACAACTTTCCGGCCGGCACCGACGGCACGGGACAAGTGATCGCGATCCTGGAACTGGGAGGGGGCTTTGCCGCCGCAGACCTCGACGCCTACTTCGGCTCCCTCGGCATCCAAGGCCCGGCCGTAACTGCCATCGGGGTGGACGGCGCAGCCAACGCCCCCGGCCAGGACCCCCAAGGGGCCGACGGCGAGGTCCTCCTCGACATCGAGGTTGCGGGTGCCCTGGCGCCCGGGGCTGCCATCAAGGTGTACTTTGCCCCGAACACGGATGCCGGATTCCTCGATGCCTTGAGCCAGGCCGCCCACGACTCCCCCGCCCCGGCCGCCATCAGCATCAGCTGGGGCCAGAGCGAGGACGCGTGGACGGCACAGGCCAAAACCGCCTTTGACAACGCCCTGGTCGACGCAGCCCTGCTCGGTGTGACGGTAACGGTGGCGGCGGGTGACAACGGCTCCGCCGACAACGCCGGCGACGGGCGCAACCACGCCGATTTCCCGGCGTCGAGCCCGCATGCGCTCGCCTGCGGCGGCACACGGCTTTCGGCGGATCCGGTGACGGGGGCGGTGAACTCGGAGACCGTCTGGAACGACTCCAGCCACTCAGCCACCGGCGGCGGGGTCAGTGATGCCTTCCCGCTGCCCGCCTGGCAGCAGCACGTCACAGTGCTTTCGGGCGCCGGGCCAGCGTCGGTTCCCCAGGGGCGCGGCGTCCCCGACGTTGCCGCGGTGGCCGATCCGCAAACCGGCTACCGGGTGAGGGTGGACGGCAGCGACATGGTCATTGGCGGGACCAGTGCCGTGGCTCCCCTGTGGGCCGCCCTCATTGCCCGGCTGGCCCAGTCACGCGGCAAGGGGCTGGGGCTGCTGCAGCCGGCCCTCTACGGCCTGTCCGGCGGCGGCGCAGCCACTCCGGGCTTCCGCGACATCACCGACGGCAACAACGGCAGCTACCACGCCACGCCGGGCTGGGACGCCTGCACGGGCCTTGGCGTGCCGGACGGAACCGCACTGCTGGCCGCCCTCCCGAAGGCCTAGCCCTTCCTGGCTAGCCCTTCTTGCCCTTACCCGGCTTGGTGGCCGGCGAGGTGGGCTGCGGCGCTTGGGTGGCCGGCGGCGCCGGCTGCTGTTGGGCAGGCGCCTGGGTCGCGGTGTTCGCCGGCGGCACCACGGGCTGGACGGGGGCGTCGGTGCCCTTGGGGTCGTTGACGCCCACCACCAGGGGTGCCGTGTTGGCCAGCATGGTAGCCGGTGGCTGCTCCAGGGGCTGGGCGGCGTAGGCCGGGATGCCGGCCGCGGCGTTCATGACGCCTGCCCATTGGGTGCCGGCCAGGTTGGCGCCGTCCACCCCCACCCAGTAATGGCCATTGATGGTGATGTCCTGGTTGACCCAGAACGGTCCGATGCCCTTGTAGCTGCCAAACCACGAAGCCGTGGAAATGCCGGAGTTGGCGCCGATGGTCCAGGTGTTGGTATTGCCGTCCGTGGTGCCGGTCTTGGCGAAGGCCGTGGCCTTGTCGTTGAGTGGGATCAGGTATCCGGAGCCCCTGACCAGCATTTGCTGCAGCGTGTACTTCACACCGTTCGCCACGTCCTTGGAGATGGTCTGCTGGCAGTTGGCGCCCGGCACCGGGTAGCTCTTGCCGGTCTTGTCCGTGATGGAGGTGAGGGCGATCGGGTCGCAGCGCACGCCGCCGCTGGCAAACGTGGCCATCATGGTGGCCATGTTGATGGGGGCCACGTTCTCGCTGCCGATCAGGTTGGAGATGTTGCTCAGGTCGTAGGGCTTGTTCGTGGCGCCGTCGGCGATTCCGGCCGCCGTCGCCATCTTTTGGATGTTGCAAAAGTCCAGGGCGGCAGCCGTCTGGAAGGTGATGGTGTTGATGGAGTTGTACAGCCCTTCCAGGGCCGTCATGGGGTAGTAGTGGTTGGGGTCGTCGTTGGGCAGCAGCTTTGTCCCGGAGGCTGGGTCATAGCTGCCCGTGGTTTTCCCACAGGTGTTCTTCCAGTTGTAGCCCACCGGATAGTCCCGCACCGCACCGTTGACCATGGTCATCATGGAATGGCCTGAGTTGAGCCATTCGGCGTACACGATGGGCTTGAATGTTGAGCCGATCTGGAAGCCGCCGGCCCCATGCAGGGAATTGCCCTTGGCGTCATTGAGCGGCAACGCAAAGTTGCCCATGTAGTTCCCCGGCTTCGAGGCAGGGTTGTAAATGGTGTTTTGCGCCATGGTCAGGACCTTGCCGGTGCCCGGCTGCACACTGACCACGGCGGCGCCGCGCTGCAGCGGGTCCGCCGCGGAGATGGTGGCGTCGACCTTTTCCTGGGCCACCTTTTGCAAGGCCGGGTCCAGGGTGGTCTTGATGGTCAGCCCGCCCTGGTAGAGGAATTTGCTGCGTTCGTCCGGCGTGGCACCGAAGGCGGGGTCGTTGAGCACCAGCTGCTGGACATAGTCACAGAAGTAGGGGGCGGTGGCGGCGGCCACGCAGCCCTGTGAGGGCCTGTTGACGTTGAGCTTCAAGGGTGCCTTCACGGCGGCGTCGTGCTCTTTTTGGGTGATCTTCTTTTGTGCCAGCATCTTGTCCAACACGGCGTTGCGGCGGGTGACCACATGGTCTGGTTGGGTCAGCGGATCGTAATACGCGGGGCTGTTGACCACCCCGGCCAGGGCGGCAGCCTGGGGCAGGGTGAGGTCCTTGGCGTTGACGTTGAAGTACAGTTTGGAGGCTGCCTGGATGCCGTAGGCCCCGTTGCCGAAGTAAATGATGTTCAGGTAGCCGGCAAGGATCTGGTCCTTGGACATCTTCTTTTCCAGCCCGATGGCCAGCTTGATCTCGTTCAGCTTGTCCGCAACGGTCTTCTGCTGGCCCAGCTTGACGGCGCTGGTGTTTCCCGCTGCAACCAATTGTTCGATGATCACGTTGTTGACGTATTGCTGGGTGATGGTGGAGGCGCCTTCGCGCCCACCCTGGACGGTGGCAGCCAGCGCCCGCATGATGCCTGTCAGGTCAATGCCGCCGTGCTGGTAGAAGCGGGCGTCCTCAATGGCCACCACGCCGTTCTTGATGTAGGGCGACATGTCCGCCAAGGACACTTCCTGCCGGTCCTGCTCGAAGAAGGTGGCAATGAGTGAGCCGTCGTTTGCCAGCACCTTGGTGGATTGTGCCGGAGCACTCAGGTTCAAGGCGCTGGGCGTCTGGTCCAGCATGGTGTTGGTCCCCACAACTGCCGCCGTCGCCATGGCCCCGGCCGGCACCAACAGGGCCGCCACCAGCACGCCGCAGACACCGCAGACAGCCAGCAGCGTGGCCAGCATGCCGAGGGTGGATCCGCTGTCCCGCCAGACGGAACGTGGTTTGGTGCCTGGGGATGAAGGGGTCATGCGGCGGGGCCTTCCTGTGGCGACGTTCGGCTCAATCATTCGTGCGGTGGCACAGGGCCACTTCAACAGCTTGCGCCCATTCCGTGGGAATTAGCTGGACGTCACCGGCATGTAGCCCGCAAATGGGGCCAAAACCCGGTCCTGGACTGGCCGGGTGACATTGGACACATCCCCTTCCAACCGCACTGAAAGAGGGCAATCCCCGGGCCGCCGCACCAGTGGACGTAAGCTTGCGTGCATGGCCAAATTCTTCGACATCCATCCCCACGACCCGCAGTCACGCTCCGTGGCGCAGGTGGTGGCCCTGCTAAAGTCGGGCGGGCTGATCGCCTATCCAACGGACTCCTGCTACGCGCTGGGTGCCCAGATCGGCAACCGGGACGCCCTGGACCGGATCCGGTCCATCCGCCGTCTCGACAGCAAGCACCACTTCACCCTGGTGTGCAAGGATTTTGCGCAACTGGGCCAGTTTGTCATGGTGGACAACGACATTTTCCGCGCCATCAAGGCCGTGACGCCCGGGCCGTACACCTTCATCCTGCCTGCCACCAAGGAGGTGCCGCGCCGGCTGGCCCACCCGAAGAAAAAGACGGTGGGTGTACGCATTCCGGACAGCCGCCTCATTCACGCCATCCTCGACGAACTGGGCGAGCCGCTCCTCTCCAGCACCCTCCTGCTGCCCGACGAGGAGACGCCGCTGACACAGGGCTGGGAAATCAAGGAAGCCCTGGACCATGTGGTGGACGCCGTCATTGACTCCGGTGATGTGGGCGCGGAGCCCACCACGGTGGTGGACTTCTCCAGCGGCTACGCCGAAGTGGTGCGGCACGGCATGGGCGACGCCTCCCGCTTCGAATAGGGAGCCGGCTGACGGGCAATCCGTGGCCAAGTTGCAATGCCGCCGTTCTGGCCGGGCGGTGCCGGCAATGCTTGACTGGGAGCTATTCACACAGTTCGGAGGTGAATGGCATGCGCGGAAACCGACACCCGCCGCGGGCCGGGCGCCTGCTCGCCGGCTTGGCAGCCACTGCCGTGCTGGGGCTGGGCCTGGCCCCCAGTGGGGTGTTGGCCACAGCCGCTCCCGCACAGGCCGTGTCCCTGTCCGGGAATGACGTTTCCTGGCCGCAGTGCCCCACCTCATTGGGCGGTTATGGCCTGCCCCTTCCACCAGCGTCAGCCCAGTTCGCCGTCATCGGCCTGAGCCGCGGATTGCCGTTCACCGTCAATCCCTGCCTTTCGTCCCAGGTCGCGTGGGCCAGGGCCAACGGGAAACCGGCACAGGCGTATGCCATGGCCGCCTTCCCGACGGCGGCACAGCTTTCCACCTATGGAGGCCGCGGCCCATGGGCCGCCACCACGCGGGACGCCCGGCTGTCCAACGCCGGCTATGCCGAGGCCGTGGCGGCTGCAGCAAGCCTGGCAGCCGCCGGCTTCCGCCCACCCGTGGTCTGGATTGACGTGGAGTCCCGCCCCGCGCAGCCGTGGCCCTCAGCTACCGCCGCACAGCAACGCGAGAACCGTCTGGTGGTGGAGGGCCTGATGCGCGGGCTGCACGATGCGGGCTTTGCCTACGGCCTGTACTCCTTTGCTTCGGGTTGGCAGGCAATCACCGGGTCATGGCAGTTGCCGGGCGTGCCCGTCTGGGCCACTGCCGGCCGGCTGGACTACCCCGCCGAGGCACTGGACATGTGCGCCAGGCCCAGTTTCTCCGGCGGGCATGTGTACCTGGCCCAGTGGTACGACGACGTCCGTGACTATGACATCACCTGCAGCCCCTACGCTTTCGGGCCGCTGGCCATTCCGGGTTCCTCCCTGACGACATCCACCGGCGATTTCAATGGGGACTGGAACACCGATGTCCTGGCCCGGGTTGCCGGGACCGGCGCACTGAGCCTTTATGCGGGAAACGGCCGGGGAGGCTTTGCCGGCACCTCAGCCATCGGCAATGGCTGGCAGGGCATGGACGCCGTGGACACCGTGGGCGACTTCAACGGGGACGGGTACGGCGACGTGGTGGCCAGGGAGGCTGCCTCCGGTGCCTTGTGGCTATACCCGGGCAACGGCCGCGGCGGCTGGCTGCCGCGGGTTCACATTGGCAACGGCTGGAACATTTTCAATGCGGTGTGGGGGCCGGGTGATTTCAATGGAGACCAAAAAGCGGACATTCTGGCCCGTGAGACTGCCACCGGCGCCCTGTGGCTGTATCCGGGCAACGGGCATGGGGGTTGGCTGCCGCGCGTCAAGGTGGGCAGCGGCTGGGGCATGTTCAATGCACTTCTCGGCCCCGGGGACTTTAATGGTGACGGCACGGCAGACGTCCTGGCCCGGGAAACTGCCACAGGCACCCTGTGGCTGTACCCGGGCAACGGCCACGGAGGCTGGCTGCCGCGCGTCAAAGTGGGCAGCGGGTGGAACGCCATGACGGCCGTCATGGCGCCGGGCGATTTCAACGGGGACCGGACACCGGACGTGCTCGCACGGGACCCGGCCGGCGCCCTGTGGCTGTACGCGCGCAACGGGACCGCCTCCTGGTACCCGCGCACCGCCGTCGGCCATGGCTGGAACATCATCAATGCGATCTTCTAGCACCGCACACCTACGGCAGCTCGGCGCCGCGCGCGGCCACCCAGAGCCCGTACCACTCGGTGCGGGTCATGGCCGCGGCCACGCGGGCGGCATCGGCACAGGCGGCAATGCGGACCGGGTCGGTGGTGCCGATGACGGGGGAAATCCGGGCCGGATGCTTCATGAGCCAGCCCAGCACCACGGCCTCGCGGGTTGTCTTGTGCTCTGCGGCAAGGGATTCCACCAGCGCGGAGGTGGCGGCGTCGTCCGGGCCCCCCGGCGGGCACCCGGTGTACCGGCCCTGCGCCAGCGAGCCATAGGCCTGCAGCTCAACGCCGTGCGTGGCCGCATATTCCAGCGTCCCATGCGGGAATCCGGCGTCGAGCCCTTCGCCCCGGTTCACCAGGACGGAGCTTTCCACCCAGGCGCGGTTGCCCAGGCCCATTTCCAGCTGGTTGGCCACCACGGGCGTCTCCAGTCGGTCCTCCAGGAACGCAATTTGCGCAGCCGACATGTTGGACACGCCCAGCGCAAGCACCTTGCCCTCGGCCATGAGCTGCGCCACGGTTGTGGCCAGCTCCCGCACATCCATGAGCGGGTCGGGGCGGTGCAGCAGCAGGATGTCGACATGGTCGGTGCGCAGCCGCTGCAGGCTTTCGCCCACGCGGGCCAGGATGTTTTCAGCGCTGAAGTCGTAGCGGCCGGGCAGCCCGTTGCCGCCGTGCCGGATGCCACATTTGGTCTGCAGCAGAATTTTCTCCCTCAGCCCGGGAGTTGCGGCCAGGACCTCGCCGAAAACAGCCTCCGATTTGCCGCTGCGGTAGATGTCGGCGTGATCAAAGAGTGCCACGCCTGCCTGGCGCGCCGCCTCGATGGCAGCCGCGGCCTGGTCCACCTGGGCCGTGCCGTAGTCGCTGCCGCTCCACTCGCCGCCCAGGCCCATGCAGCCATAGATGAGACGCTGGGGCACTTGCTGTTGATCGTGGTTCATGGCTCTACTTTGCCATCCTTGGCGCGCTTTGCCCTAGACGCCACGGGCCGGTTTGACTAGCGTTGTGCCAAAGCCGGGCAACGCTGCCGGCGCGAGCAACAGGGCCTGTCCGCACGGGCCTGAACCTGCCGCAATTTCATGCAAGGACACACAAGGAGCTGCACATGGTTGTCAAGAGGACCTCACACACCGGATACACCGTCCCGGGCCTTTCCCTGCAGGACGGGCACAAGGTGGCCGAGGTTTTGCAGCCCCGGCTGCACGCCCTCAATGACCTTGCCCTGACGCTCAAGCACGCCCACTGGAACGTGGTGGGCCGGGACTTCATTGCCGTGCACGAAATGCTTGACCCGCAGGTGGATCAGGTGCGCGGCATAATTGACGAAACTGCCGAGCGCATGGCCACCCTGGGCATGTCCCCCAACGGGCTGCCCGGCGCCCTGGTGGCCGCGCGCACCTGGGACGATTACGCCATCGGCCGGGCCGGCACCGCCGCCCACCTGGCCGCCCTGGACGTGGTCTACACGGGCTTCCTGAAGAGCCACCGAAAGGCCCTGGCGGAGATTGGCGCCCTGGACCCGATCACGGAGGACATGATCATCAACCAGTGCGCCAAGCTGGAGCTTTTCCAGTGGTTCATGCGCGCCCACCTGGAGGACGACGACGGCGAGCTCCTGAACGCGGGTGCCAAAACGGAGCGTTCGGCCGCCAACAAGGCAAAGTAGCCGGACTGTGGGTGTCCCGGTGCCCGACGTCGGCGCTCCCCCCGCCGGTTACCCACGGTGTGCCATAGTGACCGGTGCCGACAGCGGCATCGGCAAGGCCACGGCCCTGGCCTTGGCGCGGGACGGCTTCAACGTCGGCTTCACCTGGCACGACGACGAAGCGGGCGCCGCCGACACCTCCTTGCGCATTGGGCAGCTGGGACGCCGCAGCACCTCCGTGTGGCTGGACACCACCGAGCTTGACACGTGCGCGCCCGCCGTCAGCAGGCTGGCCGGGACACTCGGCGGCCTTGGCGTGTTCGTGAACAACGTGGGGGTGGGGCTGAACAGTTCCGTGCTGGACACCTCCCCGGCCGACTGGCAGCGAGTCCTGGACACCAACCTCAACGGCGCCTTCAGGTGCCTGCAGCAGGCGGCGCGCCTGCTGGTCGACGGCGGCACAGGCGGCAGGCTCATCGCGGTCACCAGCGTCCACGCCCACCAGCCCCGGTTTGGCTTCGGTGCGTATTGTGCCTCAAAGCACGGCCTCGAGGGGCTGGCGGTGGAACTGGCCCAGCATGGCATCACGGCCAATTCCGTGGCGCCCGGGGAGATTGCAACACATTTGCCCCCATCGGAGCTCCGGCATGCACACGACATCCCCCGGCCCGGCATTCCGCTGGGCCATGCCGGCACGGCGGAGGAGGTGGCCGACGTAGTCGCGTTCCTGGCCTCCCCCGCGTCCGGCTACGTCACGGGCGCCTCCTGGGAGGTCGACGGCGGCATGGCCCGGATGGGAGCGCAGGCCAGCTCCCACCTGCCGGACAACTCATGGCGCTCGGCCACCCACCATGGCACCAGCCGGGCAGGCTGATCCCGCCGGCACGCTACATCCTGCCCTTCACCTTTGCCGTGGGCCGCGCCGTCCACGGGTCCTCGGGCCACGGATGCCTGGGGTAGCGTCCGCGCATTTCGGCGCGGACCTGGGCATAGGGTCCGGACCAGAAGGAGGCCAGGTCGGCCGTCACCGCGAGGGGGCGGCCGGCCGGAGAGAGCAGGTGGAACAGCACGGGCACCCGCCCGGACACCAGGCGCGGCGTCTCCGCCCAGCCGAAGCATTCCTGCAGCTTCACGGCCACGACAGGCGTTGCGTCGGCGTCCGCAACGTCCGGATAGTCGATCGTCACCCGGGACCCGCTGGGAACTTCCAGCCGCTCGGGTGCCAGCTCGCCCAGGCGGGCTGCTTCGGGCCAGGGCAGCAGCCGCCGCAGCGGATCAGCCAACCGGATGGAAGCTGCGGGCGTCCCCCCGGCGATCCGCTCCAGTTCGGGGGCCAGCCAGTCTTCAAGCCGGTCCAGGAGCGCCACGTCGTCCATCGCGGGCCACGGCTCCCCCAGGATGCGGTGGAGCAGGCCCAGCCGGCGCCGCAGCGCATCTGCCGGGCCGGACCAGTCCAGCAATGCCAGCCCGTCCGTCTGCAGGGCCGTGGCAACGGCAGCCCGCCCCTGTGCGCGGGAGGGCTTGAGCGGGGTCGAGGACAGGAGAATGGCGCCAAGGCGCCGCTCCCGGCGGGCTGTGACCACGCCTTTGGAAAACTGCGCCTCCACGGATTCCACGAACAGCGCCCGTGCCGCGTCCAGCGCGGCAGCCTCTTCCAACGGAGCCGCGGCCCGGATCACGGCGCCGGTGCCGGCAGCGTCCCGCCCCTGGGCGCGGGACACCTCAGCCACCGCCAGCCAGGTGTGTCCGGCCAGCGCACTCCCGGCCGGCAGGCCCGCCCGGGTGCCCGACGCCAGCAGATACTGGTTTCCCGGTCCCGGTACCTGCCGGGCCACCCGGTCCGGAAATGCCAAGGCCACCACGTAGGCCACTGACTCCCCCTCAGCCACCGGGAGCGTTGGGGCCGGCCGCGCAGCACCGTCCGCCTTCCGTGCGATCCCCTCAAGCCGCCGCACATCGTCGCCCCAGCGGGCGCCACCCGGGTGGTGCCCGGCCCGGAGTTCACGCAGCAATGACGTCAGGTCAGCCCCGGGCGCGCGAAGGTCCCCTGCCACGAGTGCCACGGCCTCGGCCACCCTTTTGACGCCGACGGCAGCGGCCCCGTCCAGCAGGGCCCGGGCCAAGCGGGGGTCGGCGGGTATGCGGGCAAGTGTCTTGCCCAGTGGCGTGGCCAGGGCGTCCACGGCATCGCCGGCGGATGCCACGGCACCCAGCCCGCGCAGCACGGCGGCTGCGTCGGCCATGGCTGCGGCGGGCGGCGGGTCGGGAAGGGCCAGGCCGCGGCCGGAGGGCGCGCCCCAGCACGCCAGGATGAGGGCTGCCTGGGTCAGGTCGGCCACCGCCATTTCCGGTGTCTGGTGGGCCGGTGCTGCACCGAAAGCCCGTTCGTCGTAGCAGCGAACCACTGTTCCGGGACCCTGGCGCGCTGCGCGCCCTGCCCGCTGCCGGGCGGACGCCTGCGAACAGGACACCGTCACCAGCCCCGACATGCCCCTGGCAGCATCGCGGCGGGGCTCCCGGGACAGGCCGGAGTCAGTGACCAGGCTCACGCCCGGCACTGTCAGGGACGACTCCGCAAGGGAGGTGGAGACAATGATCCTCGGCGGCCCGCCGGGTTCCCGTCCGGAAATGGCCCGGTCCTGGGCCGCCGGGGGGACCTGCCCGTGCAGCTCAAGGACCTCCGTCCTGCGGTTGCCGCCCACCGTGAGCGCGCGCAGGCTCCCCGCAATGTGGGCCACTTCCCAGGCACCGGGGGCAAATACCAGGGCGTCCACGCCGTCGTCGCGGGCAAGCGCTGCGGAGTGGGCGGCAGCGGCGGTGCGGGCCACATGGTCCAGAAAGGACCGTGCCACCCCGCGCCCGTCCAGCCGGGGTTGCGGGGCGGGGGCCCACGTGACCTCCAGGGGGAACAGCGCAGACGGGCAGTCGACCACGGGGGCCGGCACGCCGCCGTCGTCCGTCAGGAGCGCGGCAAACCGCGGTGCGTCCAGGGTGGCGGACATGGCCACCAGCGTCAGCTCGCTGCGCAGCTGGCGGACCTCGGCGAGCATGCCCACCAGGAGGTCGGTTTCCAGGCCGCGCTCGTGCACCTCGTCCAGCACGACGGCGGCCGTGCCGTCCAGCCCCGGATCGTCCAGGAGGCGGCGCAGGAGGATGCCCGGGGTGACAAACTCGACCACGGTGCCGGGGCCCGTGTGGCTCTCGCCGCGCACGGTGTACCCCACCCTGCCGCCGAGGGGGCTGCCGTCGAGGGCCGCCAACCGCCGCGCCGCCGCCCTGGCGGCCACGCGGCGCGGCTGGGTGACAACGATGCGCCGGCCCGGCCCCGCATCCAGCAGCGTGGCCAGCAGCGGCGGCACCAGCGTGGTCTTGCCTGTCCCCGGGGGCGCCTGGACCACGGCCGCCCCGGTGGCGTGCGGGCCCGTGAGGCTGCGGGTGAGTGCGGGCAGGGACGTGGCGAAGGCCAGCCCGGCACCGATTGCGTCAAGGTCGAAGGGCAATGGGGTTCAACCGGACTGCTGGCCGGCGGCAAAGTGCTGGAATTTCACCACTATGGAGTACATGCCACCAGCTTAGGTGACGCGGCTACCAGCCCCGCTCGCGCCACTGGGGAAGGGCGGGCCGCTCCGCTCCCAGCGTGGTGGGATCGCCGTGGCCGGGCAGCACCACCGCGGCGTCGCCATAGCGGCCAAAGAGCCGCTGCTCCACGTCGTCCAGCAGGGAGGTGAAACGCTGCGGGTCCTGCTCGGTGTTGCCCACGCCGCCGGGAAAAAGCGAGTCGCCGCTGAAAATCAACGTGCTGCCGGCGTCGTGCAGGACGTAGGCGATGGAGCCCGGGGTGTGGCCGCGCAGGTGCACGGTGTCCAGCTCGATCCCGTCCACGGCGAGGACGCCGCCGTCGTGCAGTGGGCGGTCCGTGGTCACGCCGCATTCGGCGGCAATGCCTGCGGCGTCATCGGCGCCGGCGGCGGTGGGCGCCCCGGTCTCTGACGCAATTTCCGCCAGCGCCCGCACGTGGTCCCAGTGGCGGTGCGTGGTGGCAATCAGCTTCACGGCCGGAACTGCCCGTGCATCCGCCGCCGCGTCTCGGAGGAGCGCGCGGATGGCGGGGGCGTCGTCGGCCGCGTCGATGAGGATCTGGGCTCCCGTCACCTTGGCCGTGACCAGGTAGACGTTGTTGCCCATGCTGGAGACGATGGTGCGCCGCACCGTAAAGGACGGGAGGTCGTGAATGAGGGATGAGTGATCGGTCATGCCCCCACCCTAGCGTGGCTGCCGGGCCGCGTCCCCACCGCGCCCGGCGCCGCGGAGGAATCTCGGACCACCAGTTCCGTCGCCAGCTCCACGTGGGCCGAATCAAGCGCCTCCCCCCGGGAGAGCTTCATGACGGAGCGCAGGGCGGCCCGGCCCATGTCCCGCAGCGGCTGGGCCACTGAGGTGAGCCGGGGCAGGGTCTGTTCGCACAGCGGGGTTCCGTCAAATCCCACCAGGCTCAGGTCCCCCGGCACGGACAGCCCCTGGCGGCGGGCCTCGTCCAAGACGCCGAGGGCGATGACGTCATTTCCGGCAAAGATGGCCGTGGGGCGTTCGGCGAGGGCCAGCAGCGTGCGGGTGCCGGCCACGCCAAAGTCCTGCCGGAAAGTGCCCGTGAGCACGTACTCGGGGCGCGAGGCAATGCCGTGCCCCATGAGGGCGGCAAGGTAGCCGTGCAGCCGGGCCACGCTGCATTCGGCGGCGTCCGGGCCTCCCAGGAAGGCGATCCGGCTGTGCCCCAGGCCCAGCAGGTGCTCCGCCGCGGCCTTTCCGCCGGCAAAGTTCGTGGCGCCCACGCTGACAATGCCGGCCCGCGGCGGGTTGAGCGGGTCGATCACCACCACGGGGATGTTCCGGCGCTGGAAGGACTCCAGCTGCCGGGCCGTGACCTGCGAAGTGACCAGGATCAGGCCCATCCGGCCCGCCTCCACCATGCGCTGCGCCCATTCCTCATGGTTGGCCCGGTGCAGCTTGGCAGGCGTCACATTGCTGACCACCACTTCCACGTCGCTGTCTGCGGCGCAGGCCAGCAGGCCCGCCAGGACCTCGATCGAGTAGTGGCTGCCCAGCCCGTCGATGACCAGGTCCACCATGGCCGGCCCCGCCGAGCGGGCCCGCCGCTGGACTGGTGATTCATAGCCCAGCTGGTCCAGGGCCGCCTGGACCCGCGCACGGGTTGCCGCCGCAACGTCATCCCTGCCGTTGATGACCTTGGAAACTGTGGGGGCCGAAACTCCGGCCAAGGCCGCCACTGTGGCCAGCACCGGCTTGGACCGCTGTTCACCTTTGCTCAACACAACTCCCGGTTTTCGAAATGTTTCTATTCCTGAATTCTGCTGTCATCACCATGTTGGCGTCAAGTCCGCTAAAAATGTCCTTGACATGTGACGCGGAACACGGCTAGCTTTTTCCCAATCGCAGACTTAGTTGCGAAATGTTTCGAACCGCCAATGACGGCCCACTTCCAACGGAGACACCATGGAACCAATTTCACCCTCCCGCAGGTCATTCCTTTCCCTCGCTGTGGCTGCGCCACTGGCCGCCTGGGGGCTGAGCGCCTGCGGGACTGCCGGCCCGGGCGGTGCAGGCGCCACCGGCGGCGCCAGCATGTGGTCGCTCACCGGCCAGCCCAACGAAGGCATCCGCAAGAACACCGTCGATGTCTTCAACAAGGCCAACGCGGACAAGCAGATCAAGCTCACGTTCTTCCAGAACGACGCCTACAAAACCAAGATCAAGACGGCCATCGGAGCGGGCCAGGCTCCCACCATCATCTATGGCTGGGGCGGAGGGACCCTGAAGTCGTATGCCCAGGCCGGGCAGGTGGAGGACCTCACCGCCTGGTTTGCCGCCAACCCCGACGTCAAGGCCAAGTTGTTCCCCTCGGCATTTGGCGCCGCCACCGTCGACGGGAAGATCTATGCCATCCCCACCCAGACCGTGGCGCCCATCATCTTTTACTACAACAAGGAACTCTTCGCCAAGGCCAAGGTCCAGCCGCCGAAGACCTGGTCCGACCTCATGTCCCTGGTCACCACGTTCAACGCCATGGGAATCGCCCCGCTCTCCCTGGGCGGGCAATCGCGCTGGACCTCCATGATGTGGCTGGAATTCATGTTCGACCGCGTGGGCGGCCCCACGGTCTTCAACGACATCTTCGCGGGCAAGCCCAACGCCTGGTCAAACCCCGCAGCCCTGGAGGCACTTACCAAGATCCAGGAGCTGGTCTCCGCCAACGGCTTCATCAAGGGCTTCTCCTCGATCACCGCGGACAGCAACGCCGACCAGGCACTCCTGTACACCGGCAAGGCAGCCATGATGCTCCACGGCGCGTGGACCTACGGAGGCATGAAGAACGACGGCGGCGGGTTCGTCCAGGCGGGAAAGCTGGGCTGGGTGGACTTCCCGACGGTGGAAGGCGGCAAGGGAGACCCCAAGAACACCGTGGGAAACCCCGCGAACTACCAGTCCATCTCGGCCAAGGCCACCGACGCCGAGAAGGAGACTGCCAAGAAATTCTTCAAGGAGGGCCTGTTCACGCCCGCGGAGATTGACGCCTACATCCAGAACGGCGGCGTCCCCATTGTCTCCGGGATTGAGGGCAAGCTCGCCGCCACCGCGGACAAGGACTTCCTGACGTACGTGTACACGCAAAGCAAGGACGCCCCCAATTTCCAGCAGTCCTGGGACCAGGCGCTGAGCCCCACCGCCGCCGAGGCACTCCTGAACAGCATTGACCAGCTCTTCGTGAAGTCGATTACGCCGGAACAGTTCGCCGCCACCATGAATGCGACGCTGGGCAAATGAGTGCCGGCACCACCGCGGCGGCGGGCCCCGGCAAGGGACGCACAGGGCCCCTTGCCTGGCTGGCCATCCCGGCCCTCGTGTTCTTCCTCGCCTTTGCCGTGCTCCCCCTCCTGGGCGTCCTCCTGCTCAGCTTCACCACCTGGGACGGCATCGGCGCCATCTCCATGGCCGGCCTGGCCAACTGGTTCGGCATCTTCACGGACCCGCTGATGTACAACGCGCTGTGGCTGACGCTGATCATCATGGTGGTGTCCTGGCTGGTCCAGACCCCCATCAGCCTGCTGCTGGGCACCTTCACGGCTGGGAACCAGAAGTACCGGGCGCTGCTGGCGGTGCTGTATTTCCTGCCCCTGCTGCTTTCTTCAGCCGCCATCGCGATCGCCTACAAGGCACTCCTGGACCCCAACTTCGGCTTGGCCGAGGGGCTGGGGCTGCCTGTCCTGGCACAGGACTGGCTGGGACGGCCGGAGCTGGCGCTCTTCGTGGTCATCTTCGTCATCGCGTGGCAGTTTGTCCCCTTCCACACCCTGATTTACCAGGGCGGCGTCCGGCAGATCCCGAAGTCACTCTATGAGGCCGCCGAAATTGACGGGGCCGGGCGGGTCAAGCAGTTCTTCTTCATCACCCTGCCCCAGCTGAAGTACACCATCATCACCTCCTCAACCCTGATGGTGGTTGGTTCCCTGACGTACTTCGACCTGGTCTTTGTCCTCACCGGAGGAGGGCCCGGCAACTCCACCAGGATCCTGGCCCTGGACATGTACCTCAAGGGCTTCAAGGCCAACCTGATGGGCCCGGCCAGTGCCGTGGCCGTCATCCTGGTGGCCATCGGCCTGGCCCTGGCCCTGCTCCTGCAGCGGATCGGCGGCAAGGACAACTCCGGCAGCCAATTGGAAGGTTTGTAACATGGCAACTGTCATCACCAAAAGGGCCGCAGCCGCACCCGCAAGCAACGTTCGCGTGCGGGGAAGGGCCGGGGTGCGACTGCGCAGGCTCAACCTGCCCGCCGGCGCGGCCGGCTGGCTGTGGCTGGCCGTCATCATCATCCCCATCTACTATGTGGCCATCACCAGCCTGAAGACGCAGGCAGGCTATTTCGGCCAAAACCCGCTGGCCCTGCCCAAGACGCCCACCCTGGACAACTACAGGATGGTGCTGGCGTCGGATTTCGCCAGGTACTTCCTCAACAGCGCCCTCATTACCGCAGGCACCCTGGTCCCGTCGCTGGCCTTTTCCTTCATGGCCTCCTTTGCCATCGTCCGCGGCCGCGGCCGCTTCCTCAAGGCCGTCAACGGGCTCTTCCTCATGGGCCTGGCCATTCCGCTGCAGGCGGTGATCATTCCGATCTACCTGATGATCATCAGAATGCACCTGTATGACAGCCTGCTGGCGATCATCCTGCCCTCCATCGCCTTTGCCATTCCGCTCAGCGTGCTGATCATGGCCAACTTCATCCGCGACGTGCCCAACGAACTCTTCGAGTCCATGCGCCTGGACGGCTGTAGCGAGTGGCAGACCCTGTGGCGCCTGGCCCTCCCGCTCACCAAGCCGGCCATCGTCACAGTGGCCATCTACAACGGGCTGGGCGTCTGGAACGGCTTCCTGCTTCCGCTGATCCTGACCCAAAGCCCGGAACTGCGCGTCCTGCCCCTGGCCCTTTGGACGTTCCAGGGTGAATACAGCGTCAACATCCCGGCCGTGCTGGCCTCCGTGGTGCTGACCACGCTGCCCATCCTGGTCCTGTACGTGGTGGGCCGGCGCCAGCTGCTCAGCGGCCTCACGGCAGGGTTCAGCAAATGACGGTGGCAACCCGCGCGGAAACCGCCACGGATCCGCGCCCCGCACTCCGGGTGGGCATGGTGGGACATGCCTTCATGGGCGCCATGCACTCCCACGCCTGGCGCACGGCGCCGCATTTCTTCGAGCTGCCGCTGGTCCCGGAACTTGCGGCCATTGCCGGGCGCAACCGGGCCGGCGCGGAAATGGCAGCACAGCGCATGGGGTGGGCCTCCGTGGAGACGGACTGGCAGGCGCTCATCGACCGCGACGACATCGACCTCATCGACATCTGCACGCCGGGCAACACGCACGCGGAAATCGCCATCGCCGCCCTGAGGGCGGGCAAGCACGTGCTGTGCGAAAAGCCGCTGGCAAACAGCGTCGCGGAGGCGGAGCAGATGACAGCCGTTGCCGAAGAAGCCGCCGCACACGGGGTGTTTGCCATGTGCGGCTACTCCTACCGGCGCACGCCTGCACTGGCCCTGATGAAGCGCATGGTGGCGGATGGGCGGCTCGGCACCGTCCGCCAGGTCCGTGCGCAGTACCTCCAAGACTGGCTCAGCGATGCGAATGCGCCCCTCACGTGGCGCCTGGACAGGGCCAAGTCCGGTTCCGGGGCACTGGGCGACATTGGCGCCCACAGCATTGACGCCGCCCAGTTCGTCACTGGGCTGAACATCACGGGCGTCTCGGCGCTGCTGGAAACCTTCACGAAGGAACGCCCGATGGGCGGCGAATTCGTGGGCCTGGGCGGCCACGGCGACGTCACGGCGGACACGCCGCGCGGGCCGGTCACCGTCGATGATGCTGCCCTGTTCACTGCGAGGTTTGACGGCGGCGCCATCGGGGTGTTTGAGGCCACCCGCACCGCCCTGGGCCGGAAGAACGCCATGCGCCTGGAAGTCAACGGCTCACTGGGCTCGGTGGCGTTCGACTTTGAGGACATGAACTTCCTGCAGTTCTATGACGGCACCGACGCCGAAGATGCGCGCGGCTTCCACCGCATCCTGGTCACTGAGCCTGTCCATCCCTATGCCGGACACTGGTGGCCCACGGGCCACGGCCTGGGCTACGAACACGGCTTCACCCACCAGGTTGCCGACCTCCTGACCGCACTGGGCAACAAAACCGCGCCAACGCCGTCGTTCCGGGACGCCCTGGGCGTGCAGCGCGTGCTGGCCGCGGTGGAGGACAGCGCCGCCAACAACAGCCAATGGACCACCATCGAGGAAAGCAAGCCATGAACCACAAAAATGCACTCATTGTCCGCGGCGGCTGGGACGGGCACCAGCCCGTCGAGGCCACCAACCTCTTCATCCCGCACCTGGAAGCCAACGGCTACACGGTCCGGGTCGAGGAAGGCCCGGCCGTATATGCCGACGCCGGCTACATGGCCACGGTGGACCTGCTTGTCCAGTGCAACACCATGAACACCATTGAACGGTTGGAGTTCGAGGGCCTGCGCGCCGCCATCGAGGCAGGGACGGGCATGGCCGGCTGGCACGGCGGCATTGCGGACTCCTACCGCAACAACTCGGACTACCTGCACCTGATCGGCGGCCAGTTCGCCTGCCATCCAGGCAAGCACCCGGACGAACGCACCGGAGGGCAGGGCGACAACTACGTGCCGTACACGGTGAACATGGCCCCGTCCGCCGCCACGCACCCCATCACGGAGGGCATCGGCGACTTCGAGCTCACCACCGAGCAATACTGGGTCCTCGCGGACAGCTACATCGACGTCCTCGCCACCACCACGCAAAAGGTCCGTGAATGGGACCCCTGGCACCGCGAGGTCACATCCCCCGCCATCTGGACCCGCCAATGGGGCAAGGGCCGCATCTTTGTCACGACCCCCGGCCACCACGTGGACATCCTGCAAAATTCCAACGTCAAGACCATCATCGAAAGAGGCATGCTGTGGGCCAGCCGCTAAACACCCCCAACACCACCCCCCTCAACGTCGGCATTGTGGGCTGCGGCAACATCATTGCCCAGTACCTGGCCACATTCCCCGCCCTCCCCGCCGTCCGGCTGGTGGCGGTGGCGGACCTGGACCCGGCCCGGGCCAGCGCCGTGGCGGAAGGCCTGCCGGGCGTCCGCGCCCTGGGCGTGCAGGAGCTGCTGGACGACGCCGAGGTGGACTTGGTCCTGAACCTCACCATCCCCGCCGCGCATGCGCAGGTGGCGCTGGCCGCGATTGCCGCCGGGAAGCATGTCTATGGCGAAAAGCCCCTGGCCGCCACCACGGCGGAGGGCCGGGAAGTGCTGGCCGCCGCCGCGGCGGCCGGGGTCCTGGTGGGCAGTGCGCCCGACACGGTGCTGGGCACGGGCATACAGACCGCCCGCAAGGCGATTGACGACGGCCTGATCGGCGCCCCCGTCGCCGCGACCGCCACCATGGTGACGCCCGGGCACGAGCGCTGGCACCCCAACCCCGATTTCTACTACGTCCCCGGGGGCGGGCCGCTGCTGGACATGGGGCCCTACTACGTTTCGGCCCTCGTCACCCTGCTGGGGCCGGTCGCTTCCGTCATCGGGGCGGCCAGCCACACCCGCACGGAACGCACCATCGGCACGGGCCCGCGTGCCGGGGAAGCCATCCCGGTCACCACCGACACCCATGTGACCGGCGTGCTGGTCCACCGGTCGGGGGCGCTGTCCACGCTGGTCATGAGCTTTGACGCTGTGGCCACCCGGGCCAGCAACATCGAGGTGCACGGGACAGCCGGTTCGCTGGTGGTGCCGGACCCGAACCACTTTGACGGCGACGTGCTGCTGCGGACCATCGACGGCGGCGCCTGGGAAACCCTGCCCGTCTCCGGCGGCTACGTGGACTCCGGCCGCGGCTTCGGCCTGGCGGATCTGGCCCTGACCCCGGCCGGGGAGGAACCGCGCGCCGGCGGACGGCTCGCCTTCCACGCCCTGGACGTCATGGAGTCGCTGCTGGAATCCGCGCGCACGGGCCGCTCCGTGGCCATCGCCAGCAGCTGCGAACGCCCCGCGGCCGTGCCGCTCACGGAAGCCGTCCCCGTTTAGGAACTTACGACAGGACGTCCTTGGTAGTGAAGCGGCCGTAGGCGAGTGCCCCGAACACTGCCAGATAGCCCACCTGCAGCAAGGCGTTGCTGCCAAAGGACGACCATTCGACGGGCTGCCGCAGCAGGTCGGCAAAGCCCAGCCACCAATGGCTGAACAGCCAGGGGTGGAGCCAGTCCAGCTGCGGCAGCGCGTCAAGGACCTGGGAGGCAATGGCAAGCACCACGGTGGCGGCCATTGCCCCGACGGGGACATCGGTGAGAGTGGAAATGAACAGGCCGATGGCACCCAGGCCCAGCAGGGAGAGCACAACGTACGCGCCCACCAGCAGGATCCGGCCCTCCGCCGTCCAAGCATCCACGAGGTCCCCGGACAGCAGCGGCACCGGCCCCACCGGGAACAGCAGCAGGCCAATGGCCGTGCCTGCCAGCACGACGGCGGCCACCGCCGCCAGTGTGAAGGCGGCGGTCCCTGCGAACTTGACCAACAGGAGACGGGCGCGCCCGGCGGGGGCCGCCAGCAGGTAGCGCAGCGTCCCCTGCCCGGCCTCCCCCGCAATCGTGTCGCCGGAAACCACGCCCACCGTGAGCGGGAGAAACAGCGGGGTGCACAGGACCAGCGACGTCAGAACCACGAACAGGCCGTTCCCTGTGATCCTGTCCAGGAACACCGGCCCGTGGCCGGCGCGGGTGCCATTCGTCAGCCGGACTGCCACGGCAATGAGCACGGGCACGGCGGCGAGCACCGCCAGCATGGCCCAGGTGCGCCTTCGGCGGAACATCAGCGACAGTTCGGAGACCAGCAGCGGCGCAGTCCGGGCGCGCGGGCGCGCTGCCGGGGGCCTTGCCGGGATTCCGGCCGGCGGAGCGGATTCAGGGGCGGTGTCAGCGGGCAACGTCGAAACCCTCCCCCGTCAATTCCACGAATCTGTCTTCCAGGCTGCCCTTGTCAACGGAGAAGCCGCGCACCCGCACGCCGAAGCCCACCAGCGCCTCAACAATGTCCTCGGCCGGGACGGCCGCAGCCGGCAGCACGGCCGTGACAGCTGCCGGGCCGGCGCCGTCGTTCACCGGTTCCACCGTGCCGGGGACCAGTCCCAGGCGGGCCAGCACGGTGCGGGCGGCGCCGGCGTCGGGCGTCAGGATGGTGACCTTGGCCTGCCCGGCGGACCGCAGCTCCTCCAGGGTGCCCTGGGCCACGAGCCTGCCGGCGCGCATGACGGCGGCGTGCGTGCAGATCTGTTCGACCTCGGCGAGCAGGTGGCTGGAGACGAAGACGGTGGTGCCGTCGTGGGCCAGCGAGGCAATCAGCTTCCGCACCTCGCGCGTGCCCTGGGGGTCAAGGCCGTTGGTGGGCTCGTCCAGGACCATCAGTTCACGCGGGCGCAGCAAGGCGTTGGCCAGCCCCAGCCGCTGCTTCATGCCCAGTGAATAGGCCTTGACCTTTTTCCCTGCCGCCGCGCCCAGCCCCACACGGTCCAGGGCCTCCTCGACACGGACCCGGCGGGTGGCGGTTGGTGCGTACGGGCAGGCCGCGTCCAGCCGGTGCAGGTTGGCCCGACCGGTCAGGTAGGGGTAAAACGCCGGTCCTTCGACGAGGGCGCCCACCCTCGGCAGCACGGCGTCGAGCGCTCGCGGCATGGCCTGGCCCAGCACGCTGGCCGTGCCGCTGGTGGCGTTGGCCAGGCCCAGCAGCATGCGGATGGTGGTGGTTTTGCCGGATCCGTTGGGGCCCAAAAAGCCAAAGACGGCGCCGGCGGGGACCCTCAGGTCCAGCTTGTCGACGGCTGCCTGGCTGCCGTAGCGCTTGCCCAGGCCATGGGTTTCGATGGCCGCGGTGCCCGGTGTTCCCCCGGCCGCCGGGCCGCCCTTCACCGGGCCGCCGAGGCCTGCTGCAGGGCAGCGAGCGGGACGGCGCCTGCGTAGAGGGCCCCGTCAGGGGTGACCAGGACGGTGAACAGGCTCGTTGAGAGCGCATGCCCGCCGGGGACTGCCTGCAGCAGCTGGGCGAGGACCGGCGTGGACGTCATGCCAGCCGGGACTGTGCCTGCGGGGGCCTGGAGGATGGCGGCCCAGCCTGTGCCGCTCACGGACACCGGCGCCTTGCCGCCGTCGAGCGTCTTGCCGGAGGAGCGTTGCGGCAGCGGCACCGCGGAGTTGGTGACTGTGGCCCCGGGCGGGGGCGTGAAGGTGAACATTGATGCCGCCGGGGCCGCCAGGGTGAGCTGGCTGAAACCGACCTCAAAGGCGGCCTTGTCCTGGCCCTTGGCCTGGACGGTGACCCTCAGGGGCATGCCGTTGTTGGCGTCGACGGCGATGGTGACCTTGGCGACCAGCGTGGCTGCCGTCCGGGGCACCAGCTCCAGGCTGTACGCCGGCTCCCTGGCAACAGTCACGTTGGCCCCCAGGCTCACGGCCGTGCCGGGGTCAAGGTTTTTCAGGATGTCCGCGGCGATGGCGGCCGGGGTCTGGACGGGGGAACCGGGGACCTGGTTGGCGTCGTGGGGCGCCATGGGCGGCAGGGTCGCCACCCCGGGCACAGGCTTGGAGCTTGGCGGGGCAAGGCCGCCGGTGGCGGCGCCGGGGCGCAGCGGGTTCGACACCGTGTACTTGGTGGCTGTGTTGGCCGCGGAATCATAGGTCCACACCGTGGTGCCGTGATGCACCACGTCACGCTCGGCAAGGCTGTCCATGAGCTGCACGCGCTGGCTTCCTGCGCCGTCCAGATATACGCGCGCCGTGTGCGGGGCGGTCAGGAATGCCACCAGCTGGCCCAGTCCCGCGGCAGGCCCGGCGGCGCCGGACTGGCTCGAGGCGCCGCCCGTGGCGATGGCAGGCAGCTGGGGCAGTCCCAGGTCAGCGGTTTCCTCCAGCGTTCCGGAGAGTGGCTGTGGATGGCTGGCGACGGCCAGTGCCAGCACCTGGGCCGCCGTCCTGGCGGGAACGGTGGCGGGCGCCTGGGCCTGCAGTGGCCCGGCCAGGACCACCCCGGCAACGATCGCCGGCATGGCGGCGGCCGGCATCCACCGCACCCAGCGGCGGCTCATGGCCGCCAGCCCAAGACTGGCCCACACTCACAACACATGCCTTAAGGCTACGCCTTCCGGGCCCCGCGGAACTGTGAATTCACCGCCAAATCGGCTTGGCCGCCACGGCCTCCACCCGGCGCTGGCCGGCTGGCTGTAAGGTCGGCACCATGGGCTCCATCGCCGTCGTCATTCCGTCCCGCAATGACGCCCCCATGCTTGCCGCATGCCTGGCCGCGCTGTCTGGGCAAACCCGGATGCCGGACCAGGTCATTGTGGTGGACAACGGCAGCACCGACAACACTGCCGAAGTGTGTGCCACGGCAGGGGTGCGCAGGATCGTCTCTCCCCTGCCGGGCATCGCGCCGACGTCAGCCCACGGCCTGGATGCCGCGGATGCTGACATCCTTGCGCGGCTGGATGCCGATTCCCGGCCGCCCCGGGATTGGCTGGCGAGGGTGGAGGCGGCCCTGGAGGAAGCGGGGCCGCTGTCCCTGGTGACGGGCCCGGGTGACTTTTATGGCGGCAGCAGGCTGGTCTGCTGGCTGGGGCGGACGGCCTATCTGGGCGGCTATTTCCACGTGGTGGGTTTCCTGCTGGGGCACAAGCCGGTGTTCGGCTCAAACTTCGCCATGACGGCGGACGTGTGGGCCAGGATTGGCCCGGTGGTGGACAGGGAGTCGCCCCTGGTCCATGACGACCTGGACATCTCCTACCGGCTGCGCCCCGACATGCACGTTGTGTACGACCCCACGCTGCGCATGCCCGTTTCGGCCCGCCCGTTCCGCAGCTGGGGTGAGCTGGGCCTGCGGCTGGCCAAGGCGTGGACCACCTTCGCCCTCGAATTCCGCACCGAACCGCCCCTTCGCCGCCGGCTTCAGCGGCGCCGCTGGGCCAGGAACCACCCCGCCTAACCGGACGAGATGAGGGCCAGCAGGTCCCGGGAGAGCTGGTTCGGCGAAGTTTCGCAGGGGCTGTGCCCGCCCGGGTACACGGCCAGCCGGGCTCCCGCAGCCCGGGCAAAGGCGGCGTGCAGGGTGGTAGGCCACAGGTCGTGCTGCCCCACGGCCACCAGCTTGGGCAGCGGGGCGGCGGCGAGCGTGGCCGCCACGTCCGGCGTGTGCTTCATGAGCGCCACTATGTCCCGAACGGACTGCCGCCGCGTCAAGGTGAACCTGTTGCGGACAAACCGCAGCCGGCCCGGCGGGACCGGAATAAAGTTGCGCCGGATCCCCCAGACCATCAACGCCGCACCCACCCGCCCGGTGGCCAGTCCCGTCGCGGGGCCGATCCTGCTGACGCCGCGAAAGGCCTGCCCGGCCAGCGGGGGGCAGCTGAGCAGGGTGATGCTGGCAAAGAGTTCAGGCCGCGCGGCCAGGGCCAGTGCGGCAACCGTGCCGGCAAAGGAATAGCCCACCACATGGACAGGCCGCCCCGCGGCGGCCGTCACGGTGCCGAGCACGGCCAGCACGTCCTCCACAAAGAGTCCGTAGCTGTAGCGGGGCTGTGGCGGCACCAGGTTTTCGGGGCCGGCCCCGCCCGATTCGTATTGGCCGGCCAGGTCAAAACTGATGGCATGGCAGCCGGCCGCCGCGAGAAGGGGCATCATCAGGACAAAGTCCTCCTTGGAGCCCGTGGCACCTGGGACCAGCACCACCGGCACGCCGTCAGGTTCGCCGAGGGCAATGGCAGCCAGCACCCCGCTGGGGACCCGGTAGGTAGTGCGGCGGAAGCCGGCCGGGAGAACGGCCCAATCCAGGTCCGGCAGCCCGGCGTCCAGCCGTGCCTCCGGGTCCGGCACCCCCTCGGCAGCAGGGCCGGGCACGGAAGCCGGCCGCGCACCGCCGTCGTGCCTCGTCCTGCCTTGGTGGCGGTGCATCCAAGCCCCCCCTGCCCCTGGCCCTCTCGGAAACGGCGGATCCGGCGGATCCGCCCGTGCAGCTATGCGGCCACCCGCCGTATAAAGGATTGTAGGCGCCGGTACACTTCCTGGGACTCGGGAAAGCGGAAATTCTGCTGCCAGGTGTGCTCGGTGTTTGCCCTCTCCTACCCGTAGACCAGGGAATCCACCCGCACGCCATGGTTGCGGAGGCTGGCAATCAGGTTCATGTTGGCCCGGTAAAAGAAGTCGCGCTCGGAGGTGGTGATGAAGACCGGCGGGCAGCGGGAATCCAGCCACTCGATGGGCGACATGTAGTGGGCGGCTTCCCGCAGCCTCAGCCGGGCGTCCCTGCCGGCAGGCGCCGAGCCGTGCGGCATCAGCATGCGGATGAAATTCAGGCTCAGGACAAATCCGGGATCAAAGAACACTGAAAAGTCGGCCACGGAGCAGTGCTGCACCAGGCCCCGCACGCTGGCCGCCGGCAGGGCGGGGGCCAGGCGGTAGTGCTGCGCGAGCAGGGGGCGGAACATGGCGGCGGCCATGAGCGCTGCGATTTGCCCGCCGGCCGAGTCGCCGCCCAGCACCATTCGGCCCGGATCCCCGCCCAGCCGGCCAATGTTCGCCTGCACCCAGGCCAGGGCGGCGTTGGCGTCCTGGAGCACGTGGCCCAGCTGGAAGCGCGGGGCCTTGCGGTAGTTGACGTTGACCACCACCATTCCCCCGGCCGCCTGGCTGGCACAGTACTTGGTCAGCGGTTCCTTGTCCCCGGACGTCCAGCCGCCGCCGTGAAAGTACACGTAGACGGGCAGCGGGCCCGCCCCGGCCGGCTCGGGTGCCATGACGTCCAGGCGGTGCGAGGGGAGGTGATCGCCCACAAAGTCAATGTCGCGCCAGCTCCGCACCCCGGGCACGGGATCTGCATTGAAACGGACCCGTTCGGCGTTCTTGACGGAGTGCATCAGCAGCCGCCACGCCCAGACGGGGACGCGGCGCAGTACCGCCCGCGCGCGCCGGCCCAGCGAAAATACGCCCCCGGAGCGGGGGCGCAGCCGTTCCTCCATGGGCCCCACGCTACTCCCCGGGGACGGGCGCCGTCAGGGGAAGCGTAGTGTGGAAAGCATGGCTGACATCACTATTTTCACGGTGGGCCACTCAACGCATCCCATGGACCAGTTCCTTGCCTTGCTGGGCGCCCACGGCATCAAGGCACTGGTGGATGTGCGCACCATTCCCAAGTCCCGGCACAACCCCCAGTTCATGGAGGACGTCCTGGCGGCTGAGCTTCCCGCCGCCGGAATCACCTACCGGCGCGCCGAGGCCCTGGGCGGCCTGCGGCCGGCACACAAGGACAGCATCAACACCGGGTGGCGCAATGCGTCCTTCCGCAACTATGCGGACTACATGCAGACGCCGGACTTCGCCGCCGCTGTGGACCGTCTGCTGGCTGGCGCTGCGGATTGCCCCACGGCCATCATGTGCGCCGAGGCGGTCCCGTGGCGCTGCCACCGCTCCCTCATTGGGGACGCGCTGCTGCTTCGCGGCGCCACGGTGCTGGACATCATGACGCCGGCGTCGGCCAAGCCGCACCAGCTCACTCCTTTCGCCCACGTGGACGGGCTCACCCTGAGCTACCCGCCGCTGCCGGACGCTGCACCTGTCCGGGCACAGCGTTGAGCGGGACCGGGACAACGCCCCGCACTGCTCCGCCAGCCGGTCCGTCCGGTGGCCGGGCCCGCAACGCCTTCCTGGCGCTGGTGACGGCTGCGGCCTTCCTGACGTTTGCCCAGGCGTTCATGGTGGCACCCATCCTGCCGCAGCTGGCCGGGGCATTCGGCACTGACGTTGACATGGCGGGCCTGGCCGTTCCCGCGTACCTGGTGCCGTACGGGGTCATGACGCTCTTTTGGGGGCCGCTCTCGGACAGGATCGGCCGGCGGCCAATTATCGCCGGATCCATGGTGGTCTTTGCCGCCCTGACTGCCGCCACCGCGCTGTCGCCGTCGGCCGGGGTATTCATCGGCATGCGGGTGGCCACCGGCGTCGCAGCGAGCGGCGTGGTGCCAATTTCGCTGGCCTTGATTGGCGATGTCTTCGCCTTCGCCGAACGCGGAAGGGCCCTCGGCTGGCTCTTCGGCGGCATGGCGGGCGGGATCGCCGTGGGGTCCACCGCCGGTGCGCTGGCGGAACCCTTCCTTGGCTGGGCCGGCTTGTTTGTGGCCTCGGGGGCGGGAATCCTGGCCATGGCCGGACTCGCCGTCCTGCTGCTGCCGGCCCCGCGGCCCGCGTCCGTGGTGCTGCCATGGGCCGCCGTCGCCTCGGGCTACTGGCGCCTGCTGGCCACAGGGCGCGGCGCACGGACCTACGGCTACGTGCTGCTCAACGCCGTGCTGCATTCGGGCATCTACACCTGGTTGGGCGTGTTCCTGGCCCACCGCTTTGGACTGGGCCCCATTGGCGTGGGCCTGGCGCTGCTGGGCTACGGCATACCCGGGTTCCTCTTCGGACCACTCATCGGCCGGCTCGCGGACAGCTTGGGGCGGGCGCGGATCATCCCGGCAGGCATGCTGGTGGCTGCCGTGTGCGCACTGGTCCTGGCGGCCGCCGCCCCGCTCCCCGTTGTGGTTGCGGCCATCGCGGCATTGTCCCTCGGGTACGACATGACGCAGCCGCTGTTTGGTGGGATCGTTACCGACCTCCCCGGCAGCATCGGCCAGGCCGTGGGTCTCATGGCCTTTGTCCTGTTCCTTGGCTTTGGCACCGGAAGTTTGATCTTCCAGGCCGTCCTGGGGGCAGGCTTCCCCGTGGCCCTGGCCGCTTTTGGCATTGCGGCGCTCGTGGCCGCTGCCGCCGCCGTCCCGTTGTTCCGTACCGAACGCCCGCAGTAAACGCCCGGAGTGAAGGCCCGCCAACTCCGCCACCGAACCCCGTCCTGAACCCTGCCCGAATATTTGTGTGCGCAGGCTTCCCGGACCCGTTCGCGTGCCGTAATATTCGAGCCAGCCGGCACCGCACGGGTGCCCTCCCCAGGAGCCGACCATGCCACATGCAGACCATGAAGTGCTCATCCAGCGCAGCCCCGCCGACGTCTTTGACTTCCTGGCCAACGGCCTCAACAACCCGCTCTGGCGCACGGGCGTTTCGCACGTGCGCCTCGCCAGCGGCACCGCCGGAGTGGTTGGCGCGGTCTACAGCCAAAAGATGGCCGGCCCCGGCGGGCGCACCATCGACGGCGACTACAGGATCACCGAGTCGGAGCCCGGCGTCAGGCTGCGCTTTGAGGTGGTGGCCGGCCCCGCCCGCCCCACCGGCAGCTTCACCCTTTCAGGGCACGACGCCGGCACCTCCGTGGCGTTCAGCCTGGACCTTGAGCCGAAAGGGTTCATGAAACTCATGGGACCCATGATCACCAAAACCATGAAGTCCGAAGTCGCCCAGCTGGATAACCTCAAGCGGGTGCTTGAAGAGGGCCGGTAGGGGCCGTTCGCTGCGCACCCTAGACTTCCGGGCCTCCGTTCCCCATGACACCCACACCTGGCGTGCCGGCGGCCAGTTCGTACCGTTGCAGCACCGCGCCCTTGGGCGAGGCGATGACGGGTTCGAGAAGTGTGAGGTTCGCAGGAACCACTCCTTCGGCGAAGACCTTCTTGCCACTGCCCAGGAGGATCGGGTAGACCCACAGGGTGAGCCGGTCGAACAAGCGGTCGGCGAAGAGTGTCTGTACGAAGTCGAGGCTGCCTATGACGTGCAGGCCCTCATGCCGCGCGCGCAGTTCATGCAACCCGGCTGCGATGTCGGGACCGAGCTGCATGGAGTTGTCCCAGGGAAGGGCATGCGGCTGGCGGGAGGCCACGTACTTGGGGACACGGTTGAACAGCTCCGCTATGGTCCCTTTCTGCTGCGGCCAGTACGCCGCGAAAATCTCATATGTCCTTCGCCCAAGCAGCAGGGCGTCCAGATCTTGCATTCCGGCTTCGACCTGCCCGCCGACAACGCTGTCCATGAGCGGTGCCTGCCAGCCGCCAAACGTGAAACCGCCGCCGGCGTCCTCGTCCGGCCCGCCGGGAGCCTGGGCCACGCCGTCGAGGGTGGTGAAGAGGTCGATGTGGATGAGTCCCATGTCGTGCTCCGTTCCCGCGGAAGCGAGTCAGGCAGCCTTCGGGCGCCAGACGCCGAAGCGGTTCCCCTGCGGGTCGACAAGGTGGGCGAACTCGATGGCGCCGTTGTCAACCAGCGGCACGGCAACGCTGGCGCCCAGCCCCACGGCCTTGGCAATGCTCGCGGCAACATCCTCCACCTGCACGTAGAAGATGGCCCAGTTCCCGCCGCCCATTGAGGAGGTGTCCCACAGGCCACCCTGCTCGCCGTTGACCATGCTGTAGCTGGCCTCCGACGGCGGCCCCACGGGCCAGTCGAACATGCCCGAGTAAAACGCCTTGCTCGCTGCGGGATCCGGCGTGCCGATTTCAAAGTAGTTGACCGAATTGGACATGGCGGACCTTCCGGGACGGGGTGGAAATTAGGTGTACGCCACCAGTTTGGCCTTGCCGGGCGCCCCGCACAAGGGGCCACTACCGGCCGACGGTGAACAGCCTGCGCACCACCCTCCCGTCGGCGAGCGCGTCAAGCGCCTCGTTGATCTCGGACAGTGGCGTGGTGTCAGTGTGCAGGAGCTCCACGGGCAGGCGCCCCTCCCGCCACATTTGGATGTAGGCCGGGATGTCGCGGGCCGGGTCGGCGTCCCCCATGTAGGAGCCCAGAAGCCGCTTGCCGGTCCCGGCAAATTGCAGCGCCTGGACCTGGAGCAGCTGGTCCGGGTGCGGCAATCCGACGGATATCAGGGCGCCGCCGCGCGTCAGCAGGGCCAGGCAGGCTTCCATAACCTTGGCGCTGCCGACTGCCTCAATGGCCACATCGACGCCGTCGCCGGCGTGCTCGGCAACGAGCGCCGGCGCCTGGTCGGGGGTTCCGGCAAAGTGCGCCCCGCACTGCAGAGCCAGGGCCTGCTTCTCGGGCAGCGGGTCAATGGCAATGACAGTGGTGCCGGCTATTCCGGCCGCGCCCATGACGGCGGAGAGTCCCACGGCCCCGAGCCCAAAGACAATGACGGATTGGCCCGGCTCCACCTTGGCCGTGTGGACCACAGTCCCCATGCCGGTGAGGACGGCACAGCCGAACATGGCGGCAATGTCGAAGGGCACGTCGCCATCCACCACCACCAGCGACTCCCGTGCCACCAGGGCGTATTCGGAAAAGGCGGAGACGCCGAGGTGGTGGTTGATGCGCTCGCCGGAGACCGTTCGGAGCACGGCGTCCCCGTGCAGCAGGTCCCCGGTACCGTTTGCTGCGGCGCCCCGGTGGCAGAGGGCGGGGCGTCCGCCGGCACAGGCCCGGCACTGCCCGCAGCTGGGCACGAAGACCGTCACCACGCGGTCCCCCGGGACCACCCCCGCGACGGCAGGCCCGACGGCGGCCACGGTGCCGCTGGCCTCATGCCCCAGTGCCATGGGCAGCGGCCGGAGCCGGGATCCGTTGATGACGGACAGGTCGGAGTGGCAGAGGCTGGCGCGTTCAATCTTGACCAGGACCTCGCCCGCCCGCGGCTTGGGCACCGGAAGCTGCTCCATCCCCAACGGTGCGCTTGCGGCATAGGGGCGGCCTTCCTGTGAGGAACGGAGCACGGCGGTGGTCATGAGTTTCTGGTCCATGTGATTCAATCTACAACTCTGCGGCTGCGCGCTGCGGGAATAGCTGACGGCAGGGGCGGCGTTGCCGCAAGCGGACCGCGTTGTCAAAAGATGAGGAAGAAGCCTGCCGTGAATTTGTTTTCCCCAGTCACCCTCGGGGACCTGGACCTGCCCAACCGGCTGGTCATGGCCCCTCTCACCCGCTCCCGCTCCGGCCTGGACGGCGTCCCCGGCGACCTTGTCGTGGAGTACTACCGCCAGCGCGCCTCCATGGGCCTGCTGGTGTCGGAGGGCACCTACCCCAGCTTTGCCGGGCAAGCCTTCGTCCGGCAGCCCGGACTGGTGACGGACGAACACATTGCCGGTTGGAAGCGGGTGACGGACGCAGTCCATGCCGACGGCGGTCGCATCATCGCCCAGATCATGCACTCGGGCAGGGTCACCCACCCTGAAACAAACGGTGGACGGCCGGTGGTGGCGCCCAGTGCCGTGGCCATTGACGGCGTCACCCGCACCTACGCGGGGAAGCTGCCCTACCCGCTCCCCCATGCCTTGGATGAGGGCGAGCTGCCAGGCGTCGTTGGAGAATTTGTCCAGGGTTCCCGCAACGCAATGGCCGCCGGCTTTGACGGTGTGGAACTCCACGGGGCCAACGGCTACCTGCTCCATGAGTTCCTGGCGCCGTCCGCCAACCGGCGCACGGACGCCTATGGCGGGAGCCCGGAAAACCGGGCCCGGTTCGTCATCGAGACCGCGGCCGCCGTTGCGGAGGCCATAGGCGCCGGGAGGACATGGCTGCGCATCTCCCCCGAACACAATGTTCAGGGCGCCCTGGAGACTGATCCTGCCGATGCCCTGGCCACCTACTCCGCCCTCATGGACGGGCTGGCACCCCTCGGACTGGCCGGGCTGAGCGTCCTGCACCAGGATCCCGACGGCGGGCTGGTCCAGGAATTGCGCAGGCGCTTTGGCGGTCCGGTGCTGGTGAACACGGGCTTTGCCACCGTCACCACGCTGCAGGACGCCGAGGCGGTGGCCGGCTGGGCTGACGCCGTGGTGGTGGGCCGTCCCTCACTGGCCAACCCCGATCTGGTCCGGCGCTGGTCCGAGGGCCTTCCCCTCAACGAGCCTGACCACACCACGTTCTACACCGAAGGTCCCGCCGGCTACACCGATTACCCGTTCTGGTCGAATTAAGAGTTGCCCGCCCGCCTCAAAACCACAAAACGTTCGACGGCGGCACCCGCGGGAGTGCCGCCGTCGAACTTTGTTAAAAATGATGGATTGGCAAAAAGCAAGGCAATTCTGCAACATGACGCAACATTTCTTTATTATTACGCCGGAGGGGACCACGCTGGTGTCATGAGCACAACACGCACCTTTGTCCCCGTCCTGGACCTGTCAACAGCCCGCGGTGAAGACGGCAGCTTCAACCCGGACTTCATTGACGCACTGCGCGACGCCGCCCACCATGTGGGCTTCTTCCAGGTCACCAACTACGGTGCCCGGGACGGCCAGGCGCAGGAGCTGCTGGACACCCTGGCGGGATTCTTCCAGCTGCCGCTCCAGGAACGCCTGGACGTGGACAACCGGACGTCGGCGCAGTTCCGCGGCTACACCCGGCTGGGCACCGAGATCACCCGGGGCCGCGCCGATTCCCGCGAACAGATCGACTTCGGCCCGGACCGCGAACCGCTGGCCGACGTCCCGGCGGACAAGCTCTTCCTGCGGCTGCAGGGCCACAACCAATGGCCGGCGGGATACCCGGAGCTGGAAAAGGCCGCGGAACAATGGGCGCAGCTCATGTCCGGCATTGGCGCGGAACTGCTGGCCGGGATCAGCACCGCCCTGGGGCTGCCCGAGGACTACTTTGCCGCACCCTTCGCAGGGACGCCGGCGTGGATGGGCAAGCTGGTCCACTACGTGGGCGGCCAGGTCCCGGAAGCCGGCACGCAGGGCGTGGGCTCCCACGCGGACTATGGCTTTGTGACCCTGCTGCTGCAGGACGCAGTGGGAGGGCTGGAAGTCCAGCCCCACGGCCAGGAGGAATGGATCCCCGTCGAGCCCATCCCGGGGGCCCTGGTGGTTAACCTGGGCGAAATGCTGGAGGTTGCCACGAACGGCTACCTCATGGCCACCATCCACCGCGTCACCGCTCCCCCGCCCGGCGTGGACCGGTACTCCGTGCCGTTCTTCTGGTCGCCGCGCCTGGACGCCGTCATCGACCCGGTGCCCCTGCCGCCGGAGCTGGCAGCCGAAGCCCGGGGCGTCAGCGACGACCCCGACAACCCCATGCTGTCCTCCTACGGGGCCAATGTGCTCAAGGGCTGGGTCCGCGCGCACCCGCAGACGGCGGCCATCCACTACCCCGAACTTGGCGGTTAGACGGCCATGGGCAGCGCCGCGAACACGGGTCCGGCAGCGGCAATCGACGTCATGGACTGGCGGCTGCGCACATTCGCGCTGTACGCCGCCGTGCGCAGCACCGCCACGTCCGACGGCGCCGCGGCGTCCCATGCGCTGTGGGTGAGGGAACGCGACAACATGTTCGCCACCCACCCTGCGTCGGCCCTGAACGCCGCGAAGAAGGCCGGATTCGAAGGCCTGAAAATTGCCGCCTACGACCCTTCGTTTCGCTTCGACTGCCGGCTATCCGGCGACGGGGCCGGGGAGGAAATGCTGGTCCGGACCGGCACCGATGGCACGGTTCCGTTCCAGCGGCTGGGCACCTTCGACATCCCCGGCGTGGGCCGGCTGGCAGCGTGGCAGCTGCGCAGTTACGGCGGCGGCATATTTGTGCCCTTCCGGGACGGCAGTTCGGGAAAGCCAGGTGGCAGCTACGGGGCCGGCCGCTACCTGCTGGACACCATCAAGGGCGCTTTCCTGGGGCACGACGGCGGCGAATTCACACTGGACTTCAACTTCGCCTACAACCCATCCTGTGCCTATGACGAGGCATGGGCCTGCCCCCTGGCCGGGCCCGCCAACCGGCTGGCGATCGAAGTTCCCGTCGGCGAGCTGTACCTGCCCGAACTCGCCACCTGACGCGCCAACGGTCACTTAACGTGGATGTTGCAGTAAAACATCCACGTTAAATGCCCGCTCGCGCGAAGTTTTCGCGGGCAGCTACACAGTCCCGAGCTCGTCCAGGACAGCCATGGCAGCGTTGTGCCCGCCCAGGCCGCTGACCCCTCCGCCGCGGCGGGCGCCGGCACCGCAGATCAGGATCCGCTCATGGCCCGTGTCAACGCCCCACCGCTGCGCCGGGGTGGCGCGCGCCGCACCGTCCTCCAGGAACGGCCACTCAAGCGACCCATGGAAAATGTTCCCGCCCGGCATGTTCAGGGCGTGTTCCAGGTCAAGTGTCGTCTTGGTCTCCACGCAGGGAACCCCGGCGGCATCACGCAGCAACAGCTCCTCGACAGGCTCGGCCAGCACCGAATTCAAGGACGCCAGCGCTGCATCCTGAAGTTCCTGCCTCATGGCCTCATTGTTTGACTCGTTGAGCCAGCGGTGGGGTGTGTGCAGCCCAAAGACTGTCAACGTCTGTGCCCCGGTGGCCGCGAGCTCGTCGGAGAGGATGCTGGGGTCGGTCAGGGAGTGGCAATAGATTTCACACGGGAGCGGCCCCGGCATCTCCCCGTCTGAGGCAGCACGGTAGGAGTCCTCCAGGTGCCCGTAGCCTTCGTTGATGTGGAAGGTTCCGCCAAACGCAGCCTCCGCCGAAACAGACTCGTCCCGGAGCCGCGGCAGCCGGCGCAGCATGAGGTTGACCTTGACCTGGGCACCCTCCGGTCCCTGGACACCGGTCATGGCTTCACCCAGCAGCCCCCGCAGCACGGCGGGGGCCACATTGGCCAGCACGTGGCGGCCCCTCACCACCGCCTCGGTGCCGAAACGGCGGTAGCTGACTTCGCCGTCGTGCGTCACCCGAGTCACCTCGGCGCGGGTCAGCAGCTGGGCACCGGCTTCGCGGGCCGCACGCTCGAGTTCGGCGGTGACGGCGCCCATTCCGCCGATGGGGAGGTCCCAGTCACCGGTCCCGTTGCCGATGACGTGGTAGAGGAAGCAGCGGTTGGCGGCGAGCGACGGGTCCTCCAGCGAGGTGAAAGTGCCGATCAGGGCATCGGTGGCGATCAGGCCGCGCACCGTGTCGTTGCCGAAGCGGGCAGTGATGGCCCGGCCGATGGGCTGCTCTATCAACTGGTTCCAGAGGGCGTCGTCACCAAGCAGCACACGGGCCTCGGACCGGGTCGGCAGGGGTTCGCAGACGGTTGGGAAGAGTGCGCGTGCCAGCCGTGCGGTGTCGGCGTGGAATCCGGCCATGGCGTCAAAGTCCTCGCCTGCGCCGAGCCGGTCAAAGGAGGCCCGGCTCGCCGCCGCGTCGCCGTGGTCCACCAGCAGTCCCGCACCCGGGCGGGCCGGGTCAGGGGTGTAGGAGGAGTAACGGCGCCTGGCCAGCTCCAGCTCGAGTCCCAGTTCCTCGATGATGCGCTTCGGCAGCAGGCTCACCAGGTAGGAATAGCGTGACAATCGTGCGTCCACGCCCTTGAAAGCCGTGGCTGAAACCGCCGCGCCGCCAAGGTGGCCGTCCCGTTCAAGGACCAGCACACTTTTGCCTGCGCGGGCCAGGTACGCGGCTGCAGTCAGCCCGTTGTGGCCGCCGCCAACAATGACCACGTCGTGGGTGGTGGGTGCCATGGGCTCACCTTTCGCCAGGGCCGGCCGTGCTCAGCCGTCCAGGAATGCCTCAACGCGGAGGATGTCTGCACGGGCAATGCCCCGCCGGGGATCCGGCGAGATGCCCAGAATACCCCGGCCCAGGAAGGCCATCCACGCGAGGGCGGACTCCTCAAAGCCAAGCTGGTCGTCTATCCAGACCGCGCGCCCCGGGCGGTGGCGGGAAATGTCGCGCTGGATGGCCTCCAGCTTCCACCACTCGCGGGTTCCCTTTTGTTCGCTGTAGCGCAGCACCGGCCAGTGGCGCCCTTCCAGGCCGATGGCGTGGCAAAGGTACTTGGGTGCCATGTCCTCCCAACTGGTCAGCCAGACAAAATGCACGCCGGGGCGGGCGGAGAGCCGGTTGAGCTCCTCCACCAGTTCCGGCGCCCAGTGGACGCCCAGCATGCCAATCTCCACCTGCTCAAACCCCGTCCCCCAGTCCGAAAACCCCTCTGGCCCGAACGGGCAGAGCACCCCGTCAACGTCGAGGTAGACGGTGGCGCGCGGCGCGTCAGTCATCGCCGGTCACCGTGCGCCGCCGCACGCTGAGCAGCTCCATGCCCGGGCGGTACGCCAGGTAGCGTTCCACGGCGTCGAGGACCTCCACCGCGTGGGCCCTGTCTGCGGCCACCAGCGCGGCCCCAATGACCGCGCGCCTGTGCAGCTCCTGGAATTCCACCTCGGCGACGGACACGTCAAAGCGCCTGCGGACTTCCGCAACCACGGGGCGCAGCACGGACCGCTTCTCCTTCAATGACTGCACATCGCCCAGCAGCACATCGCATTCCATCCAGCCGATCCACATAACACCATGGTCCTCCTGCTCTGCGCGCTGGCACAGTGCGGGAGGATCATGGCTACGGCAACGCCAGGCAAACTCAGGACACGGCAATGCCCTCCATGCCGGAGCCGTTGTCCGCCGACAGCCCCGTGACTGCACCCACGCTGGCCAATGTTCCGTCCTGTGCCACCGAGAATTCATCAATGGCACCGGCCCCCGTGGCGAGTTGGTACAGGAAGTGGCCGTCGGCAGTGGAGGCGATGTCCACCGGTCCGGCGTCGGTTGTGGCGGACACCCCGCTTGGCTGCAACAGGCTCAGCCCGCCCCCGGCACCGACCCGGTAACCGGTGATGGTGGCGCTGCCCGCGTTGGCCGCATACAGGTAGCCGCGGGCATTGGTGGTCCAGCACGTTGCGGCCTGGCCGTTGGCTACCGGCCCGGACACCAGGCTCAGCCCGCCCCCGGCACGCAGCTGGTAGGCCGAGACACTGCCGCTCGCGTTGGCCACCTGCAGGCGCCCGCCGGCGTCGAACGTCAAGGCGAAGGGCACAGCCCCGGCCGACGGCGTGACCACGGGCGCCGCCGTCGGCTCACCGGAGCGGCCCAAGCTGAAGACGTCCAAGGTGTTGTGCGCCTTGGTGGCGACCACCAGGTGGGCCCGGTCAGGGCTGATTGCCACCTGCGCGGGGGCCTGCAGGAAAGCGGGCACGTCCGCGTTGCCCAGGCCCAGTGTCCGGGTGGAACCCGGCAGCGGGACAACCCGGCCGTCCACCTCCCGGAATCCGGAGACCGATCCTTGGCCCCCGGCGTTGAGGACGTAGGCCAGGCCTCCGCTGACGGCCACCGACGTCGGGAACAAGCCCCGGCTGGGCAGGACCTCGCGCAGCTGCAGCCGGTCGCCGTGGACCTTGAAGACGGTCACTGTGTTGCTGCCGGCATTGACTGCGAACAACAATTGGGCCGGGGAGTCGAAGGTCAGCGAACCCTGGGAGGCGAGCGGGTCCACGGCGGCGCCTGTTTCCGCGCCGCCCAGCCCGCCCGTGGCATAGCTTCCCGCCCGCGTCAGGGTGCCGGCGTCGGACCGGTCGAAAACCGTCACGGAGTTGCCGGCGGCGCCATTGTTCTGGACGAACACGGCACCGGCCGGGGACCCGTGCCATTCAGGGCCGGCCGCCACGGACGGCACGGCCCCCAGTAGTCCGGCGCCAAAGGTTGCGGCCGCGGCGGCTGCACCCAGGGCGATCTTTTTGATGGTTGCATGGTCAGTGAACATGTGATCTCCTCAGATTATGGTTTCACTGCATGATCAGTGCGCCGGACCGCCGATTCGTTACACGGGCCCAGCATGTCCGCACTGAAACCCGCCCCAATCCAGCCGGCGCTGCAACCCACCGAGCTGGCCTTGGCCGCCCGGCTGATTGCCGGCGACGAGGCGGCCTTCGCTGAAATCGTGGCCGCCTATTCACCTCTCATGCTGCACGTGGCGCGGGGGTTCGTGGCGACGCGGACCTCGGCGGAGGACGTGGTGCAGGAGACGTGGCTGCAGGTCTCCTGCAGCCTGGAGGGCTTCGAAGGGCGCTCCACCCTGCGCACCTGGGTGCTCGCGATCACCCGCAACGTGGGCCGGCGGCATGGGGCCGCGGAAGCCAGGGAGCTGGCCTGGTCCCAGCTGGACGACGGCGGCGGAACCGTCGATCCGCAACGGTTCCGGGGCAGCCAGGATCCGTGGGCCGGCGGCTGGACCACAGCCGGCGCTCCCGTGGCGTGGAGTCCGGAACAGCTCGCCCTGGACGGGGAGGCCCTGACCCTGATGACCCGGTGCCTCCGCGAGCTGCCGTTGCGCCAGCGCACGGTGGTGGAACTGCGCGACGTGGACGGCCTTGACGCCGGGGCCGTGTGTGATATTTTCGGCATCAGTGCCAGCAACCAGCGGGTGCTGCTGCACCGCGGCAGGGCCAAGCTGCGCCAGCTGCTCGAAGACTACTACGGCGGCCGGGAGGCGGCACCATGACACCGTCCAGTCCGCTGACCTGCCGACAGGTGGTCGAAATGCTCACCGACTACCTTGAGGGGGCACTCGCCCCCTCCACGGCGGCAGCCCTTGAGGAACACCTGGCCACCTGCCCCGGCTGCAGTACCTACCTGGCGCAAATCAGCCACACCGTCCGGCTGCTGGGCGCAGTCACCCCGGACGAGCTGCCGGAGTCCACGCAAAAGGGGCTCGTGGCGGCGTTTCGCGGGCTCCGCCCGCCCCGGCCCTGACCGGCCTACGCTGACCGGCCGGCCCGTCATTCCGCCCATGGCCCTATGCTGGTGCCATGACGAAGACGTCCATTGAGTCCGCTGCAAAGTTGTCTGCCATGCTGGCCTCCACCGGCTACCTGGCCGATGAAGGCCTGGCCACCATCGGCTACCTGTCCCTGGCCATGGAGCGCCCGCTCCTGCTCGAAGGCGAGCCCGGCACGGGCAAGACCTCGCTCGCCGAGGCCATTGCCGAGTCATTTTCCCTGCCCCTGATCCGGCTGCAGTGCTACGAGGGGATCGACGCCTCCCAGGCGCTCTACGACTGGGACTTCACCGCCCAGATCCTGCACCTGCGCAGCGTTGAGGCCCGCGGCGGAGGCGGCCTCAGTGCCGCCGAACTGGAGAGCTCCTTGTATGACGGGCGCTTCCTGCTGGCACGGCCCATCCTGAAGGCCCTCCAGCAGAGCCCGGCAGTGCTGCTCATTGACGAAATTGACCGGGCGGACGACGAATTTGAGGCTTTCCTGCTGGAAGTGCTCTCCACCTACCAGGTTTCCATCCCCGAATTCGGCACGGTCAAGGCCGCCACGCCGCCCGTGGTGGTGCTGACTTCCAACCGCACCCGGGACCTCCACGACGCCTTGAAGCGCCGCTGCCTCTACCACTGGATCGACCACCCCGGCCTGGCCCGAGAGGTGGAAATTGTGCGCACCCGCCTGCCGGAGGTGCCGGCGCTGCTGGCCCAGCAGGTGGTCCGGGTGGTTCAGCAGATCCGCGCCACGGACGACATCCTCAAGCCGCCGGGCGTGGCAGAGACCCTTGACTGGGCCCGCGCCCTGCACCAGCTGGGCCGGGCCGAGCTGGACCTTGCCTCCGCCGCGGCCAGCATTGGCGCCCTGTGCAAATACCGGGAGGACACAGAGCGTGTCACGGCGGCCCTGGCCAGAATGCTGGGCTGATGCATGCCGGAGAGCTCAACCCTCCTTGAGGCCGCGGGCCCGCCCGGGCACAGCGCCGAGGAAATCCTGCTGGCATTCGCCGCAGCCGTGCGCGCGGCCGGCGTCCGGGTGACGGCCGACCGCGCCCGCAGCTTTGTCGACGCGGCAGCCAGGCTGTCGATGGGGCAGTCGATGCTGTTGCGCGGCAATGTGTTTTGGGCGGGCCGGGCCACCCTCTGCGGCGCCCCCGAAGACCTGGCCACCTACCAGCGCACGTTTGAGGCCTGGTTTGCGCCGCACCACTCCCCGCCGCAGGCCAGCCAGGGTGCCCCCACCACAGTCAGGGAAGCATCGCTGGAGGACGACGCCGGCACGTCCGGGAAGGGCGAGGACCCGGTGCACGCCGTGGCCAGCCGGCGCGAGCTGCTCCGGCACCGCGACGTGGCCACGCTGGACGCCGCCGACCGGGCCCGCCTTAACCGCATGTTCGGCGAGCTGCAGGTTCGCCTGCCCACCCGCCGCACGCGGCGGAAGAAGCTCAATCCGCATGGGGATGTGGACAGGGTCCGCACCCTGCGCGACCAGCTGCGCCGGGGCGGGGAACCGGGCCCGCTGCGCCTGGCCAAGGCCCCCCGGAAGCCGAGGCGGCTGGTGTGGCTGATCGACGTCTCCGGCTCCATGGCCCCCTATGCGGACAGCCTGCTGCGCCTGGCCCATTGCGTGGTGGCTGCGGCCCCGCGGCAGGTGGAAGTGTTCACCCTGGGCACCCGGCTGACGCGTGTGACGGCGGCGCTGCGCGCTCCGGACCCGGACGTGGCGCTCCAGCAGGCCGGGCGCGCCGTCCCGGACTGGTCCGGCGGCACCCGCCTGGGCGAGGTGCTGCGGGCCTTCAACAACCGTTGGGGGCAGCGCGCGGTGGCGAGGGGCGCCGTCGTCGTCATTGCCAGTGACGGCTGGGAGCGGGGCGACCCGGCGCTGCTGGGCCGGCAGGTGGAGCGGCTGCACCAGGTGGCCCGGGCCGTCATCTGGTCCAACCCGCACCGTGGGAAATCGGGCTACGAGCCGGTGCAGCAGGGAATCAAGGCCGTCCTGGCGCACGTTGATTGTTTTATGGGGGGCCACTCGATGAAGGGTTTTGAGGAGTTGTTGGATGTGATGGGCAATGCGTGAAGTGTTGAAGGATTTGCTCGAGGCCGTGGCAGGCGGGCACACCGTGGGGCTGGGCACCGTGGTGCGCACCTTCCGGTCGGCGCCCCGGCCCGCGGGGGCGTCGATGATGGTCGACGCCGACGGCCGGGCGGTGGGCTCCGTCTCGGGCGGCTGCGTGGAAGGCGCCCTGTACGAGCTGGCGACCGCGGTGGTGGAGGACGGCTCCCCCGTGCTGCAGCGCTATGGCATCACCGACAATGACGCCTTCGAGGTGGGCCTGACCTGCGGTGGCATCATGGATGTCTTTGTCGAACCCGTCTCACTGGCCACCTTCCCGGAGCTGCAGGGCGTGGCCGACGACGTGGCAGCCGACCGTCCCGTGGCGGTGGTGACGGTGATCGAACATCCGGACCCGGCCTGGCTGGGCCGGCACCTGGTGGTGCGCCCCGACGGCTTCGAGGGCACGCTGGGCAGCGCCCGCGCCGACCACGCCGTCAGCGACGACTCCCAGGGGCTGCTGGCCGCCGGGCGCAACACCACGCTCATGTACGGACCGGACGGCGAGCGCCGCGGCGACGGCATGCGCGTGTTTGTGGCCAGTTTTGCCCCGCAGCCGCGCATGCTGGTGTTCGGGGCCATTGACTTTGCCGCCGCCGTGGCCCGGCAGGGCAGCTTCCTAGGCTACCGGGTGACGGTGTGCGACGCCCGCGCCGTGTTCGCCACCAAGGCCCGCTTCCCCGTGGCCGACGAGGTGGTGGTGGAATGGCCGCACCGGTACCTGCAGGCACAGCTCGACGCCGGCCAGGTGGATCCGCGCACAGTGGTGTGCGTGCTGACCCACGACCCGAAGTTCGACGTCCCATTGCTGGAGGTGGCGCTGCGCCATGACCTGGCGTATGTGGGCGCCATGGGTTCGCGCAACACGCACGACGACAGGCTGGGGCGCCTGCGCGAGGCCGGATTGACCGAGGCGGAGCTGTCCCGTCTCTCCAGCCCCATCGGCCTGGACCTGGGATCGCGCACGCCGGAGGAAACCGCTGTCTCGATTGCCGCGGAGATCATTTCCCTCCGGTGGGGCGGAAAGGGCACCCGGCTCAGCCACATGGACGTGCGCATCCACCACGAACCCCTGGTTGACGGGGCGCACGGGGACCCGGCCGTGGATTCGAAAGTGCCCTAACTAAAAGCCCCCCGGTGGGGTAACGTGGCTCACATCAGGGCTGGAGGCGGGCAGTCGTGCACGTTTCCCGAAACGATGAGGAGATCTCAATGCCGAGTTCCAAATCCATTAGCGTTGACGTTGACGGCGTCACGTACACCGACGACGTCGAGCCGCGGCTGCTGCTGGTCCAGTACCTCCGCGAACGGCTGGGCAAGACGGGCACATTGATTGGCTGTGACACCACCAACTGCGGCGCCTGCACCGTCCATTTGGACGGTGTGAGCGTGAAATCGTGCACCATGTTCGCCGTCCAGGCAGACGGGCACCAGGTGACCACCATTGAGGGCCTCGCCCAGGACGGCAAGCTGGCCCCCATGCAGGAGGCATTCCACCAGTGCCATGCACTGCAGTGCGGCTTCTGCACCCCGGGCATGATCATGCAGTCCACCTCCCTCCTGAAGGAAAACCCCCACCCCACGGAGACGGAGATCCGCGAGGGCCTGGAAGGCAACCTGTGCCGGTGCACCGGCTACCAAAACATTGTGGCCGCTGTGAAGAGTGTGGCCGACGGCGTGGAATACGGCGACTCCGGCGTTTCCGTGGCCGAGTCACTGGTTGACGGAAACGCCGAAACGGCAGGTGTGTCATGACCGCCACGGCAGAAACCCGGCCCGAGGTTGGCACGGCCCGCCTGCGCAAGGAGGACGCGCACCTGATCACTGGCCGGTCCCGCTTCACGGACAACATGGTGCTGCCGGGCATGCTGCACCTGGCCATGGTCCGCAGCCCCTTCGCCCATGCCAGGATCACCGCCATTGACGTCTCCGCAGCCAAGGCCTCCCCCGGTGTTTTCGCCGTGCTGACCGGCGCCGACGTTGCCGGGGAGCAGGGGAGCCTGCCGAACGCCTGGCCGATCACCCCGGACCAAAAGGCGCCCGCCCACCCGGCCATCGCGGTGGACGAGGTGGCTTTTGCCGGGGAGGTTGTGGCCGTCGTGATTGCCCGCAGCGTGGCCGCCGCCCGGGACGCCGTCGAACTGGTGGACGTTGACTATGAGGAGCTGCCCGTGGTCATGGACCTGGAGGAGGCTGCCACGGACAAGGTGCTGGCGCACACGTCACTGGAGTCCAACAAGTCCGCCACGTGGGTGTTTGACTCCGGTGAGGCCGGCACCGGAACGGCCATTGCGGACGCACTGGCCAACTCCGATGTGGTCGTGGAGCGCACCCTGTACCAGCAGCGGCTCATCCCCGCGTTCATGGAACCGCGGTCCATCGTGGTCGACCCCACCGGCCAGCAGATCACCATGTGGAGCGCCACCCAGATCCCCCACATCCTGCGGCTCATGCTGGCACTGACGCTGGGCATCCCCGAAAGCAAGCTGCGCGTCGTGGCCCCGGACGTGGGCGGCGGATTTGGCGGCAAGCTGCAGGTCACCCCGGAAGAGGTCATCACCCTGCTGGCGGCCCGGCGCATGGGCAAGCCGGTCAAGTACACCGAGACCCGCAGTGAATCCCTGCAGGCGGGGCACCACGGCCGCGCACAGGTGCAGCGGCTGAAGATCGGCGCCACGAAGGACGGCACTGTCACGGGCCTGCACGTGGACCTGCTGGCAGACATGGGCGCCTACCTGGGCCTGGTCACCTCCGGCGTCCCCATCCTGGGTGCGTTCATGTACAACTCCATCTACAAGTTCCCCTCGTACCACTTCGAGTGCCACAACATTTTCACGAACAAGGCGTGGACGGACGCCTACCGCGGCGCCGGGCGGCCGGAAGCCACGTTCGCCATTGAGCGGATGATGGACGAGCTCGCGGTTGAGCTGAACATGGACCCGCTGGAACTGCGCGAGAAGAACTGGATCAAGCACGACGAGTTCCCGTTCGCCACCGTCGCAGGGCTGGAGTACGACACCGGCAACTACGAGGCCGCCACGGCGAAGGCAGTGGAGCTTTTCGGCTACGAGGAACTGCGTGCCGAGCAAAAGCGCCGCCGCGACGCCAAAGAGAAGGTGCAGCTTGGCATCGGGGTCTCCACGTTCACGGAGATGTGCGGACTGGCCCCGTCAAGGGTGCTGGGTTCGCTGAGCTACGGGGCCGGAGGCTGGGAACATGCCCAAGTGCGGGTGCTGCCCACAGGCAATGTGGAAGTTGTCACAGGCTCATCGGCGCACGGGCAGGGCCACGAAACGGCCTGGAGCCAGCTGGTGGCCGACCGTTTGGGCGTGCCGTTTGAAAACGTTGAGGTACTTCACGGCGACACGCAGGTGTCCCAGAGGGGCCTGGACACCTACGGCTCCCGTTCACTCTCCGTGGGCGGGATGGCAGTGCTGGCCGCGGCGGACAAGGTCATTGAGAAGGCCAAGGTCATTGCCGCGCACCTGATGGAGGCCAGCGAGGACGACCTTGAATTCACCAACGGATCGTTCACCGTCAAGGGCACGGACCAGTCAACCGCGTTGGGCGAAATTGCCCTGGCGGTATTCGCCGCGCACAACTTGCCCGACGGCGTGGAGCCCAACCTGGATTCCGAGGCCACCTTTGATCCGGTGAACTTCTCCTTCCCGCACGGCACCCACCTGGCGGCCATGGAGGTGGACACGGAAACCGGCGAGGTCAACGTCCTCAAATATGTCTGCGTCGATGACGTCGGGGTGGTGGTCAATCCGATGCTCGTGGAAGGCCAGGTGCATGGCGGCCTGGCCCAGGGCATCGCCCAGGCCCTGTATGAGGAAGCCGTCTACGACGACGCAGGCACCTTGGTGACCGGTTCCTTTGTGGACTACCTGGTCCCCAGTGCCCCGGACCTGCCGCACTACATCACTGACCGCACCGAAACCCGGGCCACCAGCAACCAGCTGGGTGCCAAGGGTGTTGGCGAGGCGGGCACCATCGCCTCCACGCCGGCCATTGTCAACGGCATACTTGACGCCGTGCGCCACCTGGGCGTGAAGGACATCAAGATGCCGTGCACGCCCTCCCGGGTGTGGCACGCCCTGCAGGAAGCCGAGACCACCGGAGGTGTGCAATGATCCCGAGCGCATTTGACTATGCAGCCCCAGCCACCGTGGAGGAGGCCCTGGGACTCCTGTCCAAGGCGGCCGCCGACGGAAATGACGTCAAGGTGCTGGCGGGCGGGCAAAGCCTGATCCCGGTCATGAAGCTGCGCATGGCCGATCCCTCCCTGGTTGTTGACCTGGGCAGGATCGGCGGGCTCTCCGGCGTCACCGACAATGGCAACTCCTTGGTGATCGGTGCCATGACGCCCCACCACGTGATGGCCACCGACCCACTGGTGGCCCAACACCTGCCGCTGCTGCAGCAGGCCGCGGCCACGGTGGCCGACCCGCAAGTGCGGCACCGCGGAACCTTTGGCGGCGCCCTGGTCCACGCGGACCCTGCCGGCGACATGCCGGCTCCCGTGCTGGCCACCGGAGCGACGTTTGTGCTTGCAGGGCCCGGCGGGGAGCGGCGCGTTGATGCTGCCGACTTCTTCCAGGGCTACTTCACCACGGCCGTGGAGGAGGGCGAGATCCTCACCAGCATCGAGGTGCCCAAGTACACCGGATGGGGTTCGCACTACGAAAAGTTCACCCGCGTGGCACAGCAGTGGTCCATCGTGGCCGTGGCCGCGCTGGTCCGGGTGGAGGGCGGCGGCATTGCCGAGGCCCGGATCGGGCTGACGAACATGGCCAGCACCCCGCTGCGCGCCACAGGGGTGGAGGCGGCCCTGGCCGGGGCACCCCTGACCGTCGAGGCCATCACGGCTGCGTGCTCCCATGCGGGCGAAGGCACCGAGCCGGCCAGCGACCTCAATGGTGACGCCGGATACCGCAAGCACCTGGCCCAGGTGCTTGCCACGCGGGCCGTGCTGGCCGCCGTCGGACTCTAGGAACAGGACTGAAAGGCAGCGATGGAACTCAAGCACCACTTCACCGTCCCCAGTTCGCTGGCGGAAACATGGCACTCCTTCAACCAGCTGGAGGACATTGCCCCCTGCTTCCCGGGGGCCGTGCTGACCTCCGTGGAGGGGGATGCCTTCACCGGCACCGTCAAGGTCAAGCTGGGCCCAATTGCCATGATGTATGCAGGCACTGGCCAGTTTCTCTCCCGTGACGACGCCACCCACACTGTGGTCATCGAGGCTCAGGGCAAGGACAAGCGGGGCAACGGCACTGCCGGGGCCACCGTGACGGCCGTGCTGTCGGACGACGGCGGCGGCGGAACCACCGTTGACGTCTCCACCGACATGAACGTCACGGGCAAGCCGGCCCAGTTTGGCCGCGGAGTCATCCAGGACATCTCGGACAAGCTGCTGGAGCAGTTTGTGCAATGTGTCATCGGCAAGGCCGGCCAGGCTGCCGAGCCGCCGGAATCCGAACCAACGGAGCCGCCGGAATTCGAACCGCCGGAGCCTGCGGAATTCGAGCCACCGGAGCCAGCCGGAGCCGGGACTGATACTCCTAAAGCCGCCGCTCCCAAGCCCGCCGCGAAACACCTGCCGCCAGCGGCACCGGCGGCCGAGCTTGACCTGGGTGCGGCCGTGTGGCCGGTGCTGGCAAAACGCTTTGCGCCGGCCCTGCTCGGGATCCTGGGCGCCCTGGCACTGGCCGTGTGCGTGGCCAGGCGGAAGCGGCGCCGCGGATAGGTCCACACAGCAGCAGGCAGGGGCACCGCCACCACGTGGCGGTGCCCCTGCCTGTACCGGTTAGTTGACGTCGTACTCGCGGTAGGTGTGTCCGTCGAGGGCGTGCATCACAATGTGGGAGGGCCGCTCGCCACACTTCATGTGTGCGGCCGCGACGGCCTCCTTTTGCGTGTGGAACTGCTCGTGCAAGGTGGTGCGGAACTGGTGGAGCTCCCACTTCATTCCGTCGGCACCCTCGCAGGGACGGACATGGTAGACAAAGCGGTGGACGGCCTTCTTCTCAAGCGTTGCAGTGGACATGGAATCCTCCTCCAGATTGGTCAACGTGCTTGCACAGGGCCCCACCGCTCCCATTGAAATGCAGTTGTTGCCCTGACTCCAGTTCACTCCTGCGGGCGGTGATTGGCAAGCAGTGATTTCCACTCGCGGGCACCTGTGGAGCTACACGGGATCAAGCCCGGCAGAGTGGTGGAAAACTTCGGCACAGCTACCTCGGGCAGCCAGGCGCCGGAATTCTGCCGGTTCCAGGGCAGCGGCGCCCGCCGGGAGGCAGGCCAGCAACGGAATGGGCAACGCCTCCAGGAAGTCGAGGTTGCTGCGCTCCACCATGCTTGGCTGGTCCGGCAGGGAGCCCACCACCAGCCCGGCGGCCGTGAGCCCCCGGTGAGTGAGGGCCTCCAGGGTCAGCATGGTGTGGTTGAGTGTGCCCAGTCCGCTGCGGCACACCACCACCACTCCCCCTCCGAGCGCTGCGGCCAGGTCCGCGACGGTGTGCCCATCGCCGTCGAGCTCCACCAGCAGCCCGCCGGAACCTTCCACGAGCACGTGGCGGTGGGTGGCGGCCAGCCTCCGGACGGCTGCTGCGTGGTCCGCCAGCGTGGGCAGGATCCGCCCCTCCAGGGCGGCCGCCGGTACGGGCGCCATGGGCCGGGCCAGCCGGATGCCTTCCTCCGCCGTTGCCGCACCGGACAGCCGCTTAACTTCCGCTGCGTCGCCTGCTTCGTTGCCGGCAACACCTGTTTGAACCGGCTTGTAGACGGCCACCGAGTGGCCGTCGGCGAGCAGTGCGGAGGCGAGGGCCGCCGTCGTGACCGTCTTGCCGACGTCGGTGTCCGTGCCGGTGACCACGGTGACGGCGGAAAAATGCAGGGGCAGGCGGATCATGGTGAGGTCCTTTCGGCGGTGACGGACAGGGGTGTCTGGAAAGAGAGCAGGCGCAGCCACGCGGGTTCCGGGCCGCTCAGGCGCAGGGCGGGCAGTGCCCGCGCGGCGGCCTGCACCACCAGCACGGTCTCCAGCTCGGCCAGTTTGGCCCCGAGGCAGCGGTGCAGCCCGTGGCCGAAAGCCAGCGAATAGGCCGTGGGGGCAACGTCCACCGGGTGCCGGCCGGAGAGTTCAAGCAGGATTTCGGCACCCGCCGGCAACGCCGCGCCGTCCAGGACAGTGTCACGAAGTGCAGACCGGCGCCAGGTGTGGACCGAGGATTCCGTGGCCAGGACGTGGCGCACATGGGCCCTGGCGGCGTCCGCGTCGGCAAGGTCAGCCCACCGCCGGCCGTCGGGGCGGCCCCGGGTTCCTGCTTCGATGCCCCGGTACAGCGCCGTGTTGATCAGCTGGGAGGTGGTTTCCTGCCCCGCGATGACCAAAAAGTACCCGAGCGAGCACGTTTCGGCCGTGGACAGCCCGGCCTCCTGCAGCACGCCAAAGAGCGATTGGCTGCCCTTGCTGGCCAGCACCTCCGCCCGCAGCCAGGCATAAAAGTCGGCGGCGCTGCGGGCCAGTTCCAGCTGCCGGTCGGCGTCAGGCCAGCCCCAAAACAGTTCCAGCGAGTCCCGGCTCCACTGCTTGAGCACCTCCAGCGGCGGGTTGTCCTGGCCGGTGAGCCCGGCCATGATGACTGGCGGAACGTGCCGGGCCAGCGAGTCGGCCAGGTCCACTGGGCCGTTTTCCAGCGCTGCGGCGGTGGCGGCCAGCCGCTGCCGGGCCAGTTCCTTGACGCGGGGCCCGACGGCGGCAACCTTGGCCGGCGTAAAGAAGCGGCCCACCAGCGTCCGCACCGCCCGGTGCTGCTCCCCGGATGCCGAGGCGAGCACCGGCGGCAGGGCAAACCGGGCCCGGCTCAGGATCCTCAGGGCGGCCGGGGTCAGCGGCACCACGGAGGTCAGGGCGTTGCTGGGGGCAAAGTCGTCCGTGCGGCGCATCGCCTCCCGGACCACGGCGGGGCTGCCGACCACGTGGTAGCTCATGACAGGGTCCTTTCCCCGAATGCATGGACGGTTGTGGCGTGGGTGAGCGTCCCTTCGACGGCCCGCCGGACCAGCGCCCCCGCACGTGCAATGCCGCCGGGAGACAGCCCGGCGCTGGCAGCCAGCCGCAAGCGGGAGATCCCGTCCGGGACACTCGGCGGGCGGAAGCAGCCCGCCAGCACACCATGGGAGCGCAGGCTCGCGGCAGCCGCGGCAGCGGCCCCGGCGGAAGCCATGGGGACCGACTGGACAGCGCCGGGCGAGAGCTCAATCATGCACAGCTCCGCCAGCAGCTGTGCATTCCGGTGGAGTGCGGCGGCGAGCTCGGGCTCCGCCAGGACGATGGCGGCCGCCGTTGCCGCGGCCGCGGCGGAAGCAGGGGCCAGGGCCGTATCGAAAATGAAGGAACGGGCCGTGTTGACCAGGTGCTCCCGCAGCACCGCCGGTCCCAGGACGGCGCCGCCCTGTGCGCCCAGCGCCTTCGACAGGGTCACCGTGAGCACCACATGGCGGGCACCCGCCAGCCCGGCGGCATGGACCGCACCCCTGCCGCCGCCGGCAACGCCGATCCCGTGGGCCTCGTCCACCAGGAGCCAGGCGTCGTGGTCGGCGCACGCGGCCGCGAGTGCCGTGAGGCAGGCGGCGTCGCCCAGCACGGAGTACAGGGACTCAACAACCACCACGGCGCGTGGCTGGTTCCTTTCGGCCAGCGCGGTCCGGACAGCGGCCGTGTCGCCGTGGGGCACCGTCACGACGGGTGAACGCGACAACCGGGCCGCGTCCAGCACGGACGCATGCACATGCGCGTCCAGGACCAGCAGCGTGCCGGGGCCCCCAAGGGCCGTCAACACGCCCAGGTTCGCCGTGTAGCCGGAGGAAAACGCCAGGGCTGACTGCGCCCCCGTGAGACGGCACAGCTGTTCCTCCAGGTGGACGTGGACAGGCAGGGTGCCGGTCACAACACGGGAGGCCCGGGCGCCTGCGCCGTGTCGTTTCAGTGCCTCGCAGGCAGCGGCCACCACGCGGGGGTCGCGGGACAGCCCCAGGTAGTCATTGGAGGCGAGGTCGAGAAGCGGCTCCGCCGGGACGGCGTTTCGGACCAGGCCGCGGCGCGCGCGGACGTCGGCGCGGCCCTGCAGCCACTCTTCCATGGCGGGGGCGCGCATCAGCCGTGCACCCGGGCCACAGCCGTGCAAAGCCCGGCACCGATCGCGGCCACATCGCCGGCACTGCTGACATAGGGCGGCATGGTGTAGACAAGATCGCGGAATGGCCGCACCCACACGCCGTGTTCGACGGCGGCGCGCGTCACGGCGGCCACGTCCACGGGCACGTTCAACTGAATGACGCCGACGCCGCCCAGCACCCGGACATGGGCCACGGAGGACAGCCCGGCGGCCGGGGCCAGGGCGGCATGCAGACCGGACTCCAGGGCAGCCACCTGCTGTTGCCAGCCGCTGGATTCAAGCAGCTGCAGGGAAGCAACAGCCACGGCGCAGGCCAGCGGGTTGCCCATGAACGTGGGCCCGTGAAGCAGGGCGCGAAGCGGGGAATCGGTGACGGCCAGCGCCACCGCGCGCGTGCACAGCATGGCTGCGAGGGTCAGGTATCCCCCGGTCAGGGCCTTGCCCACGCACATGATGTCGGGGGTGACGGCGGCCCATTCGGCGGCAAACAGCTTTCCCGTGCGTCCAAACCCCGTGGCGATCTCATCCAGGATGAGCAGCAGCCCGTGCTCGCTGGCCACGCGCCGGGCGGCACGGACGCATTCGGGGGCATAAATGTGCATGCCCCCGGCGCCCTGAAGCACGGGTTCGACAATGATGGCCGCAAGTTCCTCCCGGTGTCTGTGGACAGTGTCTTCCAGGACAGCAATCCAGGCGTGGACCTCGTGGGGGTCGGAGAGCAGTTCGCCGTTCACCAGCCGCGCCTGCGGCGGGCGGGGCAGGAACAGCTGTTCGGCGACCATGCGGGGAAATTCCGCGTGCATTCCGTCCACGGGGTCGCACACGCTCATGGCCGCAAAGGTGTCGCCGTGGTAGCTGCCGCGCAATGCCAGAAAGCGCGTCCGCCGCGGCAGGCCGGTGGCCCGCTGGTACTGCACGGCCAGCTTGAGCGCGACTTCAACGGACACGGAACCCGAGTCGGCCAGGAAGACATGCGCCAGGCCGTCAGGGGCCAGGTCAACGAGCCTCTCCGCCAGTTCGACGGCGGGTTGATGGGTCAGCCCGCCAAACATGACATGGGAAAACTGGCCTGCCTGGCGGGACAGGGCTGCGTCCAGCTCAGGGTGCCGGTAGCCGTGGACGGCAGACCACCAGGAGCTCATGGCGTCCACCACCTCGAAGTTGGTGCCATCAGCGGCCTGCAAGTGGAGCCTGGTTCCGGACGCCGATGTGACAGCATAGGGTGCCGGCCCGTCGAGAGGGGCATACGGGTGCCAGAGGAGCCCGCGGTCCCGCTCCACGAGGGAAGGGGTCCGGACCTTAGGCATTCGGCGCCACCGTGGTGCCGGCGCCGCGCCGGCGGATGGCCGGGAGGGCACCCGGGGCAACCGGCGCGCCCGGGGAGGCACCGGCGTCGTGCATGGAAGCGCCTGCGGACTGCGGCGGGGCGCCCTGGCCAAGGACGGTGAAGCCGGCGTCGGCGATCATGTCCAGGTCGGCCTGGCCGGGCTGGCCCTCGCTGGTGAGGTAGTCGCCGAGGAACAGCGAGTTGGCGATGTTCAGGGCCAGCGGCTGGAGGGACCGCAGGTGCATTTCGCGGCCGCCCGCCATGCGGATTTCCGCTGCGGGGCAGGCGAAGCGCACCAGGGCCAGGATGCGCACGCATTGGGCGGGCGTGAGCAGCCAGGTGCCTTCCAGGGGGGTGCCGTCGAAGGGCATGAGGAAGTTGACGGGGATGGAGTCGCTGTCCAGCTCGCGGAGTGCGAAGACGGCGTCGACGAGGTCTTCGTTGCTCTCACCCATGCCGACGATCAGGCCCGAGCACGGGGAAAGTCCGGCACTTTTCGCGTGTTCCACGGTGCGGACGCGGTCGGAGAATTCATGGGTGGAGCAGATGTCCTGGTACCTGGCTTCGCTGGTGTTCAGGTTGTGGTTGTAGGCGTCCACCCCGGAGGCCTTGAGGCGCTCGGCCTGGCCGTCCTTGAGAATGCCCAGGCAGGCGCAGACTTCAACGTCCGGGTGCTGGTCCTTCAGGCCATCCACCATGCCGGCCACGCGCTCCACGTCGCGGTCGGTGGGGCCCTTTCCGCTGGCCACCAGGCACACGCGGGAAGCGCCGGCGGCGATGCCGCTGGCAGCCTGGGCCAGGGCTTCTTCCGGCTTGAGCCAGGTGTACTTGAGGATTTGCGCTGCCGAGCCGAGCCGCTGAGAACAGTAGGTGCAGTCCTCGGGGCACAGGCCGGACTTGAGGTTGACGAGATAGTTGACCTTGACGCTATTGTCAAAGTAGGCGCGCCTCAAACGGGAGGCGGCGGCCACCACGTCCAGCAGCTGGGCGTCGGTGGATTCCAGGACGGCGAGTGCGTCCTGGCTGGTCAGGGTGGCGCCGGACAGCTGGCGGTCGGCGAGGTCTTGGAAGTAATTGAACACTGTTCAAGTATCAAAATTGGCGGGGCTGTTGTCAAATGAGGCCGTCATGCAGCCGCTATCAGCATGCGCAATTGCCAGGGCCCCGACAGGGCATCGGGCAGGCCTCACATGGGGCAAAATGGGTGGTGTGCCAACCGGCACCGAGACTTTGGAGGGTCCCCCCTATGCCGCTGACGCGTGAGCAGGTCATTGACACCGCCTATGGAATTCTGCGCGACTTTGGCCTGGCCGACTTGTCGATGCGCAGGCTGGCGCGCGACCTCGGCGTGCAGCCGGGCGCCCTGTACTGGCACGTGAAAAACAAGCAGGACCTGCTGGGCGTCCTGTCTGTCATGATCCTGGCGCCGGCTGGTGTTGAGGAGGTGGACGGCAAGGTTTCCCGGAACAGTGGCGGAAGCGGGGGCAGTGGTCCCATCGGAGACGGCAGTGGTCTCTCCACGGGCGGCGTGGCTGCCTCCATTGAAGGCATCCGGCAGGCAGCCAAGGATATTCGGAACGCGCTGTTGGCTGTGCGCGACGGCGCCGAAGTGGTTGCGTTGACGCATGCCCTGGATCCTGGCGCGCTCGCAGCCCTCCACAGCCTGGCTGCCAGCTTTGCAGGTGCCGGGCTGCCGGAAGCCCAGGCCGAATGGGCAGGCACTGCCCTGGTTCATTACATTTTGGGCACCGTTACCGACGAACAGACCCGTGCCGGGCTGATCGACGCGGGCGTGCTGGACGGAATCGTTGACGCCTCCGCTGATGCCGCGGCCTTTGCCTTCGGCCTGGACCTGCTGCTGGAGGGGTGCCGCACAGTAAGCGGTCAGGCGGGCTAGCTTTCGGCGGCCGATTTTTCGATGGGGATGCCGTCGGCGTGGTTGGTACAGCGCAAGCATAAATGGTCACGGTTCCGGCAGCACCCGATTGCCGCCGGACGGTGCGGGACGCCGCTACGCCAGGTGCTTGCGAACCATGTCGGAGACAGCCTTGCCGTCAAAGCGCCCGGCAATCCTGGCCGTGATCGGCTTCATGGCCTGCCCCATCTGGCGCATGGTCAGGGGCCCGTCGGCGGCTTCCAGGCCGGCGATGACCTCCTCCACAATTGCCTGGGCCTCGTCCTCGGACAGCGGCTGCGGCAGGTAAGCCTCAATGACCTCAGCCTCGGCAAGTTCGGCAGCAGCCCGATCCGACTCCCCCGCTTCGTCGTAAATGTGGGCCGTCTCCCGGCGCTTGGCCGCCTCCTTCTGCAGCAGCGAGGTCAGCTGCAGCTCGTCCAGCTCGACCGGTGCCTTGCCCGCCTTCTCCTTTGTCTCAATTTCACCCAGAACGTTGCGGACGGTGGCAAGCGCCACCTTGTTGCCGGATTTCATGTGGGTGACGACGTCGGACTTGAGCTGTTGTTTCAGCGCAGACATTGGCTTCCTTCGATTGCAGGCGTGGGTGGACGTGCCACCGCTCCCCCAATTATCCCCCGTGCCTGCCCCGGCCACATCCCAGCCACTTCCCGGCATCTTCCGGGCATGGACGAGGTTGCCAATACAGGTATTGGCAGTGCCTCCCTGGGCCGCGCCGGCCAGCGTAGGCTGGGTCGCATGGACCACAAGACCGAGATCAGGGAGTTCCTCTCCAGTCGCCGGGCCCGGATCACCCCTGAGCAGGCCGGGCTCCCCGCGTATGGCGGCCACCGCAGGGTCAAGGGGCTGCGCCGGGAGGAGGTCTGCCTCTTGGCCGGCGTCAGCATCGACTACTACGTGCGCATGGAGCGCGGCAACCTGGCGGGGGTGTCCGACGTCGTGCTGGAATCCGTGGCACGCGCCCTGGCCCTGGACGACGCCGAACGCGACCACCTGTTCGACTTAGCCCGGAAGTCGGTTTCAGCCCAACCCGTACGACGGCGGCCATCACCCCGACAGGTTCGCCCCAGCCTGGTGCAGGTGCTGGAGGCAATTCCCGACGCGCCGGCCTGGATCCGCAATGCCCGCCATGACATGCTCGCGGCGAACCCCATGGCGAGGGCCCTGTACGCGCCCATGCTGGCCGATCCCCGCCAGCCGCCCAACACGGCCAGGTTCATCTACCTGGATCCGGCGTCGAAGGACTTTTTCACTGATTGGGACCGGGCAGCCGACGACATTGCCGCCATGCTCCGGCTCGAGGCGGGCAAAAACCCGCGGGACGCGGCATTGACGGAGCTGATCGGCGAACTGTCCACCCGCAGCGACGTGTTCCGCCAGCGCTGGGCTGCCCACAACGTCCGCTTCCACCGGACCGGCTTCAAGCAACTTCACCATCCCGTGGTGGGCAGCCTTGAGCTGAACTTTGAGGCCATGGAGTTCCCTTCCGACCCCGGCTTGACCATGCTGGTGTATACCGCGGCGGCCGGAACCCCCACGGCAGATGCGCTGAAGCTGCTGGCGAGCTGGGTCAGTACGCAGGCACAGTCCGCGCCCTCAACAGCGCAAGGCTAGGGCTCGCCGTCCCTGTCATCTCTGTCT